>NZ_JAVJQE010000012.1:0-115672 GCF_040218065.1 Marivibrio sp. | reverse complement strand
TGATGGCCGGCCTCGACGGCATCCAGAACAAGATCCATCCGGGCGAAGCCATGGACAAGGATCTGTACGACCTGCCGCCGGAGGAATTGCAGGACATCCCGACCGTCTGCGGTTCGCTGCGCGAAGCGCTGGAATCGCTGGATGCGGATCGCGACTTCCTGAAGAAGGGCGACGTCTTCACCGACGATCAGATCGACGGCTACCTCGATCTGAAGTGGGAGGAGGTCTACGCCCTGGAGCACACGACCCATCCGGTTGAATTCGCGCTGTACTACTCGTCCTGATCCCGATCGAGAGGGGAACGGAGGGCGGTCCGCCGCCCTCCGACATCTCGGCGAAACGGCCCTGTCGGAGAGATCCGGCAGGGCCGTTTGCTTTGCGGCGCGGCGGGGCCATGCGGAACTTGCAATGCTGCGCTGCAACATGACCGTCTTGCGGTTCACGCCTGCGCGGTCGATCTATGACGGGTCATCGGCCGCCGAGCCCTGCGTCCGCAGGGATCGCGCCGTTCAGATCAAGCAAACGAGGATCCGATGGACACCATCTTCTGCTCGGCCGTCATCACGGCCGCCGCGATCGCCGCGAACTTCGGGGCGCTTGCGGGCGTCTTCGGCTAAAGCCGGGCGACGTAAGCGATCGATCAGATGACGAACCCCGGGCGCGGCTCTCGCCGCCCCGGGGTTTTTCTACGGGCGAACGGTGATGAGGCTCAGCGCTTGAAGGCGGCGCCTCCGGCATAGGCCGCCGCCGCACCCAGGCCCTCCTCGATGCGGATCAGCTGATTGTACTTCGCGATCCGGTCGGAGCGGCTGAGCGAGCCGGTCTTGATCTGGCCGCAATTGGCGGCGACGGCCAGATCGGCGATGGTGGCGTCCTCGGTCTCGCCCGAGCGATGGGACATCATCGCCGTGTAGCCGGCGCGGTGCGCGGTCTCGACCGCCTCCAGCGTCTCGCTCAGCGTGCCGATCTGATTGACCTTCACCAGGATTGAATTGGCCACGCCGCCCTCGATCCCGCGGCGCAGCCGTTCCGGATTGGTGACGAACAGATCGTCGCCGACCAGCTGGCAACGATCGCCGATCTCGCGGGTCAGCAGGGCCCAGCCCTCCCAGTCGTCCTCGGCCATGCCGTCCTCGATTGAGACGATCGGGTAGGCGTCGACCAGCTGCTTCAGGTAGGCGGCGTTGGCGGCGGCGTCCAAGGACTTGCCCGCGCCGGCCATCTCGTACTTGCCGCCCGCGAAATACTCGGTCGCGGCGCAGTCGAGCGCCAGCGCGATTTCAGCTCCCGGCTTGTAGCCCGCCGTCTCAATCGCCTTCATGATGAAGTCGAGCGCCTCGTCGGCGGATTTCAGATCCGGCGCGAATCCGCCCTCGTCGCCGACATTGGTGTTGTGGCCGCCCTGCGTCAGGCCTTTCTTCAGCGCATGAAAGACCTCCGCGCCCCAACGGACGGCTTCGGCCAGGCTGTCGGCGCCGACGGGCGCGATCATGAACTCCTGAAAGTCGATCGGATTGTCGGCATGCGCCCCGCCGTTGACGATGTTCATCATCGGCGTCGGCAAGGTGCGCGCGAAGGCCCCGCCGACATAGCGATAAAGCGGCAGGCCGGCGTCTTCGGCCGCCGCCTTGGCGACCGCCAAGCTGACGCCCAGGATCGCGTTGGCGCCGAGCCGCGCCTTGTTGGGCGTTCCGTCGAGCGCGATCATTTTAGAATCGAGGTCGACCTGATCCTCGGCGTCCAGGCCGGAGAGCAGATCGAAGATTTCGCCGTTGACCGCATCAACGGCGTCGCGAACGCCCTTGCCGCCGTAGCGCGCGCCGCCGTCGCGCAGCTCATGCGCCTCATGCGCGCCGGTCGAGGCGCCGCTGGGCACGGCCGCGCGGCCAGAGGCGCCGCTCTCCAGCACTACATCCACCTCCACCGTGGGATTGCCCCGGCTGTCGAGAATCTCACGGGCGTGCACGTCGAGAATGGCGGTCATGGAAGCGTCTCTCCTGGCTGCATCGGTGGGCGGCCCTTGCTATAGCCGCGCAAGCCCAGCGCTTCAAGGCGGCGCCGCCGTTCGCCCGCGACGCGCTCGGGGGGACGGGCCTGCAGCGGAGGGAGCTGAATTCGTCGGCCCGGACCTGTTCCGGGCCAACCGAGGCAGGCGCCGCCCGTGCGATCAGCCGGTCCGTCGGACCGGGTCCCTACCCCGCCGCGATCTCCGACAGGCGGTCGGCGAGCTGGCGGGCGCCTTTGAGGCGGTCGGCCTCGCCGTCCCAATCGCGCATCACGACCAGCTTGTGATCGGGGCGCAGCTTGGCCGAGCCTGCGAACTTCTGGATGAAGCCGATCAGCCCCTGAGGGTTGGGGAAGTCGTTGTTGCGGAAGGCGACGACGGCGCCCTTCGGACCGGCGTCCAGCTTCTCCACATGCGCGCGTTTGCAGGCCTGCTTGATGGCGACGACCTGCAGCAGGTTCTCCACCTCGGCGGGCAGCGGACCGAAGCGATCCACGAGTTCGACCGCGAAGGCGTCGATCTCCCGCCGGTCGGTCAGCGCAGAGAGCCGGCGATAGAGGCCGAGGCGCACGGACAGGTCGCTGACGTACTTCTCCGGGATCAGCACCGGCGCGCCGATGGTAATGGCGGGCGACCAGGTTTCCTCCACCTCCTCGGCCGCCACCTCGTCGCGCGCGGCGGCGACCGCCTCTTCCAACATGCGCTGATAAATCTCGACGCCGACCTCGCGTACCTGGCCCGACTGCTCGTCGCCGAGCAGGTTGCCCGCGCCGCGGATGTCGAGATCGTGGCTCGCCAGCGTGAAACCGGCGCCGAGCCCGTCCAGCGTCTGCATGACGTCGAGCCGCTTCTTCGCCGTCTCGCTAAGGAGCCGGCCCGGCGGCAGCGTCAGGTAGCAATAGGCGCGCTGCTTGCCGCGCCCGATGCGCCCGCGCAGCTGATAGAGCTGCGCGAGGCCGAACATGTCCGCGCGGTGGACGATCATCGTGTTGGCGTTCGGGATGTCGAGGCCGCTCTCGACGATGTTGGTGGAGAGAAGCACGTCGTACTTGCCGTCGATGAAGTCGCCCATGACGGCCTCGAGCTCGCTGGCGCTCATCTTGCCGTGCGCCATGGCGACCCCGGCGTCGGGGGCGAGCTCGCGCAGCCGCTCGCGCACCCGGTCGAGGTCGGCGACGCGCGGGCAGACGTAAAAGATCTGGCCGCCGCGGAAGCGCTCGCGCCGGATCGCCTCGCGCAGCACCATCGGATCGTAGGGCAGTACGAAGGTGCGCACCGCCAGCCGGTCGACCGGCGGGGTCGCAATGATCGACATGTCGCGCACGCCGGCCAGCGCCATCTGAAGCGTGCGCGGGATCGGCGTGGCGGTCAGCGTCAGCACGTGGACGTTGGCGCGCAGCTGCTTCAAGCGCTCCTTTTGGGCGACGCCGAAATGCTGCTCCTCGTCGACGATCATCAGGCCCAACTCGCGGAACTCAACCGCCTTGGACAGCACCGCGTGGGTGCCCACGACGATGTCGACCGTGCCGTCCTTCAGGCCCGTCTTGGTCGCGGCGGCGTCCTTGGTTGAGGCGAGACGCGAGAGCTGGCCGATCTTGACCGGCAGCCCCTCGAAACGCTCCTTGAACAGCTTGAAGTGCTGACGCGCCAGCAGCGTCGTCGGCACCACGACCGCGACCTGAAAGCCGTTCATCACCGCCAGGAAGGCCGCGCGCAACGCCACCTCGGTCTTGCCGAAACCGACATCGCCGCAAATCAGGCGATCCATCGGGCGGCCGGACTGCAGGTCCTCCGCCACATCTTCGATCGCGCGCAGTTGATCGTCGGTCTCCGAATAAGGGAAGCGCGCCACGAACTCGTCATAGGCGCCTTCGGTCGGCAGCAGCCGGTCGCCCTTCTTGAGCTCCCGCGCGGCGGCCACCTTGAGGAGCTGGTCCGCCATCTCGCGCACCCGCTCCTTGATCTTGGCCTTGCGCGCCTGCCACGCCGCCCCGCCGAGACGGTCGAGCTGCACCTCCGACTCCTCGGAGCCGTATTTGGTCAGGACCTCCAGGTTCTCGACCGGCAGGTACAGCTTGTCCCCGCCGTGATAAATCAGGCGCAGGCAGTCGTGCGGCGCGCGGTCGACGGTCAGCGTCTCCAGCCCGTCATAGCGTCCGATCCCGTGGTCGACGTGGACGACGACGTCGCCGATCTCGATGGCGGAGAGTTCGGTGATGAACTCCTCCCCCTTGCGCCGGCGCCGCGCGGGGCGCGCCATGCGCTCGCCCAGGATGTCGCTTTCGGTCAGGACCTGGATCGCGTCGGTCTCGAAGCCGCGCTCGATGTTGAGCGCCGCGATCGACGCCCGGCCGGGCGGCCGCTCCAACGCCTCCGACCAGCGCGACACGCCGGGAAGATCGCCGAGCCCCGCCTCGCCGAGCAGCAGCTTCAGGCGTTCGCGCGAGCCCTCGCTGGCCGCGGCGATCAGCGTCGGCTTGCCCGTCTGGCGGCGTACGCGCTCCGCCACCGCTTCGTAGAGGTTGACGTGCGGATCAGTGCGGGCGGCCGCGAAATCGACCATCCGATGCGCCCCGAAATCGATGATCTCGCCGGTCTCCGGACTCGCCGTCAGGTCCGCGTCGGCTGCGAAGGGGGTGAGGTGCGCGTGCGCGCGGGCGTCCAACGCCTGGCCCCATTCCTGATCGGTCAGGTAGAGCTTCTCCGGCGGCAGGGGCTTGTAGAGCGGCGGCGCGTCGGCGTCCTTCCGCTTCTGGGCGATCTCCAGATCCTCGCGCCGGGCGGCGTAGTGGTCGCGCACCATCTCAAGGCGCGCTTCCACCGCCTCGTCGGCCTGGTGGTCGAGCAGAACCGGCGCGCCGTCGGGCAGGTAGTCGAACAGGGTCTCGAGCCGTTCGTGAAACAGCGGCAACCAGTGTTCGACGCCCGGCGGGCGCCGGCCCTCGCTCACCGCCTCGAACAGCGGATCGCCCTCGGTCGAGCCGCCGAACAATTGTCGATAGTTCTGACGGAAGCGATCGATGCTGTCGCCTTCCATCATCACCTCGGAAACCGGCTTTAGACTCAAGCGCTCGGCCTCGCCGGTCGAGCGTTGGCTCATCGCGTCGAAGCGGCGCACGGTCTCCAGCTCGTCGCCGAAGAAGTCGAGGCGCAGGGGCTCGGGCTCCCCGGGCGGGAAGACGTCCAGGATGCCGCCGCGCACCGCGAATTCCCCCGGCTCGCGCACAGTGTCCGCCCGGCGATAGCCGTTGCGCGCGAAGAAGGCCGTCAGCGTCTCCATCGAGGCGTCGTCGCCCGGTTTGAGGACCAGCGCCGCGTCGGCCAGCCGGTCGCGGGCGAGCAGGCGTTGGGTCGCCGCGGCAACGGTGGTCAGCACGATCGTGCGCGCGTCCGCCCCCTCGGCGGCGAGCCGGGTCAGCGCCTCCAGGCGGCGCGCCACCGAGTGGCTGTTGGGCGACACGCGGTCGTAGGGCAGACAGTCCCAGGCCGGGACCTCGATCACCGACGCCTCGGGATCGAGGAAGCGCAGCACCTCCGCCGTCGCCGCCATGCGGCCTTCGTCGCGGGCCACGAACAGACAGGCGCGGCCGGCCGCGCGCGCGGCGTGCAGGATCGCCAGCGCGTCGGCGCCTTCCGGCGCGCCGGCGACGACGCCGCGGCCCGGCCGGGCGAAAAGGGCGCGCAAATCGGTCATGGGAGAGGCGGTCTCTTGAACGGAGGCGGTCAGGAGAAGCGGCTTTCGGCGTAATCGACGATCTCGCGCATCATCGGCGTGTCGTAGACCGGCGGGATCGGCCCGTCCTTGACCAGCATGTTGTAGAAATCTTGGTCCGGGATGTGCAGCAGCGCCTCGAAGGCGTCGAGCTCCGCATCGCTCATTCCCTCGATTCGGGCCTGGGCGAAGCCGCCGAGGAGAATGTCCATCTCCTTGGTGCCGCGATGCCAGGCGCGGAACATCAGCTTGCGCACCCGCGCGCCGCGCTCGCCCGCGCTATTGTCGTTCACCGGATCCATCGCTCCGCCGTCCTTGCTTCCCGTCCGCTTTGATCGCGCGCGAGGGGATATAGCGCCGGGGGGCGGTCAGGTAAACCGGCGGACGCCGTCCTCCTTGCGCAAGGCCGGGGTGACGCCGTTTGCCGGACCTCGCCCGCCGCCCTTTCGGCGCCCCGGACCCGTTCCGGCCCGACCGCCGCCCTTGTCGCCGCCGAAGCCGGGGCGCTAGGTTGGACGCCGTCCAGCCAAGCGTGAGCGCCGCCCGTCATGCGTCCCGAAATCCTCTTTCCCCTGTTCACGCCCGTGACCGCGCTGAAGGGCGTCGGCGCGCGGATCGCGGCGTTGCTGGAGAAGGCGGCGGGTCCGAAGGTGGTGGATCTGCTGTGGCATCTCCCGCGCGAGGTGATCGACCGCGGCGAGGTCGAGAGCGTCCAGGCCGCGCTTCCCGACCGGATCGCGACGCTGAGCGCGATCGTCGACAAGCACGAGCCCCCGGCGGACCGCAAGCGGCCCTACCGCGTGCTGCTGCGCGACGAGACGGGGTTCGTGACGCTCGTCTTCTTCCACGCCGACAAGCGCTATGTCGGCAGCGTCCTGCCGGAGGGCGAGCGCGTCGCGGTGAGCGGGCGGGTGGAAACCTACGGGAGCCGCAAGCAGATCGTCCATCCTGACTACATCGTCCCCGCCGACAAGCGCGACGAGATCCCGCGGATCGAGCCGATTTATCCGCTGACCGCCGGCCTGACGCCCAAGGTGATCCACAAGCATGTGCGTCAGGCCCTGGATCTCGCCCCGGACCTGCCGGAATGGCTGGACCCCGCCTATCTGGACCGCGAGCGCTGGCCCGGATGGCGCGAGGCCTTGGAGACGGCGCACGCGCCGTCGAGCGAGGGCGCGCTGTCGCCGCTCTCGCCGGCGCGCAAGCGGCTCGCCTATGACGAGCTGCTGGCGAACCAATTGGCGCTGGCCATCATGCGCCGGCGGGCGAAGCGGCAAAGCGGGCGATCGGTCCAGGGCGACAAGCGCCTGCGCAAAAAGGCCCTCTCCGCCCTGCCCTTCGAGCTGACCGGCAGCCAAATCCAGGCGTTGCAGGAGATCGGCGCCGACATGGCGGCCGAGACCCGCATGCTGCGCCTGCTGCAGGGCGACGTCGGCAGCGGCAAGACGGTGGTCGCCCTGATGGCGATGCTGAACGTCATCGAATGCGGCGGACAAGCGGCCTTGATGGCCCCGACGGAAATCCTGGCCCGCCAGCATTTCGAGACAATCAAGCCGCTGGCCGACGCCGCCGGCGTCAAGGCGGCCGTGCTGACCGGCCGCGACAAGGGCAAGGGCCGGGCCGCGCTGCTGGAGCAGTTGGCGCGCGGCGAGATCCAGTTGATCGTCGGCACCCACGCGCTGTTTCAGGAGGAGGTGATCTTCCACCGCCTGATGTTGGCGGTTGTGGACGAGCAGCATCGCTTCGGCGTGCACCAGCGCCTCAACCTAGCGGCCAAGGGCAAGGCGGTCGACATGCTGGTGATGACGGCGACGCCGATCCCGCGCACGCTGATGATGTCGGCCTATGGCGACCTGGACAGCTCGCGCCTCACCGACAAGCCGCCGGGTCGCAAACCGGTGAAGACCGTCGTGGTCGCCGCCCCGCGGGTCGAGGAGGTGGTCGCCGGAATCGAGCGTCAGATGCGCGAGGGCGCCAAGATCTACTGGGTCTGCCCGTTGGTCGAGGAATCGGAAACCAGCGACATGGCCGCCGCCGAGGCGCGCTACGCCGACCTGCGGGCGCGCTTCGGGGACGAGAAGACCGCCCTCGTCCACGGCCGCATGAAGGGTCCGGACAAGGACGCCGCCATGGCGCGCTTCGCCGACGGGACGGCGCAGATCCTGGTCGCGACCACGGTGATAGAGGTCGGCGTCAACGTGCCGGAAGCCACCGTCATGGTGATCGAACATGCGGAGCGTTTCGGCCTCGCCCAGCTGCATCAGCTGCGCGGACGCATCGGGCGCGGCGACAAGGCGTCCACCTGCATCCTGCTGCGCTCCGAGCAGATGACGGAGACCGCCCGCGAACGTCTGAAGACGCTGGCCGAGACCGAAGACGGCTTCGTCATCGCAGAGAAGGACCTGGAATTGCGCGGCGCCGGCGAAATCCTGGGATCGCGGCAAAGCGGCCTGCCCGTCTTTCGCCTGGCCGACATCGCGCTGCACGGCGAGCTGATGGCGGTCGCGCACGACGATTCCCGCCTGATTTTGGAACGCGATCCGGAGTTGGAGGGCGAGCGCGGGCGGCGCCTGCGCACCTTGCTTTATCTGTTCGAACGGGACGCAGCGATCGCGACCCTGCGCTCAGGCTGAGCGTGCGCAGGCCGGGCGCGACGCCGGCGCCTCAGGCGTCCTCGCGGCTGCCCCGGTCGGCCAGCGCTTTTCCGATCGCATCGCGCGTGGCGGCGGGCGTGCGCGCCTCCTCCGGCTCGGGCAGGCCCAGGTCCGGCTCGGCGGGGCTTTGGCGCGGCGGGGTGACGATGCCGGCGGAGATCACCAGCTTCACCGCGTCCTCAACCGGCATGTCGAGGATCACAACCTCGTCGCTCGGCACGAAGAGGAGGAACCCGGACGTCGGGTTGGGCGTCGTCGGCAGGAAGACGTTGACGTGGTCCTTGGCCAGCTTCTCGCGGATCTCCCCCTTGGTGGAGGCGGTCAAGAAGGCGACGGCCCAAAGCCCGCGGCGCGGATACTCCACCAGCACAGCCTGGCGAAAGGCGTCGGACTGGTTGCGCAGCACGGTCTCGAAAATCTGCTTGGTCAGCTTGTAAAAGCTGCGGATGATCGGCATGCGGTCGAGCAGTTTCTCGCCCATGCCGAACACCCAGCGCCCGACCAGACCGGCCGCCAGGAAGCCGATCAGCGTGATCGCGACGACCAGCACCACGAGTCCGAGGCCCGGCAGACCGAATTCGACGCCCAGATACTCCCGGAAGTAGGTGTCGGGATTCCAGCGGGCGGGGATCAGCGGGACGACCTGGCTGTCGATCAGCTCCACCAGCCACCAAGCCAGCGCGGCGGTGATCCCGATCGGCGCGGTGACCAGCACGCCGGCCAGAAAATAGCCGCGCAGCCGGGCCAGCAGGCCGCGGCCGTGATGGCCTTTGCCGTCGCCGCCGTCCGAGCCGCCGGCCGGCGCATTGGTCTGCGGATCGTGCTTCATGGCGCGCCTGCATCCCCTTCGCCGCATTTCGCAAATGCGAAAAACTCTCGTCTATATAGGGGTCGAAAGGCCCGAGGGGAAGGCGCGTTCGTTTAACCCTCGCGCCGGTGGAACATCGCCTCGACGGCGCCCAGACGACTGGCGGGAAAGACGGCGTGGACGCTGGTTCCGACGCCCGGCGCGCTGTCGATCGAAAGCCGCCCGCCGTGCAGTTCCAGCAGATTGACGGCCAAAGGCAATCCCAACCCGGTGCCGTCGGCGCGCCGGGCGTGCGTCCGATCCAGTTGACCGAACTTCGACAAGGCGACGGGTATCTCTTCGGCCGTCATGCCGCGCCCGGTGTCGCGGACGGTAAGGATCAGATCGCCGTTCTCCGCACGCGTCGCCGCAAGCGAGATCAAACCGCCCCGATCGGTGAACTTGATCGCGTTCGAAAGGAGATTCAGTAGAATTTGCTTCACCCGCCTTTCGTCGCACAGCAACAGCGGCAGGCCCTCGGCCGCTTTCACCTCCAGCGTCAGGCCGGCTGTGTGCGCGCGCTCGCGCACCAGACGCACCGCGCCGTCGATCACGGTCCGGATCTGCGCCGGGCTCTCGTTCAACTCGAGCCGCCCCGCCTCCGCCTTCGACAGGTCGAGGATGTCGTTGATGAGCGACAAGAGATGGCGGCCGCTGACTTTGATGTCGTGGGCGTAGTCGACGAACTCGCCCGCGTCGGCGCGTCGGGCGAGTTCCTGCTCCAGCACCTCGGAAAAGCCGATCACGGCGTTAAGCGGCGTGCGCAGCTCGTGGCTCATATTGGCGAGAAACTCGGACTTCGTGCGATTGGCGACCTCCGCGGCTTCAAGCGCGCGGGCGAGTTCTTGCGTGCGCACTCGGACCCGCTCGGCCACTTGACGGTTGGTGAACAGCATCAGGCCGAGCGAGAGCGCAATCAGCGCGAAGACGAGCGGCCCGCCGAATCGCACGGCGCGCCCGAGATCCAGACCCGGACCGCCCTGATAGGCCGGCAACAGGTCCCACTGAAAACGCCATGTGGTCTCCCCAAAAGGCTGGACGTGCGTGAAGGTGGCCGCAGTGTCCGGCGGCGGGGCCGAGCCGCCGATCAAAGCGGTCGTCCGCTCGCCCCCGTCCGGCCCGCGCGCCTGCTCGCTCAACCGCAGGACCAACCCATCCGGCGCGGCGGTCGCCAGCACCTCGCGCAGGAAGGCGCCGATGTCGAAGACGCCGATCAGCACGGACGACGCTTCGCCGTTTTCCACCCGCGCGGCGAAGGCGGCCAACCGCTCCGGACGCCCCCGCTCGGCCCGGCCCTCGAAGGCCGAGCTCAGCGCGACCTGGCCCGGCGCCAGATAGGCCGCGTCGGCCGCGCGCGCCAACGCCGAGTGGCTGGCGAGATCGGACCCGACCGGCAGCAGGTCGTCGCGGTAGAGCGTCATCGTCACCGCATAGCCGTCCAGATCCGGGTCGCGTCCTTCAGCAGCCGGCAATCCGATCGGCGAAAGCGCACGGCTGAGCGCCGCCTCGGCCTTCGCGCGCGCGCCGGCGGCGAACCGGCGCGCGACCGCCACGCTCTCGAAGCGCACCGACCGATAGCGATAGAGAATTCGACGCGCCTCCCGCTGAAAGCGCTCGGACGGCAGGACCCGCTCCGGGCTGAAACCGCCGGCGACGACGCGCAAGCCGGCTTCCGCCTGGGCCAAGGACAAGGTGGTGAACTCGGTGAGGCGCGCGGCCTCGACCGCCGCCTGATCGCGCCAGGCGGCGCGAGCGGTATCGTCCATCTCGGCTGCGATCAGGAAAGAGGCGAACGCCCCGGCCGCAACGACGATGAGCGTCAACAGAGCGCCGGCGGCCGCCGGGCCTATCGCCGCGCGCGGCGCCCCGTCCGGCCGCCGGCCGCCCTGGCGGCGCCGGCTGACGAAGCGTCCGAGCAAATCATTCATTGGCGCTTGCGAATCCTGAGGTCCCAACCGCCGTTGCGACGCGGCGCCCGCCGCGCGCAATGCGGCTTTAGCGCGCATTCGA
The DNA here is from genome assembly GCF_040218065.1 of Marivibrio sp. Classification (NCBI taxonomy): domain Bacteria; kingdom Pseudomonadati; phylum Pseudomonadota; class Alphaproteobacteria; order Rhodospirillales; family Aestuariispiraceae; genus Marivibrio; species Marivibrio sp. Next base: position 104,444 of record NZ_JAVJQE010000012.1, on the reverse strand, counting down.
CAACCTGCTCGCATCCGGGTCAACCAATTGCTAAGCTCGCGGTCTCCGTTTGGGGGGTGGGGACAAGGGACGCCAAACGACATGACCGTCGAGCAGGATCAACGCTCGCTTTCCGACATTGCGATCTTCGACGATCTGACGGCGGAGGAGTTGCGGGCCGTCGAAGCGCGCTGTCGCTGGCGAAACTATGCGCCGCACGAGCAAATCATCGACTTCCAGGACGACTCCAAAGACGTGTTCTTCGTGACGCGCGGCGCCGTGCGCGTGGTCAATTACTCGATCTCCGGCCGGGAGGTCGCCTTCGACGACATCCAGGCGGGCCACATCTTCGGCGAACTCGCCGCGCTCGACGGCGAGCGTCGTTCCGCCAACGTGGTCGCCGTCACGCCGACCACCGTCGCCAGCATGAGCCCGTCAGCCTTTCAAGAGATGCTGTGCGCCCACCCGCAGGTGGCGATCAAGCTGATGCAGCGGTTGGCCCGCATCATCCGCATTTCGGTCGAGCGAATCATGGATTTGAGCACGCTTGGCGCAAACAACCGCGTCTATGCGGAGATCCTGCGGCTCGCCAAGCTGGGGCGCATAGAGGACGGCCGCTCCACCATCAGCCCGGTGCCGATCCACGGCGAAATCGCAAGCCGCGTCAGCACGACCCGCGAGACGGTCGCCCGGGTGATGAGCGACCTGGCGCGCAAGGGACTGGTCAAGCGCAAGGGCTCGGTGCTGGAGATCGCCGACATCGAGATGCTGCAGGACATGGTCGAAGAGTTCCGCGGCGAGTGAAGCGAGACGAGGCGCGCCGCGCGTCGGAGCGATCGAGCGCCGGAGCACGGCTGGCGTCGCGCCAAAAGATTGCTACACTTCACGCTATGGGAGCGAGAGAGGGCATTCCGCGCGACCTCTTCACCACGGAGGGCGCGCCGCAGGAGGAGCGCTTCGCACGCTGGCGCGAGGCGATTTCGGTCTATTTCGACGTCGAGCGCGCCGCGCCGCTGCCCGATCGCGCCCTGTCGAGCCGACTGGAGAGCTATCTGATCGGCGAGACCGGATTCGTGCGCTGCGACAGCCACGGCCAACGCTTCCTCCGTCGACCCGGCCGCTATGCGCTCGACGACCTCGATCACTATCTGGTCCAGCTCTATGTCGCCGGCGCCTCCGAGCATCGCCGCGGCGCGCAAGAGGTGGCGGTCCGTACCGGGGACATCGCGATCTATGATCTGGCGGACGTGCACGAGGCGCTCACCTCCGACAGCTACAGCAATCTGACCCTGATCGTACCGCGTCGGCGCCTCGCCCCGCTGCTTCGCGCGCCGGACAGTCAACAAGGCCGCACGCTGGCGCGCGAGGGTTTCGCGGCGGGGGTGTTGCGTGACGTGATGCTGCGCCTCGATAAAGGGGCGGGCGACATCGACCCGCGCGCCGCCGCCGCTTTCTCGACCGGCCTGATCAATTTGTGCGCGGCGGCGATGAACGAAGGCGAAAGCGTTCCCGCCGGTCGCGGCGCGCTCGATTATCCGCGCATCTATCGGGTTCGCCGCCTGATGCAGGAGCGGCTCGGCGACCCGGAACTGAACCCGGAGACTCTGGCCGACTTGGCCGGTCTGTCGCGCGCCTCCATCTACCGGCTCTTCAAGGAACGCGGCGGGGTCCAACAAGAGCTCTTTCGGATGCGCTTGAACCGCGCCGCTGCCGAGTTGGCCGATCCGGCCCAAGCGCGGTTGAGCGTCGCCGAAATCGGCTTTCGATGCGGCTTCAAAAGCCCGGCGCATTTCTCGCGCCTGTTCAAGGACTCCTTCGGGCGCAGCCCGAGGGCGTTCCGGACCGAGCGGCGCCGATTCAACCCGCAGAGCGACGGCCTTTTGCCGCGATGGTTCACGACGCTGAGCGCGTAAAAATCTCCGCACCGCCCAGCGACCCCTTCCTGAAACGCCCAGGCATCTTTCTGAGACGCCCAAGTCTTTGCGCCGGTTGAGAGACGCGTACCATAAGCGCCTTGAAGCGATGCGGCGCGCCTGGGAACCGGCGCCGGATCGCACGGCGGGAAGCCAATGTCCTTACTCTGACAGAGGATTAGACCGCGGGGACGGCGATGGGCGGAGACAATACGGAAGACTGCAACTCTTGGGCGCGTTTGTTGCTCCGGGCCCACGGTCCGAACGCGGCGGCCGAGGCGCGGAAACTCGCGTATGAGGCGCGCCTTTCGGGCGATCGGGCGGCAGCGGCTAAATGGACGAAGGTCAGCGATCTGGCCGTCCGCGGGGGCGTCGCGACCCAGCGCTGACGCCGCGCGGACGATACCCCGCTCCGGCCCGGGGCATTACGTGCAGAGGGCGCAAAACCTCCCGCGATAGAGGTATTTCCATCAATTGATTTCTTTCTCGTGCGTATTCCAACGCACGGTGTTTTACTGTTTCAGATGGGAGCGTTCGTTTGGTGCGGTTGTATCGGATGATGCAGGATGAATAGGCGTGCGTTGCGGATGTTGCTCGGATCGGGGCGATTTCTGTGCTTCGACGTGCGACAGCCGTTTCAGGACCTGAAGGTCAAGGCCGCGGCCGACCGAGATCAAGCCGACACGAACGCCCCCGAGCAATCGGGCGTGCCCGGGACGCTTTTCGATCTCAGCACTCTCAATTTGGGGATTTTTTTCAAGGAAGTGGGGGCCGCCCAGGACGACGACGACGACGTGGGCGTCACGACCCGCATCTTCTTTCCCTACAACGACGAGGACATCCTCGAAGGGGGCGAAAGCACTTCGGCCGATCCGAAGGAGATTTTCGAGATCCTGAGCAAGCGCGGGGCCGTCAAGCCGGGCGAGCAGTTCACGCCGCATGATCAGAAGGTGTTGGAGGTCCTCTCCACCCTGCCGACCTTCGATCCCTTCCTGCTGCTGTCCCGCCGACGCGAATTGGAAAGCGACCGGTCGGTCAACGGGGCCTATTTCGAGATTTCGGAAGCCGACTGGGCGCGCATTCGCAAGCCGGTCATGTCCCGCATCTCCATGCTGGTCAGCAAGGCCAACCAGGGCTCGGCGGTCGACGTCTACCAACAATACGTCAACGGCGGCCAGCAGAGCGGCGAAGACGAGGCGGCGCGGATGATGACGTCCGCCGTGGTCGACAGCATTTGGCGCGGCGAAGCCACGCAGGGCGCGCGCCAGCTGATTCGCAGTTTCCGGTTGGAGGAGGCGGAAACCGCCCAGATCCTGTTCGCCTGGAAAGGCATCAACTATTACGAATACCAGTATCAGAGTTACGAAGTGAAGCTGCGCAGCTTCTACCGCTGGCTGGGCTCCACCGATTCGATGCCGAAGGACGCGACCGGCATGGAATCGAGCGCCATCGATCGTTTCACCTATCGCCGCGACAAGGCGCGCAAGCTGATCCGCGCGACGCACGCCAAGATCACCTCGATCCTGATCGAGTACAATCAGGCGTTCGACGCGCTGATCGACGAGGACAGCCCCGGCCGCTTTCAGGAATTCCTGCGCACCGCGCCGCAAAGCTTTATAACCGTCGGGCTGTCGATCGGCGTGCTGGCGCACACCGCCAACGCCTGGGCCGAGCTGACCAGCGACGGTCGCAAGCCGTTGCAGAAGGCGAGCGTTCTGGAGCCGTTCTATGACTTCATCATCGCGGTGAACGGTCAGGACTATTCGATGGAGCGCGCTTCATGAGCCGCGGCGCCGGCGACATCCAGGCGGGAGCAAGCTTTTTCTTCGACGTCGCGGAGGCGGGCGAAATCCGTCGCTGCGAGGGCGACACGTTCGCCGCCCTGGGCCTGTCGCCCACCGCGATCGAGGGCGTCAGCCTCTACGATCTGATCTCGGGCGAAGACGTTTGGCTCGCTTCGGACGCGATCGAAAGCGTGTTGCGGTCCGGCGCGCCGCAGGAAGACCGCATCAGCGTCAACGATCATATCGGCGGCGCCCTGCCCTTTCGGATGAAGTTCTCCCGCCTGAGCGGCGGCGGCGACGCCGGCGTCGTGCGCGTCTTCGCGATGCAGGACGAAGGCGACGGCTCCCTCGAGGTCGACGCCGAACCGCTGGAGAGCGTCGCCGACATCCTGGCCGACGTGGAACGGGACCTCGCGGACGGCGCCTACGCGGACCCGATGCTGTCGATCTATGCGCTGGACGCCGACATGGAGGCGCAAGGGGCCGACATCGACGGGATCGTCGCCGCCGCCGACCGCATGGCGCGCAGCGTCCAGCTTGCGGCCGAAGGACGCGGCCGCGCCTTCCGCGTCGATCGGCAGACCGTCTCCGTGCTGCACGGCGACGACTTCGACGCCGACGCGGCGTCGGACCGGGCGAACAAGGCCGCCGGCCCCGACTACGAGGTCGGCCGCGCGGCCGTCGATCTGGCCGACGCCGAGATGGACGTGCAGGAAAAGCTGGACGTCATCGAGAAGACGATCACCGCGACGCGGCTCGCCGGCGTGCGGCTCGAGCCGGGCGCGGTGCAGAGCCCCGCCGCGGCGCGCAAGGCGGTCGACGCCGCGCTGATCGACAAACGCACGCGCCAAGCCTACGGGTTGGAGATCGCCTACTCGACGCGGACCGGCGCCCCCGTTCTGGCGCTGCTCGATTTCGCCAATGCGCTGTCCGATCTGGGCGAGAAGCCGTCAGCTGAGGAATTCCGCCTGGCGCTCAGCCTGCTGACCGGCCGGATCGAGGCGGCGGAAGCCGCCGGCGGCGACAGCGGCGCGCCCGCATGCGTGGCGATGGACGCCACCATGCTCGCCCGGTTAGGCCGCGGGGCCGTGCAGGCGCTGAAGCCGGACGTGCTGATCCTGACGACCGGCGTGCGCGCCCTCTCCTCCGGCGACGGCCAGCGTTTCGCCGCCGTCTTCAGCCACATCAAACGCGCCATCGTCGACGGCGTCGATCTGGCCCAATCGAACGCGCTGCAGCGCCTGGTCTCTCAGACCGGGAACGTCGAGTTCATTCGCGTACCCCGAGAGCGGTTCGGGGCCGACCCCGCGGCGGTCGCCGAAAGCTTCCGCCAGATCGCCCAACTCTGCGCGCGCCGCGACGTCGCCCTTTACGTCAACGGCGTCGACGACGCGGGCGCCGCCATGCAGCTGCGCGCCGTAGACCGCATCTGCCTGGGCGGCCCGGCGGTGTTTCCCGGCCTGTTCGAGGGATGAGGCGGCAGGTCAGCCGTCTCGTGCAAGACTTTAAGCGTCGAATGTAATGCGTTGAAAAAATGGTGAGCCCGACAGGGTTCGAACCTGTGACCTACTGATTAAAAGTCAGTTGCTCTACCAGCTGAGCTACGGGCCCTTGATCGTCGGGGCGGCGCGGGGCCGACCCGGCGGACGGCGCGGAAAATAGAAGGCCGGGTTCGGGGCGTCAATTGCTCTTGGGCGCGACGCCCGATAAAAGGCGGCAGCCGACCGTCATTCCGCGAGAAAGCGCCCGATGCCCTCCGCCCTCAAGAAAGCCGCGCTGATCGCGCTCAAGCTGGCCGTCGCCGGCGCGCTGATCTGGCTGATCGCGCGCAACGCGGATCTGACGGCGGTTTGGACGCGGCTGGCGCAGATCGACCGGGGGGCCTTCGCGCTCGGCGTGGCGGCCATGTTCGGCTTCTGCCTGGTGATGGCGCTGCGGTGGCGGATGCTGTCGGCTGCGGCGGGTCAGCCGATCGGCGGCGTCCGCTCCGCCTTGCTCTATCTCGAAGCCTTGAGCTTCAACCTGGTGCTCCCAGGCTCCGTCGGCGGCGAAGTGGTGCGGGTTTGGCGCACCACCAAACTGTTCGGCGGCCTGCGCCGCAACATCGCGGTGGTTCTCGCCGAACGGGTCGCCAATGTGGGGACGTTGGCGTTGGTCAATGTCGGGCTGTGGTCGGTGCTGCTGGCGGCGGGGTCGGTGGAGGGCTTGTTGGCGCTGGCGGGCGTGACGGCTCTCGCGCTCGCCGCCGCGCCGGGATTGAGGACGATGCTGCGATTGCTGGCGCCCTACCGGCGCCGGCGCACCCCGCGCGAGGTCTTTCGGTTCGGGTGGCTGGTGCGTCGGCGCTTCCTGAAGCCCCGCGTGCTGGCGGCGTTCCTGCTGTATTGCGCCCTCGCCTATGCGATGGCGGCGGGCGCGATCGCGGCCGCGCTCGCCGCCGCCGGTGCGACGTCCCCGGGACCGGGCGCGCTAGCGGCGGTGGCGCTGGCGGCGCTGCTCGGCTCGTCGATCCCTCTGTCGATCGCCGGGCTGGGCTTTCGCGAAGGGGCGATGGTCGCGGCGCTCGGCTGGTTCGGCGTGGCGCAGGACGCCGCCTTGGCGGCGGCCTTGCTGTTCACGGCGATGCTGCTGCTGCAGGCGGCGCCGGGTCTGGCGATCTGGCTCAGCGGACGCAACGGCGGACGCCCGGCGCCGCCCGCCCCCTATGCGGCCGACTGACCCCGCCGCGGCGTCGACGCCGAATCATTGCGACTCCGCGGATTTCCTGACACGACTCGAATCCGCGCATGCTTTACTTAAAGCATTGAAAGGGCTAATCCTACGCGGCGCGTCGGCTCGTCCAGAAGGGGCTGCGCGGACGATCGCGACGGGGAGATCGGCAGCGGTGTTGAAGCGACGGGGATTCGCGCGCAGCGTGCGCGCGCTCGCCTTGGCGGGCGCGGCGTGTCTCGCTGGGCCGATCCTGGCCTCTCCCGCGGCGGCGCAAAACGCCGAGGGCGTCAGCCTGTCCCAAACTGAAGAGACGCTGTTCCGCGCAGACGAGATCGTCAATCACGGCGATCTCGGGGTCACCGTTCTGCGCGGCGGCGTGGAGATCGCCCAGGCGGGCTACGTGCTGACCGCCGAGACCGTCAGCTACAACCGCGAGGCGGACGTCCTGAGCGCGTCCGGCGACGTAGTGCTGATGCACCCCGACGGCACGGTGATGTTCAGCACCTACATGGAGATCACCTCGGACGGCTTCAAAAACGGCGTCATCGAGAACATCCGGATATTGTTGCAGGACGACGCCCGCATCGCCGCCAACGGCGCGCGGCGCAGCGACGGCAATCGCACGGAACTCGCCAAAGCCGTTTACTCGCCGTGCGCGGTCTGCCGCGACGATCCCACGAAGGACCCTCTGTGGCAGGTCAAGGCGCGGCGGATCACCCACGACGAAGACCGTTTCCTACTGCAGTATGAGGACGCATGGCTCGAGGTCTTCGGCGTTCCGATCCTCTACACGCCCTATTTCCAGCACTACGATCCGCGCGTAGAGCGCAAATCCGGCGTCCTTGCGCCGAGTTTCGGCTCGACCGCCGGCCTGGGTCAGTTCTTTCAGCCGCGCTATTTCTGGGTGATCGACGAGAGCAAAGATATCACCGTCGAGCCGGTGCTCGGATCCAGCGGCGACGTGATCGCGGCGGCCGAGTACCGTCAGCGCTTGAGCCGCGGCGAGATAGAAGCCGATTTCTCGCTGGGCGAACTGGACCCCGTGACCGGCTCCGAGGCCGAGAATGAGGCGGTCCCGGGCGAGGACGAAATCAGCGACCGCGAGGTGCGCGGCCACATTCGGCTCGACGCGCGCTATCATCTCGACGAGACGTGGCGCGCCGGCCTGGATCTGAACCGTACGACCGACAAGTCGTACAACCGGGCCTATCCGCTCTTCGGCCTGCCGGAGACGCAACTGGTCAGCAAGGCCAACGTCGAGGGATTCCGGACCAGAAACTACGCGACGGCGGAAATGCTCTCGATCCAATCGCTGCGCATCGACAAGCCGGAAGGGTACCGGGAGCAAGACGTGATTCCGCGTCTTCTCTACAGCGGGCGCGGGGAGGCCGACCGGTTCGGCGGGCGTTGGCAGTTCGACACCGAGGCGCGGATGATTTCGGTCGAGAACGACGACGACACGCATCGCCTGACGGTGATGCCCGGCTACGGTTTCAACAAGGCGTCATCGCTCGGCTTTCGCACAGACTTCCTCGCGACCGCCCAAGCCAACGCCTATGTCGTGGAGCGGGACGCGAGCAGGTTGCCGGACGAGAAATCCTACGAGGTCGAGAGCTTCGTCCTGCCGAAAGCGTCGATGGAGGTCTCTTATCCCTTCGTCCGCTACGGCGCGGAGACCACGCAAACCGTCTCGCCGTTGCTTTTCGGTGCGATCGCTCCGAACACGACGCCCCCGAGCTCGGTCAGTTTCGAGGATACGACCCGCTTCGAACTCGAAGAACACAATATTTTCGCCCATAAGCGCCTGAACGGCCTGGACGCCGCCGAAGGCGGCTCCCGCGCGGCCGCCGGGGCGCGTTATCGGCTCGATTGGACCAACGGGATCGGCCTCAACGCCACCCTAGGCCGCCTGATCGACCGCAGCGTCAACGACGAACTCTCCGAGCGCACCGGACTCGGCCTCAACGCGCGCGATTGGGTCGGCGCGCTCTCCCTTGAACTCGCCGACTACGGGTCGGTCGACTACCGTTTCCGAAGCGGCGACCTGCTGCATGAAAACGTCCGCCGTCAGGAGCTAGATTGGTCCGTCGGTCCCCAGGTCTTCAGCGTTTCTGGCAATTACACCTTCGTGGAGGATCAGGGGAACGGGCTGGTTTCCGGCGATTCCGAGTTCATGTCCCTCGGCGTCGCCAGCCGGATCGACGAGCAATGGTCGGCCGTCGCCGCGTTCAATCGAGATATTGAGGCCGCGGCGACCCGCTCCGTCAACGGGCGCCTGCAGTGGGAGAACGAGTGCACGATCGTCAGCGCCAATCTGTCGCGCAGTTACACTGAGGTGAATGGGCGCGGGCAGCAGAACGACACCCTGTTCGTCAACTTCACGCTGAAAACTTTGGGCGAGTACGGGTTGGACATCGATCCCACGACGGACTGACCGCCCCCGCCTAGGCCTTCTTTGGGGTTCCGCGCCGTGCCAGACGCTAACCATCGCTTCGCCGGCGCCTGCCTTGCCGGCCTCACGGCGATCGGCCTGCCGATTACGCTGTTCTTTGCGTCTCAGCAGACGCCTGTGCTGTTGGCGCTGCTGCTCGCGGCGGCGGCCGGGACGATCGACGCCCCGGCCTGCGCCTGGCGCGAGGAGGCGGCGCGCTGCGTCAAGACGCCGGTCGCGCTCGCCCTCGCGCTTTTCGTCGTCTACGCGGCCTGCAGCGCGCTCTGGTCGCCCACGCCGGAAGCGACGCTCGCACGGGTCCCGAAGCTGGCCGCTCTGGCGGCGCTCGCGCTCGCAGCGCTCGCGCTCGGACGCCTGATGCGTCACAGCACGGCGCGCGGCCTGGGCTGGGCGGCGCTCATCGGCCTTGCGTTGCTGCTCGGTCTGATCGGGCTGGAAGCGGCGTTCGGCCTTTTCCGCGAAATCGAGGCGCTGTCCGAGACCCCGACGGATCGCGCGAACATCGCGAACCGCGCGGCGCTGGGCTTCGCCGTTCTGTTTTGGCCGCTGGCCGCTCTGGCGGGACCGAAACTCAGTCCCCCCGCGGCGATCCTTCTTTGTGCGGCCGGGCTCGCCGCCGCGCCGTTCACGGGAAGTCTTACAGCGGCGCTTGCGCTCGGCGGAGCCGCCGGCGTCGCGGTCGCGCACCTGCTGCGGCCGGCGGCCGGCGGGATAGCGCTCGCAGCGCTCACGATTTTGTTCGGCGGCGGCGCGGCCCTGATCGGCTTCAACGCCGAGGTCTTCGACGCCGTCGCCGCCTGGGGCTTCGACGAGGGCCTCAACAGCGTCGCCCATCGCGCCGGCGTTTGGCGCACGGCGGCTCACTTGATCGAGCAAGCGCCTTGGTTCGGTCACGGTCTCGACGCCACGCGGCACCTGCTCCCGCCCGACACGCCGCTCGGCGCCGTGATCGAGCTTCGCACAAGCATCGGCGAGCCCCACATTCTCTATCTGAGCAGGACGCCCGCGCTGCCGCTGCATCCGCACTCCGGCTGGCTGCAGGCCGGTTTGGAGTTCGGCGCGCTGGGGATCGTCGGCCTCGCCTTCGCCGCTTTCAGCGCGACTTTGCTTCTGAAAGGCTGGCCGGAGCGGGGCGCGCTGGCTGCGATCATCGTGATCGGATCCGTTAGCGTGGGACTTTGGCAGAGCTGGTGGCTTTGCCTGGGCGTGACGGCGATTTTCTTCGGGGCCGCCGCCAGGGCCGCCGCCGCGCGGCGCGCTGAGGCCGCGTCGTGATCCGACGTTCGATCCGGCTGCGCAGGATCGCGGCGCCGATCGTGTCTGCGGCGCTGATCGGCCTCGTGCTTTGGACGGTCGACCTCGGACAGGTCGGCGAAACGGTCCGCCGCGTCAGCCCGCTCGGCGTGATCGCCATCGTCGCCTGCCTATCCGTTAATCTCGCCCTCGGCGCGCAACGGCTTCGCCTGCTCACGCGCTATCTCGGCCGACTGTCCGTGGACTTCACGACGGCTTTGCGGGCCAACGTCGCAGGCCTGTTGTCCAGCTTGATCATCTTCAACGTCGTGGGCTCAATCATCGGGCGGCACGCCGTGCTGCGCAGCGCGGGCTTGAGCGCCAGCGCCCTGACCGGCCTGGTGACCTTGGAACGCCTGCTATTGGCGGCGATCGGCGGCCTGTTCATGGCGGCCGGTTTTCTGCTGCTGCAGGACGCCTCCACCTTGCAGGACATCCTCGCGGATTTGGCGCTGGTCGATATGATTTTGGCTATGGCGCTGGCTGCGGCCTTTTGCCGATTCGTCTTCGGCTGGCGCCGGGAAATCCGATGGGCGGCAGAACTTCTAAGCCGCGCCGCGCTCGCCCGGACGGCGGCGCTCGGCGGGCTCACGATCGCCGCGCATTCGCTGATGATCGCCTGTTACGTGCTCGCAGCCTTCGCTCTGGATCTGCAGGCGTCCTGGCTTGAACTGGCCGCGGCGGGGGCCGTGGTGGCCTTCGCGGCGGGCCTGCCGATCAGCGTCAACGGCTGGGGCGTGCGGGAAATCAGCGCGCTTTACGCGTTCGGCCGGCTCGGGATCTCGGCGGAGAGCGCGCTGACGCTCTCGGTCATGATCGGCGTCCTCTCGACGCTGGTCGTACTGCTGTTCGCACCCGTCGTGATGCGCCGATCCGATCCGCAAGCGGGGGCGAGCCTCCAGACCGGGCCGGGCGCGCCGGCGGCGGACCCGAAGACCGCCATGCCGCACGTGCGGGACGGCGAGCGCCAACCCACGCGGCTCTTCATCGCCGTGGTCGGGCCTTTGGCGGCCTTGCTCGTCTTTTTCCAGATTCATGTCGAGGTGGACGGAGTGCTGCTGTCGGTCAATCTGGCCGATCCGTTGGCGCTCGTCACCCTGACCCTGGCGGCGATCCTCTTGATCGCCGAGCGCGGCGCTCCGGTCCCCGTCCCGCGCGGCTTCCTGCTTTGGCTCGGCGCGTTGAGCGTGATGATGCTGGGCGGGTTCGTCCTCGGCTATATGCGCTTCGGCCCGATCGATTGGGCGATCAACAATCGGCTGGCCGGGTGGCCGATCATCCTCGGCTATGTCAGCCTTGGCGCCCTGCTCGTCAACGGCTTCGGGCAACACGGGCTGCGCCGGCTTGCGGAAGTTCTGATCTGCGCCGCGGCCGCAACCGCGCTTGTATCGTTGCTGCACCTTGAACTCGCGCTGACTTACGCCGTGGTCGAGCCATGGCTGTCCAATTTCGAGGGCTTCTCCCGCAACCGAAACACCTACGCCTTCCAATTGCTGGCGGCCGCGGCGGCCGCCCTCGCCTACAGCCGCGCGTTCGCCCGGCGCACGTCCGATTGGGCGTTGGCGATTCTGATGGGCGTCATCTTCTTCGCGATCTGGCGGACCTATTCGAAAACCGGCGTTCTGATCGAACTCTCACTGATCCTTTTCGCGGTGGCGGCGGGTTTCACGGATCGCCGGGTCGTGGTCAAAGCCTGCCTGTGCGCCGTCGGCGTCTATGCGGCCTTCAAGCTGCACGGAGTCGCGGTCGACCTCTTCTCCAGCACGAACGCCGCCACGCCGATGCTGGATAGGCTTTATGTGGGCAGCAACCAGTCCGAGCGCTGGATGACGATCGAACGCGGCCTCGACATGTGGCGCGCCCACCCGATCTTCGGGGCCGGGCTCGGCGCCTTCGCGCATCTTGATCTGGGCGAATTCGGCGGCGTTCTGGTCATCCATTCCACGCCGATCTGGCTGCTTGCCGAGTTCGGCGTCGTCGGCCTGGCCGTGGCGCTCGGTCCGCCGCTCTTCTGGCTCTGGCGAGCGCGCCGGGCGGCGTTCCGCCCCAAGCGGCCGTATCAGGCCTTCATGTTCGGGGTCGCGCTCTGCTTCGGGCTTTTCAGCCTTCCGCACGACATTTTCTATCAGCGAATTTTCTGGCTGGCGCTTGGCGGAATAGCCGCCGCCTGGGGGCTTCAGGCGCGGGCTCAGCCCTCTCCGGCGCGATAAAGAGCCTCGAAGCGATCGACCGCGCGGCTGATCGAAAATTCTTGGCGCATGCGTCGGGCGGCGGTCGCGCCCAACGCCCGCCGGGCGTTCTCGTCTGCAGTCAAGGCGCCGACGGCCTCCGCCAAGGCGTCGGCGTCGCGCGGCGCCACGACCCGTCCGGCCGCGCCGACGAGGCGCGCCGCGTCGCCGACATCGGTCGCCGCCACCGGCAGGCCGGCGGCGAGCGCTTCGGCGATGGAGTTCGACATGCCCTCCCCATAGGCCGAGCACGAGATCAGCAAATCCGCCGCCGCCAGCAGCGTCGCGGTGTCGTCGCGCGCGCCGAGCCCGCGAAAGTTCGGCGGCCCCTCGAGACGCTCAGTGCCCTCGCCCGCCGCCAGAAACTGGACCGACGGCAGTCGGCGCGCCGTCTCGATCAGAAGCGGGTAGTCCTTCATCGGATCGACCCGCGCGAGCGTAAGCGCGACGACCGCGTCGTCCGGCGCGTTCAGCGCGCGGCGCGCCGCGGCGCGCCTCTCGGCGTCCGCCGGAGCGAAACTCTCGACGTCGACCCCGTTCTCGATCACCGGCGCCGGCTCGACGATCAGGCCGAGGCGCAGATGATCGTCGCGCCCCGCTTGCGAATTGACCGCAGTCAGATCGGGCAGGCCGCGCAGCAACCGGTGCAGCGCAAGGGTGACCCGCAGCCGCCAGGAGTAGCGCTCCACCTCCATCGCCGAACAGCGTACGCCCCAGATCAGGCGCGGCCGATCCGCCTTCGGGATCACCATCAGCGCCAGCGCCGCCGCCACATTCGCGTGATACATCCAGGCCTGAAGAACGTCGGGCCGCTCGCGCCGGATAAGGCGCGCCAGCGCCAGCACGGCGGCGGGAAACCGCCACACCTGACCGGCGTCTACGGTCGTCACATGGATGCCGACCCCCTCCAGCAGCGGCCGATAGCGTCCTCCCGGCAGAAGGGACGCCACGTGATGGGCGATCGGCGCGCCGCGCCGAGGCTCGGCGTCGGCCCGGCGTCGGGATTCGGCGCACACGGTGTAGAGCATGCGCTCCGCCCCACCGCGCCCCAGGCCGGTGATCACATGCAAGACCCGGATGGGGCCCGCGGCGCCCTCGCTCATGCCCCGCCCCCCGTCAGTCGGGCGCGAGACCGAGGTCGATCTCCAGCGCAGCGCACAGCATCTGCCCGGCCAGGATGTGCATCTCCTGGATCCGGGCCGTCACGTCGCTGGGCACTGTGATGCAGAGATCCGCCGCCTCGGCAAGCGCGCCGCCGCCGCAACCGCTGAATGCGGCCGTGCGAGCGCCGACCCGCCGCGCCGCCGCGATCCCGGCCAGCACGTTCGGGCTTTCACCGCTTGTGGAGATGCCGAGGGCGAGGTCCTCGGGCTTCGCCAACGCTTCAATTTGCCGCGCGAACAGCCGTTCGAAGCCGTAATCGTTGCCGATCGCCGTCAAGGTCGAACTGTCGGTAGTGAGCGCCAACGCGGCGATCGGCGCACGGTCGGCCTTGAATCGAACCGTGAGCTCGGTCGCCAAATGCTGGGCGTCGCCGGCGCTGCCGCCGTTTCCGAAGAAAAGGATCTTGCCCCCGCCCTGGATCGTCGCGAGCCATGCGCCCGCCATCGCATCCAGGTCGGCGGCGCAACCGGCGCGCGTCGCGGCCAGCACGTCGGCGTGTTCGTCGAAACAGCGCGTGAAGAAGGCGGTGCGGTCCCCCATTCGCCGGACCCTATCGCTGCGCCGGTCGGCTGACAACGGACAAGGCCGGGCTCAGCCCGCCGGCGCTCTCGGCGGCGATGCGCCGCAGCGCCGGAGCGGCGACCGCCCGGCGCGCCGGCCTAATCCCCCGCACGATTGGCCCGGCCCATCTGCTCGAACTTCGCATCCAGCGCGCGCATAACCCGCGGGCTGACGAACTGAGAGATGTCGCCCCCCAACTGGCGGATTTCCTTCACAAACCGGCTGGAGATGAACTGATGGCGTTCAGACGACATCAGAAAGACGGTCTCCACCTCCGTATTCAGGCGGGCGTTCATGCCGGTCATCTGGAATTCATATTCGAAGTCGGACACCGCGCGCAGTCCGCGGACGATCATGCTCGCGTCGCACTCTTCGGCCCAATGCATCAGCAGACCGCTGAAGGGCTTCACTTCGATCGTCGCGCCGCCCGTGCGCGACAGCGCCTCCACCTCCGCCTGAACCAGCGCAACCCGTTCCTCCAGCGAGAAAATCGGCCCCTTGCCGGCGTTGACGGCGACGGAGACCACCAAGCGGTCGCACAGATGCTTCGCCGCGCGGCTGATGATGTCCGTGTGCCCGTTGGTGATCGGGTCGAAAGTGCCGGGATAGATCCCGACCCGTTCATGCGCCGCCATCGACTTGCCCCCTCGCGCGTCCGGCCGACATCACGCCGGCGTCACTCGTCCGTCTCGGAGCGGCTGGAAGCGTCGGGCGCCGCGTCCGACGGCGCGTCCGGCGCATCGACCGGCCCCTCTGCATCCTCCGCCTCCGAGGCGGGCGGCATTTCGCCGTCGTCGCCCTCGTCCGTTAAGCGCGCGACGGACACGACGCGTTGGCCTTCGCCGATGTCGAAAAGCCGCACGCCCTGGGTGTTGCGGCTCTTCGGCGTCAATTCGTCCAGCCGGCAGCGGATGATCTGGCCGCCGTCGGTGACCAGCATCAACTCGTCCGTGTTGGTATCCACCCAAAAGCTGGCCGCGACCTTCGCGCCGCGGGTCTTCATGTTGTTGATGCCTTTGCCGCCGCGCCCGGTGACCCGGTAGTCGTAGGCGGAGGCCAGCTGGCCCATGCCGCGATCGGAGATGGTGAGGATGAACTCCTCATTCTCGCGCATCGCCCGGAACTCCGGCGCCTCAAGCTGGGCCGCGCGCTCTTCGTCGCGCGCGCGATCCTCTCCGTCACCGCCATATTCAGGGTTGGCGAGGCGCCGGGCGGCCGACGCCGCCTGGAGATAGGCGTTGCGATCGTCCGGCGAGGCGTCGGAATGGCGCAGGATCGCCATCGAGATCACCTCGTCCCCCTCGGCCAGGCGCACGCCGCGTACGCCGACGGAGTTGCGTCCCGCGAACAACCGCACGTCTTCGACCGGGAAGCGGATCGACATCGCGCCGGCCGTGGCCAGCAGCACGTCCTCGCCCGGCTGGCAAGGCTTCACGTCGACCAAGCGGTCGCCCTCCTCCAGCTTCATGGCGATTTTGCCGTTCGCCTTGATGTTGGTGAAGTCGGAGAGGGCGTTGCGTCGCACCGCGCCGGATGCGGTCGCGAACATGACGTTGAGCGCGTCCCAGCTCTCCTCGTCCTCCGGCAGCGGCATGATGGTGGTGACGAACTCCCCCTCCTGCATCGGCAGCAGATTGACCAAAGCCTTGCCGCGCGCCTGGGGGCTTCCCAGCGGCAGCTTGTAGACCTTCATCTGATAGACCATCCCGCGGGAGGAGAAGAACAGCACCGGCGTATGGGTCGAGGCGACGAAGACGCGGCCGACGAAATCCTCGTCCTTCATCGCCATGCCGGTGCGGCCTTTACCACCGCGGCGCTGCGCGCGATAAGTGGACAGCGGCACCCGCTTGATGTAGCCGCCGTGGGTGACGGTGACGACCATCTCCTCGCGTTGGATCAGGTCTTCTATGTCGTGTTCGAACTCGTTCTCTTCGATCACGGTGCGGCGCGGGGTGTCGAAGCGCTGCTTGATGTCGAGCAGCTCCTCCTTCATCACCTCGTAGCGACGCGCGCGGGAGGCCAGGATCTCGAGATACTCCTTGATCCGCTCCGCGATTTCCTTGGTCTCCTGCTCGAGCTTCTCGCGCTCCATGCCGGTCAGGCGCTGCAGGCGAAGCTCCAGGATCGCGCGAGCCTGCCGCTCGGACAGCCACGCCTCCTCGCCTTCGATCCGCGCCTCCGGATCGTCGATCAGCTCCAGATAAGGCAAGATCTCCGCCGCCGGCCAGGAGCGGCCCATCAACGAGGCGCGCGCCGTCGCCGGATCGGGCGCGGCGCGGATCAGCTCGATCACCGGGTCGAGATTGGTGATCGCCACCATGAGGCCGGTCAGGATGTGCGCGCGGTCGCGGGCCTTGGCGAGCTCGAAGGCGGTGCGGCGCTTGATCACCTCCTCGCGGAAGTCGGTGAAGGCCTCCAGCACGTCGCGCAGCCGCATCATCTCCGGCTTGCCGCCGTTCAGCGCGAGCATGTTGACGCCGAAGCTGGTCTGCAGCGGGGTGAAGCGGAACAGCTGCGCCTTCACCACCTCCGGCTCGACGCCGCGCTTCAGCTCGATCACCACGCGCACGCCGTCGCGATCGCTTTCGTCGCGCAGATCGCCGATGCCCTCGATGGTCTTGTCGCGCACCACCTCGGCGATGCGTTCGATCATCCGGGCCTTGTTGACCTGATAGGGGATCTCGGTGACGACGAGCTGCAGCCGGTCCTGGCCGCGCTCCTCCACGTCGATCTTGGCGCGCATGACGACGGAGCCGCGGCCCGTCGTATAGGCCGCCCGGATGCCGGAGCGGCCGAGGATGGTGGCGCCCGTGGGAAAGTCCGGCCCCGGCACCAGCTCCATCAGCGCTTCGTCGCTGATGTCGGGATCGTCGATCCAGGCGATGCAGGCGTCGACCACCTCGCCCAGATTGTGCGGCGGGATATTGGTCGCCATGCCGACGGCGATGCCGCCGCCGCCGTTGACCAGCAGGTTGGGGAAGCGCGCCGGCAAAACCGACGGCTCGCGCTCGCTCTCGTCGTAGTTGGGCTGGAAGTCGACCGTGTCCTTGTCGATGTCGTCCAGCAGCGTCTCGGCCGCCTTGGCGAGACGCGCCTCGGTATACCGCATGGCCGCCGCGGCGTCGCCGTCCATCGAGCCGAAATTGCCCTGCCCGTCGATCAGCGGCAGGCGCAGCGAAAAGTCCTGCGCCATGCGCACCATGGCGTCGTAGATCGCGCTGTCGCCGTGCGGGTGATACTTACCCATGACGTCGCCGACGATGCGCGCCGACTTGCGGTAGGGCTTGGTGCTGTCGTAGCCGCCCTCCTTCATGGCGTAGAGGATGCGGCGATGCACCGGCTTCAGACCGTCGCGCACGTCCGGCAGCGCCCGGCTCACGATCACGCTCATCGCGTAATCGAGATAGCTGGAGCGCATCTCGTCTTCGATCAGAACGCTGGAGACGTCGCCGGGACCGCCCGGCCCGCCGCCCATCGGCGCGCCGGGCGGCGAGGCGGGCGGATCGTCAGGCGGGTCGATCGGCGGGGGCGCAGCAGCGCCCGGCTCAGGGGTGTCGTCGCTCAAAGGGCACTCTCTGGTACAGCCGTAAAAACAAAACCCTCTTTCCCGCGAACCCGCGGACCGAAGGCCCCAAGTCTTAGCACACCGCCCCGGGATAAAACACTCCCCAGGCCGCAAAACGCGGCGAAAAGACCGGTTGCGGCCGGCTCGATTTACCCAATCAAACCAACGACTTGCACGTGCGCGCCGAAGGCGCGGGCCGCGCCGGCCCAAAAACCCTTCGCCGCATCGCCCGCGCGGGCCCCGATCGCGGCGAAAACTCGCCGAATCGGGCCCTGCGACGACTCCCTCGCCCCAGCCCCGCTCAGTCGCCGAGCGCCTCGAACATCCGCTCGCTCTCCTCATGCGCCGGGCGGCCGGGCAGGACGAGGTTGAGGAGGATGCCGATGATGGCGGCGAGCGCCATGCCGGCCACTTCGATGTTCGGCCCCAGCTGCACCAGCGCGCCGCCGACGCCGATCGTCAGGATCACGGAGGTGATCACCAGGTTGCGCTTGATCCCCAGATCCACCTTGTTGTCGACCATCATGCGCAGGCCCGACGCCGCGATGATGCCGAACAGCATGATCGAGATGCCGCCCATGACGGGCACGGGAATCGTCGAGATGAAGGCCGAGACCTTGCCGATGAAGCCGAAGACGATGGCGAGGCAGGCCGCGCCGCCGATCACGAAGACGCTGAAGACGCGGGTAACCGCCACGACGCCGATATTCTCGCCGTAGGTCGTGTTGGGCGGCCCGCCCAGCACGCCGGCCAGGAGGGTCGCAAGCCCGTCCCCGAGCAGCGAGCGTCCCAGGCCCGGATGGCGCAAGAAGTTGCGGCCCGCCACCTTGCTCAAGACCATCTGATCGCCGATATGCTCGGCCACCGGCACGATGGCGGCGGCCAGGAAGGCGACGATGATCGCGTTATTGAGCTCTGGCGTGTAGGTCACGAAGGGCACGATGAACTGCGGGACCTGGAAGACCGGCGCCTCAACCACCCGGGAGAACTCCACCAGTCCCAGCGGGATCGAAATCAGATAGCCGGCCACGATGCCGATCAGCACCGGCACCATGGAGAGAAAATTCTTGAGGAACGTGGCGCAGACGATCGCGACCAACAACGTCGCCAAGGCCGTGACCAGGTAGGTTCCGTTATAGGTGAAGTCGGCGCCGACGCCGCCCTTCATCGCCATGTCGACCGCGACCGAGGCGAGGCCGAGCCCGATCACCATGATGACCGGCCCGACCACGACCGGCGGCAGCAGGCGCATCAGCCAGTTGACCCCGAAGGCTCGAATCAGGAGCGAGATCACGACATAGACCAGCCCCGCCGCCATGCAGCCCACCAACGCGCCTTCGACGCCGCCCATCGCGCTCGCCGCCAGGATCGGCGCGATGAAGGCGAAGCTGGAGCCGAGATAGGCGGGGATCCCGCCCTTGGTGATGACGATGTAGAGCAGCGTCCCCGCCCCGCTGGTCACCAGGGCTACCGCCGGCGGCAGCCCGGTGATCAAGGGCACCAGCACCGTCGCGCCGAACATGGCGAACAGATGCTGCAGGCTGAGCAGCCCCCAAACGGGCGCAGACGGCTTGTCGTGCAGATCAAGCGCGATCCGCCGATCCTCATGGAAGGACATCGACCTTATCCCCTCGTCAAGGCTATCGTTTTATTGTCGCTTTGGCCGCCGGGCGACCGGCTACAGGAACCCAGGCCGGCGGGACGGCCGCGTGATGCGCCGATTCGGGCGCCGAACGCCAGTCCGACGGTCTTAGATCAGAACGGAATATCGTCGTCCAGATCCTGGGAATAGTCGGCCCCGCCGCCGGAGCGGCCGCCGCCAGAGCCCCCGGAACCGCCCCCGTACGCGCCGGAGCCGCTGTCGGGGAAGTCGCCGCCGCCGCCGTAACCGCCGCCGCCCGAGCCGCCGCCGTAGCCGCCGCCGCCGCCGCCGCCGGCGCTGTCGAGCATGGTCATGTTGCCGCCGAAGCCGCGCACGACGACCTCGGTCGAATAGCGGTCCTGGCCCGACTGGTCCTGCCATTTGCGGGTCTGCAGCTGGCCTTCGATCAGCACCTTGGAGCCCTTCTTAAGGTAGCGCTCGGCGATCTCGGCGACCTTGCCGAAGATCACGACGCGGTGCCACTCGGTCCGCTCCTGCTGGTTGCCCTCGCGGTCGCGCCAGCGCTCGGACGTCGCGATCGCGAGGTTGGCGACCTTGTCGCCGTTCTGCATCGAGCGGACCTCCGGGTCGCGCCCCAGATTGCCGACCAGGATGACCTTGTTGAGACTGCCGGACATGGATCCCCCAAATTGAAATGACGTGACGGCGGCTGACGGCTGGGCGCGCCCTCGGCCCAGGCGTCCGACGGCGCGGGCGACAGCCTACGCCATCGCGCCGGACGCGCAAAGCCCTCGACGCGCGTGGGGCGCGGCAATGTGACAATCCCATTTCGCACGGGTGGAAACCGCCGCGCCGATCTGTATACTGCGCGGCTATAGAACAAGACTCCTCATCACACAGGGAAGGTACATCATGAGGAAAATGCTCGCGATCCTGCTCACTTCGGCCGCCGTCGCGGCGCCGGCCGCAGCCCAGGACACGGTCAAGATCGGCATGCTTCAAGGCTTCACCGGCCCGACCGAGTCGCTGGTCAAGCCGATGGCCGAGGGCGGCGAAATGGCGATCCAGGAGGTCTCGGACAGCGGGGTCTTCATGGGCGGCATGAAAGTCGTCTCGGTCCGCGGCGACAGCACCTGCATCGACGCCGCCGCGGCGACCGCCGCGGCCGAGCGTCTGGTGACCTCGGAAGGCGTGGCCGGAATCAACGGGGCGACCTGCTCCGGCGCCACCACGGCGGTGTTGAACAATGTGGCCCGGCCGAACGGCATGGTCCTGATCTCGCCGTCCGCGACTTCGCCGGCGCTGACGACGATCGAGGACGACGGCTACTTCTTCCGCACCGCGCCGTCCGACGCGCGTCAGGGCGAGATCATCGGCGACATTCTGGAGCGTCGCGGCATCAAGACCGCCGCGCTGACCTACACCAACAACGACTACGGCAAAGGCCTCGCCGATTCGATCCAGGCCGCCTTCGAGGCGAAGGGCGGCACGATCACGGCCGTCGCCGCGCATGAGGACGGCAAGGCCGACTACTCGGCCGAAGTCGGCACGCTGGCCGCCGCGGGCGGCGAGGTGCTGATCGTCGCCGGCTATCTCGACCAGGGCGGCAAGGGCATGATCCAGGCCTCCCTCGACACCGGCGCGTTCGACCGTTTCGTGCTGCCGGACGGCATGGTCGGCCAGGCGCTGACCGATCACTTCGGCGACGCGCTCGACGGCTCCATCGGCACCAACCCGGGCACCGACAGCCCCGGCGCCGACATGCTGGCCGAGCTGGCCGAGGGCAAGGGCTTCAAGGGCGACGATCCCTACGTCCCCGAGGCCTACGACGCCTCCGCGCTGATCCTGCTGGCCATGCAGGCGGCGAACTCGACCGATCCGGCCGTCTACAAGGACGAGATCATGATGGTCGCCAACGCGCCGGGCGAGAAGATCTTCCCGGGCGAGCTCAAGAAGGCCCTGCAGATCCTGGCGGACGGCGGCGACATCGACTATGTCGGCGGCACCGCGCTGGAGCTGATCGAGCCGGGCGAGTCCGCGGGCAGCTTCCGCGAGACCATCGTCGAGAACGGCGAGTTCACGACGGTCATGTACCACTAAGGATCGGCTTTCCGATCTGTGTCGGGAGGAACGGTCAGGGCGATCCCCTGGCCGTTCCTTCTTTCAAGGGGCGCGTCGGGGTGCGTCCAGCGGTAGTCGGGGACGGTTTTCGGTATGATCAGGGTAGAAGACGTCGAAAAACGGTTCGGCGGCATCCGCGCGGTCGACGGGGTGTCGCTGGAGATCGAGGAAGGCTCGATCACCGGGCTGATCGGCCCGAACGGGGCGGGCAAGACCACGCTGTTCAACATCATCGCCGGCGCCTTTCCGCCCTCGTCCGGCAAAATCTATCTCGACGGCGAGGACGTGACCGCGCTGCAGCCGCACGAGCTCTTCCACAAGGGCCTGCTGCGCACCTTCCAGATCGCGCATGAATTCTCCACACTCACGGTGCTCGAGAACCTGATGGTCGTCCCCGGCCAGCAGGAAGGCGAACAGCTGCGCCACACCTGGTTCAATTTCCGGAAAGTTATGGAGACCGAGGCCAAGGTGCGCGAGCGCGCGCGCGAGGTGATCGATTTCCTCGAGATCTCGCACCTTGAGAACGAGTTGGCCGGCAATCTTTCCGGCGGGCAGAAGAAGCTGCTGGAGCTCGGCCGCACGATGATGGTGGACGCGAAGATCGTCTTCCTGGACGAGGTCGGGGCCGGCGTGAATCGCACGCTGTTGAACACCATCGCCACGTCGATCCAGCGCCTCAACGAAGAGCGCGGCTACACCTTCTGCCTGATCGAGCACGACATGGACTTCATCGCGCGCCTGTGCGACCCGGTCATCGTGATGGCCGAGGGCAAGCTTCTGACCCAGGGCACGATCGAAGAGGTGAAGAACAACGAGGAGGTGATCGAGGCCTATCTCGGCACCGGCCTCAGCAATAAGAAGAAAAAGGCGGACGCATGAGTTTTCTTTCCGCAACCGGCATGACCGGCGGGTACGGCGGCGTCGACATCATCCACGACTGCTCCATCACCGTGGAGAAGGGCGAGATCGCGGTCGTCGTCGGCCCCAACGGCGCCGGCAAGTCGACGGCCATGAAGGCGGTCTTCGGCATGCTGAACCTGCGCGAGGGATCGATCGTCCTGGACGGCGAGGACATCACCCACGTGCCCCCCCAGAACCGCGTGCCGAAGGGCATGGGCTACGTGCCGCAGAACCGCAACGTCTTCGTCTCGCTCACCGTCGAGGAAAATCTCGAAATGGGCGGCTTCATCCGCGACGACGATCTGTCGGACAGCAAGGAATTCGTCTTCTCGCTGTTCCCGATCCTGGCGGAGAAGCGCAACCAGCCGGCGGGCGAGCTCTCCGGCGGCCAGCGTCAGCAGGTCGCGGTGGGCCGCGCCATGATGACCAATCCGAAGCTTCTGATGCTGGACGAGCCGACGGCCGGCGTCTCGCCGATCGTGATGGACGAGCTGTTCGACAAGATCCTGGAGATCGCCGAGACCGGCGTCGCAATCCTGATGGTCGAGCAGAACGCCCGCCAGGCGTTGGAGATCGCCGACCACGGCTTCGTGCTGGTCCAGGGCCGCAACAAATTCACCGACACGGGCGAAGCGCTCCTCGCGAACGAGGAAGTGCGGCGCTCCTTCCTGGGGGGCTGAGCCGATGGAGATCCTCAACGCCCTCGCCCTTTTCGCCAATTTCGTCGTCGTGCCGGCGACCGCCTACGGCGCGCAACTCGCCCTCGGCGCGCTGGGCGTCACGCTGATCTTCGGCATCCTGCGCTTCGCCAACTTCTCGCACGGCGAGTTGATGAGCTTCGGCGCGATGGCGTCCATCCTGGCGACTTGGGCCCTGCAGGAGGCGGGAGTGAGCATCGCCCCCTTCCCCACCGCCCTTTTGGCCCTTCCGATCGGCGTGTTGGCCGCGATCGGCATGGCGCTGGTCACCGACCGCATGGTCTTCCGCTTCTATCGCCGGCAGCGCTCCAACCCCATCGTGATGGCGATCGTCTCGGTCGGCGTGATGTTTGTGTTGGCGGGCGTGATCCGCATCGTTATCGGACCCGGCGATCAGAGCTTCGCCGACGGCGAGCGGTTCATCATCGGCGCGCTCGACAGCCGCCGCGCCATGGGCCTGGACGAGGGGATCGCCATCAAGCAGACCCAGGTGATCACCGTCGTCGTCGCCGTGGCGGTCGTCTCCGCGCTGTTCTGGTTCCTGCAGAAAACCAAGTCAGGCAAGGCGATGCGCGCCTATTCGGACGATGAGGATCTGGCGCTGCTTTCCGGCATCAGTCCGGAGAAAGTGGTCGCCATCTGCTGGATCATCGCGGCCGCGCTGGCGGCGATCGCCGGCACGCTGTACGGCCTCGACAAGACCTACAAGCCCTTCATCTTCCTGCAGATCCTGCTGCCCATTTTCGCCGCAACGATCCTCGGCGGCATCGGTCAACCGGTGGGCGCGATCCTGGGGGCCTTCATCGTCGCCTTCTCGGAGGTCATGGTGACCTACGCCTTCCGCAAGGTCTTGGCCTATCTCGGGCCGGAGGGCTGGGCGCCGGACGGGCTCGTGCAGCTGCTGTCGACGGACTACAAGTTCGCCGTCTCCTTCATCATCCTGGTGGCCGTTCTCTTGATCCGGCCGACCGGCATCATCCGCGGAAAAGTCATATGACGAAACGCATCGCCCTTCTCTACGGCCTGATGGCCCTGGTGCTGATCTTCGTCGGCTTCTACCAGAGCTGGAACGTCGCCTTTAACATCTTCAATCTCTGCGTCATCTCCGCGATCATGGCGCTGGGCGTGAACATGCAGTGGGGCTACGCCGGGCTCTTCAACGTCGGCGTGATGGGTTTCACGGCGCTGGGCGGCCTGACGGTCGTGCTGATCGCCATGCCGCCGGTGGGCGCGGCTTGGGAGGCCGCCGGCTGGGAGCTGTTCCTGTCCTTCGTCGCGCTGCTCGGCACCATCGCGGCCACTGTCGCGGTGCGCCGCGTGACGGAACGGCCGTTCAAGCTGCCGGCGACCATCGTCACGCTGCTGATCGGATATTTCGTGATCGGCCAGTTCTTCGGCCCGGCGACCTCCAAGATCGAGGCGATCGACCCGGCGCTGTCCGGCTATCTCGGCGGGCTGGGTCTGCCGGTTCTGGTCGCTTGGCCGATCGGCGCGCTGGTCGCGGCGGGCGCGGGCTGGTTCATCGGCAAGATCGCGCTGGGGCTGCGCGCCGACTACCTTGCGATTGCGACGCTCGGCATCTCCGAGATCATCATCGCCATCATCAAGTATGAGGAATGGCTCTCGCGCGGCGTGAAGAACGTCACCGGCATTCCCCGCCCCGTGCCCTACGAGGTCGATCTGGTCGAGCAGGATTGGTTCATCGGTCTGGCGAACTTCTTCGGCGCCGCCGACGTCGCGGACGCGGCCAGCCTGTTCGTGAAGCTGTGCTACGCGGTGCTGTTCGTCGCCGGCCTCGCGATCGTCATGTGGTTCGCCGAGCGCGCGTTGCGCTCCCCCTGGGGTCGGATGATGCGCGCGATCCGCGACAATCGCGACGCGGCCGCCGCAATGGGCAAGGACGTCAAGCGCCGCCACCTGCAAACCTTCATCATGGGCTGCGCGGTCTGCGGCTTCGCCGGCGCGATGCTGACGACGCTGGACGGCCAGTTGACGCCGACCAGCTATATCCCGCTGCGCTACACCTTCCTGATCTGGGTGATGGTCATCCTGGGCGGCTCGGGAAACAATTTCGGGGCCGTGCTCGGCGGCTTCGTGATCTGGTTCCTGTGGGTCCAGGCGGAGCCGATGGGCCAGTGGTTCATGCAGACGATCACCATCCCGCTGTCGGAGGATTCGACCGTCGCCCAGCATCTGGTCGCCGGCGCGGCTTACACCCGCTATCTGCTGATGGGGGCGATCCTGCTTCTGGTGATGCGCTTCGCCCCGCGGGGCCTAATCCCGGAACGCACGACGGGGAGCGCTGCGTGACGGCGCCGGCCGGCCGACCGCTCTACCCGCTTTCGGGCAAGCGCGTCTTCGTCGCGGGCCATCGCGGGCTTGTGGGCGGAGCGCTCGTCCGGCGGCTGGAGAGCGAGGGCTGCGAGATCCTCACAGCCGGGCGCGAGACCCTCGATCTCGGCCGTCAACGCGAGGTCGAGGGCTGGCTTGCGGCCGAGAAGCCGGACGCCGTCTTTGTCGCCGCCGCCAAGGTGGGCGGCATCCAGGCGAACGACACCCGGCCGGCGGAGTTCCTGTACGAGAACCTCGCGATCGAGACGCATCTGATCCACGGCGCCTACGAGGCCGGTGTGGAGAAGCTGATCTTCCTCGGCTCGTCCTGCATCTATCCCCGGCTGGCGCCGCAGCCGATGAGCGAAGACGCGCTGCTGACCGGCCCGTTGGAGCCGACGAACGAGTGGTACGCGCTCGCCAAGATCGCCGGCATCAAGCTGTGCGACGCCTATCGCCGGCAGTACGACGCCGACTTCATCTCGGTGATGCCGACCAACCTTTACGGTCCCGGCGATAATTTCAGCCTGGAGGGCGGTCACGTCCTGCCCGCCCTGCTGCGGCGCTTTCACGAGGCCAAGCAGGCCGGCGCCGCCGAGGTGACGGTCTGGGGCGACGGCTCGCCCTTGCGGGAGTTCCTGCATGTCGAGGATCTGGCCGACGGCGCGGTTTTCCTGGCCAAACACTATTCCGCCGAAGGCCACGTCAATATCGGCACGGGCGAAGAGGTGTCGATCGGCGCGCTGGCCGAGTTGGTAAAGCGCGTCGTCGGCTTCGAAGGCCGCCTCGTCTACGATGCGAGCAAGCCGAACGGAACGCCGCGCAAACTGGTCGACGCGTCGAAGCTGCAGGCGTTGGGCTGGACCCCCTCGATCGCGCTGGAGGACGGCGTGCGCCGCACCTACGACTGGCTGCTGGATCGCCTCGCGTCGGGCGAGGAGATCAACGGCTGGCCGCGCGCCGAACGCGCCGCTTGATCCATCGGCGTCGGCCCCTGATCCAAGGGGATCGCAACCCTTAGCGCGGAGATCGCGCAGAGGCCGCCCATCGTCGTCCCCGACCCACGATGCCGGGTTCGTCCGCCGCAGACCCGTCACCCCGGGCTCGTCCCGGGGGAACGGCGGATCGCAAGAGCGGCGCCGGGAGCTGTCGGCCCGGATCGCGTACGGGGCGTACGGGGAAGCGACGGGGCCTACGTGCGCAGATCCGGCGGCGGGCGTTTCGCGCCGCGCACGCGTTCGCGATAGATGGTGTAGAGGCCGCTGGCGACCACGACGCCGGCCCCGACGACGGTCCACAGGTCCGGCAGATCGTCGAAGACCAGGTAGCCGATCCCCGTCGCGAAGACGAGCATGGTGTAATTGAACGGCTGAAGGACCGAGGCCGGCGCCGCCTCAAGCGCCTGGATCAACAGCATATGCCCGGTGGCGGCCGTACAGCTCAGCAGCAACAGCCAACCCCAGTCAACCAGCGTCGGGGGCGTCCAGAAGAAGGGCCCGATCGCGGTCATCACCACAGCCCCGATCACCGCCATATAGACCAGCGAGGTCTCGCTGTCGTCATAGCGCGCGACGACCCGGGTCATCACGTTGTAGCCGGCGAACAGGAAGGCGGTGAACAACGCCACCAGCGCGCCGGGCTTCAGCGCCTCCAAGCCCGGCCGCAGGATGATCAGCACGCCGACGAAGCCGACCAGCACAGCCGCCCAGCGCCGAATCCCGACCGCCTCCCGCAGGAAGACGGCGGCGATCGCGGTCACCATCAGCGGAAAGGTCGCCATCAGCGAGTGGATTTCGGCCAGCGACAGGACGCGTATCGCGACGATGAAGAAGCCGATCTCGGCCAGGATCAGCAGCGATCGGAGGATCTGCAGCTTGGGCGCTTCGCTCTTGAAGCACTGACGCAAGGGCTTCTTGCGCATGGAAAAAAGCAACGCGAAGGCGGCGTAGAAGACGAAGCGCACCCACAGGATCTGCGCCGGCGCGTAGCTCTGGGCCAGGTGTTTGGTGATCGCGTCCTGGGTCGCGAAGATCAGCATAGCGGTCACCACCAACGTGATGCCCAGCGTGGGATTGTCCTGTTGCGGCGCGCGTCTCATGCCCCGCCGCTTAGCCGATGGGCGCCCGCGCGGCAATCTGGATTGCGGCGAAACAGCCGAGCGCGCGCGGAACATGTGCGCGCCCCCGCCTCTCCTCCCCGCTTCCCCGCCTTGAAGCCGCGCCCGCGCGGGATTAGAACCGGCGGACCTCTGGAGACAAGGAGCACGCCCCGTGCCCGACGGTACGTTTCAGGAAGCGGCGCTCAACCGCCGCACCTTCGCGATCATCTCGCACCCGGACGCCGGCAAGACCACGCTGACGGAGAAACTGCTGCTGCGCGGCGGCGCGATCCATCTGGCCGGCGAGGTGAAGGCGAAGGGCGAGCGACGGCGCGCGCGCTCCGACTGGATGAAGATCGAGCAGCAGCGCGGCATCTCGGTCACCACGTCGGTCATGCACTTCATCCGCGGCGGCGTTCACTACAATCTGCTGGACACGCCGGGTCACGAGGACTTCTCGGAAGACACGTACCGCACGCTCACGGCCGTCGACAGCGCCATCATGGTGATCGACGGCGCCAAGGGCATCGAGCCCCAGACGCGGAAGCTGTTCGAGGTGTGCCGCCTGCGCGACGTGCCGATCACGACCTTCATCAACAAGATGGACCGCGAGACCCGCGACCCCTTCGAACTGATGGACCAGATCGCCGAGGAACTGCAGCTCGACGTCACGCCGCTGACCTGGCCGATCGGCGTCGGGCAGGACTTCATGGGCTGTTACGATCTCGTGCGCGACCGGCTGCTTCTGATCGGCGACGATCGCACGGAATCGGTCGAGGTGAACGGGCTGGACGATCCCAAGATCGCCGAGCACGTCCCCGAGCGCCTGCTGGACCGCCTGCGCGAGGAGGCGGAACTGGCGCGCGAAGCGTGCCCGGATTTCGACGTGGAGGCTTATCGCGCCGGCCATATGACGCCGGTCTTCTTCGGCAGCGCGCTGCGCGATTTCGGGGTCGGCCAGGTGCTCGACGCGCTGCAGGACTACGCACCCCCGCCGCGCCGCCAGGAGGCCGATACGCGCACGGTCGACCCGCTGGAGGAGAAGGTCACCGGCTTCGTCTTCAAGGTGCAGGCCAACATGGACCCGAACCATCGCGACCGGATCGCCTTCGTGCGGCTGGTCTCGGGCCGCTTCAAGCGGGGGATGAAGCTGAAACACGTGCGCTCCGGCAAACCGATGGCGATCTACAACCCGATCCTGTTCTTCGCCCAGGACCGGGAGCTCGCCGAGGAGGCTTTCCCCGGCGACATCATCGGCGTGCCGAACCACGGCACCTTGCGCGTCGGCGACACGTTGAGCGAGGCGGACGATCTGCGCTTCACCGGCATTCCCGACTTCGCGCCCGAAATCCTGCGCCGCGTGCGCCTCGACGACCCGATGAAGGGCAAGCATCTGCAGCGCGCGC
Source organism: Marivibrio sp. (assembly GCF_040218065.1). Taxonomy (NCBI): domain Bacteria; kingdom Pseudomonadati; phylum Pseudomonadota; class Alphaproteobacteria; order Rhodospirillales; family Aestuariispiraceae; genus Marivibrio; species Marivibrio sp. The sequence goes on along the minus strand of NZ_JAVJQE010000012.1, from coordinate 75,636 downwards.
TGGAAAGCCTGGCCGAGGAAGGCGTCACCCAGGTCTTCAAGCCGGAGCTGGGCGCCAACTGGATCGTCGGCGTCGTCGGCCAGCTGCAGCTCGACGTCCTCGCCGCGCGGATCGAGGCGGAATACAACATCAAGGTCGCCCTCGAGCCCGCGCCTTACGAGACCGCGCGTTGGGTCGCGGCCGACGACAAGAAGACGCTCGATAAGTTCGAGGGGTCCATCCGTTCCGCCATGGCGCATGACCGGGACGGCAATCCGGTGTTTCTGGCGCGGAATATGTGGGAATTGAACCACCAGCAGCAGGTCAATCCGGACATCCGCTTCACCAAGACGAAGGAGCGGGCGTGAGCGCCGCCCCCGGAGGCGACGGCCCGCTGGCGGGCCTCTTCGTCGTCTCCCTGGAGCAGGCGGTGGCCGCGCCCTACTGCGCGTGCAAGTTGGCCGACGCCGGCGCGCGGGTCGTCAAGATCGAGCGGCCGGAGGGCGACTTCGCGCGCGGCTACGACCGGCTGGCGAAGGGCGAGAGCGCCTATTTCGTCTGGCTGAACCGCGGCAAGGAATCGGCCGTCGTCGACATCAAGGATCCGGACGACCTCGCCTTTCTCAAGGCGATGATCGCCAAGGCGGACGTCTTCATCCAGAACCTAGCCCCCGGGGCGGCGGCGCGCGCGGGCCTGGGCTCGGCCGACCTGCGCGCGGCGCGCCGGGAGCTGATCTGCGTCGACATCTCCGGCTACGGCGAGGACGGCCCCTATCGCGACATGAAGGCCTACGACCTGCTGATCCAGGCGGAGTCGGGCCTGTGCGCCATCACCGGCACGCCCGACGAGCCCGGGCGCGTCGGGGTCAGCGTCTGCGACGTCGCCTGCGGCATGTACGCCTATCAAGCGGTGCTGGAAGCCTTGATCCAGCGCGGGCGCACCGGCGAAGGCCGCGCGATTAAGGTCAGCCTGTTCGCCGCCATGGCGGATTGGATGACGGTGCCGCTCCTGCAGACGCAGTACGGCGCAAAGGCGCCGAAGCGCGTCGGCCTCGCCCACCCGACGATCGCGCCCTACGGCGCCTTCCCTGCGGCCGACGGCCGGCCCGTGCTGATCTCGATCCAGAACGAGCGGGAGTGGCGGCGTCTGTGCGCCCATGTGCTGGAACGTCCGGAGATGGCGGACGATCCGCGTTTTGCCGACAACAGCGCGCGCATCGACAACCGCGCGGCGCTGGACGGCGCCGTCGCCGCCGTCTTCGCGACCCAGGACAGCGCGACGCTGGCCGCGCGCCTTAAGACGGCGGGGATCGCCTACGGTCTATTGAACGACACGGCGGCGCTGATCGCGCATCCGCAGCTGCGCCGCCGGCCCGCAACCCTGCCGTCGGGCGAAGCGATCAACCTCGTCGCTCCCCCGGCCGCCTGGGACGGGCAGGCGGAGGCCTTCGGCCGCGTGCCTGGCCTGGGCGAGCACACCAAGGCGTTGCGGCTGGAGTTCGGAGAGTAGCGCGCCCCTCGCTGAGATCCCCAAGTCAAGGCCGGGGATGACGATAACGCCATGCAAATCATAAGGTGTGCATCCCCTTGACGCACGTAAGCTGTGAGCATATATTTAGGTCATCAACGGAGATGACCAATGGCCAAGCTTACTGTTCGTGACTTCTTTAACCGCTTCCCTGACGACGACGCCTGCCTGCATCACGTGATGGAGGTTCGCTATGGCGTGCGTCACGTCTGCGGCGCGTGTGGGACCGAAAGCACCTATCACAAGCTGGCCAATCGCAAGGCGTATTCCTGCGCTCACTGCGGCAATCACGTTTACCCCTGCGCGGGTACCGTCTTCCAAGACAGCCGTACGCCGCTCCAGCTCTGGTACTATGCGATCTTTCTGTTTGTCGTGACGCGCCACGGCGTGTCGGGCAAGGAACTGCAACGCCAGCTTGGCGTGACCTATAAGACGGCCTGGCGCATGGGGCAGCAGATCCGCAAGCTTATGGAGAGTGCGGACGGCTTCGCGATGCTCCAAGGGCACGTTGAAATGGACGAAGCCTATATCGGCGGCAAGCGTCCCGGTAAACGTGGGCGCGGCGCTGCGGGAAAGACCATTGTCATGGGCATGGTCGAGCGCAATGGGCGCATGGTTACTGAGGTCATTCCCGATATCCGCAAGGCTACCCTGCGGGCCGTGACGCTGCGTAACGTCGATAACGGCGCGACCGTCTCGACCGACGAGCTTATGAGTTACGGCTTACTCAAGGGCGATGGGTACAGGCACCGTGCGGTGAAGCACGGCGCCAAGGAATGGTCGCACTACGATTACCGCACCGATGCGCAGCACCATACAAACACGGTTGAGCAATTCTGGGGGCTGTTCAAGCGGGCCGTGCGCTCTACCCACACCTCGATTTCATCGAAGTATATGCAGCGCTACCTGAATGAGTTCACTTTCCGGGCGAACCATCGGGATCAGCAGAACGCGATGTTTGACCTGCTGATTTCGCGGGTTTAGCGGCCTCAGCCAGCAAGCGCTCCAATTCAGCGGGGTCGGCCGTGCCGACTCCGCGCGCCTCCTCTTGGGCGATGAATTCTTCCATACGTCCTTGGTCTCGCGCTTTCGATAATGGCAACGTCATGCAGCCCTCGCGTAGCGAATGAAGTCTTCGTCTGAAGCGTTCAGAGAGACGATATTTGCCACGTCCCCGACCATCTGGGCCTTGTCGTCCAGCGTATCTATGCTTTTGACAACCGCGTTCAGGGAGAAGGATGGATTCGCTTCTCGGATGTCCGTAAACATCAAGAACTTGCTTGATACGGAGACGGGGCTTTTTGACATAAACTCAAAGACAGCTCTACCACCTTTCGGCAACGCGATCACATTGTGTGCGTTCCACTTGGCATGACGCCCTGTAACCTCGGCCTCTTTAGCAACATTCTTGGGGCCGAACACGGTGCTTATCCGCTCAAAAATTTGTTCGTTTCGATGCTTGCTTTTTGCTTCAGCTGCGCGCCGAACAGCTTCCGCTGCTGCTTTGCACGACGCGTTTGCAACACAGATAATAGCGGACTCCGTCGCTGTTTCAGGAACCCACAAGGCAAACATTGAATGACCATCAAAAGACACTGAGAAATCTTCTGCGGCCTCTTTCGCGGCTGGAGCGTAGAAACTTTCCGCAGCCGCAAATTCCGCCTCAACGAGGCCGCTTCCCATGTCAGAGACGAAACACTTACCGCGATTTATTTCCACCTCGACAACGACCATGGCTCCGCTTGGGTACATGATCGGGAGGTCAACCAGCACACGGCCACCATCGTCGCGCATCCGAGCAACACGCGACAACGCATTTGCGATCCTCTCTCGCGCGCTTTCTGCCTCTTTAGTCAGCATCATAGCAAGGCGCCTTGATCTCCCGGACCCGGCACAGCGGACCCATTTATGATATTGATTCTACTACAAACGAGCGCAAGCCCGGTAGCAAAATCTGTAGGTTCCGGGCTCACAAGGCGAGCCTGTTCACACGCGTTGGAACGCAACTCGTTACCAGCCTTTAGACTATCGTAAAAGACGTGCTCATGCGTTTGTCCGGCGTCGATGAACAGCCCATTAATGTCGTCGGAACCATAGGGTTTGTTCCCATGGGGCTTGAGGGGGTTCATCTCCAATCGGTACAGCGCCAGGTGTTGCCTCCCAGTCGGGAGGTCACATTCAAGCTGAAAAGTCATTCGCGTGAGCGACCGGGGATAAACGGTCATCCGGAAAAATACGCCACGCGGCACACCGCCATCGACCTCGACGCGGCATTCAAGCCTTTTGCGCTGCTCGTTGCCCCTCTTAACGGCGACCGCTTCCCAACGAAGCGGCTTAAGCAACCGCTTGGGCGCGCGAAAGATATGATCCGCTATCTCGAAGGGAATCGGCATTCGCCGAATTAAGCATGCCGTCTGCCGTGTTGCGAGTCATACAGGCATGACGCGGGTCGCACCTGCTTCCAGGGGATACACGCCAATCATAAAGGGTCTCGCCATGGCCGGGCGCGACCCGGCCATCTCAGCGCGCGCGCCGGCCTTAAGCGTCCACCGTCACGAAATGATGCTGTTCGCCCAGCCCGTCGACGCCGCATTGGACCTTGTTGCCGGCGCGCAGATATTGCCGCGGGTTCATGCCGTGTCCGACGCCGGCGGGCGTTCCGGTGGCGATCACGTCGCCCGGCTGCAGCGTCATGAACTGCGAGAGGTAGGAGACCAGCTCCGCCACGCCGAAGATCATCAGTTCGGTCGAGCCGAACTGCTTGCGATCGCCGTCGACTTCGAGCCATAGCCCCAACTGCTGCGGGTCCTTGACCTTCGAAGCCGGAACGAGCCAAGGCCCCAGCGGTCCGAAGCTGTCCGCGCTCTTACCCTTGGTCCACTGGCCGCCGCGTTCGTTTTGATAGGTGCGTTCCGAGACGTCGATGGCGCAACAATAGCCGGCGACGTGGGAGAGCGCGTCCTCCTTGGCGACGTATTTCGCCTTGCGGCCGATGACGGCGGCGAGCTCGACCTCCCAATCCGTGGTCTCCGAATCACGCGGCAGCACGATCTCGTCGCGCGGGCCGACGATGGCGCTCGTCGCCTTCATGAACACCACCGGCTCTTTCGGGGCCTCGGCCCCCACTTCTTCCGCGTGATCGCGATAGTTGAGGCCGATACAGATGAACTTGCCAACGCCGTCGATCGGCGGGCCGAGGCGCGGCTTGCCGTCCACCAGGGGGAAGTCCGCCGGATCGCGGGCGGCGAGCGCGTCGAGCTTTGTCGGATCCAGCGCTTCGCCGGCTAAGTCGGCGATCTCGCTCGAGAGATCGCGGATCGCCCCGTCGGCGTCGACAAATCCCGGTTTCTCCGCGCCGATCTGGCCGTAGCGCACGAATTTCATGACGGCGTCCCCCGCTCCTTGGTCTCTTGATCGGCGATGGTAGCCGCAACGAACGGTCGTGCAATGGGGAAGTCTTGCGTCCAACGTCGGAAATTTGTATATACAAATTTGTCGAACGGGAGCGCCCGATGGCCGAAAGCGACGCCCTACCCCTTTATCTGCAGGTCAAACGCCGGCTGATGGACCGGATCGCGGCGGGCGACCTGTCTCCCGGCGACCGCGCGCCTACCGAGCGCGCGCTGGTGGAGCAGACGGGCGCCAGCCGGATGACCGTCAACCGGGCGTTGCGGGAGCTTGCCGACGAAGGCGTGATCACCCGAATCCAGGGCGCCGGCAGCTTCGTCGCCGAGCCGAAGAGCGCGAGCGACCTGCTGACGCTGCATAACATCGCCGACGAGATCGCCGGGCGTCGGCGACGCCACAGCGCCGACGTTCTGCGGCTTGCGCGCACGCGGCTGTCGGCGGACGAGGCCGCGCGAATGCGCCTGGAGCGCGGCGCAGAGGCGTTCCATTCGATCCTGGTCCATCGCGAGGACGGAACGCCGATCCAGTTGGAGGATCGCCTCGTCAACCCGGCGTCGGCCCCGGATTATCTGACCCAAGACTTCACCCGCCGCACGCCCAACGCCTACCTAACCGCCTGCGCCCCGGCGAGCGCGGTCGAGCATGTCGTGGAGGCGGGCGGCGCGGACGCGCAGACCGCCGAACGTCTGGCCATAGCCCCTGGCGCGCCGTGCCTGATCGCCTGGCGGCGCACTTGGACCGGCGGGGCCGTCGCCAGCCTCGCCCGTCTGACCCATCCCGCAGATCGTTACCGCCTGACCGCCGGCCGGCCGCCCGTCGGCGACGCCGCCCCGCTTTAGCTTTCTGAGGAGTTCTCCATGAGCGAGAGGATCGACAACAGCCGCCGCATCGCCGCCCCGCATGGGACGGAGCTCAGCTGCAAGAGCTGGCTCGCCGAAGCCCCGTTGCGCATGCTGATGAACAATCTTGACGCCGAGGTGGCGGAGCGCCCGGAGGAGCTGGTCGTCTACGGCGGCATCGGCCGGGCGGCCCGCAACTGGGCCTGCTACGACCGGATCGTCGAGGCGCTGCGCGGGCTGGAGGAGCGCCAGACCCTGCTGATCCAGTCCGGCAAGCCGGTCGGCGTCTTCACCACCCACAAGGACGCGCCGCGCGTCCTGATCGCGAACTCCAACCTGGTGCCGAAATGGGCTGATTGGGAGCATTTCGGGGAGCTAGATCGCAAAGGGTTGATGATGTACGGCCAGATGACGGCCGGCAGCTGGATCTACATCGGCAGCCAGGGGATCGTGCAGGGCACCTACGAGACCTTCGTGGAGGTCGGCCGCCGACACTATGACGGGAGCCTTGCGGGCAAATGGATTCTGACCGCAGGCCTCGGCGGCATGGGCGGCGCGCAGCCGCTGGCCGGGACGATGGCGGGCGCCTCGGTGCTCGCCGTCGAATGCCGGCCGAGCCGGATCGACATGCGCCTCAAGACCCGTTACCTCGACCGCAAGGCGCAAAGTCTGGACGAGGCGCTCTCGATGATCGAGGAGGCGACCGCAAAGCGCGAGGCGATCTCGGTCGGTCTTTTGGGCAATGCGGCCGAGATCTTTCCGGAGCTCGTGCGCCGCGGCGTCCGTCCGGACGTCGTCACCGACCAGACCAGCGCGCACGACCCGCTGAACGGCTACCTGCCGGCCGGCTGGACGCTGGAGGAATGGGCCGCCAAGCGCGACAGCGACCCTAAGGCGACGGTCAAGGCGGCCAAACGCTCGATGGTCGATCACGTCCAGGCGATGCTGGACTTCCACAAGGCGGGCGTCCCGACCCTCGACTACGGCAACAACATCCGACAGATGGCGCAGGACGAGGGGCTGGCCCACGCCTTCGACTTCCCCGGCTTCGTGCCGGCCTATATCCGCCCGCTGTTCTGCCGCGGGATCGGGCCGTTCCGCTGGGCCGCGCTCTCCGGCGATCCGGAGGACATCTACAAGACCGACGCCAAGGTGAAGGAGCTGATCCCCGACGACCCGCACCTGCACAATTGGCTCGACATGGCGCGCGAGCGGATCTCCTTCCAAGGGCTGCCGGCGCGGATCTGCTGGGTGGGCTTAGGTCAGCGCCACCGGCTCGGCCTCGCCTTCAACGAGATGGTGCGCACGGGCGCGCTGAAGGCCCCCGTCGTGATCGGGCGCGACCATCTCGACAGCGGCTCCGTCGCCTCGCCAAACCGGGAGACGGAGGCGATGCTCGACGGCTCCGACGCGGTCAGCGATTGGCCGCTTCTGAACGCGCTGCTCAACTGCGCGTCCGGCGCGACCTGGGTGTCGTTGCACCACGGCGGCGGCGTCGGCATGGGCTACTCACAGCACAGCGGCATGGTGATCGTGTGCGACGGGACCGAAGACGCGGATCGACGCCTTGAACGGGTGCTGTGGAACGATCCCGCCACCGGCGTCATGCGACACGCCGACGCCGGCTACGAGATCGCGCAGGACTGCGCCCGAGAGTACGGACTCACTCTGCCGATGATGGAGGGGTGAGGGATGCGGCTTCCGTTCGTCCGCCGCCGGCAGGTGTCCCCGCGAAGGCGGGGACCTTTTTCGCCGCGCAAAGCGAAAACGCCTGATCAGGTCGATGGAGGCCCCCGCCTTCGCGGGGGCGCCGAGCGCGCCTTGACGGCGAGGCGTCATCCTGGGCGGTCGGCCGGCCGACCCGGGATCTCGACGGGCGCTCGCCTGCCGCCAGATCCCGGCTCTCCGCTTCGCTCCTGCCGGGATGACAAGATCGTTCCGGTCCGCTGATCCGTCTCCCGATCTCCGCTCGAAAGGCTCCCACCATGCCTGACGCCCCCCGCCTTCTCACCCCTGATCTGACGCTGGCCGACTGGCGGGCGATCGCCGACGGCGCGCCGGTCGCGCTCGACCCCGCCTCGAAACCTGGCGTCGACGCCGCGCAGGCGACGGTGGCGCAGATCATCGCGGACGGGCGCACCGTCTACGGCATCAATACCGGCTTCGGCCGTTTGGCTAAGACGTCAATTTCGCGCGACAAGCTGTTGGATTTGCAGAGCAATCTGGTGATGAGCCATGCGACGGGGACGGGCGCGCCGCTGCCGGAGCGCACGGTGCGGCTGATCCTGGCGCTGAAGGCGGCCAGCCTGGCGCGCGGTCATTCCGGCGTCGCTTGGGAGACCATCGCGGCGCTGGTCCGCCTGATCGAGACCGAGACCTATCCGGTGATCCCGGCGAAAGGGTCGGTCGGCGCCTCGGGCGATCTGGCGCCGCTGGCGCACATGGCCTGCGCGCTGATCGGGGTCGGCGACGTGACCCGCGGCGGGCGGACCCTGCCGGCGGCCGAAGGGCTGGCCGAGGCTGGAATCGCGCCGCTGACGCTGGGGCCGAAGGAAGGGTTGGCGCTCTTGAACGGCACGCAGGTCTCGACCGCGCTGGCGCTGGTCGGTCTGTTCGCGGCCGAGGACGTCTTCGCCGCCGCGGCGGTCGCAGGCGCGCTGTCGGTCGACGCCGCCAAGGGCTCCGACGCGCCGTTCGATGCGCGCATCCACGCCGTGCGCGGCCATCGCGGGCAATCCGAGATGGCGGCCCTGTATCAGGATCTGATGCGCGGCAGCCGCATTCGCGAAAGCCATCTGGATTGCGACCGGGTCCAGGACCCGTACTCGCTGCGTTGCCAACCGCAGGTGATGGGCGCGTGTCTGGATCATCTGCGCGTCGCCGCATCGACCTTCGAAACCGAGGCCGCGGCCGTTTCCGACAACCCCCTGGTCTTCGCCGACGCGGGCGATGTCTTGTCCGGCGGCAATTTTCACGCAGAGCCGATCGCGCTTTCCGCCGACGTGCTGGCGATCGCGCTGTCGGAGGTGGGCGCCATCTCGGAGCGCCGCACCGCGCTCCTTATGGATCCCGCCTTGAGCGGCCTGCCCGCCTTTCTGGTCGGCGACGGCGGGGTCAATTCGGGCTTCATGATCGCCCAGGTGACGGCTGCGGCGCTCGCCAGCGAGAACAAGACGCTGGCCCACCCGGCCAGCGTCGACAGCCTGCCGACCAGCGCCAATCAGGAGGATCACGTCTCCATGGCGACCTTTGCGGCGCGTCGGCTCGGCGACATTGCGGAGAATACGGCCGGCGTCGCGGCGGTCGAACTGCTGGCCGCCGCCCAGGCGATCGACTTCCACCGCCCGCTTGAGACCTCGCCCGACTTGAAGCGCGCGATGGCGCTGATCCGCGAGCGGGTTCCGACCTACGAGGCGGATCGCTTCTGGGCCCCCGACCTGGCGGCGATCACAAAACTTGTGCAAAGCGGCGCGTTCAGAGCGTTTCTCCCGGCGGATCTTCTGCCAAGCGGCTGAGCGCGCCCCTGACCCGGGCGACGACGCCGGTCCAGTCGCCGATCGTGCGCTGCCGAAAAAGCCGCATGGTCGGGTACCAGGGCGTGGTCTCCAGGCCCCGCAGCCAGCGCCATTCGCCGCCGAAGGCGATCAGGGTCCAGACCGGCCTGCCGAGCGCGCCGGCCAGATGCGCGACCGAGGTGTCGACGCTGATCGTCAGATCCGCCGCCTGCAGGATCGCGGCCGTATCGGCGAAGTCGGCGATCTCGCCGCCATGATCGAAGACGTTCGGCCGGTCGCGATAGGCGGCCAGCTCCTCGCGCCGCGGGCCGAGCTGGACGCTGTGGAAATCGACGCCCTCCACCTCGAACAGCGGGGCGAGGCGATGAAGCGGGATCGATCGGTAGCAGTCGTCCGAATGGTTGGGCCGCCCGGCCCAGACGATCACGACCGCAAGGCGCGCGCCCTCGCTCTTCGGCAGGGCGCGCCGGCGATCGTTCGGGACGCTGAGATAGGGAGTCTCGGACGGGACGGTCTCCAGCGTCGTGCCGAGGCGATGGGGCAGCGACAGCAGGGGGACCTGCAGGTCATAGCCCACCGACACGTCCTGCATCTGCAAATGCACGACGCGGTCGACGCCTGGCAGCGTCTCCATCAGCGGATGCAGCGCCGGCTCGGTGAGGAAGGTGATCTCGGCCTCCTCCCCGACCCGGGCGCGCAGCAGCGGCAGATAGCGGCAGAATTGCAGCGTGTCGCCGAACCCCTGTTCGACATGGACCAACAGGCGCTTCGCCCCGATCGGCTTGCCGTTCCAAAGGCCGCGATGGACGTCCGGCACGTTCGCCTTGAAGCTTTTCATGCGAAAGCGGCTCTCGTAGGCCGCCCAGCCGCGCTCGTACTGGCCGTCCATCAGCAAAAGCGCGGCTGGCGCGAAGAGCCCGCGCGGATGGTCGGGCTGCAATTCGCGCACCCGGGCGTAGGCGTCGGCCGCCTCCTGATAGCGCTCGCAGCGCATCAGGGCGTTGCCGTAACTGTAAAGCAGGTCGGGATCGGCGGGCGCGCGCGCCATCGCCTGCTTGAGCAGGGAGAGCGCCTCCACCGGCGCGCCGAGCTTAAGCGTCATGTGCGCCAGCCCTTTAAGCGCGCCGATCGTATCGGGCGCCAGCAGCAGCGCCTGGCGCAGATGCGCAGCCGCGCGCTCCGGATCGCCGTTGCGCTCCAAGGCCGCGCCCATGTTGACATGGGCGCGGACGTCGTCCGGAGCGAGCGCCAGCGCGCGCTCATAGGCGCCGACGGCCTCGCCCGCGCGGTCGAGCGCGTGCAGCAGATCCGCGCGCTTACGCCAGCCCTCGGCCCAGCCGGGCGCGCGCTCCAAGGCCTGGGTCAGAACGGCAAGCGCCTCCTCGCGCTGCGGCCCGTCCGGCGCGCGCATGAGCGCTTCGGCCTTGTTGGCGTAGGCGTCGATATAGCCTGGATTGAGCGCCAGCGCCGCGTCATATTCCGCGAGCGCGGCGTCTAGCCGTCCCTGTCGCGCCAGCAGATTGCCGAGATTGGCGTGCGCCTCCGCGAAGCCCTCGCGCGCCGCGATCGCTCGGCGATAGGCCTCCTCCGCCGCCTCCAATCGACCGAGCTCGACCAGGGTGATGGCGAGGTTGTTGAGCGCTTCGGGATGGCCCGGCGCGCGCGCCGTCGCACGCTCCAAGACGGCCAGCGACTCTTGCCTGAGGCCCGACAACCGCAGCAGATATCCGTAGGTGTTGAGCAGCGTCGGATCGTCGGCCCCCGGCGGCTCGGCGGTCAGCGCCGCCATCAGCTCCACAGCCTCGCGCCCGCGGCCGAGGCGCTGCAACGCGACCGCGCGCACATGGGCGAGCGCCACGCGCTCGGCCGCGGTTCCGCGACTCGCCTCGGCCCCCGCTTCGCCCCCCGCCCCCGTTCGGCTCGCGGCGGCCGGGCCGGACTCCGCGGCTTCGGCGATTTCGGCGGCCTCCGCCGCGCGCCCGTCCTGCAGCGCGGCGACCGCGCGTCGGTGCGCGGCCTCCAGCGCCGTCTCGCGATGCGTCGTCCCTTCGCTCACAGGCTGCTGCGCCCCCTTTCTCCGCCCGCCCGACGGCGTCGTCTTCGCCCGGCTTTCGGCAAGCCTAAGCGTCCACAGGCCGGCCGTCGTGAAATTTTTTCGATAAGAAACGTTCAACTTCCCGGTCGGCTCGCGTATAAACGGGCCAACCAAGAACATCGCAACAGGGATACGGAGGAGACTCGATCCATGAAAAAATCGACCTTCAAGACGGCCGTTCTGGCGGGCCTCGCCTTCAGCTTTCTCGGCGCGGAAGTCGCCCAGGCTGTGGAATGGAACGTCTCGCTTTGGGGCAAGCGGCGCGCCTTCACCGAGAATACCGAGAAGCTGGCCGAACTGGTGGCCGCCAAGACCAACGGCGAGTTCACGCTGAACATCTCCTACGGCGGCCTGTCGAACAGCCGCGAGAATCTCGACGGCATCTCCATCGGCGCCTTTGAGATGGCGCAGTTCTGCGCCGGCTACCATCGCGACAAGAACCCCAGCATCACGGTGCTGGAACTGCCGTTCCTCGGCGTCACCTCTCTGGAGCAGGAGCGTCAGGTCTCGATGGCGCTCTACGACCACCCGGCGGTGGTCGAGGATCTGGCCCGCTGGAACGCGACGCTGCTGATGCCCTCGCCGATGCCGCAGTACAACATCATCGGCATGGGCGACGCGCCGACGACGCTGGCCGATTTCGAGGGCCTGTCGGTCCGCGCGACCGGCGGCATCGGCGCCGCGATGGAGGCCGTCGGCGCCGTCCCGACCTCGATGTCCGCGTCCGAGGTGCGTCAGGCGCTGGACAGCGGCGTCGTGAAGGCGGTCGCCTTCGCCCCGCACGCGCATATGGCCTTCGGCACGGTGGAGAAGGCCGACTGGTGGACCACGAACCTGAACCCGGGGACGGTGAACTGTCCGGTCGTGGTCAACACTGACGCGTTGAACGCGCTGTCGGACGCGCACCGCGAGGCGCTGCTCGGCTCGATCGACGAGGCGCTCGACCACTACATCGACAATTACGAGAACAACACGATGGGCAAGTGGGGCCCGACGCTGGACGAGCGGGGGATCGAGCGGATCACCTTCTCTGACGAGGCGCTGGACGCCTTCCGCAACAAGGTCGCCGGCCCGGCCGCCGCCGACTGGGTCAAGGAGATGTCGGACGCGGGCCTGCCGGCCGAGGAGCTCTACGACTTCGCCAAGGCGAAGATCGCCGAGTTCGAGTGACCGACTGACCTGAGCTGAAAAGCCCCCGCCGCCGCGCGCCGACAAGCGCGCGGCGGCGGGGTTGTTTCTTATCGACGTTCTGGCGGTTACGGGGGAAACGCGCGTGGCGATCGGCAGCACGGTCCTGACGGACGACAGCCTTCTCAGCCGCCTCGACCGGAAGCTCAACAAGCTCGAGAAGTTCCTCGCGCTGTTGAGCGGCCTCGCGGTGCTGTCGCTGATGGCGCTCGCCGTGGTCTCGGTCAGCGGGCGCAATTTCTTCAACCAACCCCTGCCCGGCTATGTCGATTGGATCGAACAGATCTTGCCGCTCATCGCCTTCATGGGCATCGCCTACACCCAGCGCGACGGCGGCCACATCCGCATGGACATGGTGGTGACCGCGCTGAAGGGACGCGCGCTGTGGACCGCGGAATTGATCAGCGTGGTCCTGATCCTGATCGTCATGATCCTGCTGGTCTGGGGCAGTTGGGCGCATTTCGAGCGCAGCTTCGATTTCGGCTCGCCGATGTGGAGTCGCGACAGCTCGATGGACATCGCGCTGCCGATCTGGCCCGCCAAGCTTTTGGCTCCGGTCGCCTTTTCCGTGCTGTGCCTGCGTCTGCTGGTGCAGATCTGGGGCTATGTCCGCGCGATCGCGCACGGCGACGACGAACCCGTCGCCGTGCCGCTGGTCGAGGACGCGGCCGCCCAGGCCAAGCGCGAGGCCGGCCACGTCTCCGGCCACGATGAATAGGGAAGCCGCCTGATGGAGCCGCTGGATATCGGCATCGTGGTTACGGGCGGCCTCCTCGTCCTGGTCGTACTGGGCATGCGGGTCGCTTTCGCGGCCGCGATGGCGGGCATTGTAGGCCTTGTCTGGATCTTCTGGGCGAAGGCCGGCTACGCGCCCGAGCGCTTCCTGTGGGCGCTGTCGGTCGCGGCCAAGACCGCCGGTCAGGTGCCGCACTCCAAACTCTCGAGCCAGGCGCTGTCGCTGATCCCGACCTTCGTGCTGATCGGCTATCTCGCCTATTACGCAGGCCTGACGCGCGCGCTTTTCGAGGCCGCCAAGCGCTGGATCGCCTGGGTGCCGGGCGGGCTCGCGGTCTCCACCGTATTCGCGACAGCCGGATTCGCGGCCGTGTCGGGCGCGTCCGTCGCGACCTCCGCCGTCTTCGCGCGCATCGCGATCCCGGAGATGCTCAAGATCGGCTACGACAAGCGCTTCGCCGCCGGCGTCGTGGCGGCGGGCGGCACGCTCGCCTCGCTGATCCCGCCGTCGGCGATCCTCGTCATCTACGCCATCATCGTGGAGCAGGACGTCGGCCGGCTGCTGCTGGCGGGCTTCATCCCCGGCGCGTTCTCGGCCGTCGTCTACGCGACCCTGATCATCGGCATGGCCATGCTGATGAAGAATTTCGGCCCGCCGGTCGGCGGCTTCACCTGGCGCGAGCGCTTCTCGGCGCTGCCCGGCGCGCTGCCGATCTTCTTCGTCGTCTTCATCATCATCGTCTTCATCTACAACCCCTTCGGCGGCGACGCCTGGGGCACGCCGACCGAAGGCGGCGCCTTGGGCGCGGCGGTGGTCTTCCTGATGGCGCTCTATCGCGGCATGCGGTGGGCCGAGCTCAAGGACGCCCTGTTGGAGACCGCCAAGCTTTCCGCGATGATCTTCACGATCATCTGGGGCGTGTTGATCTATGTGCGCTTCCTCGGCTTCGCCGACCTGCCGGCCTCGTTCGCCGACTGGATCGCAGGGTTGGAGCAGTCGCCGATGCTGACCTTGATCCTGATCCTGTTGGCCTACGCGATCCTCGGCATGTTCATGGATGCGATCGGGATGCTGCTGCTGACGCTGCCGGTCGTCTATCCGGCGGTGATGGCGTTGAACGGGGGCGAGTTCGTCTCGGCCGCCGACAGCGCCTTCGGCATGTCGGGACCGATGTGCGCCGTCTGGTTCGGCATCCTCGTGGTCAAGATGGCGGAGTTTTGTCTGATCACGCCGCCCATCGGCCTCAACTGCTTCGTCGTCGCCGGCGTGCGCGACGACGTGTCCGTGCAGGACGTCTTCAAGGGCGTCATGCCCTTCTTCGTGGCCGACGGGATCACCATCGCGCTGCTCGTCGCCTTCCCGGCCATCGTGCTGTGGCTGCCAAGTCAGGTGTAAAGGCCGTCGCGCTGCGCGATCCCGACGATTGGTATTACCGCTTGCGCGAAATAGGGCGCGGCCTATGCTTACTCCCGCGTGAGGCGGCTGAGACCGCCCTTTGTGCAAGAACAACAGATCAGTGGAGGAACTCCATGACCCGTAATTTCGTCGCCGGCCTTGCGCTGGCGCTCGCTGTCGGGGCCGGCCCGGCCCTGGCTCAAGACCGCGAAGGCTGGCCCGACAGCTTCACGGTCGGCACCGCCTCGCAGGGCGGCACCTACTTCGCCTACGGCTCCGGCTGGGCGAACCTCGTCGCCGACGAGCTCGGCATCTCCGGCGGCGGCGAAGTCACCGGCGGCCCGATGCAGAACATGGCGTTGGTTCACACCGGCGAGGCCGCCTTCGGCATGACGACGATGGGTCCCGCGGCGGAGTCGATTGAGGGATCCAATCCGATCGCGCCGGGCCTGCAGATGACCAACGCCTGCGCAATGTTCCCGATGTATCAGACGCCCTTCTCGATCACGGCGCTGTCGAGCTCGGGCATCACCTCGATCTCGGAGATCCCGGACGGGGCCAAGATCGGCTTCGGTCCGGCCGGCTCGACCTCGGACACCTACTTCCCGCGCATGCTTGAGACGCTCGGCGTCAACTTCGAGCGGCGCAACGGCGGTTGGTCCGACTTGGGCGGCCAGCTGCAGGACGGCCTGCTGGACGTCATCGCCTTTGCGGCCGGCGTGCCGGTTCCGGCGGTCAGCCAGCTCGAGGTTCAGACCGACGTGAACATCATCGAGTTCACCGAGGAAGAGCAGGCGACCATTCTCGAGGCCTTCCCGGTCTCGGAGTTCGAGATCGCGGCCGACACCTACGCCACGCTGGAGGCGCCGGCGCGCTCGGTATCCATGTGGAATTTCGCGATCGCCAACTGCGACCTTCCGGAGAGCTTCGTCTACGCGGCGACCGACGTCGTGATGTCGGACAACGAGCGCATGGTCTCGATCCATCGCGCCGCTCGCTCCACCGTCCCGTCGAACTGGGACAAGAACAAGGTCATGAAGTGGCACCCCGGCGCGGCCAAGTGGTTCAACGAGAACGGGGCCTCGATCGGCGCCGACATGATCCACGGCGGCTGATCGCCTGATCGACGCGACGTCGGGCCGCCCGCCCCGCACGGGCGGGCGGCTGCCGTCGCACTCTTTGCGAATATTCCCACGCTGAATCGTTTCTCGATTTCTTCACCTTCAGGGGACCGGGAATGGCCGCCCACGGCGATGACAAGCCCGACGCGAAACAGGACGACGACCTGCATCTGATCGCCCAGGGCGTCGACGAGGTTCCGGTCGAGGAGAACCGACGCCTTTTCGACGGCCGCATGATGACGGCGATCACGGTGGCGGCGGCGGTCTATGCGGCGTTTCACATGGCCGCGCTTAACGGTTTCGGCCTGTCCGCGATCACCTTCGGGCTGATCGACCCGCCCTTCCTGCCCGACTTCCCGATGGAGACGTGGAACTTCCGCATCACCCACGTCGCCGGCGCGCTGGCGCTCGGGTTTCTGTGGTACGCCGGCGCCGGATTCGTCGGCGAGGGCGAACGCGGCACACGCTTGTTCGACGTTCTCGGCTACCTGCTGCTGATCCCGGCCTTCGTCGCGCTGGGCGCGTCGATCTGGTTCGGCGTTCAGATCGCCGGCGGGGTCAGTTGGAACGGCATCGACCCGACCATCAAATTCAACGAGACGTGGATCTTCGGCGCGCCGCTGGTGGGCGCGACGGCCGGCGCCATCCTGCTGGGCTGGGTCGACAAGACGCCGCGCAACCGGATCGCGGCGCCCGATCTGGCGCTGACGGTCTGCGGCGTTGCGGTGGCGACATACCTCATCACCATCTACGGCACCCTGATGCGCAACTCGACCGGCACGCCGTTCGCGCCGATCGGCATCAGTCTGGCCGCGGTCGCCGGCACGTTGTTGATCATGGAGCTGACGCGGCGGGTCGCCGGGCTGGCCTTGATCGTCATCGCCACGATCTTCCTGATCTATGTTTTCGTGGGCGAGCACCTGCCTGGCTTCCTGCAAAGCCCGGCGGTCAGCTGGCAGCGCTTCTTCAGCCAAGTCTATACCGACGCCGGCATCCTGGGGCCGACCACGGCGGTGTCCTCCACCTACATCATTCTGTTCATCATCTTCGCGGCGTTCCTCCAAGCTTCCAAGGTGGGCGACTATTTCGTCAATTTCGCCTTCGCCGTCGCCGGGCGCGCGCGCGGCGGACCGGCGAAAGTGGCGATCTTCGCCTCAGGCCTGATGGGCATGATCAACGGCACCTCGGCGGGCAACGTGGTCGCCACCGGCTCGCTGACCATCCCGTTGATGAAGAAGGTCGGCTACAAGCCGAAGACCGCCGGCGCAATCGAAGCCGGCGCGTCGACCGGCGGACAGATCATGCCGCCGATCATGGGCGCCGGCGCCTTCATCATGGCCGAGATCACCGGCATCCCCTACACCGACATCGCCGTCGCGGCGATCATCCCGGCGATCCTTTATTTCGTCTCCATCTTCTTCATGGTCGATTTCGAGGCCGCGAAGCTCGGCATGCGCGGCATGCGCGACGACGAACTTCCGCGGGTGAAGGCGTTGGCGAAGCAGGTCTTCCTGTTCCTGCCGATCGTGATTTTGATCGCGGCCCTGTTCATGGGCTATTCGGTGATCCGCGCCGGTACGCTGGCGACCGTCGCCGCCGCCGTGGTCAGCTGGCTGACGCCCTACCGCATGGGTCCGCGCTCGGCCTTCAAGGCCTTCGAGCTGGCGGGCTCCATGTCAATCCAGATCATCGCGGTGTGCGCCTGCGCCGGCATCATCGTCGGCGTCATCTCGCTGACCGGCGTGGGCGCGCGCTTCTCGAACCTGCTGCTGGGACTGGCGGAGGCCTCGCAGCTCCTGGCGCTGGTCTTCGCCATGCTGATCGCCATCCTGCTGGGGATGGGCATGCCGACGACCGCGGCTTATGCGGTCGCCGCCTCGGTCGTCGCGCCGGGCTTGGTGGAGCTCGGCATCCCGATGCTGACGGCGCATTTCTTCGTCTTCTATTTTGCGGTCGTCTCGGCGATCACGCCGCCGGTTGCGCTGGCCTCCTATGCGGCCGCGGGCATATCGGGCGCGAACGCGATGGAGACGTCGGTCGCTTCCTTCAAGATCGGCATCGCGGCCTTCATCGTGCCGTTCATGTTCTTCTACAATTCCGCGCTGCTGATGGACGGGGGCACGCTCGAGATCGTGCGCGCGGGCGCAACCGCCGTGGTCGGCGTCTTCTTACTGTCATCCGGCGTGCAGGGGTGGTTCCTCGGCGGGCCGGCCGCTTGGTTCCTGCGCATCGCCTTGGCGGCGGCTGCGTTATTCATGATCGAAGGCGGCCTGATCACCGATCTGATCGGGATCGGGCTGGCGATCGCAACCTTCCTGATCCAACGCCTCTTCCGGCCGAAGGCGGAGGCGCCGACGCTGGTGCGGGGGCCGGATTGAGCGCTTTCGACCGCCGGTATGACGCCCTCAGGCTGGAACGCCCCCAGCCGGAGGTCCTGCTTGTCGTGATGAACCGACCGACCGCCCGCAACGCCTTCAACACGGCGATGGCGACAGAGTTGCTCACCGTCTTTCAGGCGCTGGCGCATGAGCCGGACGGCGTGCGCGCCGCCGTGCTGACCGGCGAAGGCGACCGCGCCTTTTGCGCCGGCGCCGACTTGAAAGAGCGACGCGGCATGAATGAGGCCGCCTGGCGCGCGCAACACAAGATCTTCGAGGATATGGCCCGCGCGATTTTGGACTGTCCGATCCCGGTGATCGGCGCGGTCAACGGCGCGGCCTTCGGCGGCGGCTGCGAATTGGCGTTGGCGTGCGACTTCGCCTATGCGGCGGACGACGCGCGCTTCGCGTTGACCGAAACCTCGATCGGGCTGATCCCCGGGATCGGCGGCACCCAGCTTTTACCGCGCCGGGTCGGAACCGCCCGGGCGAAAGAAATTCTTCTGAGCGCCCGTCCCTTCTCGGCCGAAGAGGCGGCGGCCTGGGGAATCGTCAACCGGCTGTGCGCGCGTGAAACGCTGGTCCCGGAGACGCTCGCCACGGCTGCGCGGATCGCCGCCAACGCGCCGCTGGCCGTCGCGCAGGCCATGCGGGCCGTCGACCAGGGCATGGAAAGCGGCCTTGCCCAGGGGCTTGCGGTCGAGCTCGATTGCTACGACAAGCTGGTCGGAACCGAAGACGTCGCCGAAGGCGTCGCGGCCTTCAACGAGAAACGGCAGCCGGTCTTCAAAGGTAAGTGACGGTTTCCTCATGCAGATGACGCTCGACCGGGATTGGCCCGACATTCGCGCCGCGGTGGCGAAGATCTGCGCCGACTTCCCCGGTTCCTATTGGCGGGAGAAGGACCGCGAGAGCGCCTATCCGGCCGAGTTTGTCGCCGCCTTGACCAGAGGCGGGTGGCTCGCCGCGCTGATCCCCGAGACCTACGGCGGCGCCGGACTGCCCTTGCGGGCGGCCGCCGTGATCCTGGAGACGATTCACGCCTGCGGCGCGAACGCGGGGGCCTGCCACGCGCAGATGTACATCATGGGCGCGCTGCTGCGCCACGGCACGGCCGCGCAGAAGGAACGCTGGCTGCCGCAGATCGCCGCGGGCGATCTCACGCTGCAGGCCTTCGGCGTAACCGAACCGACGACCGGCTCCGACACCACGCAGCTCAAGACCCGCGCGGTGAAAGACGGCGATCGCTACATCGTCACCGGCCAGAAGGTCTGGACCAGTCGCGCGCGCCAATCCGACCTGATGCTGCTGTTGGCCCGCACCACGCCGATCGAGGCCTGCGCCAAGCGCAGCGAGGGGCTCTCGCTGTTCCTGATCGATCTGCGCGAGGCGCGCGGAAACGGGCTGGAAATCCGACCGCTGGAGG
Source organism: Marivibrio sp. (assembly GCF_040218065.1). NCBI lineage: Bacteria > Pseudomonadati > Pseudomonadota > Alphaproteobacteria > Rhodospirillales > Aestuariispiraceae > Marivibrio > Marivibrio sp. The sequence goes on along the minus strand of NZ_JAVJQE010000012.1, from coordinate 56,028 downwards.
CGATGATCAACCATAATTCCAACGAGGTCTTCTTCGACGACCTGGCGATCCCCGCCGACAGCCTGGTGGGCGAAGAGGGCGCAGGTTTCCGCTACGTCTTGGACGGGATGAACGCGGAACGGATCCTGCTCTCGGGCGAGGCGCTCGGCGACGCGCGCTGGTTCCTGGAGACGGCCTGCGCCTATGCGCGCGAGCGAGTGGTCTTCGCCCGGCCGATCGGCGCCAATCAGGGGATCCAGTTCCCGCTGGCGCGCGCGCACGCGCAGAGCGAGGCCGCCGACCTGATGGCCCGCAAGGCGGCCGCGCTGTTCGACGCGGGCGCGCCCTGCGGGGCGGAGGCTAACATGGCGAAGCTGCTCACCAGCGAGGCGGCCTGGGCCGCGGGCGAAGCCTGTTTCCAGACCCACGGCGGTTTCGCCTTCGCGCGGGAGTACGACGTCGAGCGCAAATGGCGCGAAACGCGCCTGTTTCAGACTGCGCCGATCTCCACGAACATGGTGCTGGCCTACATCGCGCAGCACGTCATGGGGTTGCCGCGTTCTTATTGACGGGCGCCTTGCAGCTTGAGCCGGCGGGCGCCTCCGGCCTATGCTTGCCGCCCCTGGGGAGGGTCCGGCCGGTCCGCGCCGTCAAGCGGCCGTTGCAAGCGTCAAGGACGGGCAGGATGACGCGCGCTTCTCTCTTCCGTCGATGGTCGGCGCCGTGCCTTTTCGCGGGGTTGGCGCTGGCCGCCGCGCCGACTGCGGCGCAGCAGGTGATCGCGCCGAACCTTTCCGAGGCGGCGGCGATGGAGAACACGCGCCCCATCGCGGTTAACCAGCTTGAGCTCGAGCGACGCTTCGAGTTCCGCGAAGAGCAGCGCGGCGCGCATGGCGTCGTCTATCGGTTGGAACGCCCGACACGGGTGGGCCGCCAGACGCTGCAGCTCGGCTACAGTCACGAGGGCGAGGCGAAAATCGCGCGGTTGGCGCTGCAACTTAGCGACAATGCGACCGTCAACCGTCTCGTGCTGACCGACGCGGTGGAGATGCTGGCCGAGACGCTGCGCCCCCAATGGACCACCGCGCGCCAGAACGCGGCCGTCGCGCTCGAGGGCGCCTTCGCCGACTGGAGCGCCGACAAGCCGGATTCCGCGTTGGCGTTGGAAACCGATCGACCGGGAGAGACCGCAGCCTTGCGCCTCTACCCCTCGCGCGCGATGGCGACGGTGGATCTGCGCCCCCGCTTGCCGCGCTACCGTTTGCTGGACCAATCGGCGACAACGCGGTTGCTGGAAGATTCGACCCTGATCATCCGCCCCGCAGACGGCCGCCCCCCCTATCGCGCCTATCATGCGCCGGACCGGCTGCTTTCCGGTCAAGCGGATGGGGCGGACGGGCTGGACACCGGGTCGTGGCGTGTGGCGGCGGACGGAACCTATTGCGTCGAAATGGCCCCGACCGCCGGATGGCGCTGCAGCGTGCTGGTTGATGTCGGGGATGGCGGCTACGCCATGATGGACGCCGTGGAGGGCCGCCCGACGGGCGTGATCCGCGCCCGGCTCGATTTCGACCCGGGCAACCCGGAAAGCTTTTTCGTCGCGCGCGTCGCCGACACGCTGCCCTCGGACATGGTCCTGGAGTTGACGTCGAATCACACGGAGCGCCGCCGCCCCGCCGACGGCGGCCCGCCGGTGACCGTCTACTTTCGGCCGGACGGCACCTTCAAAGAAGGGCCGGAAGAAGGACGCTGGAACATTCTGCAGGACGGGCGACGCTGTTGGAAGGTGGAGGCGCCGGACCCGGGCCCTTGGCGCTGCGTCTTCCTGCGCGAGGAATACGGGGCCTATTCGCACGTCGACGAGGGCGGCGAAATCCTCGCCGAAGCGCTGATCGAAGAGGGTAACCCGCGAGGCTGGTGAGACGGGCTGAGACGGCGGGGCGCGCCCCCTACCACGGCAGCAGCCCCTCGATCGCGCGCACGAGCTTAGGGTCTTCAGGCTTGGTCAGCGGCGCGAACCAGTCGACGAAGCGACCGTCGGGGCCGATCAGATATTTGTGGAAATTCCACCAGGGGCGGCGGCCGAAGAAGCCCGCCTCCTGCTTGATCCAGCGGTAGAAGGGATGGGCCTCGGGGCCGGTCACGTGGACCTTGGCCGCGATCGGAAACTCGACGTCATATTCCGACTGGCAGAAATAGCGGATCGCCTCGTCGTCCTCCGGCTCCTGGTCGGCGAAATCGTTGCTGGGCACGGCGAGCACGGTGAGCCCGCGATCGCCGTAGCGCTTGTGCAGGCGCACCAAGCCTTCGTACTGGCCGGTGAAGCCGCAGCGCGAGGCCGCGTTGACGATCAGGATCGGCCCGCCCGCGCAGTCGGCGAGTTCAAGCCGCCCGCCGCCGTTGAGGTCGAAACCGAAGGCGTGCGCGCCGGCCCGCCGCGCGGACTTTGGTTCGCGCGGGGCGTCGCCTGCCGGGCTGTTGTCCAAGGGTGCTGTCATAGACTGTTCTACGTAAGCGCACAGCCTTCGGATTGAAAGGGTCAGCGGCGATAGACGGCGACGCCGCCCAATTCGGCGAGTTTCGCCGATGCGCCGACCTCATCCGCGGCCAGTTCGAGAAACGGCGCGCCAAGGAGAAGACTGAGAAAAAGAGCCGGCGTTCGCCCGAGCGCAAAGACACATCCCCCGCCGCCCCCAGTCTCTCTGTAAAATGGTCGCGGTCCGAGGACACGCCGCATTCGTGGTCGATTGAAGAGCCCGGCCCGCTTCATCGGTTGTCATCGACCGACGCGCCCCTATAGTGCGCGCTTATGTTCCCGACCCTCTTCTTCCGCCTGAAATCCGCCGGCGTGCCGGTGACGTTGCGCGAATATCTGACGCTGTTGGAGGGCGTGGAGAAGAACGTCCCGGAATACGACCTCGATCGCTTCTATTATCTCGCGCGCGCGTCGCTGGTGAAGGACGAGCGCTATCTGGACCGCTTCGACGCCGTCTTCGGTCAGGTCTTCGAAGGCGTGGCGAGCGATCCGGGCGTGGAGGCGACGGCGCTGCCGACCGAGTGGCTGATGAAGCTCGCCGAAAAGACGCTCTCCGAAGAGGAGAAGGCGATGGTCGAGGCGCTGGGCGGCTTCGAGAAGCTGATGGAGACGCTGAAGCAGCGTCTCGCCGAGCAGGAGAAGCGCCATCAGGGCGGGAGCAAATGGATCGGCACGGCCGGGACCAGCCCCTTCGGCGCCTACGGCTACAACCCCGAAGGCGTGCGCATCGGTCAGGAGGAAAGCCGCCACCGCCGCGCGGTTAAGGTCTGGGACAAGCGCGAGTTCAAGAACCTCGACAGCGACGAGCCGCTCTCAAACCGCAACATGAAGGTGGCGCTGCGCCGGCTGCGGCGCTTCGCACGCACCGGCGCGAATTTCGAGCTGGACCTGCCCGACACGATCCGCAGCACGGCCAAGAACGGCGGCTATGTCGACATCCGCTGGCGGCGCGAGCGGCATAATGCGGTCAAGATCCTGGCGCTCTACGACGTCGGCGGTTCGATGGACGACCACATCCTGGAAAGCCGCAAACTGTTCGACGCGGTGGGCGCGGAGTTCAAGCACGCGGTCCACCTTTATTTCCACAATTACGTCTACGAGCATCTGTTCGAGGACATGCGCAACCGCTGGCGCAGCGCGATCCCGACCTGGGACGTGATCCGCACCTATCCGCGCGACTACAAGCTGGTGATCGTCGGCGACGCCACCATGAGCCCCTACGAGATCGCCTATCCCGGCGGCAGCGTGGAGCATTGGAACGAGGAGCCGGGGCGGGTGTGGATGCAGCGCCTGCTCGACCATTTCGACAAGGCCGTGTGGCTCAATCCGCAGCCGGTCGAGCGTTGGCGCTATCACCAGTCGGTGCATATGGCGATCGAGCAGATGGAGGGGCGCATGCACCCGCTGACGCTTTCCGGCCTGGACGCGGCGATGCGGGATCTGTCGTGAGGGATCGAGGCGGACCCGGTTTCTTGCGCCTGCAGCGCGCCCCCGCGAAAGCGGGGGCCTCAGGCGGCCAACCGCTAAGCGCGCGCGATCGCGCAAAGGTCCCCGCTTTCGCGGGGACTCCCGTTTGGGCGCCGTTCCTCGCGGGGTCCGTCGTGACGGGACGGCGCGAGCGCGATCTGGACCGCCTGCAGCGCGCCCCCGCGAAAGCGGGGGCCTCAGGCGGCCGGCCGCTAAGCGCGCGCGATCGCGCAAAGGTCCCCGCTTTCGCGAGGACTCCCGGTTGACCCCCGCCCCCGCCCGCGCGCTCGGCCCCGCCGTCGTGCTCGGCTCCGCCGCCGGGTTCGCGATGAACACGCCGATCGCGCCGCTGGTCTACGCCGACGGCGGGAACGCCGCGACGCTGATGGTGGCGCGCACCGGGGCGGCCGGGCTTTTGGCCCTGCTGGTCCTGATCGCAGCGCGCCGCTTGCCGCGCATCCCCCGGGCGGCGTGGCCCGCGCTCGCCTGCGCGACGGTCAGCCTGGCGGCGCAGGGGCTGGGCTATCTCGGCTCCGTCGCCTTCATTCCCGTCGGTTTGGCGGCGGTGATCTTCTTCACCTGGCCGATCATGATCGCGCTGATCGACCCGCTGCTGGGCGGGCCGAAACTCCGGAGGCTCGACGGGCTCGCCTTCCTGGTCGCCTTCGCCGGTCTTGCGCTCGCCATCGGGCCGTCGCTGGAGACGCTTGACCCGCGCGGGATCGCGTTGGCGCTGCTGGGAGCGGTCGGGCTGGCCTCCTTCTTGCTGTTCAGCCGTCATGCGCTGACCAGCGTGCCCACCATGACCGTCAGCCTGACCGCGAATTTCGGCGCCGTCGCGATCTGCGCCCTGGCCGCGCCGATGCTGTTCGGCGGCCTCTCCTTCCCCGGCGGCGAGACGGGGCGCCTTGCGATGGCGGCGGTGTGCGGCTTCTACACGTTGGCGCTGCTCTTGCAGTTCACGGCGTTGAAGATCGCCAGCGCGCCGACGATCGCGATCCTGTTCAATCTGGAGCCGGTGATCTCTATCCTGGTCGCCGCCGCGCTGCTTGGCGAAGTGCTCTCGACGGATCAATATGTCGGCGGCGCGCTGGTCGTCGCGGGGCTGCTCCTTTATAGCCGCCCGGGCAAAAGAGCCGCGCCTTAGCGGCGTCTTTTCCGATCCGTTTAAAGGGGGTAGCGTTTCACCCATGCATCTGACGACCCAACAAGTGGAAGAGTTCGACGAGCGGGGCTATCTGCTCTTCCCCGGCTTGCTGGACGCGGAGGAAGTCGCGGTCCTCAACGCCGAACGCCCTGGCCTCTACGCCCGCACGGGCGCGGAGGTGGTTCGCGAAAAGACCTCGGACGCGATCCGGCTTGTCTACGGCGCGCATGAGTATTCCGAGCCCTACCGCCGGCTTTGCCGCCTGCCCCGCCTGCTTGGGCCGGTGGAGCAGTTGCTGCGGGATCGCGCCTACATCCACCAGAGCCGCCTGAACCCGAAACAGGGCTTCACCGGCGGCGCGTGGAACTGGCATCAGGATTTCGGCACCTGGCACCGCGAAGACGGGATGCCCGAGCCGGTCTGCGTTATGACCGCGATCATGCTGGACCCGGCCAATGCGGTGAACGGCCCGCTGCTGGTCGTCCCCGGGTCGCACCGTCACGGCGAGGTTCAGGAGGTCGCGCCCGAGGCCGACGCCAAGGGCTACACCGTCATGCAGATCAGCGAGACGACGCTGCAGTCGCTGGCGGAGGACGGCGGGATCGAGCCGCTGTGCGGCCCGGCCGGCACCGTCGCCTTCATCCATTGCAACCTCGTCCACGGCTCGGCCAACAACGTCAGCCCCTGGCCGCGGGCGATCATGTACATGAACTATAACAGCGTGACCAACCTGCCGACGGGCGGGAACGACCGCGCCTGGTTCCACAACAACCCGGACCGCGCGGCGCTGGCGCCGACGGACGACGATGCGCTGCACGAGTTGGCGCGCGAGGCCGCCGCGCGCGCCGGCTGACGGCGAAGAAGGAGAGGGAAAATGCCCGACGATCTGCGCCAGGATCTGAGCCCGCCGACGCGGACGCTCGATTGCTCGGAGGCCGAGTGGAAGATGCGCGTCGATCTGGCGGCCTGCTACCGCCTGATCCATCACTACGGCTGGACCGATCAAATCTACAACCACATCACCGCGCGCGTGCCGCACGGACCCGGGGAAGAGGATCGGCACGAGATCCTGATCAACCCCTACGGCCTCGCCTATGACGAGGTCTGCGCCTCCAATCTGGTGAAGATCGATCTAGACGGCGCCGTCCTCGACGGCTCGGAATACGGGATCAACGCGGCCGGCTACACCATCCACAGCGCAGTCCACGGCGCGCGGCCGGACTTGGTCTGCGTGCTGCACACTCACAGCCGAGCCGGCGTCGCGATTTCCTGCCTGGCCGAGGGCTTTCTGCCGATGACGCAAGGCGGCTTCCAATTTTACGACAGGCTCGCCTATCACGATTACGAGGGCATCGCGCTCGACCTGTCGGAGCGCGAGCGTCTCGTGGCCGACCTTGGCGATAAGCACTCGATGATTCTTAAGAATCATGGGCTTCTTACCTGCGCGGGAAGCGTTGCGCGCGCATTCTCGCGACTGTACTATCTGGAGCAGGCGTGTCAGGTCCAGTTGGACGTGATGCAGACCGGGCGGCCGATCACCCTTCCCCCGCCGGAGGTGTGCGAGCACACCGCACAGCAGTGGGAATCAAACGAGGCCGCCGCCGGGTCGAGCGAGGCGGTGCCGGAATGGCCGGCCTATCTGCGCATGCTGGATCGGATGGACCCCAGCTACCGCAGCTAACCCCGCCGCCCGCGCGTCGTCGAAGCCCGATGGGATCGGGCGCGCCGGCCGGGGTGGGGATCCCGAAACTGCGAAAGGCCTTGATCGGTCATGGCGGGCGACGTCGCCGGGCGATGGATGCGTGCGGGCGCACTGGCGCTGGCGGCGCTGGTTTTCACCACGGCTGCGGACGACGGCCCCGCGCGCTCCGAACAGGCCGGCGGCTACACCCGCGAGGGCAGCCGGCCGGCGGTGCGCCTGCAAGAGGATTTGGGCGACTACGACCGCGGCGAGTACCTGGCCGAACGGCTGGACTGCATCAAGTGCCACGGCCCCGCCGGCTACGGCGAGAAGCCGGGCTGGCCGAAGCTCGCCGGGCAATATGAGCAGTATCTGCTGAACGCCATCAGGAATTTCCGCGACGGAAACCGCCCGCACGCGTTCATGTCGCTCTACGCCGAACAGCTGACCGAGCGGGTAATCCACGATCTCGCGCTTTACTACGCCTGCCAGACGGAGAATCCGGGGGTAGGGGACGAGGAGCGCTGTCCGCAGTGAGGCCGGGGCGGACTGCCGGGATGACCCGCCATGCTCAGAATCGCGGCGGCCCTCACCCCACCCCGATCGCCGCCCGCACGTCGGGGTCGCGCAGGCTCATATCCTCGCCGGCGTAGGCCGCGCCCGCGTCAGTGCAAAGGTAGGCGATCGCCTTCGCCGCCCAGTCCGGCGGGATATGGACGGCGGGGTCGAGTTCGCTGACCGGATTGATCCCGGAGGCCTTGATCGCGACCTGCATGTGCGTGCGCACCGTGCCGGGGCTGAGGCCCGTGACGCGAACGCCGCTTTCGCCCGCCTCCAACTGCGCGCAGCGTGTCAGCATCAGGGCCGCCGCCTTGGCCGCGCAATAATGGCTCCACCCCTCCAGCGGGCTCGTCGCCGCGCCGGAGCTGACGTTGACCACGACGCCGGCGCGCCGCGCGATCATGCCCGGCAGCACGGCCCGCAGCCCGTGATAGACGCCCTTAAGATTGACGTCGATCGTGTGGTCCCAGCCGGCCGGGTCACTTTCCGTAAGACGCGCGATCGGCTCGATCAGGCCGGCGTTGTTGACCAGAATGTCGGGCGGGCCGAAACGCTCCTCGCACAGGCTGGCGGCCGCGTCGACGGATTCCCATTCGGCGACGTCGCAGACTTCGGCCAGCGCGCGACCGCCGGCGGCTTCGATCTCGCCCGCGATCCGCTCGATCGCGGCCTCGTCGCGCGCCAGCAACAGCACCGCCGCGCCGCGCGCGGCCAGTTCGCGCGCCGTCGCCTCGCCGATGCCGCGGCTGGCCCCGGTGACGATGGCGGTCAGGCCGTCGAAATCCTTGTCGCTCATGCCGTCTCCCCTCATGCTGTCGGGCTGCAGGCCTTGCAGCCCGCGCCGTGCAACGATATCTCCCCGGCAGGCTACGCGACAAGGAACGAGCGATCATGAGCGAGCGCGACAGCATCCACATCATCGGCGGCGGCCTCGCCGGCTCGGAAGCGGCCTGGCAGGCCGCGGAGATGGGGGCGCGCGTGGTGCTCCACGAGATGCGGCCGGTGCGCAAGACCGACGCTCACCACACCGACCGGCTGGCGGAACTCGTCTGCTCCAACTCCTTTCGGTCCGACGATCCGGACTTCAACGCCGTCGGTTTGCTGCACGAGGAGATGCGGCGCTGCAATTCGCTGATCCTGCGCTGCGGCGACGCCGCCAAGGTGCCGGCCGGCGGGGCGCTGGCCGTCGACCGCGACGATTTCGCGGCCCGCGTCAGTCAGGCGATCGAAGACCACCCCAATATCGAGATCCGCCGCGAGGAGGTGGCCGGGCTGCCGCCGGCCGAGTGGGAAAGCGTCATCGTCGCGACCGGCCCCCTCACCTCGCCCGGATTGAGTCAGGCGGTGCTGGATCTGACAGGGGAGACGCAGCTCGCCTTCTTCGACGCGATCGCGCCGATCGTCTATCATGAGAGCATCGATTTCTCCCGCGCCTGGCGCCAATCACGCTACGACAAGGGCGACGGGAGCGACTATATCAACTGCGCGATGGACAAGGCGCAGTACGAAGCCTTCATCCAGGCCCTGATCGACGGCGAGAAGACCGCGTTCAAAGAGTGGGAGAAGGACACCCCCTATTTCGAGGGCTGCCTGCCGATCGAGGTGATGGCGGAGCGCGGCGTGGAGACGCTGCGCTACGGCCCGATGAAGCCGGTGGGCCTGACCAATCCGCACAGCGACGAGCGCCCCCACGCGGTCGTCCAGCTGCGCCAGGACAATAAGCTCGGCACGCTCTACAACCTCGTCGGCTTCCAGACCAAGCTGAAATACGGCGCGCAGAAAGACATTTTTCGCATGATCCCCGGACTGGAGGAGGCCGAGTTCGCCCGGCTCGGCGGGATCCATCGCAACACGTTCCTGAACAGCCCGCGGCTGCTCGACGAGCGGCTGCGCCTCAAGGCCGATCCGCGCATGCGCTTCGCCGGTCAGGTGACGGGCGTCGAAGGCTATATCGAAAGCGCCGCCATCGGCCTGATCGCCGGACGCTACGCCGCTGGCGAGCGGCTCGGCGTCGACCAGCCCGCGCCGCCGGCGGAGACCGCGCTGGGCGCGCTCGTCGCCCACATCACGACCGGCGCGGACGCGGCGACCTTTCAGCCGATGAACGTGAACTTCGGCCTGTTCCCGCCGCTGGCCGAAGAGATCGGGGTGACCAACAAGAAGCAGCGCCCGCGCGGCCGGGCGCGCAAACAGCTGCTCTCCCAGCGCGCGCTCGCCGCCCTCGACGGCTGGATCGGCCGGCAGGCGGAGGCGGCGGAGTAGCGGCGACGCGCCGGCCCTCCTCCCGACACGCCGTCAAGTCAGTCCGTCCTCCAGCCGTCCCCGTGAAGGCGGGGACGTGTCTCGCGCCCGCGCCGCCGCCGGAGCGCGCTGAGCAAGCCCCCGACTTCGCCGGGCCTCACCATGGGCGAGCTGACTTAATGACATCGCCGTTTTAAAGTCGCGACGCCCCGCTTAAAACAACGACATCTGCCCGCCCTTGCCCGTCTTGGGGTCGGATTGGGGCTCGGTGGGCTTCTCCTCTTCCTCCGCCGCATCCAGATCGATCGGCTCAAGCAGGCTCTCATCGTCGTTGCGCACGTCGTTAAGGCGCCGGTCGACCGCGTGGAAGGTCATCCGCCGGGCGCCGGCGTAGGGCTGGAGAAGCGCCTCCGCCTCTGGCTGCGGCGCGCCGAGCCAGGCCTCGAACATCTCGCGGTCCAGGATCACCGGCATGCGGTGATGGATGTCGGCGATTTCGGGCGCGGCGTCGGTGGTGACGATGGTGCAGCTGTCGATCTCGGAACCGTCCTCCGACTGCCAGCGCTCCCACAAGCCGGCGAAGGCGAAGGGCTCGCCGTCCTCGAACAGGATGCGGAAGGGCTGCTTCTTGCCGCCTATCGTCTTCCATTCATAGAAGCCGTCCGCCGGCAGAAGGCAGCGCCGGCGCTGGAAGGCTTTCTTGAAAGCCGGCTTCTCGCGCACCGTTTCGGCGCGCGCATTGATCATCTTGGCGGCGATGGAGGCGTCCTTGGCCCAACTTGGGATCAGGCCCCAGCGGCAGACGGCGCTCTTCGGCCCGCCTTCCGCCTGGTCCTGATCGCGCAAGCCGTCGCCGCGGCGCACGGTCAGGACGGCCTGGGTAGGCGCGATGTTGTAGCGCGGCGGCAGGTTCGGCAGCTCCTTGAAGCCGAACAGCTGGCGCATGCCGTCGACCGGCGTGGTCAGCGAATAGCGTCCGCACATGGACTTTCTCTCCTTACCGTCGCAGCTTTGACCGCCCGATATAGCAAGAGCTCAGTCGTCGCGAAACAGCGCGCGCGCCTGCAAGGCCCGGCCGGCGATGGTGATCCAGCAGATCGCGGCAAAGCCGTAGGCGAGCCACTGGAAGTGCTGCGGCGCGAGGCAGGCGAGGATGAAGAACAGGATCGTCTCCGTTCCTTCCGCCAGACCGCCCATATAGTAGAAACTCTTGGCCCCGCGCGCCTCTGTCGAGAGGCCGCGCTTGGCCGCGATCGTCGCAAACGCGAGGAAGCTGGAGCCGGTGCCGAAGAAGCTGACCATCAGCGCCGCCGCGGCGATTGCGTTGGCGTCCGGATCCGCCAGCAGGAAACCCAGGAGCACGGCCGCGTAGAAAATGAAATCGCTGACGATGTCGAGATAGCCGCCGAAATCCGTCAGCCGTGAATGCCGCGCGACCGCCCCGTCCAGTCCGTCGCACAGCCGATTGACGAGGATGAGCGCCAGCGCGAGCCCGTAGGCTTGGTGCGCCAACGCCCAGACCGCGCCCGCCCCCGGGATCAATGCGAAGAGGGTCACGCAATCGGCGCTGACCCCGATCCGCGCGAGTAAAGCGCCGAGCCGGTCGAGCGGCGGGTCGATGATCGTGCGCATCGCAGCGTCGAGCATGGGCGCGCCCCTTTCCTTGAGGTCCGGTCATCCTGCCCCAGGCGAGCGCCCTCGGCCATAGGCTGACGGCGACGCGGAAGTCTCCGCGCACGCCGTCCCTTCCGCACCGTCCGCCGATCCCGGCGCGGGCCGTCTGAGGCCCCCGCCTTCGCGGGGGCGCCCGGAGTAAGATGAAGATGTCTCGGGAGTCCCCGCGAAGGCGGGGACCAACCGCACCCTGCGCCGAGGCCGGGGTAAGCCGCCGACGGCCGCGCTTTCGCGAGAGCCCCCACGCCCGGCGTCGATTATGACGAAGCGAAGACTCTTTGCCTTTGACAGGAAAAGCGCTCTCGCTATATCTTGTCACTCGTTCGGCGGGGAGCACAGTATATAGTGTGGTTATCCCCGGGTTTCGAAGAGACCGCCTTGTGGATAACGGGGATCGAACAGGCCTCGGGCGGCTCAGCCCCGGAAGACGGGCGATCGCCGGCCGATGCGGCTCGGAGCACCTGTGGACAAGCGCCGGGAGAACCGGCGAACGACAACGGGATTCCGCGGACGGCGCAAGCGAAACCGTCCGATCCGCGGGGCAAGGACTGGGGGATTTGAGACGTGCCTGATGGGTCCTATAAAGCCAGCGACGAGAGCCGCGCGGCGGTGAAGCAGGATGTCGACGACGCGCTGGCGCGCCTGCGCGACCGGGTGGCGGCCGAGGGCGGCGTGCTCGATCTGGGCGGCGATGCGGCCGCGCACAGTCTGAGCGACGACGATCTGATCGGCGATCTCGACATCGACGTGCGCGACCACAAGCAGAACGATCGCGGGATCAACGTCCTCGTCGACCGTGAACGGGATTCCAACCTGACGCCCTTCGGCCTCGCCACGGTGGAGGACCGCTATCTCCTGCCCGGCGAGGAGCCGCAGGACATGTTCGCGCGCGTGGCGATGCATTTCGCCGACGACAGCGCGCACGCCCAGCGGCTTTACGACTACATCTCCAAACTCTGGTTCATGCCGGCGACGCCGGTGCTGTCCAACGGCGGCGCCAAGCGCGGTCTGCCGATCAGCTGCTTCCTGAACGAGGCCAACGACAGCCTGGAGGGCATCGTCGGCCTGTGGAACGAGAACGTGTGGCTGGCCGCCCGCGGCGGCGGCATCGGCAGCTACTGGGGCAATCTGCGCTCGATCGGCGAGACGGTCGGCCAGAACGGCAAGACGTCGGGCGTCGTCCCCTTCATCCGGGTGATGGACTCGCTGACGCTGGCGATCAGCCAGGGCTCGCTGCGCCGCGGCTCGGCCGCGGTCTATCTGCCGATCTGGCATCCGGAGATCGAGGAGTTCCTGGAGATCCGGCGGCCGACCGGCGGCGATCCGAACCGCAAGGCCCTCAACCTACATCACGGCGTGCTGCTGACCGACGACTTCATGCGCGCGGTCGAGGCCGACGAGGATTGGAAGCTGCAGAGCCCGAAGGACCGCAGCACCATCCGCAAAGTGCGCGCCCGCGACCTGTGGATCCGCATCCTGACCGCACGGATCGAGACGGGCGAGCCCTACGTCGTCTATATCGACCATGTGAACAATGCGCGGCCCGAGCATCAGAAGCTCGCCAATCTGGAGGTAAAGACCTCCAACCTCTGCTCCGAGATCACCCTGCCGACCGGCAAGGACATCTGGGGCGAGGAGCGCACGGCGGTCTGCTGCCTTTCCTCCCTCAATCTCGAGAAATATCTCGAGTGGGAGGGTGAGCCGCAGTTCATCGAGGATGTAATGCGATTCCTCGACAACGTGCTGCAGGACTTCATCGACAACGCGCCGGACGATTTCCGCCGCGCAAAGTACTCGGCGATGCGCGAGCGCTCGGTCGGCCTCGGCGTGATGGGCTTCCACAGCTTCCTGCAGAGCCAGATGATCCCCTGGGAGGGGGTCATGGCGAAGGTCTGGAACAACCGGATGTTCCGCCACATCCGCGGCCAGGCCGACGCGGCCTCCGTGACGCTGGCCGAGGAGCGCGGGGCCTGCCTCGACGCGGCCGAGTTCGGCGTGAAGGAGCGCTTCTCCAACAAGATGGCGATCGCGCCCACCGCCTCGATCTCGATCATCTGCGGCGGCGCCTCGCCGGGGATCGAGCCGATCGCGGCCAACAGCTTCACCCACAAGACGCTGTCGGGCAGCTTCTCGGTGCGCAACAAGCACCTGAAGGCGCTGCTGGCCGAGAAGGGCAAGGACGACGACGATGTCTGGTCGTCGATCTCGATCAACGAAGGCTCGGTCCAGCATCTCGACTTCCTGACGGACGAGGAGAAGGACGTCTTCAAGACCGCCTTCGAGATCGACCAGCGCTGGCTGATCGAACATGCGGCCGACCGCGCGCCGCATATCTGCCAGGCGCAGTCGCTCAACATCTTCTTGGCCGCCGACGTGCATAAGCGCGAGCTGCACCAGCTGCACTTCCAAGCGTGGAAGAAGGGGATCAAGAGCCTCTACTACTGCCGCTCCAAGTCGATCCAGCGCGCGGAGGCCGACGCCGCGATCCTGAAACCGCGCTCGGACGCCGCGGCCGGCTCCGTCGCCGTGCCGATGATGGGCAAGGTCGGCGGCGGCAAGCCCGAGGGCCCGCCGGATTACGAAGAGTGCCTGAGCTGCCAGTAAGCGGCCCGGCCCGGAACGAAACGCCTAGTTAGGGAAGACGAACGCACCATGAGCCTTCTCGACGCCAGCCCGGTCTACAAGCCATTCAACTACCCCTGGGCCTATGACGCCTGGCTCACCCAGCAGCGCATCCATTGGCTGCCGGAGGAGGTGCCGCTGGCCGACGACGTGAAGGACTGGCACCGCAATCTGAGCGAGGGCGAGCGCAACCTGCTGACCCAGATCTTCCGCTTCTTCACCCAGGCCGACGTCGAGGTGAACAACTGCTACATGAAGCGGTACAGCCAGGTCTTCCAGCCGACGGAAGTCCAGATGATGCTCTCCGCCTTCTCCAACATGGAGACGGTGCATATCGCGGCCTACAGCCATCTGCTCGACACCATCGGCATGCCGGAGGTGGAGTATCAGGCGTTCCTCAAATACAAAGAAATGAAGGACAAATACGACTACATGCAGGGCTGGGGCATGGAGTCGAAGGAGGACATCGCCAAGACGCTGGCGGTCTTCGGGGGCTTCACCGAGGGGCTGCAGCTGTTCGCCAGCTTCGCCATGCTGATGAACTTCCCGCGCAACAACAAGATGAAGGGCATGGGCCAAATCGTCAGTTGGTCGGTGCGCGACGAGTCGCTGCACACCAGCTCGATCATCCGCCTCTTCAAGACCTTCGTCGCAGAGAACCCGGAAGTCTGGACGGAGGCCTTCAAGGCCGATCTGACGGACGCCTGCGCGACCATCGTGACGCATGAAGACGCCTTCATCGACCTCGCCTTCGAGCACGGCGACGTCCAGGGCCTCTCGGCGCAGGATGTGAAGGACTACATCCGCTACATCGCCGATCGGCGCTTGGGCCAGCTGGGCCTCGAGCCGCTCTTTGGGGCGGAGAAGAACCCGTTGCGCTGGATGGACGAGATGCTGAACGGCGTCGAGCACACGAACTTCTTCGAGAACCGGGCGACCGAATATTCCAAGGCCTCCACTCAAGGCACCTGGGAGGAGGCGTTCGCGTAACACAGAGCGCGCCGCTTTTTTGATCGGATCAAAGCGGGGACGGCGCGTTCGAGAGATCCCTGGCGCTCCCTGTTGATCCCTGCGCCCTCAGCGAAGAGGGTTTCTCTTCGCCCCTCCCCCGCCGGCGGAACCGTCGGCGGGGGTTCTGTGTTAGAGGCCTGAGCCGTCCACGCTCATGAAAAGCGCCGCCGCCAAAAGCAGCGCCCCAACCAGCCCCACGATCGTGGCCCAAGGGCTGGCGGCCAACGCCTTTTCTGTAAGGCCGACGCGCATCCCGCGGCGCACATTCGCCGGGTCGTTCTCGTGTTTGCGCAAAATGCGCCGCCGTCGAATGCGAATGACAACTTCGACGAAGTAGGGGACTGCGAGCATCAGAGATCCGACCGCCCCTAGGACCGCCACCCAGTCGCTCGGCTGCATGCTCGGCTCTCGCGGCGTTACGGAGCGACCTTCGCCCGCTCTAATCGAGCGGCGGCTTCTGGCGCAGACTGCTTAAGGCGCGCCTGCAGGTCGGCGCCGTCCGGAAGGTTGTCCAGCGGAAGGGAGGCTAGGGGAACGCGGCTCCGCAACGCATCCTCTGTTTCCTCGAGGCCCGATGTGCGGCCGCCGCCGCCGCCGATGCCGACGCCGTTCGCCAACCGATAAAACGCCAACCGCATTCCAGACATCAAGATCCTCCTAGATGACCTTTCGTCACCGCTTAAGTATATGCCCTAATTCGCGTGATATTCAAACCCTTACCGCCCATTTCGCGCGTAAGGCGATATGTCGCCAAAGCGTTTTCACGGCCCAGTGCGTTCGCATTCGCGCCGAGGCGCGCGAAAGTCGCGTAGGTGTTCATCGCGGCCAACTCGAGCTGCGTGTACGCGAACGATGCATCGTCTTGCGTATCGAACCTCAGAATAACGAGCCGAACCTCAGCGCCTCCCGGCGCGGCGCTTGAATCATGCAGGACGGTGTACCAGCATGACGCCACTCCCCGCATGCCTTTGTAGACTGCGGCGCTGACCGTTTGCGACCGCGGATCAACCGCCATGACTTCAACCTCCGGACGGAGGGCCTCGTCCACTCGGCGCAACGGATCTTCTGCATATCGCGCGATCGCCACGTAGAGATCCAACGCATCCTCGAAAGCCGCGTGGGGGCCATGATCCGGACTGAGCGCCCTTTCCGTTTCCGTCGAACAGTCTATGCGAGGACCTGTCGCATCGTGCTGCAAATCCAAGAACTTGATCCTATGCTCGCCCATCCCCCCTCGCCCGCTGCCGCGAAACCCAGGGGACCCTAGACACTCAAAGAGTGTATTTCAATAATTTTACGCGACAACAAAAAAGCAATCAAAGCGGCGGCTTTCGCTCCCGGGCGAAAGCGATCGACATCCGGGGAGTTCGCCCCCCTATCGGCTGCAGGACGGCCGCGCCCGGTCTTTTGGCGCGCCCCGCTATCGCCGGCCGAGACCCGGCCCGCGCGTCGTTCCGCGCTTCAATGCACCGCCTCCTTCGGCCGCCCCTCCTCTGCGCAGACAGCGAAGCTGATCCCCGCCCGCTCCGCCGGCGCGGCGTCTTGCGTCGCCATCGCGAGCGCCAGGCCCCGCGCCTCCACCGCCAGCGCCGAGCCGACCTCCTGTCCCGCCCCGGCCAGCGGATCGAGCCCCAGCAGGTCGCAGGCGTACGCCGCCGCTCGGTCGAGCCGGCCGGCGGCGGCCGCGCCGACCAGCGTCAGCAAGCGGATTTCGTCGGCGGCGAGGCAGGGGCAGCACTGTGCGTGATGCAGGATCCGTCGGCGCGCGCCGCCGCGCATGCCCTCGACCAGACGGATCAGCCCGCCCATCACCGCCCTGCCGTCACGTCCGCCGAAGACGCCGGCGACGGCGTCCCACGCGGCGGCGTGATGCGCCTTTCCGGCGACCCAGCGCCGGAAAGCGCGGACCAACGCCTGCTCGCCATGCGACAGATCGGATAGCCGGATCGGCGCGCCCGACGCCTGCGCGCGGGGGTCGCCGGCGCTGACGGACCAGATCGGACGGGCGGCGGGACGAGAGCGGCGGGGACGAAGATTGCTCATAGCTGCAGAACCCTTGGCGATGTGAAGATCTCATCTCCGAACAACGTATTGCGAGTCATTCGCATTTGCAATGGTGATTTTACGCCGCCGCCCCGCGCCGTTCTCCGGGGTCTCGCCGTGCAGGATTACAATTCACATTTTCTATTCGTATTATATTGACAAACACCAATCGACTGCGTAAAAGACACGAACAGCGCCGATTTGAGTCTCAGCTTGCGGGCGCTTTAAAAATTCAGCTAAAGCGGGTTGCGGCTAACCGCCCAGCCCCTGGCTGCGGCGGTTTTTTCGTGCGCGAGGAACCCGCCGCTCATATAGGCCCGCAAGCCCCGCCTCCGCTCGGCGTTCTTATGAACCGAGACTATGAGAAAGGGGTCCCGCCCATGTCCGAGAGCATCCATCCGCAGACGCTGGCGCTGCACGCCGGCTATCGCGCCGATCCGACGACCGGCTCCGTCGCCGTGCCGATCTACCAGACGACGAGCTACCAGTTCGAGAATGCGGAGCACGCGCGCAAGCTCTTCGCCTTGGAGGAGCTCGGCAACATCTACACGCGCATCATGAATCCGACCTGCGACGTGCTGGAGAAACGCGTCGCGGCGTTGGAGGGCGGCGTCGCCGCGCTGGCGCTGGCCTCCGGCCAGGCGGCGAGCGCCTTCGCGATTCAGAACATCGCCAAGGCCGGCGACAACGTCGTCAGCTCCACCGACCTTTACGGCGGCACCTGGAACCTCTTCGCCAACACGCTGAAGGACCAGGGGATTGAGGTGCGCTTCGTCGATCCCGCCGATCCGGAGAATTTCCGCAACGCGATCGACGATCGCACCCGCGCCTTCTATGCTGAGACCCTTCCCAACCCCAAGCTGCAGGTCTTCCCGATCGCCGAGGTCGCCGCCATCGGGCGCGAGTACGGGATCCCGCTGATCGTCGACAACACAGCCGCGCCGATCCTGTGCAAGCCGCTTGAGCACGGCGCGGCGGTCGTCGTCTATTCCGCCACCAAGTATCTGGGCGGACACGGCACGACGATCGGCGGCCTGCTGGTCGACGGCGGCGATTTCCCGTGGGAGGACTTCAAGGAGCGTCAGCCTTACCTCAACCAGCCCGACCCCTCCTACCACGGCGCCGTCTGGACGGAGGCGGTGAAGCCGCTCGGACCCATCGCCTACATCATCAAGGCGCGGGTCACGCTGCTGCGCGATCTCGGCGCGGCGCTCAGCCCCTTCAACGCCTTCCAGGCGATCCAGGGGATCGAGACGGTCGCGCTGCGCATGCGCGAGCACAGCCGCAACGGCGCGGCCGCAGCCGAGTTCCTGGAGAAACACCCGCTGGTCGACAAGGTGATCTATCCCGGCCTGCAGGAGGGCGAAGCCAAGCGCCGCGCGGACGCCCATCTGACCGGCGGCTACGGCGGCCTGGTCGGCTTCCACATTAAGGGCGGCCGGGCGGCCGGCGCAGCCTTCATCGACGCGCTGCAGTTGTTCTATCACGTGGCCAACATCGGTGACGCACGCTCGCTCGCCATCCATCCGGCGACGACGACGCACAGCCAGTTGACCGCCGAAGAGCAGGAGCAGAGCGGCGTCACCGACGCCTATGTCCGCCTGTCGATCGGGATCGAGCATATCGACGACATCCTGGCCGACCTCGACCAGGCGCTGAAGGCGGCGAGCTCCGTCGCGGAAGCGGCCTGACGCTTCACCCCAAGGCAGGAGCGAAAGCCATGAGCGCACCGAAGATCCCAACGCCGGCGCCCGTGCGCGCCCCCGCAGATCTGGGACGGCCGCCGCCCGCGCCGGCGCGCCCGTCCCCCTCCCCCTATGACGCTTTCGCGATGGCCGGCCTGGCCGGCTGACCGCGGAGGGTCAGGAGGCGTCGCGTCCGGCCGGTTGCGGGACCCTCTGATAGCCGGACGCGCTCGCGAGAGGCCGGGTCGCTCTCCTTTCCCGCGGGGGCGGGAGGGCGGCCCGGTTTACTCGTCATTCGCAGCCCCTCAAATCGGCCCTTGCGGGCCGCATTGGGCGCCGACCCTAGCTCTAAGTCGGCCGCCGCGATCGCGGATCCACTCCGACGGGGCGAGTGATCTTCTCGTTCCGGATGCACGAGATCGGCATCGAAAAGATCTCGTCCAGGGGCCGTTCCCAGGCGATCGTCGGGGGGATAACATAGAGGGAGGCTTCCCTCCGGGCGAGAACGTAGACCGTGATTTCGCCTCCCCCGTCTTTAGCCCCGCCTGCGTCGCGCCTTTCCCCGAACGGCGCCGTGCAGGACGGACCGAGGGTCAGGACTGATTGCGAGACCGGGTAGAATCCCCCTCGGTTCATTGGAATGTAGCGGTATAGAGAGGAGGCGTACGCGCTGAGAGAGAGGTAATAGACGGCGATGAAGAACGGCGCCGAGATGGCTAAAGAGACCAGCATATGCGACTGACGGCCGCGCGGCGTCAGTATGATCGTGCTCAAAAACGCGGCGACGAATAGCGCGACGGAAAGAACCAAGTTCCCGAAGCGGAAGCCCACCTCACCAATCCAGGAAACACTTCCAAACAACACATAGGCGGAGAAGATGAAGAATGTCGCCGCCAGACAGTGCAAAACCTTCAAGAGGGCGTGACGACCCCGTTCCTTGAACAGGTTCCGATAACTGATAAGCGGAGACGCGGACACAAGCGCCAAGCCTAGAGTGAAAAAGACGTAAAAGGAGTCCCGCAGCTCCCAATCAAAAACGGGATCTTTTATCAATCGCCACTCATGATATGAAAAGAAAATTACGCAAAAGAGCGTAATCCCTATGTATATTGCAATATTAAAGAAAACGATGATTCTATAAATGAATTTCCAAAAATTAGATTGTACAAAATCTAATGGCCCGTTCTTGATCTCCAAGGCCAGTATCAACATCGAAATGATATATCCAACCAAAATCGTATAAACAAATCCGACCTCGATAAATTGGGCGCGCGTGTAGTCATGACTCGGCAGGCCGATCTGCTTCAGGAACATCGAGTTTATGAGATATCCGGAAATGAACACAAAGCCGATTAAGGCCGTCGCAAGCGCAAGAACGCTGACGCCTCCGTCAACATAGAGAGGCCCCTTGTGTCTCCGCGGTTCGCGCTCAAGCTCGGCCGATGCGCTGCGCGGTCGGGATCCCCGGTTCGACCGTCTTGGCGCCCCCCTATCGAAAAACCTATTGTTACGTTTACGCATTGAGCGCCCCAGCGAAGCAGAAAGATGCAAAACAGATTAAATGCCCGTCTTTCGGGCGTCTAGAATGCTGGCGGCGTCACGCAAGCGCAGGATGAGGTTATGCCCACCCTCTACATCGACGCCGACGCCTGTCCGGTGAAGCAGGAGGCCGTGCGGGTCGCCGAGCGCTACGGCGTGCGCGTCGTGATGGTGAGCGACGGGGGTCTGCGCCCCTCCCGCCATCCGCTGGTGGAGACGGTCGTCGTCGCGCAAGGCGCCGACGCGGCCGACGACTGGATCGCCGATCGCGTCGGACCGGAGGACGTCTGCGTCACCTCGGACATCCCGCTCGCCGACCGGTGCCTGAAATACGGCGCGCAGGCGATCCGCCCGAATGGGGAGCTGTTCACGCAAGACATGATCGGCCAAGCGCTGGCCGGCCGCGCAATCGCGGAGCATCGCCGCTCCTTCGGAGAACAGACCCGGGGTCCCAGGCCCTTCAGCAAGGCCGACCGCTCGGCCTTCCTCGATCGGCTCGATTCGCTGCTGCGGCCGTTAGCTACATCAGCCCGCGACGCTTGAACCAGAGCCAAACGCCGAGGCCGAGCGCCGCCAGCACGGCGCAGACGATCCAGAAGGCGGCGCCGCTCTCGGTTCCCGGCATGCCGCCGACATTGATTCCGAGCAGCCCCGTGACGAACCCGAGCGGCAGGAAGATCGCCGCCACCACCGCCAACATGTACATGGTCCGGTTCATCCGCTCGCCCTGGAGAGCCACCGCTTCCTCGAAGCCGACGGCCGCGCGTTCGCGCACGCCGTCCAGATCGTCGACGATGCGGCCGTACCGCTCCCGCGCGTCGCGCAAGCGCCGACGCATCGGCTCCTTCAGCCAAGGCAGATCGCATTCGGCGGCCAGCGCCAGCGCCTCGCGCTGCGGCGCGATGTAGCGGCGCAGTTCGACGGCGCGGCGCCGCGCGTCAGCCAGCGCGTGGCGATGCGCCGTCAGCGTGCGCGGATCGCGTTCGTCCAGGGCGCTCTCGAAGCCGTCTATCTCTTCCTCCAGCTTCAGCACCACGGCGTGGATCCGCTCCGCAAGCCGTTCGGCCAGCCGATGGAACAGACCGAGCGCCGTCTTCGGCCCGCGTCCCGCCGCAAGCAGGCCCTGCACGTCCTCCACCGCCCGCAGCTTCTTGAGACGCAGGGTGACGATTCGGTTCTCCGAGACCGAAAGACGCAGCGAGACCATGTCTTCCGGCTCGGCCCCCGGATTCAAATTGACGCCGCGCAGATTCGCTTCAAGCCGCCCCTCGAAGGCGTCCGCGCCGGGGCGCGTCTCGGCGGCGAGCAGCCGATCGCACAAGATCTCGTCGTAGCCGGAGCGTTCGCGCAGCCAAGCCTGGGCCTCCGGCGCATCGCGCCGCAGATGGACCCAGATCACCGCCTTGTCCGGATCGCTCCAGGCCGTCTCCAGCTCCTGCTCGGTGAGCGCGCTCGCCCCGCCCCGACCGTCGAGGCGCATTGCGAACAACAGCCAAGGGTCCTCCGGGGCGACGGTGTCGGGGTCGGTCATCATGGCCGACAGTCTCGGCCACGCGCCGACGCTTGCCAAGCCGCGCGCAAGCGTCGAGCCTGTCGTCGTCATGATCGAAATCCTCGCCGCCTTGGCCCCGATCTTTCTGGTGATCGCGCTGGGAGCCGCCTTGCGGCGCGCCGGCTGGCTTACGGACGGGTTCTGGGACGGCGCGGAGAAGCTGGTCTACTACGGCCTGTTTCCCTGTCTGTTGTTTCGCAAGGCGGCGACGGCGCCGCTGGACCAACTGGCGGCCGGGCCGGTGGCGCTGACCCTGCTCGGGGCGATCCTGGGAACCGGATTGGCGGCTTTCGCTCTGCGCCCCGCGCTCAAGCTCTCTCCGGCCGCTTTCGGCAGCGTCCTCCAAGGCTCGATCCGGATGAACACCTATGTCGGTTTCGCCGCCGCGGCGGCGTTGGCGGGCGAAGTCGGCGCGGCGGCGGCCGCGCTGTGCGCGGCGGTGATGGTTCCCAGCGTCAATGCGCTGTCGATCATCGCCCTGACCGGGCTGCACGGCGGGGCCGAGGGCGCGCGTCCGACCGGGCCTCGCCTCGCTTGGCGGATCGTGCGGGGGCTTGCGCTGCATCAATTGATCGCGGCGATTCTGGCGGGAGCGGCGCTCAACCTGGCCGACCTGCCGATCCCGCCGCTGGTCGATCCGGCGACGGAGATTCTGGCGGCGGGGGCCTTGCCGATGGCGCTGCTGACGGTGGGCGCGGGGCTGCGGCTGTCCGCGCTCAAGGAGGCCGGGCGGGCGATGGGCGCAGCGGTCTTCCTTAAGCTCGCGTTGCACCCGGCCCTGGCGGCGGGGATCGCGTTTTCGGTGGGGCTGGACGGCGCGGTTCTGCTGACGGTGATGATCTTCGCCGCCCTGCCGTCTAGCGCCAGCGGCTATCACATGGCGCGACGGATGGGCGGCGACGCGCCGCTGCTGGCGGGCGTGATTTCGGCGCAAACCCTGGCGGCGGCGGTCACGCTGCCCGCGATCATTCTGCTGCTTCGGTGAGCGACCGCGTCGTCGCGCCCTCGCCGGCCAACCGCACCGCATCCTCGACGCTCAGCACGGAGCCGGACGGAAAGCGGATGCGCACCGCGGTGCCGACGCCCAACTCGCTTTCGATCGTCATCTCCGCCCGCATCAGCGCGGCCAGACGCTTGCAGATCGCGAGCCCGATCCCGGAGCCCGAGGCCTCATGGCGACGCACGCTGGGCGCGCCTAGTTGCGTGAAGGGCTCCATCACGCGCGCGAGGTCGGCGTCCGCGATGCCGACCCCGTCATCCGCCACGCTCAGGGTGAGCGCCCCGTCAGAGTCGGTGGCGACCTGCACGTCGATGCGCCCGCCCTCGGTCGTGAACTTGATGGCGTTGCTCACCAAATTCAGCAGAATCTGCTTCACGGCCCGCCGGTCGCCGAGAACGTACACGCCCCGCCGGCCGGACTGGACGAGCGTGAGGGAGCGCGCGTCGGCGCCCTTGCCGAGCAAGCCGATCGCGGCGCGCACCACCTCGTCCACAGCGACGGGCGCGCGCTCCACCTCGTACTTGCCCGCCTCGATCTTCGACAGGTCCAGGATGTCGCCGATCACCTCCATCAGATGCTTGCCGCTGCGATAGATGTCGTCCGCATACTCTTGATAGCGCGGATTGCCGAGCGGGCCGAAGACCTCTTCGCGGATCAATTCAGCGAAGCCGAGAATCGCGTTGAGAGGGGTGCGGATCTCGTGGCTCATATTGGCGAGAAAGTCGGATTTGGCCCGGCTCGCCATCTCCGCCTCCTCCTTGGCGAGCTTGAGCGCGCGCTCCGCCTCGCTGCGCACCGTCACGTCGATGTCGAGGCCGCCGAGTCCGACGACCTCGCCCGCCTCGTTCAGGATCGGGAATTTCGTCACCTGAAACTTGCGCCCGCTGGACCGCTTGGTGTCGACGCCTTCCAGCGTGACGCAGCGATTGTCCTCGAGCACCATCCGATCGGTCTCGTGCATCTCCTCCGGCGCCTCATCGCCGAAGGCCGCCGAGATGTCCTGTCCGATCATCTGCTCAGGCGGCGCCTCGTAAGTCTCGGCGAAGTAGCGGTTGACCACTTGATAGCGCCCCTTGCGATCTTTGAGATAAATCGCGAAGGGCGCGTGGTCGAGAATCGCTTGGAAGCGCTGATTGGCCTGATGCAGCAAGGTCTCGGCGCGTTTGGCGTCGGTGATGTCCACGACCACCGCGCCGATCCCCTGAAGCTGATCGTCGGGCGCGAAGAGCGGAAACTTGACCGTGTAGAGACTGCGCACGCCGGACTTTGTCTCGACCGTGTGCTCGCGGGCGACGACTTCACGCCGCGTCATAACCTCGAGATCGTGCGCTCGGGTCGCCTCGCCCAGCGCGCCGTGATGGACCTCTTGCGGCAGCTTGCCGATGACGTCGGCGGCGGCGACGCCGAAGAGCTGCTCGAATCGCCGGTTGATCTGAAGATAGCGCCCCTCGGCGTCCTTCAGGTAAATCTCCACCGGCGCGTGATCGAAAATCGCCTTCAGCCGGCTCTCCCCAAGCGCCGCCTCGCGGGTGCGCTGATCCAGGGCGACGGCGAGCTCCGCCTGCGCGGAACGCAATTTACGCTGCTGCTGCAGCAACTGCAGGACCAGCACGCCGCCGATCGCCAAGGCTGCGGTCAGTATCCACAGCGAGAGAGACCCGACGCCGACGACGCTCGGCCCGACGGCGGTCGACCAGCTTTGCGCCGGAATAGGCGTCGCGCCCGGCGTCCCGAGGGCGGCCAACTGCATCGGGGCCGGCGGCCCGCCCGCCCTGGCGGCCGCCCACCAGCCGCCTGCGGCCGTGAGAGCGAGCGCGCCGAGCCCGGCGTGCGCCATCCGCCGGCGCATGCGCCGGCGCTTCGCCCGAAGAAAAATCCGCTCCGCCATGACGCCCCGCCCGTCCAAGATCAGAGGCCGCCGCCTGGTCGGTGACGTCGGCCCGACGGCGTACGACGGCAGCCTAGGACAAGCCGTCTTTCGCATTCGTTAACAGGGCCGGGAAAAGCGACGGGCGTCGGCGCGGCGCCAAAAGAGTTGCCGCAGACGCGCTTGGGCGTATAGTGCGGCCCCGATGTCGACCGCACCGGCCATAGGCTTCTCCCACCGCCACCTGCTTGGCATCGACGGTCTTTCCCCTCCCGAGATCACGCACCTCCTCGATCTGGCGGACAGCTACGTCGACCAATCGCGGCGCGTCGACAAGAAGTCGGAGCTCCTCAAGGGACTCACCGTCATCAACCTCTTTTTCGAGAATTCGACGCGCACCCGCACCTCTTTCGAGGCGGCGGCGAAACGTCTCGACGCCGACGTCATCAACATGGCGGTCTCGACCAGCTCGATCAAAAAGGGCGAGACCCTGATCGACACCGCGATGACGCTGAACGCCATGCATCCCGACGTGCTGGTCGTGCGCCACGGCGACTCGGGCGCCGTGCAGCTGTTGGCTGAGAAGGTGGACGGCGCGGTCATCAACGCCGGCGACGGTCGCCACGAGCATCCGACCCAGGCGTTGCTCGACGCGTTGACGATCCGCCGGCGCATCGGGCGGCTCGACAATCTGACGGTCGCGATCTGCGGCGACATCGCGCACAGCCGGGTCGCGCGGTCGAACATCCATTTGCTGCAGATCATGGGCGCGCGGGTGCGCGTCATCGCACCGCCGACCCTGCTGCCGAGCGCCATCGACCGCATGGGCGTGGACGTCTTCACCGACATGCGCGAAGGCCTCAAAGACGTCGACATCGTGATGATGCTGCGCCTGCAGTTGGAACGCATGCAGGGCTCCTTCGTCCCCTCGGTGCGCGAGTATTTCCGCTTCTTCGGGTTGGATCGCGACAAGCTCGCCTGCGCCAAATCCAACGCGCTGATCATGCATCCCGGTCCGATGAACCGCGGCGTGGAGATCGACAGCGAATTGGCCGACGACATCGACCGCTCGCTGATCCGCGATCAGGTCGAGATGGGCGTGGCCGTGCGCATGGCGGTGCTCGACGTGCTGACCAAGCCGCTGCGCGAGGCCGGCGCGGCCGAGGGGGTCTCGTCATGAATCAGGAAGGCCGGATCGCCTATCTGAACGCGCGGCTAATCGACCCGGCGACTGGGCTCGACGAGACCGGGGCGCTCCTGATCGAAGACGGCCGAATCGCCGACTTCGGGGCGCATCTTTTCCGCACCGGCGCGCCGTCGGTCAGCGAAGTGGTCGACTGCAAGGGCATGGTTCTCGCCCCGGGCCTGATCGACGCGCGCGTGCAGTTGCGCGAGCCCGGCGCCGAGCACAAGGAGACGATCGACACCGGCGCGCAGGCCGCGGCCGCCGGAGGCGTCACCGCGATGATCTGCCTGCCCAACACGGATCCGCCGGTCGACGACGTCTCGGTCGTGGAGTTCATCGCGCGCCGCTCGCGCGAGCTCAAGGCCGCCAAGGTCTACAGCTACGCCGCCCTCACCAAGGGCCTTAAGGGCGAGGAGATCACCGAGATCGGCCTGTTGAGCGAGGCCGGCGCGGTCGCCTTCACCGACGGCGAATGGGCGCTGGCCAACGCCAAGGTGATGAAACGTGCGATGAGCTACGCGCAGACCTTCGACGCCCTGATCGTGCAGCACCCGCTGGAGCCGACGCTGTCCGCCGGGGGCGTCATGAATGCGGGCGAGTTGGCGACCCGCCTCGGCCTGTCCGGCGTGCCGATGGCGGCGGAGACGATCCAGGTGGAGCGCGATCTCCACCTGCTGGAGGCGACGGGCGGGCGTCTGCATTTCGCGCACGTGACGGCGCCGAGCGCGTTGAAGGCGATCGCGGCGGCGAAGGCCCGCGGCCTGGACGTCAGCTGCGACGCGGCCCCGCACTATTTCGCGCTGAACGAAAACGCCGTCGACCAGTATCGCAGCTTCGCGAAGGTGATGCCGCCGCTGCGCGCGGAAGCCGACCGGCAGGCGCTGGTGGAGGCGATCGCCGACGGCGTCGTCGACCTGGTGGCCAGCGACCACAGCCCGCACGACCAGGACAGCAAGCGCCTGCCCTTCGAGCAGGCGGAGTTCGGCGTGATCGGCCTGCAGACGCTGCTGCCGATGACGCTGGAGCTTTACCATAACGGCCACCTGTCCCTGATCGACGCGCTGGCGCTGGTGACGTCCAAGCCGGCCGAGCGCTTTCGCGTCCCGGGCGGCCGGTTGAAGCGCGGCGCGGCCGCAGACCTGGTGCTGTTCGACCCGGACAAGCCCTGGACCGTGCGCGAGGAGGATATGCGCTCCAAATCCAAGAACACCGCCTTCGGCGATCGCCCCGTGCAGGGTCAGGTGCTGCGCACCGTCGTCGACGGCCGACCGCTCTACCGCGCGACGGGGTTCTGAGCCGGGATCTCAGCGACGCAGCGCTATGCCTCGTCGGCCCGGACTTCGGTCCGGGCCGACAGCGTCACGCGTCGGGCGGCCCGCGCCGCTGTTCTTCCTCCGGGCCAAGCCCGGGGTGACGGCAGGCAGCCTTTGAGGGCGCGGGCGGGAACGGCGCCGCCCGGCTCACCCCCCCGCCAACCCCAACTGCCTCGGCAGCCAGAGCGCCAGCGCCGGGATCAGCAGGATCAATGCGACCCGCAGCCCGTCGGCGGCGATGAAGGGCAGGATTCCGCGAGACAGCACCCGCAAGGAAAGCTCCCGGCTGACCCCCTGAATCACGAACAGGTTCATGCCGATCGGCGGGGTGATGAGCCCGATCTCCGCGACCGAGACCAGCAGGACGCCGAACCAGATCGGATCGAAGCCGAAGGCCGTGACGATGCCGAAGGCCGGCGTCACCGTCAGCAGGATCATCGACAGGCTGTCCATGAAGCAGCCCAGGATCACGTAGAAGACCAGCATCAGGACCAAGACCGCCATCGGCGGCAGCCCGGCCGCCGTGATGCTCTCCACCAGGAGCGTGGTGAGGCCCGAGGCCTCGATGAAGAAGTTGAACAGCGCGGCCCCGATCAGGATCAGGAAGATCATGCCGGTGAGTTCCGCCGTCTCCTGCATCCCCTTGCCGAGCGTGGAGAGCGTGAGCTTGCCCCGCAGGGCCGTGAACAGCAGCGCCCCGCCGGCGCCGATCGCCGCCGCTTCCGTCGGCGAGAAGATCCCGGCGTAGATCCCGCCGATCACCAGGACGATCAGCAGGAAGGCGTCCCACATCCGCCAGAAGGCTTGGAGACGCGCCGCCCCGCTCGCCTTCTCGACCGCGGGGCCGGCCGCCGGGTCGCGGCCGACGCGAACCCGGATCGCCCCCATATAGAGGAGCGCGGCGAGCGCGCCGGGGATCATGGCGGCCGCGAACAGCGCGCCGATCGACTGCTCCGTCAGCAGGGCGTAGATCACCAGCAGGATCGACGGCGGGATCAGGACGCCCAGCGTCCCGCCCGCCGCGACCGACGCGCCGGCGAGGCCGGGATCGTAGCCGCGATCGCGCATCTCCGGCAGGGCGACGCGCCCCATCGTCGCGCAGGTGGCGAGCGACGAGCCGCAGATCGCCCCGAACACGCCGCACGCGCCGACCGTCGCCATGGCGAGCCCGCCGCGCAGATGGCCCATGAAGGCGTGCACCCCGGCGTAGAGGTTGCCGGAGAGCCCCGAATGCGCCGCGAACACCCCCATGAAGATGAACAGCGGCACGACCGACAGCCCGTAGGGGAAGACCGCCTCGAACGGCAGACTGGCCATCACATAGGAGGCGGAGCGCCAGCCCATAAGCAGGATCCCGCCGAGGGCCCCCACCGCCCCCATCGCGATCGCGATCGGGACGCGAAGCGCCGCCAGCGCCAGCACCGCCAGGAAGCCGAAGAGCCCGATCAGCGGATCGTTCACCCGCGCGCCTCCCCGGCGGTCAACCGCTCCAGAAAGAGGCTGAGAGCCGCCAGCGCCGACAGCGCAAAACCGAGCAGAACAAACGCCCAATAGGCGATCATCGGGATCGCCAGATCCTGGCTGACGTCGCCGTAGCGCCACTGCTCCATCGCGCGTCCCCAGGAAAGATAGAGCAGAAAGGCGACGAGCGCCGCGGACAGCGCCGCCCCCGCGGCGTCCAAAAGCCGCGTCGCCCGCGGCCCGAAGCGGCTGGCGAACAGATCGACGGTGACGTGCGCGCCGCGCATGAAGGCGTAGGGAATCGAGAGGAACGCCGCCGCCATGACGCAGAGCTGCGTCAGATCCACAGCCCCGATCAGCGATTGCGACCCGATCCGCCGCCAAGCGACGTCGACCACGACAAGCCCGATCGCCACCGCCAACGCGGCGATCCCGACGCCGGCGAAAAGCCGGGTCGTCCGCTCCATCGCCCGGGCGAAGGCGCGCGCGATCCGGCGCGCGCCGCCGCCCAAGGCGGTGTCGCGGTGAGGGGGATCAGGGGGCGTCATCGCTTAAAGCGGCTCGTCAACCTTCTGAGAATTGGGCGACAAGCTCTTGAGCGCGCTCGTAAATCGCCATCGGATTCTCGACGCCCTCGCCGCGGAGAGACTTGAGATAGCCCTCGATCATCGGCTCGAGCTGGGCCTTCCATTCGGCGCGGGTCGCGTCGTCGATCTCGATGATGGTGTTGCCCCGCTCGACCGCGTCCTTGCGGCCTCTGGCCTCCCACTTGTCCCACCAGGGTCCGAACTTGGCGACCAGATTGTCGCCCGACAGCTCGTCGACGGCGGTGCGGACGTCCTCGGGCAGGTCGGCGTAGCGCTGCTTGTTCATCAGCACGTGGAAGCCGGCGACATAGGCGCGCGCGTCCGTGTGATAGCCGAGCAACTCGTTCAGCTTGATCGCGCCGACCAGATCCCAGGTCGTCACCACGCCGTTGATCACGCCCTTCTGAAGATTCTCGTAGATCTGCGCGGGCGGCATGCCGACGGGAGAAGCGCCGACGGATTCAAGCATCGCCGAGACCGCCGGACCCGGCGTGCGCATGCGCAGCCCTTCGAGATCTTCGAGCGAGCGCACCGGCCGATCCGCCGTGTGGAACAGTCCGCCATGATGGGTGAAGAGCGCGAGGACGTGGAAATCATCGTACTCGCCGCCCAGCATGCCTTCCTCGTAGAGGGTGTAGAGGGTCTTGGAACCTGGCCCCGCCTTCTCCACCAGGAACGGGAGCTCGATGATGGAACTCGCCGGGAATCGCCCGCGCGGAATACCGTTGAGCCCGAGCGCGATGTCGATCACGCCGGCGCGCACCTGATCCGCCTGACGCATGATGTTGCCGAAGCTGGAGGTGGCGTCATAGACCTCCACCTTCACGCGGCCGTCGGTCTTTTCGGTCAACTGCTCGCCCCAGGGGACCAGAAAATCCGTATGGAAGCCGTGACGCGGCGGCAGATAGTGGCTGATCTTCAGCGTGATCTCGTCCTGCGCGCGCACTGGGCGCAATCCGGAGGCCAGCGCCAGCGTTGTCGCGCCGGCGCCCGCCATCATGCTGCGGCGGGTGATGGTCGGGGTCATGGGTCGGTTTCCTCACCTGTTTGTCAAAGCCTCGGGCTCCGTCCCGCACCGGATCGGTGCGAGCGAACCTCTTCTTCCTCTGGCGTCCATTTCATAGGCCGGAGCGCAGCGCTTCAAGGGCGAAATCCGAGCCGACCCACCGCGAAGCCGCGTCGCGCTTTATAACGGGGCGGCAATCGCTTATGCAGGGGCGTGATGGAAACGCTCATGACGCCGCCCCTCATCGCCGCGGCGCTCGGCGGGTATCTGCTGGGCGCAATCCCCTTCGGCCTCGTGCTGAGCAAGCTCGCGGGACTCGGCGACATTCGGGCCATCGGCTCCGGGAATATCGGCGCGACCAACGTGCTGCGCACCGGGCGCAAGGGCCTGGCGGCGGCGGTGTTGCTGCTGGATTCCGGCAAGGGCGCGGCGGCCGCCTTGGCCGCGCTGGCGCTCCTCCCGGCGGAGGCGGGTCCGCTCGCCTCGCTGATCGCCGGGGTCGCTGCGGTCATCGGTCATAACTTTCCCGTCTGGCTGCGCTTCAAGGGCGGCAAAGGCGTGGCGACCACGTTGGGCGTGCTGCTGGCGGTCGCCTGGCCCATAGGGCTCGCCGCCTGCGCCACTTGGCTCGCTGTCGCGGCGCTCTTTCGCTACTCGTCGCTGGCGGCTCTGCTCTCGCTCGCCGCCGCGCCGGGATACGCCCTTCTCATCGATCGGCCCGACACGGCGGTCGCGGCCGGATTCCTCGCCGCCCTCGCCTGGGCGCGCCACCATCAGAACATCGCCCGCCTTCTGAAGGGAGAGGAAAGCAAGATCGGCGGGGAGAAGGGTTAACGGGGCGCATCGGCCCTCTTTTTTCGATTGACCGCACACACAACGTGCGATGTCCTTTGCTTCATGAATACGACCATTGAGCGCCTGCCCGAAGCGGAGCGGCTGGCGCGGCTTCGGCTTTACCGCAGCGAGAATGTCGGGCCGATCGCGTTTCGCCAGCTGTTGGCTCGTTTTCGCAGCGGCGAAGCGGCGTTGGAGGCGCTGCCGGCGCTGGCCAAGCGCGGCGGTCGGCGCCGGCCGCTGAAAGTCTGCCCGAAGGCGGAGGCGGAGCGCGAGCTTGAAGCGCTGGAGGCGGCCGGCGGCTGGATGGTCCATCGCGGCGAAGCCGGCTTTCCCGCGCCGCTGGCGACGATTGAGGACGCGCCGCCGCTGCTCTCCGGCTTCGGCCACCCGCATCTGTTGAGGCGCCCCGCCGTCGCGATCGTCGGCGCCCGCGAATGTTCCCTGAACGGCCGGCGGTTGGCGGAGCGCTTCGGCCGGGCGCTGGCGGAGGCGGGCTTCGTCGTCGTCTCCGGCATGGCGAAAGGGATCGACGCGGCCGCCCATTCGGGCGCGCTCGACGGCGGGACGATCGCGGCCTTGGCCGGCGGGGTCGACGTGATCTACCCGCGCGAGAACGCCGATCTGTACCGCGCGATCAAGGAGCGCGGCGCGCTGGTGGGCGAGATGCCCTTCGGCTTGGTCGGCCAGGCCCGGCACTTCCCACGGCGCAATCGGGTGATCTCCGGTCTGTCGCTTGGCGTGCTGGTGGTCGAGGCGCGCCAGCGCTCCGGCTCGTTGATCACGGCGCGTCTCGCCGCCGATCAAGGGCGGGAGGTGTTCGCCCTGCCGGGCTCCCCCCTCGATCCGCGGGCGCGGGGGCCGAACGACCTGATCCGCAAGGGGGCCGCGCTCGTCGAGAGCCCCGAGGAGATGATCGCCTATCTCGCGGACCTGCCCGGTCCCGACGCAATGGAGGAGCCGACCGGCGGCTTCGACGACGCGCCGGTCGGCCCGCCCGACGAGGCGAGCCTGGACGCCGCCCGCGCGGCGATCCGTCAGGCGCTTAGCCCGACGCCCGTCGGCCAAGACGAGCTGATTCGGGATCTGGGCCTGCCGCCGGCCGCGGTGCTGACCGTGCTGTTGGAGATGGAGCTGGCCGGGACCGTGGAGCGGCTGCCCGGCGGGCGGGTGTCGCTCCTCGCCCCGGAGGCGTGAGCCGCTAACCCAACGCCATATGCGCGGCGAGCCCGAGCGTGAAGCCGGCCACTGCGCCGAACGGCGGTCCCCAGGCCGCCTCGAGCCGGGCTTCCGGGGCGATGTCTTGGAAGGTGAGATAGAGAATCCCGCCCGCGGCCGTCAGCATCACGACCGCCAGCGAGTCCGGCGAATGGCCCAAGGCGAGAAAGCCGAGGGCCGCCGCCGCCGGCCCCAACAGCGCGCACAACGCAAGCAGGCCGAAGACCGTCCAGCGCCCGCCGGCGAAGCGCGCGGCGCGCAGTTCGCGATAAGCGTTGAAGGCTTCGGGCAAGTTCTGCAGCCCGATGATCAGCGCCAACAGCAGCCCGACCGGATCGCCCGTGGCGAGCAGCGCGCCCAACGCCGCCGCCTCCGGCAGGAAGTCGAGCAGCATGGCGAGCAGCTGCGCCAACTTCGCCCCGCTCTCCTGCAGGCGCTTGTCGATCCATAGGAAGACCGCGCCGCCGGCCAGCACGGCGGCCGACGCCGCGACGGGGCCGAGGCTCTCCGCTCCTTTGGGCGCGAGAACGAAGGCGACGGCCGCGACGAGCACGCCGCCCCCGAAGGCGGTGACGCTATGGCGCAGTTCGCGCTCGATCCACTGAGGCGCGAGCCCTTCCGCCGCGGCGAGGGCCGCGCCCAACAGGATCGCGCCCCCCGCCCCGCCGGCGTAAAGCAATGCTTCGAGCAGATCCGGGTCCATTCCCCGAGCCTAGCGTCGCGCGCAGACCCGACAAGCCTTCACCGTAACCGGATCGGGGGCTTTGCGCGCCGGGCCGGCTTGTCTACCATTCCCCCGGTCCGTTCATGAGGTAGAGAAAGCGCGCCGCCGATGACCTTCCCCCTCGTCTCGCCTGATTGGCTGAAATCCCAGTTGGACGATCCAAAGGTGGTCGTCCTCGACGCCACCTATCATCTGCCGACCACGGGCCGCGACGCCCGGGCGGAGTTCGAGGCCGAACGTCTTCCCGGCGCGCGTTTCTTCGATATCGACGCGATCAAGGACGAGACCGACCCTCTGCCCCACATGGTTCCCGAGGCGGCCGCCTTCGCCGAAGCCGTCCGCGCCCTCGGGATCGACGACGCAAGCGAGCAGATCGTTTGCTACGACAGTTACGGCCTCTTCTCGGCCGCCAGGGCGTGGTGGATGTTCCGCTTGTTCGGGATCGAGCGGGTCTCGATCCTGGACGGCGGGCTGAAACAGTGGAAGGCCTGCGGCTATCCGACCGAGAGCGGGCCGGCCGAGTGGCCGGCCGCCGACGCGACGCCGACGGTGCGCCTGCGCCCGGAGCTGATCCGTCGCCTTCCCGACATGCTGGACAGCCAGAAGGACGGACCCGGCGGCCCCTTCGCGATCCTCGACGCGCGCGCGCAAGGCCGCTTTGAGGGGAGCGCCCCGGAACCGCGGCCCGAGCTGCGCTCAGGCCACATACCCGGCTCGCTCAACCTGCCCTACGATCGCTTAACCGATCCCGAAACGGGACGCGTGCAGCCGGTCCAGACATTGCAAGCGCTTTACGAGGCCGCGGGCGTGCGCGTCGGCCGCGACAGGGTCGTGACCAGCTGCGGGTCGGGCGTCACGGCGGCGGCGCTCGCCTTCGGGCTTTACCTGTTGGGGGACCGCAACGCCGCAGTCTATGACGGCAGCTGGTCGGAATGGGGGGCGCGGCCGGACACGCCGGTGGAGACCGGGCCGGCGCAGCCATGACCTCCGCCGTCGAGGTCCGGGTGATCGCGAACGCCGACCGGGCGGGCGTCGTGGCGCTGTGGGAGGCGTGCGGCCTGACGCGGCCCTGGAACGACCCGGCGGCGGACATCGACCTCGCCCTCAAGACCGCCGGCGCGTCGATCTTCGTCGCCGAGGGCGAGGCGGGCGCGATCGTCGGCGCGGTAATGACAGGCTTCGACGGGCATCGCGGCTGGCTCTATTACCTGGCCGTGGACCCGCAGCGCCGCGGCGAAGGAATCGGCGTCGCCTTGATCCATGCGGCCGAAGCGCATCTGAAGCGGCTCGACTGTCCCAAAGTCGAGTTGGTCCTACGTGCGGAGAACAAGGCGCTTCAACGCTACTATGAAGCCGCCGGTTATCACGCCGAGCCGCGTCGACTGATGGCCAAATGGCTGATCGACCCGCCCGCCCCGCAGATTGAGGAGGCCGTGGACCCGGCGGCGGAAGCGGCGCTCGACGCAGCCGACGCACCGACCTTGGCGGTCACCGTAACGTATCTCGAGATGACCGAGCAGCCGCGCCGAGCGCCGACGCCGGCGCCGATGCTGGACAAGCCGCTGGCCGTCCAGCGGTTGATCGATCCGCCGGTCGATTACTACCGCTTTGTGCAGCATACGATCGGCGATCCCTGGCTCTGGTGGTTGCGCAAGACGCTCTCGGACGCCGAGATCGCCGAAATCATCGGCGACGTGGACGTCGAGATCTACGTCCTGCAACTCGGCGGCGCGCCGGCGGGGATGTTGGAGCTCGACTTCCGCGACCAGGCCCGAACAGGTGACGCGGAGCTCAAGTTTCTGGGCCTGATGCCGTGGGCGATCGGCCGCGGGCTGGGCCCTTACCTGTTGGATTGGGGCGTTCGTTGCGCCTGGGAGCGCGAGCCGCGCCCGAAGCGCCTGATTCTCGACACCTGCACCCTTGATCATCCGAAGGCCCTGGCCGGCTATCAGAAGGCCGGCTTTCGGGTCTACGACCGCAAGGTTCGCCACGACCCCGACCCCCGCGCGCGCGGCTTGGTCCCGCCGGGCGTCAAGGTGCTGAGCGATGTGCCGCCTCTGAGCGCGAAAGGCTGACGACCCCCATGACAGTCGGCGTCCTGAAAGAGATCAAACCGCAGGAAGGGCGCGTCGCCCTGCTGCCTCGTCATGTGGGGGCGCTGACGCAGTCGGGCGAACGCGTCCTGGTGGAGCGCGGCGCCGGCGCCTCAAGCGGCGCCGCGGACGCCGACTATGAGGAGGCGGGCGCCGAGCTGCGCGACGCCGCCGC
This sequence comes from Marivibrio sp., assembly GCF_040218065.1. NCBI lineage: Bacteria > Pseudomonadati > Pseudomonadota > Alphaproteobacteria > Rhodospirillales > Aestuariispiraceae > Marivibrio > Marivibrio sp. The sequence continues at coordinate 20,826 of NZ_JAVJQE010000012.1, read as the reverse complement.
GCCGATCTGGGCCGAGGCCGACTTCATCGTGAAGGTGAAGGAGGTCCTGCCGCAGGAGTACGATTTCCTGCGGCCCGGGCATCTGATCCTGACCAACCTGCACACCGCCGCCAACCGAGAGGAGACGGACCGCCTGCTGGCCGCCGGCCTCACCGCCATCGCGGCGGAGGATACGCACCGGTTCGGCAGCCCCAATTGCGCGCTGGCCGGCGAGATCGGCGCATTCGAGGGCGTCCGGCTTTGCCTCGGCCCCCAGGGCGGGCCGGGGCGGCACTTCTTCGGCCATTACGGCGCGCCGCCGATCCGCGCCGTGGTGATCGGCCTCGGCAATGTCGGACGCGGGGCGTTGCGCACCTTGTTGAGTCTCGGCTGCCGGACGACCGGCCTCGACGTGGTGTGGGGCGCGCGCTATCGCGCCGAACAGGATCACCCGACGCCGCTGTTCGATACGGGGCCTGTCGAGGATCTGCCGGACCTGTTGGGCGACGCCGACCTGATCGTGAATTGCGTCCTGTGGCCCAAGCATCGCGACGACCACCTGATCGGGCGCGCAGACCTCGCCCGCCTGAAGCCCGGCGCCGTGATCTGCGACATCGCCTGCGACGAGGGCGGCGCAATCGAGACCAGCCGTCCGACCAGCTGGGCCGATCCGGTCTACGCGGTCGACGGCGTACGGCACTTCTGCGTCGACAACATTCCCGGCGCGGCGCCAGTCGCCGCCAGCGCCGGCTACGGCGACGCGTTGATGCGCCATATCGAACAGATCCTGACCCACGGATGGCGCGAGGCTTGCCGGCGCGACGATTTCCTGCGCCGCGGCCTGGTCTGCGCCGGCGGCCTGCTGCTGCATGAGGAGACCGCGCGCGTACAGAGCCGCGAGCGCGCGTCGCCGGAGGCCGTGCTGGGGGCCTCAGAAGGCTGACGCCGCCTGAGGCCTAGCGCGATCCGTCACCGACGCGAAGCGGCGGGGGCGGCCGCACCCTCAGATGAACTCCGCCTCCGTAACCGGCTCGCGGGCGACGGCGAGCGCGTCCTTGACCGACAGCCAGCGCTCGTAGAACGCCCATCCGATGATCACGCCTTGAACCCCCGGGATGTGCTTCAGGACCGAGACGTCGTCGAGCGTACGCACGCACCCGGACGAAATCAGCGGGATCGAAATCTCCGAGCCGAGCGCCGAGGTCTCCGCGAAGGTCGCCTCGCGCTCGCCCTCGGTCGCATCGATGTCGGTGAAGACAATCGCCGCAACGCCGCTGTCCGCCAGTTCCTTGGCGAGGTCTGAGGCGGTGAAAGCGGTCTGTTCGCGCCATCCTTCGATCACGACGTAGCCGTCCCGGGCGTCGAGCGACACGACGATCTTGCCGGGATGCTTGGCGCATGCTTGGCGAACGAAGTTACGGTCCTTGACCGCAGCGGTGCCAAGGACGACGCGCGCCGCGCCGCGCTCGATCCAAAAGTCGACGCCCGCCATGCTGCGCACGCCGCCGCCGACCTGCACCGGAATGTCGACCGCGTTCAGGATCTCCTCGATCAGGTCGGCATTGTGTCGGCCGCCCTGCTCCACCCCGTCCAGATCGACGACGTGCAACTGGCGCGCGCCGGCGGCGACGAACTTCTTCGCCGCATCCACCGGGGCGATGTCATAGGTCTTGGGATCTTCGAAACTGCCGCGGCGCAGCAAAACGGTGCGGCCGCCCTTGATCTCGATATCGGGAAAGATGTCCATGGCGTGCGCTCCCTCGCGGGCTCCCTTTGGCTGTCGGCGGCGCTTCGTCGTCGATCGACGGCGCCGCGTCGGTATCGGCGAATACTAGCACAGGACGCAGGGGCATCGCGCGCCGGCGACCAATCCGAACGGTTGCGCGACATGGCCGCCCGCGCGGCGCGGGCGACGCCGGGGACAACTCTCGTTGTACGGCCGGCGTGGAATACAAGCTGACGCGCGCTTTGATTGCGCACAGACTTTCCTGCAATGTTTAGATGCAACCTGAAATCGGCGGTCTTCGCCCTCAGTCTATTCATGCTGGCGCCGACGCCGGCCGCCGCGGAGACGTTGACGCTGGCGAGCTGGAACCTGGAATGGCTGGGCGCGCCGCAGAGCGGCCCGGCCTGCGATGCGGACGCAACGGAAGAGACGCGCTGCAAGGACATGGCCGCCCTGCAGCGTACGATGCGCGCGGTGAATGCAGACGTTATCGCCTTCCAGGAGGTGAAATCGCCGGCCGCCGCGGCCGCCGTGTTCGGCGAGGATTACGTCCTCTACTTCTCCGATCGCGCCCACCGCAACCCTCAGCGCACCGACGACAGCGAACAGCGAACCGGCTTCGCCGTCGCGAAGCGGTTGGTCGAGGCGGGCCGGGTGATGGATCTGCCGGACCGCATCCTGCGCCGCAGCACCTACACCCGGCTCGGCGCCGAGACGGCGATCCGGCTCTCCGACGGACGCTGGCTGCATCTGCTTTCGGTGCATCTCAAGTCGGGCTGCAGCGGCGGCCTGTTCATCGGAACCAGCGACGCGTGCGAGGATCTGCGCGCGGAGACGCTGACGCTCGCCGATTGGATCGACGAACGCGAGATGGCCGGGGTCCCCTACATGGCGCTCGGCGACTTCAACCGGCGCTTCGACGAAGAAGCGGCGGGGCGTCCGCCGGAAGAACGCATGATGACCGCGTTGGAGGACGGCTATCACGCCGACACGCGCCTGACCCTGATCCCGTCGGGCCGCCAGGCGATCTGCTGGCCGGAGGACAAGACCTACTTCCTCGACTACATGATGTTCGGCGAGGCGTTGCGGCCGCTGGTCGAGGCCGGCAGTTTCATCGAGCATCGCTATCCGGTCGACAGCGCCCGCCGGCATCAGGCGTCCGACCACTGCCCGATCTCCGTGCGCCTGACGGTTCCGGCCGGCTAACCCTCGTCGCCGAAGGTCTCCGCGACGAAATCGACCATCAGATCGGCCAGTCCGTGTTCGTAAAGGTCGGAGTGACCGCCTCCCTCCAACACTTCAAGCTTGACCGGGGCGGCCGACGCCTCGGCCAGGGCGCGGGCGTGCCGCGGCGGAACGATCCGGTCGGCGGCGCCGTGGGCGATCAGCTTCGCGACGCCGGCGGCGCGGGCGAGTTGCGCGGCGTTGTCCCAGCGATCCTTCACCAGCCAATAGGCGGGCACGTAGGGGTAGGCCCGCTGGGCGACCGCCGCCATGCTGTCGAAGCCGCCGTCGATCACCACGGCCGCGCCGCGCCCTTCGGCCGCCAGGGTCGAGACGATCCCGGAGCCGAGCGATTCGCCGTAAAGCAGCGTCCGCTCCGGCGGGACGCCGCGCGCCGTCTCAAGCCAGCGGGAAACGGCGCGTCCGTCGGCGGTCAGCGCCGCCTCGCTCGGATCCCCGCCCAGGCCCGCATTGTAGCGGTAGGTCGTCATCAGGACGCCCCACCCCTGATCCAGATAAAACCGCGCGCGCCCCGCCCGATCGGCGAGGGAGCCGGCGTTGCCGTGGAAGTACAGCACGGTCGGCGCGCCCGGCCTTTCGGCGGGCGCCCACCAGCCGTACAGCGAAAAACCGTCAGCCGCCGGAACCGAGACCGCGCGCATCTCGGCCAAACCGGAAAGCGCGGGCGGCGGCGTCAGGCCCGAGGGATGGTACATCAGGCTGCGCTGCCCCGCATAAAGGCCCGCGACCAGAAGCCCGTAGGCGCCGGCCAGCGCGGCGGCGTACCAAATCATGCGCATGCTCTCCTCAAGCTTTTCCCGCACGGCGCGCGAGAGGCGGCGCGCGCCGGTTGCGCCCGATCCGCGTTCTGGGGTCAAATATGGCGGTCGACAGCCCGCGCCGCCAGCCGAGAGGAAAGCGCAATCCGCCCGCCCCGTTCCCTGCGCCGCGCGCTGAGCGCCCTCGCCGCCCTTGTCGCGGCGACGCTGGCCGCGTCGTCCGGCGCGCCGGCGCGCGCGCAGACGGTCGATCTGCTGCTGGTTCTGGCGATCGATTGCTCCTACAGCGTCGACGGCGGCGAATACGACTTGCAACGCAAGGGCGTGGCCTACGCGCTGCAGGATCCTGAGATCCAAGAGGCGATCCTGTCCGGGCCGAACGGGGCGATCGCGATCAGCGTCGTGCAGTGGTCGTCCGGGGCCAGCCAGGTGCTGGCCCTGCCGTGGCGTCTGCTCGACAGCCCGGAGGCGATCGCGGCGACGGCGGCCGAAATCGCTGCGCTGCCGCGAACCACCCGCGACGGCGCGACGTCTATCTCGGCGGCGATCGCCTTCTCGATGGGAGTCATCCAACGCAGCCCCTATCAGGCGGTGCGCCGGATCATCGACGTCAGCGGCGACGGCCGCAACAACAACGGTCCGCCGCTAGCGCGGTATCGCGAGGCGGCGGCCGCGCGCGGCGTCACCATCAACGGGCTCGCTATTCTGAACGAGCATCCGACGCTCGACTACTACTTCAAGGCCCAGGTGATCGCCGGCTTCGGCGCCTTTGTCGAGGCGGCGAACACCTATTCCGCCTATCAGGAGGCGATCCGGCGGAAGATGCTCCGCGAGATTCGCTACGTGCCGGTGTCCGACCGCGCGGACCGGCTCGACCCTCCGGGATGAGGGGCGGGCTTAAACCGCTTCAATTTGGCTGAAATTTCCGTATACTATGGCGCACGCGACGCGTGTTTCGCTGGTTTTGGCCGCTTTCTTGCATCCCCGACGTCATGCTTGAACGGTCGCGCGCTCTGTTTTACGGGGCAAGTGATCGTGGCGTCGCGGATCGTTGAGGGCTGAGGCCCGCGATTCAATTGGGGCCCGCCCGCCGGGGCGGGAAACCTGGGAAGGGATATGACCGACCTATCCCGCGAGGAGTTGAGAGCCCACCTGTCCGCCGTCGAGGCGCAGGTGCGCGCTGCGCTGCGGATCGTCGCGGCGGAGTCGAAGTCCGTGCAGCAGGCGCACAGCTCCTTGCGCGCGGATCTATCGGCGGCGCTGATCCGTCTTCAGTCGGAGATGAACAGCGGCTCCGGCAAGATCGACAATAAGCTCGACCGCGTGCTTTCGGACGTGAACAGCCTGGGCCGACAGCGCAAATTGACCACCGCGATCCTGACCACGCTGGTGCTTCTCTTCGGGGTGACGGTCGGGGTGCTGGCGGGCGGCAGTTGGTATTTCCTGCAACAGAACCAAGCCGGCGCCAACGTCAGCCTGCCGACGATGGAGGAGCGGGCCCCGCCTCGAGACTCCGCTGCAGCGGCCCAGAGCATGGTCCGCGACGAGCCTGCGTTGAGCGTGGAACAGCCCGCAAGCGGCGCGAGGCAGGGGGCGAGCGCCGCCGGGGCCGCGGCTTCGCCTGAGCCCCCACCGTCGGACGAGCCGAGCGTGCGGATCATCACCGCCGAATAAGTCGGACGTCATGGCCGGGATCAAACGCGTCCTTCTCATCGGCCTCGACCCCGCGATCGTCGACTACGCCCGCTGGCCGATGCTCACGCCGGCGAAGATCCACGCCGCCTTGGATCAGGCGGTCGCCGCGCTGACGGCTGAGGGATACGACGCGGACATCTGCCTGATCGAGGATCCGGAGCGCGCCGCCGAGGCCGTGCGCGCCGCCCTGACCGAGCGCCCGACGCATGCGGTCATGATCGGCGCGGGCGTGCGAACGGACGATTCCCACCTGCTGCTGTTTGAGCGCTTGATCAATCTGATCCAGGCGGCGGCCCCCTCCGCGAAGGTCTGCTTCAACCGCTTCCCCGCGGACACCGTGAACGCCGTCAAACGCTGGGTGTGAAGCATAGCCGCCCGGGCGACTAGAGCTGCCGCGCCGCGCAGTAGAGGTTGCGCGCCTTGAGCGCCGTGCACAGCGCCCGAGCGTTCGCCATGTCCGCGATCGGCCCCGCGTAAAGCCGATAGAACAAGCCCTTGCCGGGCACGTCGACCCGGCGAACGATCGGGCGCGTCCCGCCCAGCAGATCGCTGTTGGCGGCGCTCAGCTCGCGCCAACCGCGCTCGGCGTTGGCTTGCTGCTTGTAGGAGGCGAGATGCAGCGCGACTGCGCCGTCGGCCACCTCCGCGCCTTGCACGACGCTCGGCGTCGCGGCGCTCTGCTGCGGCTCGGCGGCGGCCTGGTCGCTCGGCTGGGCTGCCGGTTGCTGGGCCGCGGTCTGCTGGGCGGCGGTCTGCTGGGCGGCGGGCTGCTGGGCGGCGGGCTGGCCCGCGGCCGCGGCCCGGCCTTCGCCGCTGAGTTCCGAGGTCGGCGTCTGGCCGTCTCGCATGATCAGCACCGGCCCGTCCTGCTGATCGAAGCGCGGGTCCGGTTCGTCCATCGGATTTTCCAGCACCGGAACCGGCACCAGGGGCGACGCGGGGGGCGCGGCGCCGTCCGCCGCCATCGCCGCGTCGCCGAGCGCGCGCGACGGCTGGACGGCGCCCAGCGCGCCCTCGCCCGCCGAGGTCTTGGGATCGATAAAGGCGATGTAGCGACGGCTCAGGAAGTCGGTCATCTCACGGGTGACGCGGTTGCGCTCGGACCCGCCGCCCGGCCGGCTCACCATGCGGATGTAGTGGCCGATCTGCGGGGCGTAGTAGAAGGTCAGTTCGTTGGGACTCTGGCGCCCGCACTGAATGACGTAGGTCTCGAACCGGCCGGCGGGGACGTCGATTTCCTCCGTGCGCAACGTCTCGCAGGTCCAGACGAACTCCCACGCATAGGGCGGCCGATCGGTGCTGACGGTCGAGTTGAAAGTAACCCGCTTGCCGACCTTGAGGGGGAAGAAGGCGGGCTGCATGTCGGTGATCAAACGGCGACCGCGCCCTTGGCCTGCGCTCTCCCAGGCCAACGCCGGCAGGATCGGGTTGAGGCCGGTAGTCTGGCGATCCCCGTTGTCGGCGCTCCAGAAGATGCGGTCGTCGTCCACCCGATCGACCGTCCAGGTGACCGCCGGGTTGTCGAAGGAGAAGCGGTCGCCGGCGACCAACTGGGGCGGACCCGCCGCCAGATCTTCGAGCTCTGGACGCGGCGCGGGCGCGTCCGCGCCCTCCACCCGCGACTCTCCCGAAAACCAGTCCGACAGGAAGCTGAAGTCGAACACGCCCTCCAGGCTGCTGCAGCCGCCAAGCAGCAACGCAAAGGCCGCTGCGGTCGGCAGCCGGCTGCGGAAGCGTCGATCACGGGCGCGCGCATCGTTCATACGATAAGCTTAGACGCATCAGGCGCGCACGGCACGCACGCCGTGAAGCGACGTCGAAAAGCGGCGGAAAAGCAGGCCTTTGGCCGATCGGCCTCAAGCGCCCTGAGGGCGCGGCGCCGCCCCTGCGCCGCCGCGGCGATTCGCGGCCGGGTCGACGAACGCGGCCGCCGCATTTCCCGCAAGACAAAGCGCGACCCGCCGCCTACACTCCCGCCCATGGGGACGGAGGAGGATAAGACGGGCGCGGACGAGGGCGGGCGCAAGAAGAAGCGCCGGCGCAGTCGAGGCCCTTGGTGGAAGCCCAGCTTGGCGGCCCTGATCGCCTTCGCGGTGATCGGCGGCGGGCTTTTCCTGCGCTATGTCGATCCCTGGTTCGTCGAATTCGTGCGCGTCAAGGCGTTCGACGCCTACAATCGGATCGAGCCGCGTCAACCGCCCCCGCAAAGCCCGGTCGTGATCGTCGACATCGATGAGAAGAGCCTGGCGGCGCTCGGCCAATGGCCCTGGCCGCGCACCGTGGTCGCCGACCTGATCACGGCGCTGCGCGACAACGGCGCGGCGGTGGTCGGGTTCGACGTCGTCTTCGCCGAGCCCGACCGCACCTCGCCCAATCGGATCGCCGACAGCCTGCGCGGGGCCGAACCCCAGTTGGTCGCGGCCCTGAAAGACCTGCCGTCGAATGAGGAGGTCATGGCGCGCGCCATGCAGACCATGCGCGTCGTCATGGGCCAGGCCGGCTCCAAAGCCGCCGCCGCGACCACGCCGCCGCCGATCTCGAAATTCACCAGCGTGGGCGCCAATCTCGGGATTCTCGGCGCGACGGACACCGATCCGACCCGCTACCTCTTCAGCCAGCCGACGCTGATCCACAATCTCGAGATCCTGGAAAGCTCGTCCAGCGGCCTGGGCTTCTTCTCGGTGGAGGAGGAGGTCGACGGCGTCGTGCGCCGCGTGCCCCTGGTGATGGAGATCGCGGACGTGGTGAAGCCGACGCTGTCCGTCGAGATGTTGCGCGTCGGCTTCCAAGGCAACAGCATCGTCACCGTCGTCGATCCCGGCGGCATGCATGAAATCCGGCTGCAGACGCCGCAGGGGAATTACCCGATCCCGGTCGACGGCAAAGGGCGGCTGTGGGTCTATTTCGCGGAACCTGACCGATTCAACACGCCGGACAATTCCGGGCGCATGTACGTCTCGGCCGCCGACATCGTCCAGGGCCGCGTCGGGCCGGAACGGCTCGGCGGACGGCTGGCGCTGGTCGGCACCTCGGCGACCGGCTTGCTCGATATTCGGGCCACGCCGATCGAGCCGCGGCTGCCCGGCGTGGAGGTGCACGCCAACATCCTGGAAAACATCCTGCAGCAGGATTTCATCCGATACCCCTTCACCATGGTGCTGTGGGAGATGATCGCCATCGTCGGGGCCGGCCTGCTGCTGATCTTTTTCGTTCCGCGCGTCGGTCCGCTGGTGACTCTGGTCGGATTGGTGGGCGCGGGCGGCGGCATTGCGGCGACAAGTTGGTACCTGTTCACCGAACACAAGCTGTTCCTGGACGTGACCTATCCCGGCGCGATGGTCTTTGCGGTCTACGCGACGTTGGCGTTCGCGAACTACGCGCGCGACGCGGCCGAGAAGCGCCAGGTGCGCGGCGCCTTCAGCCAGTATCTCTCGCCCGACCTGGTGGAGCAGTTGGCCGAAAATCCAGACCAGCTGCGCCTCGGCGGCGAGACGAAGAAGATGACGCTGCTGTTCTGCGACGTACGCGGCTTCACCACCATCTCGGAGACCTTCCGCGCTGATCCGCAGGGCCTGACCCGGCTGATCAACCGGCTGCTGACGCCGCTGACCAACGAGATCCTCACCCGCCAGGGCACGATCGACAAATATATGGGCGATTGCATCATGGCCTTCTGGAACGCGCCGTTGGAGGACCCGCGGCAGGAGGCCCATGCGTGCGAGTCGGCGCTCGCCATGTTCAAGGCGCTGGAACGTCTGAACGAAGAGCGCAAGCAAGAGGCCGAAGAGGGCGGGTTCGAGTACCTGCCGCTCAACATCGGCATCGGCATCAACACCGGCGACTGCGTCGTCGGCAACATGGGCTCCGACCAGCGCTTTGACTATTCGGTGCTCGGCGACGCGGTGAACCTCGCCAGCCGCCTCGAGGGTCAGAGCAAGAGCTACGGCGTCGGCACCGTCATCGGCGACGAGACGGCGGCGGCGGTCAAAGGCCTGATGCCGACGGCCGAGCTCGACCTCATCGCGGTGAAGGGCAAGAAGGAGGCGGTGCGCATCTTCACCATCCTCGGCGCCCCGGAACTCGCCCAAACCGACGAATACGCCAAGTTCCTGGCCGACCATGACGCCATGCTGGCGGCCTATCGCGGTCAACAGTGGGACGAGGCCGAACGGCTGATGGGCGCGCTCGAAGGCCGTCTCGGCGGCGTGATGGACGAGTTCTACGCCATCTACCGCGAGCGCATCGCGATCTTCCGCGAGGAGCCGCCGCCCGCCGACTGGGACGGCGTCTTCGTGGCGACGAGCAAGTAGGCGGCGAACCGCTGCGCCGACGCCGTCTGCGCTCTATCCATCCGAAAGCGGTCTTTCGAGAGTCCCCGCGAAAGCGGGGACCTGTCTCAACCCGCACGAGACGCCCGAGCGCGCCGCAAGGAGGCCCCCGCTTTCGCGGGGGCGCCGAGAAAAACCGGTCGCCCGGGCGGCGTGGGTGAGGCCCATGTTGCCGCAGACCCGCGTCCCCGCGAAAGCGTGGACCTTGTCTCAACCGCCCGAGACGCCCGAGCGCGCCGCAAGGAGGCCCCCGCTTTCGCGGGGGAGCCGAGAAAACCGGCCGCCCGGGCGGCGTGGCTGAGGCCCATGTTGCCGCAGACCCGCGTCCCCGCGAAAGCGGGGACCTGTCTCAGCCCGCCCGAGACGCCCGAGCGCGCCGCAAGGAGGCCCCCGCTTTCGCGGGGGCGCCGAGAAAACCGGCCGCCCGTACGCCGACGGCGAGACCCCGGGTCGCCCTGCTGGGCACCCGGGATGACAGCCCTTGCGTACGAGGGACGGGCCGCCCCCTACCCGTCCAGCTTCTGCTTCAGCAGCTCGTTGACGGTTTGCGGATTGGCCTTGCCCTGGCTCGCCTTCATGACCTGGCCGACGAACCAGCCGATCAGGCCGGTTTTGCCGCCCTGATACTGCTCCACCTGGCCGGGATTGTCGGCGATCACCTGATCGACGATCGCCTCGATGGCGCCCGTGTCGGTGATCTGCTTCAACCCCTTCTCCTCGACGATCGCCTTGGCGCCGCGGCCGGTCTCGAACATCTCGTCGAAGACGTCTTTGGCGATCTTGCCGGAGATCGTGGCGTCGGCCATCAGCGCCAGGAGTTCGCCCAGCGACTCGGCGCTGACCGGGCTGTCGGCGATCGTCTTATCGGCCTTGTTGAGGCGCCCGAACAGCTCGACCGTCACCCAGTTGGCGGCCTGCTTGGGATCGCCGTGTTTGGCGACCTCCTCGTAATAGGCCGCGATCTCCCAATCGGCGACGAGCACCGAGGCGTCGTAGCCGGAGAGGCCGTAGCTCTCCATGAAGCGCTTCTTCTTCTCCGCCGGCAGTTCGGGCAAGCTGTCCCGGCACGCCTCGACGAAGGCGTCGTCGAACTCCAGCGGCAGCAGGTCCGGATCGGGGAAGTAACGGTAGTCGTGCGCCTCTTCCTTGTTGCGCATCGAGCGGGTCTCGCCCTTCGTCGGGTCGAAGAGCCGCGTCTCCTGATCGACGGTCCCGCCGTTCTCCAGGATCTCGATCTGGCGCAGCGCCTCGATCTCCACCGCCTGGCGCACGAAGCGGACCGAGTTGATGTTCTTGAGCTCCGCCCGCGTGCCGTACGGCTCGCCCGGCTTGCGCACCGAGACGTTCACGTCCGCGCGCATCGAGCCTTCGGCCATGTTGCCGTCGCAGGAGCCGATGTAGCGCACGATCGAGCGCAGCGCCGAGACGTAGGCCGCCGCCTCGTCCGGCGAGCGCATGTCGGGCTTCGAGACGATCTCCATCAGGGCGACGCCCGAGCGGTTCAAATCGATGAAGCTCTTCTTCGGATGCTGGTCGTGCATCGACTTGCCGGCGTCCTGCTCGAGATGCAGGCGCTCGATCCCGACCGTCTTGGTCGAGCCGTCGGGCAGGTCGATCTCGATCTCTCCCTCGCCCACGATCGGCTGATCGTACTGGCTGATCTGATAGCCCTGCGGCAGATCGGCGTAGAAGTAGTTCTTGCGCGAGAAGACGCTCACCTTGTTGATCGCGGCGTTGAGGGCCAGGCCCGTGCGCACGGCCTGGCGCACGCATTCGCCGTTGATCACCGGCAGCATGCCGGGCATCGCGGCGTCGACCAGGCTGACCTGCGCGTTCGGATCCGCGCCGAAAGCGGTCGCCGCGCCGGAGAACAGCTTCGCTTGGCTCGTGACCTGCGCATGCACTTCGAGGCCGATGACGACCTCCCACTCCCCGGTCTCGCCCTTCAGACGGTACTCGGCCATCGCTCTATCTCTCCTCCAAGTCCCGTCCGTCAGCCGGCCTGAAACTGCGGGCGTCCCGTGAAGCCCGCCGCCTGCTCCAGCGCATACGCCGCGCGCAGCACCGTCTCCTCGTCGAACGCCCGTCCCAGGATCTGCAAGCCCAAGGGCAGGCCCTGATCGTCCGTCCCAGCCGGCACGCTGATCCCCGGCAGCCCGGCGAGGTTCGCGGGCACGGTGAAGACGTCGTTCAGATACATCTGCACCGGGTCCGACGGCTCCTCGTCGATGCCGAAGGCGGCCGACGGGGTGGCCGGCGTCAGCAGCACGTCGCACTGCTGATAGGCCTTGGCGAAATCCTCGGCGATGCGGGTGCGGACCTTCTGGGCCTTCAGGTAATAGGCGTCGTAGTAGCCGGCGGAGAGCACGTAGGTGCCGATCAGCACCCGGCGCTTCACCTCCTCGCCGAAGCCCTCGCCGCGGCTGTTCTCATACATCTCAATCAGCGAGTCGCCGTCGACGCGCAGGCCGTAGCGGACGCCGTCATAGCGCGCGAGGTTGGACGACGCCTCCGCCGGCGCCACGATGTAATAGGCCGGCAGCGCGTACTTCGTGTGCGGCAGCGAGACGTCGACGATCTCCGCGCCCTGATCTTTCAGCCAGGCCACGCCCTGGTCCCAGAGCTGCTGGATCGCCTCGGGCATGCCGTCGACGCGGTATTCCTTCGGCACGCCCACTTTCAGGCCCTTAACCCCGCCGTCCAGCGCGGCCTCGTAATTCGGGACCGGGCGGTCGACGCTGGTCGAGTCCTTCGGATCGAACCCCGCCATCGCGCCCAGCATGAGGGCCGCGTCGCGCACGGTGCGCGTCATCGGCCCGGCCTGGTCGAGGGAACTGGCGAAGGCCACGATCCCCCAGCGCGAGCACCGCCCGTAGCTGGGCTTCAACCCGACGATGCCGGTGAAGGCCGCCGGCTGGCGGATCGAGCCGCCGGTGTCCGTCCCCGTCGCCGCCAGACAGGCGCGCGCGGCGACCGCAGCGGCCGAGCCGCCCGAGGAGCCGCCGGGGACCAGGTCCTTATCGTCGCCCTGACGCTTCCAGGGGTTCTTCACCGGCCCGTAATGGCTGGTCAGATTGGCGGAGCCCATCGCGAATTCATCGAGATTGAGCTTGCCCAGCATCACTGCGCCGGCGTCCCACAGATTGCGGGTGACCGTGCTCTCATAGGGCGGCTTGAAGCCGTCCAGGATGTGGCTGCCGGCCGTCGTCAGGACGTCTTCGGTGCAGAACAGATCCTTGATCCCGAGCGGCAGGCCTTCGAGCGCGCCGGCCTTCCCGTCCTTTAAGCGCCGGTCGGAGGCCTCGGCCATCTCGCGCGCGCGCTCGGCCGTCTCGGTGATGTAGCAGTTGAGCGGGCGCGCCGCCTCCACCGCCTTGATGTAGGCGTCGGTCAACTCGACCGAGGAGATCTCGCGCGCGACCAGCTTGTCCCGGGCGTCGGTCAGGGTGAGGTCCAGAAGATCGGTCATGGCTCGAACTGGCTCCCGCTCACTCGACGACCTTGGGGGTCGTGTAGAAATTCATTTGCGCGTCCGGCGCGTTGGCCGTGACCTTCTCGGCATAGCCGCCGTCGTCCACCACGTCCTCGCGCCAGCGCAGGCCGGTCTCGACCGCGGACGTCATCGGCGCGACGCCGTCGACGTCCACCTCGCCCAGTTGTTCGACCCAATTGACGATGCCGTCGAGCTCGCCGGCCAGGCTCTCCAGCCGCGCCTCCGGCACCTTGATGCGGGCGAGGTGCGCCACCTTCGCCACCGTCTGCTTGTCGAGCGCCATGGGCGAGCCCTCTTCTTCCAAGATCGATGCTGTCCAATGATGCGGCGACGGGCGCATGACGCCCGCCGAAAGCCGCGCGGAAGCTATCACCGGCCTCCCGGTCGGGCAAGAAGGCGGGGCGCTTGACCGATCGACCTTGCGGAGCAAATATGGCTAGGCTAGCTAAGACGCAGGAGGCGTCTCGATGAAAATCAACATGCTCGAAGCGAAAAGCCGTCTGTCGGAGCTCGCCCGCCGCGCGGCGGAAGGCGAAGAGATAATCATCGCGCGCGCGGGCGACCCCTATATGCGTCTCGTTCCCTACCACGCCGCCGCGGCTGCGCCGCGGCCGCTCGGTCAGGCGCCGGGGCGCTGCGAAATCGCGGAAGACTTCGACGCCCCGCTGGAGGATGCGGCGGGCTTCGAGGGCGGAGCGGTCTTCCCGATCGGCTCATGAGCCTGCTCCTCGACACTCACGTGCTGCTCTGGTGCGGATATCGACCGGAGGTCCTGGCCGCGCCGGTGCGCGCGCGGATCGCGGATTCATCCGTGCGCGTGTATGCGAGCGCCGCCAGCGCATGGGAGATCGCGATCAAACGCCGCTTGGGGAAGCTGACCCTGGACATCGCGGCGGAGGATCTCCTGCGCGCCCTTTCCATCGCCCCGCTGCCTATCGGTGTCGCTCATGCCGAGGCCGCGGGCGCGCTCCCGTGGGATCACCGCGATCCGTTTGACCGGATGTTGGTTGCCCAGGCGCGCGCGGAGGGGCTGACGCTGGTCACCGCCGATCAGGCGATCCTGACCGCCTTTCTCGACTGTCTGGCCGCCCGGTGAGCGCGGGCGCGCCCGAGGCTGGTCAAGCGCCCCGCGACAGGCCATAACCCGCCCATGAGCGAACCGGACGACCTCTCCGCCCTGCCCCGCGGGACTGTGCTGCTGGGCCTTGATCCCGGGACGAAGACGATCGGCGTGGCGGCCTGCGATCCGGGCTGGCAGATCGCCTCGCCGGTCGAGACCGTCAAGCGCACCAAATTCACGAAGGACGCCGAACGGCTGGAACAGCTCGCGGCCGAGCGCAAGGCCGGCGGCGTGATCATGGGCCTGCCGGTCAACATGGACGGCAGCGAGGGGCCGCGCGCCCAGTCGGTGCGCCAGCTCGCCCGCAACCTGATCGAGCTGCGCGGCTGGACGATCCCCATCGTCTTCTGGGACGAGCGGCTGTCGACCAGCGCGGTCGAGCGCTTCCTGGTCGGCGAAGCGGACATGACCCGCAAGCGCCGCGGCGAAGTCGTCGACAAGATGGCCGCCGCCTACATCCTGCAGGGGGCGCTCGATCGGTTGCGGCAAGGCCTCTGAGCGAGGGCCATTGAGCGGCGCCGCCCCCCCGGCTAGTCTTCGAGCCGAGACAGAGTTCCGTTGGGGGAGACGCGCAAAATGGACCCGACCCTGGGCCGCTATCCGACGAGCCGCATGCGGCGCAACCGCACGAATGACAATATCCGGCGCCTCGTCGCCGAGACGCGCTTGGGCCCCCAGGACTTCATCTGGCCGCTGTTCGTGAAGGACGGCGACGCCTTGCGCGAGCCGGTCGCCGCCATGCCTGGGGTGGAGCGCCTGTCGGTCGATCAGGCGGTCGAGGACGCAAAGCGGGCCGAGGACCTAGGCATCCCCGCGATCGCGCTGTTTCCCCAGACCGATCCGGCGAAGAAGGACTCCCAGGGCTCCGAAGCCCTCAATCCGGAGAACCTCGTCTGCCGCGCGACGCGCGCCGTGCGGGCCGCCTGCCCCGACATGGTGATCCTGTGCGACGCGGCCCTCGACCCCTACACGGACCACGGGCATGACGGGCTTATCGCCGA
Source organism: Marivibrio sp. (assembly GCF_040218065.1). NCBI lineage: Bacteria > Pseudomonadati > Pseudomonadota > Alphaproteobacteria > Rhodospirillales > Aestuariispiraceae > Marivibrio > Marivibrio sp. Next base: position 5,481 of record NZ_JAVJQE010000012.1, on the reverse strand, counting down.
CGGCCGCATCCTGAATGACGAAACGGTCGAGGTGCTGAAGCGCCAAGCCGTCAACCAGGCGGAGGCCGGCTGCGACACGATCAGCCCGTCGGACATGATGGACGGGCGCGTCGGCGCGATCCGCCAAGCCCTCGACGCGGCCGGGCATCAGGAGGTTCGGATCATCTCCTACGCCGCCAAATACGCCAGCGCCTTCTACGGCCCCTTCCGCGAGGCGGTCGGCAGCGCGTCGGCCCTGATCGGCGACAAGCGCACCTATCAGATGGACCCCGCCAACACCGACGAGGCCCTGCGCGAAGTCGCCAAGGACCTTGAGGAAGGGGCCGACCTGGTGATGGTGAAGCCGGGGATGCCCTATCTCGACATCGTGCGGCGGGTCAAAGACGCCTTCGGCGCGCCGACCTACGCCTATCAGGTCTCCGGCGAGTACGCGATGCTGGCCGGCGCGATCCAGAACGGCTGGCTCGACCGGGAGCGCGCGATCCTGGAGGCGCTGCTCTGCTTCAAGCGCGCCGGCGCCGACGGCGTCCTCACCTATTTCGCGCGCGAGGCGGCGGAGTTGCTGGCGCGGCGTTAGGTCGGGCCGGGCGGCGTCGCACAACGTCTGTTCAGCATCAGGTGTCCCCGCGAAAGCGGGGACCTGTCACAGCCCGCTCCGGACGCCGCGCGTCGGGCGCGATGACATCCCTCCTGAAAACTTCGAGAACTCGCCAAAAGCCCCTCACCGTCACCCCGGCCTTGCGCCGGGGGAACAGCGGTGCGCGCCGGCGGACGCGAGAGGCTGTTGGCCCGGAACCAGTCCAGGCCGACGGTTAGGGGTCGCGGCTCGCGGATCGTCTTTCGACATGGACTGACTTGATGACAAGAACTCACATGTCTTGCGGCTAAGACCGCCCGTCCCGCCCCCCGCGGAAGCCCTGCGCCACCACATACATCTCCGGGCTTTCCTTGCGGCTGGCGGGCGGCTTGACGTGGGCGACCTTGTCGAAGTCGCGCTTCAGGAGGTCCAGCAGATCCTTCCCCGCCCCGCCGGCGAAGACCTTGGAGACGAAGGCGCCGCCGGGCTTCAAGACCTCGGCCGCGAAATCGTAGGCGAGCTCGGCGAGAGCCTGGGTGCGCAGATGGTCGGTCTGGGCGTGGCCGGTGGTGTTGGCCGCCATGTCGGACAGCACAACGTCGGCGGGTCCCTGCATCTCGGCCTTGAGGCGCGCGGGCGCGTCGTCGTCCATGAAGTCCGCCTGGATCAGCGTCGCGCCGGCGATCGGCTCGCATTCCAGCAGGTCGACGCCGACGATCGTCCCCCGTTCGCCCATGCGCTCCAATGCGACCTGCACCCAGCCGCCGGGCGCGCAGCCGAGATCGACCACGGCGCCGCCGCCGGTCGGCAGCAGGCCGTATTTCTCGTCGATCTCCTTCAACTTGAAGGCCGCCCGCCCGCGATAGCCGAGGCGCTTGGCCTCCTGCACATAGGGGTCGTTCAACTGGCGCTGAAGCCAGCGGGTGGAGCTCGACTTGCGGCCGCGCGCGGTCTTGACACGCACCGCCTTGTGGCGCGCGTCGCTGACCTTGCCCCCGCCTTTGGGGCCGCCGCCTTTCTTGCCTGACGCCATGCCTCTCGAGGCTCCGTTTTTAGGGTCGATCGTTTCGATCGGCCGCGATGAGGTCCATAAGAATGCCGTCGCGCAAGCCCCGGTCGGCGACCCGCAGTCGGCCGACGGGCCAGCGCCGGCAGATCGCGCCCACGATCTCGCACCCCGCCAGCACCAGCCCGGCGCGATCGCGCCCGACGCAGGGATGCGCCGCGCGCGCCGACCCGTCAAGCGCGGCGAGCTCCGCGCTCAACCGGTCGATCGCCGCGAAATCGAGCCAGGCGCCGTCGACCTTGGCGCGCTGATAAGACGCCAGCTTCTGATCTAGACTGGACAGCGTGGTCACCGTGTTGGACGCGCCGATCATCTGAACCCGTCCGGCGCCGACGGCGCGGTGGAGCGCATGGGTCGCGTCGAAGGCCGCCAACCCCTCGGCAAGCAGCCGACTTTCGCCGGCGCCGACGCCGGCGGCGCGCGCCTCCGCCAAGCCCACCACGCCGACCGGGATCGACGTCGCGCCCAGCACCTCCGGGGCCGTGCGCCGGGTCGGATCGACGGCCAACCAGACGATCTGCGTGCTGCCGCCGCCGATGTCGAAAAGGATCGCGCGGTCGTGGACCCGATCCAGCAGCGGCACGCAGCCCGCAATGGCCAGACGCGCCTCCTCGCTCGGCGGGATGATCTCTATCGTCAGGCCGGTCTCCCGCCGGACCCGCGCGACGAAACGCTCGGCGTTGGCGGCGCGTCGGCACGCCTCCGTGGCGACCGCGCGCATGCGCGACACACCCCGCCGGCGCAGCTTGGCGGCGCAGACGCCCAACGCGTCGAGCGTCCTGCGCATGGCGGGCTCGCCCAATCGGCCGCCGCGACTGACGCCCTCGCCCAGCTGTACGACGCGGCTGAAGGCGTCGACAACCTTGAAGCCGCCCGCCGTCGGCGTCGCCACCAGCAGCCGGCAATTGTTGGTGCCGAGGTCGAGCGCGCCGTAGACGGCGCCCTCCGCGCGCCGCCCCCGTCCGCCCGCTTTCATCTGCGGCCGACGGCGCGCGGCGCGGCCCGCCCCGGTCGCTGGCGACGCGCCGCCTGCGCTCATCGATCGGGCCTTTCAAAAATTGGGCGTACAGCCCTAACGGCGCACAGTCTAACGCCGCCGCGCCGGCGCCAAAAGACCGGCGCCCGCGCGCGCCCGGGTTGACAGTCCCGGACGGCTTCAGTACACCCCCGCGCACCGGCGGCGCAGCGCTGGGGGATCGTCTAACGGTAGGACGCCTGACTCTGACTCAGGTAGTCTAGGTTCGAATCCTAGTCCCCCAGCCCTGCGCCGCCGGTTTTTTGATTCTCTCCTAAAATTCAATGATTTAGGCGACGGCATGCGAGTCTGGACAGGCTGCTGTAGCAAGGCGCTGTGACGTCTTCCTGTAGCAGCCGAACAGGAGGGCGCCATGCCACGCCACCTCATGAAACGCGGCGACATCTACTATTACCGGCGCTCCGCTCGGCCGCTGGCGCCGATATCCGGCGTCGATATAAGGATCGTCTTCTCCCTCAAAGCCCATGTACCCGGTGTCGCCCGCTTCCGCGCGGCCGTCGCCGACAAGGGTTTCGAGAGAATGACCGAACTGCTTCATAATGATCCGACCGCTTGGACGCTCGACGAGCGGACGCTCCACGAGGCCGTGAGCGCCGTCATCCAGACGGCGCTCGCCGAAGCGGAGCAGCAACGCATTCTCAGCGGCGAGATCTCGCCGTTTGAGGTCCAGCGCGCCGTCCAACATTGGCGCGCGGAAGCGCAGCGGCTCTCCGAAAGCCTCGCGCGCCGGTCTCCGGACGCCGCGCGGCCTTTCCTCGAGCGCCTCACGCGCGCGGGCCTCCTTCCCCCGGAGCTCGATGCGGCGTCCCAAGCGCGGGCCGCGCGCGAGGTAACCAAGGGGCTGATCCGCGCGGCGGATGAGAACGCCCGGCGCGAGACCGGGGTCTATGACGCGGTCGTCGGCGCGTCGCACGCCGCGAGCGGCGTCGGTCACGCGTCGAGCCCGCCGCCCGTCGCTTCTCTGCCGGTCGCGGCGGCGTCGGCCCCGCCGCGTGACATGTCAGCCCAAACCGCACCGCCGCCGTCGCGCGCCGAAGGAGCGGATCGCGAAGCCGCCCCGGTGTACGCAGCGCCCGCGCCCGAGCCTGCGTCGCCGGCCGCTCAGAGCGAGCCAGATGAGACCGCCTGGAGCCGCAGCCGGGCCGCGAGCGACGGCCTGATGGACCAAATCGAGGCCCGGGCCGCGCTGCCGATCACCGAGGCCATGGATAAAGCGCTCGCCCGGTCGAATATCTCGGATCATTCGAAGAAGAGCTACCGCAGCTCGGCTAAGCTCTTCGCCGCCTTTTTCGGTGATGTCGCTGTTCGCGACGTCACGGACGACATGGCGCTATCGTTCCGAGAGAAGATGCTGGATGTGCCGGCCGGCTACAGCCATGACGCGCGCTTCCGGGGCCTTAGCTTCCCAGCGATGATCGATGCGGCCGACGAGTTGGACGATGAGTTCGAGACCGACTTGACGGAGCGCCGGAAGCAGGGCGAGCTCACGGAGGCCGAGTATGAGAGCGCGTTGGAAAAGGGGCGGATCGCGCGCATGACCAAGAAGACGGCCTGCAAGCATCTGTCCGCAATGAACTCGATTTGGACCAAGTTCATCAACGCAGGCGCGACCCCCAGCCGTAAGCGCATCAATCCTTTCGGAGGGTTGATCTTCTCCGTGGCGGAACGGGATAAGGATCGCCGCGTGAAGCGGGAGTTCGAAGGGGAAGATCTGGTCAAGATCTTCTCGTCGCGGCCTTTCCGGGAGGAAATGGCGCGCGCGCCCGAAGAGCGGTCCCGCGAGTTCTGGATCACGACCTGCGTCGCTTTCACCGGCGCACGCCGGGAAGAAATCGCGCAGCTCCGGCTTGAGGACGTGAACCTCAAGACCCGCATCCCGCACTTCTCGTTCAAGGAAGGCAAGGGGCAGTCGCTCAAGACGGAGCGGGCGACGCGCGACGTGCCCATCCATCCGTTCTTGATGCACCTCGGGATCGAGGCGTACGTCGAGCGCCGCGCCGCCACCGGCAGCGTCTGGCTTTTCCCGGGGGCCGGCGACATTAATGTCGGCCATCGCAGCAAAACTTCGGCCGAGTGGTTCGGGCGCATCATTCACGATCTCGGGCTCTACGAGGAAGGGGGCTGTCTTCATAGGCTCAGGAAGAGCCTGGCGACCCAACTCGCGGACAGCCACGTAAACACGGCCTACATCAAGGACATCCTCGGTCACGAGCGGGAGTGCGTCACCGAGAGGCACTATATCGGGGGAGCGACGCTCGAAAAGAAAGCCGAGCTCCTGAAAATGGTCACCTTCGGGCTTAAACCGGCGGAGGCTTGCCGGCTCATCCCCGCCGCTTCGATCGAGGCGGGAGAAGGGAACGTTCTGCATCTGACGAGGTGAGTGCGATCGCGAGAAGTCGGTCTATCGCCCGGAAAGAACTTCTGCAGCGCCCTGACTTACGTATACGGCTCGAAGAGAACGCTATCGATGGCGAGCGCACGCGTCTCACGCACGCCCAGCTGTTCCTCAATGAAGAGGTCGAGCAGTCGGTCGCTCCCGACCTATTCGATACGCGTCGCGTTTTAGCGGCCTGCCTCGGTCGCGCCTCACTTGGATGAGCATGCCTCCGGCGGGACATGCTCCTCTCGAGACCCGTGGCGCCACGCCGAGGGACTACTCACGGGGCGGTCCGCCGAGGAAGGAGAGATGCGGGGGCGGAGCCAGGGCCGGGAGAGCCAGAGCCGGGAGAGCCAGGGGCGAACGGCTGCCGGGCCGTCGGCTCAATCATTCCGCAGCAGCCCGTAACGGCGGAGTATTCGGTT
>NZ_JAVJQE010000005.1:0-543776 GCF_040218065.1 Marivibrio sp. | reverse complement strand
CCCGGAAGTCCATCAGATCCGCCGCGACCGGCCCGCCAAGCGGCGCGCCCTCCGAAGCCGAGCCGACGCCGGCCGCCGAAACGCCCGCCTGCGCGGGCTCCACCGTCTGGGTCTTTCGCCAAAACATCTCCGCGCCCCTTTCGAGTATTCATGCGGTTCAATTGTTTGAAGTGAGCATGCCGTTTGGAGACGTTCACTCCGGTTTTGCGAGGTAATGATTCGCACGATCCTCTTAAAAATGGGTAAAGACCGTAAACATCATAAGGTATCAGAATTTTATATTATCATGATACAAAATATACATTGATGCACAATTTCGTATTAAATATTAAGTATCATGACGAAATTTGTGGTTAAGAATCTTTTTACACGTCTTCTCTTAATGTGTTCATCTTGTTACGCAAGCAACTCACCGGTGTGAAGGGATTTCTCGCGTGCCAGACGCCCCTGCTCTCCCTCCGTTCGGCGGATTGACCGAACCGCGGGTTCTGATCGTCGACGACCACTCCAGTGTGCGGATGGGCCTCAACAGCTGCGTTCGGGAGCTTTGGGTCAGGGCGTCCGTCACGGAGTGCGGCTCCTTCCAGGGGGCGCTCGAGGCGCTGGAACGCGTTCCCTACGATCTGGTCATCCTCGACCTCATGATGCCGAACGGCTCGCCCGAAGAGATGCAGCGCGTCGTGCGCGGCGCGGCCGGCGCGAAAGTTCTGGTGATGTCGATGGTCGAAGACGCGGAGGTGATCAAACGAACGTTGGCGCTCGGCGTCGCCGGATTTCTGCCCAAAAGCGCCTCGCTTGCGGCGACGCGTCTCGCCCTCGCGATGGTGATGGACGGCGAAACCTACGTCCCGGCGCAGATCCTATCGGGAGGGCGCGAAGCCTATGAGCGGACCGCGCGCCACGCCCCGTCGCCCGTTGCAGGCGGGCGCGCGGACAGGGCCGGATTGACCGCGATGCAGATGCGCGTGCTTCGAGAGATGAACACGGGCGCCAGCAACCAGATGATCGCGAACGCCCTTGATCTTGCGCTTCCGACCGTCAAGGCGCACGTCGCGGCCGTGATGCAGAAGTTGAAGGCCAAAAACCGCACTCAGGCGGTGCTGATCGCTCAGGAAGCGGGGCTTCTTCAGCTTGAAGTACCCGGCGTGTCGACGCAGTGATCGGCGCAACCTCTCACGCCTAGCGATGTCGGACCCCGAGCGAGAGGGATCGTGATTGGCTAGACACGAGCCCGAATTAGTCACCTTCTTCGCGCGCGCGCCCTCAGACAGAGGGGCCGCCTTTGCGGAGCGCGATCCAGACTTCCAAGCCGTCCTGGAGGCTGTCAGCGAAGACGACGCCGCACGCGCGCGCGCGCTCTTGCTTGAGTGCGCCGCAGGTCGAAAGCCGGCGGTCGACCTGACCCTTTCCCGCCGCGCGGGGGGTGAGCCGGGCTGGCGGCTTAAGGCGAAGCATGCGCCGGAGCTCGGCGGCTGCACCGTCGCCCTCGCGCGGGACCGCGGCGCGCCCGCGCAGAGCGTCGCCCAAGCGATCATCATGAGCGCGCCTTTCGAAATCAATCTGCGCGATCCGGAGCGCCGCTACGTTTTCATCAATCCGGTCTTCGAGCGCTTCTTCGACATGCCCGCCCGCGAAGCGCTCGGCCGGCGCAGCGACGAGGTTTTCGGAACCGAGGCCGGCGCGCGTTACGATGCCGACGTCGAGAAGACGATGCGGCATGGAGTCGTCAAGCATCTGGAACGCGGGCCGCACGGCGGTGCGGAGGAGTTCAGCGTCTTCACGGTCCGCTATCCGTGCGTCGACGCGACGGGCGGGCTTCTCGGCGTCGCCAGCATCAGCATCGACGTGACCGATCTTGACCGCGAGGCGCTCCGCTGGCGCGAGATGCTGGAGGCGACGCCCGACCCGGTGCTGGTCTGCGATGCGGCCGGCGAAATGCTTGCGGGCAATAGCGCCGCGATGGAATTGCTCGCCGCTGACGTCGATCGCGGAGCGAAGCGTCTGCGCGCCGCGCAAGATGCGTGGCGCGCCGTCAGCTGGCGCGATGAAGCCGGGACCGCGGTCAGGTTGCGCGAGCGCCTTCGGGCGGTCGCATCAGACGGGGGCGATGCGGCCGCCTCTCTGATCGTCCAAGCGCTTTTGCCGGCCGCCGGCGAGGCGGCCGCGTCGGCGCGCGCCCCCTGGTTTCAAGTGATCGTGCGCCCGATCGTGGGCTCGCGGTCCGACGGCTCGGGCGCTCTCGTGCTGCTGCAACGGTGCGAGGAGCTGCTCCGATTGAGGGAAGCCACGCGTCAAAGCGAGCGCTGGTATCGACTGCTCGCAGAGAACGTGGTCGACATGATCCTCCTGGTGTCGGCCGACCGACGGATTCGGTACGCCTCGCCCTCATTCAAGCGCGCCCTCGGCCTTTCGCCCTCCGACCTGCTCGACACGGCGGTCCTGCGGCTCCTCGACCCGAGCGTCCGTGAGGCGTTCGAGCGCCGCCTGCAACGTCTCATCGCGGGCGAGACGCCCGAGCGGGCGGAGTATCCGGTCCTCGACGCCGACGGCGAGCGGCGCCTTGTCGAATGCAACGCAACTCCCATCGTGAAAGGGGATTTCGGCGACGAAGCGGCGGTTGCGATGTGCTGGCGGGACATCACGTCGCGGCGCCAAGCCGAAGGCGAGCGTTACCTGCTGCAGCGAACCCTCGAAGGCATGACGCAGGCCGTGTGCCTTTTCGACGGTCGCAGCGGCGCGCCCGTGCAGTACAATCAAGCCTTCATCGACCTCTTGGGCGAGCCGCACGGCGGCTGTCAGGACTTCTGGCGGCGCCGGCTTTGGGATCCGACAGGGTCGGAATCAAGCGCGCTGTTGGAGGCGCTGGCCCTCGGCAAAGCGTTCGTCGGCGTGGTGATGGTGTCCGGCTCCGGCCCGCAGGCGCGCCGACCCGTGCGCGTCATCGTCGATTGGATCGACGATCCCGAAACCGGGACCAAGCGCCATATCGCCTGCCAATGCGTGGACTACAGCGCCGAGTACGCGCGCCTCGCCAGTTTGGAGGCGGCGTACGAGCGGCAACGATGCGCGCACACACGCCGGGAAGCGATGATACGAGCGCTCGGCCACGATCTGCGCCAGCCGGTGTTCGCGCTCGATCTGATAACCGGCGCCGCGGCGCCGATCCTCGAACGCGAGGCGCCGGAGATGGCGCTCGCGCAAAGGCGCGCGGTCGAATCGTTGAGAAAAATGCTCGGCGACCTCGCCGACGTCAGCCGGCTCTCCGGTCACGACGTCAAGCCGGCGCCGCGCTTCTTCGTCGTGCGCGAGCTCTTGGAGCGCGCCTTGCAAGAGTTCCTGCCGGTCGCCAACGAGGCCGGCGTCGCGATCCGAATCGCCGATCAGGCGAAGGCGGGTTCTCTCTACAGCGATCCCGACCTGGTGTTCCGGATCGTGCGCAATCTCTTGGCCAACGCGATCGATCATTCGGGCGGCCGCTTCGTCACCCTGGACGCCAGGCCTCACCGGTCGGGTTGGCGGATCGAAGTGTGCGACGACGGGCGCGGCGTGCCGCCCGACCTCGGCGCGCAAATCTTCGAGGCGTATGTCAGAAGACCCGGTCGGACCGCCGACGGCCTGGGGCTCGGCCTCTCGATCGTAAAAGGGCTCGCAGAGTTGCTTGGCGGTGAGGTCCGCTTGGAGGACGCGCAAGGCGGCGGCGCCCGTTTCATCGTCGACCTCCCCAATCTGGGCGAGACGCCGACGCACGAAAAGGCGGATCGGCGCGCCGACTGAGGCGGGGGCTTCCCAGGCGCTACATGCCGTAGGGCAGGATGTCGAAGCGTCGAACGCCGGCGTCGCGAACCTGCGCGAGCGCCTTGCCGTATTCGAGCAGGAGGGTCAGCGCGTAGTCGAGGCGGAAGCGGATATAGGCGTCGTCTTCAGAGGCCGGCTGATCGGGATCGTTCAGAACGTCCCGAACCCGGCGTACGATCACCTGCTCCGGCAAGTAGCAGATTTGGGTGTCCTTGTAACTGCTGAGGCGCAATTCCGTCGCGGGCGACGCGCCGCCCGAGCCGGAGGAGACGCCGACGATCACCGCCGGCCGATCGGCCAACTCATGCTCGGTGCAGTACAGGAAGAAGTTCTTGAGCGCCGGCGGCGCCATGCCGTTCCACTCCGGCGCGACGAGCACCAGACCGAGCGATTCGCGGATCTGAGGCCGGATCGGCGCCCAGGCGGCGTTCTGCGCCTCCTGCGCCTCGGGCGCGTCGCTCCACATCGGCAGGCTGGTTCGGGTGAAGTCGAGCACGTGGCAGCCGAGGTCCGCGCGCGCTTCCGCCAGTTTTCGCACGAAGCCGGTCACCTTGCTCGACTCGGCGTTCGGCCGCTGGCTGCCGTTTACGATCATCACATGAGGCATGGCGGGTTCCCTCTTTTTGGCCGCCGCGCGACCAGGCGGATCAAAGCAAGGCCGGCGCGATCGGCCCGAGGGCCGTCAGGCGCTCATTGTGGATGCGGTAGCGATGCGCCGTTCCGCTGCGCCCGAAGGTGACGAAGTCGAGCGGATAGGCGTCGGCGCGTCCGGGCAGGTCGAGCCAGGCGAGACCTTTCGAGAAATCGGCCTGATCGGGCGTGACGCAGAGCTTCTCGCCGGACTTGAAATCGCACAGCACCACCTCCGTGCGGTAATTGACCAAAACGAGGTAGCGTTCCGAGGCGTCCCAGATGAAGTCCTCGATCGTATTGCCGCAATCGGCGACATAGGGGCGCATCGCGCGGCTCTCCAAATCGAAGCGCCAGAGCTCTCCAGTGCGCACATAGATCAGCGTGTCGTTCCACCATTTCATGCGCTTGGGCCGGGATGTCTTGCGGGCGACGTGGAGCACATCCAGCGACTCCCCGTCGGCGATCACCAGATTGCCGCGCCGCTCTGCAAAGGCGAGGAGGTTGCGCGTCTCATGATAGGCGAGCGACCAGATCGGTTCGCGCAAACGGTCGTGATAGACGGCGACGATCTTGCCGTCCTCGGTGCGAAGCTTGCGCACCTCGCCGCGCTCCGTGCACACGAAGGCGGCCGTCTTGTCGGGATTGACGGCGATGTCGCGCAGTTCCTGGCCGATATCGACGAGCTGACGCACCCCGTGTTCGCCGACCTCCAGGACGCGGCCGTTCTTCTCCGCCAAGATCAGACCCGACGGCCCCATCGCCATGCGTTTGGTGAAAGAGGACGCGTCGGCGCCCCGTTTCTCCAACGCAGGGCGGAGCGCGACCTTGGCCGCCTTGGCGACCGGTTCGACGCCGTCAAGCGCCACCTCGCGAACGAGACCGCCCTCCCCGGCGAAGAACAGGCTGTCGCCCGCCCGCACGCTGGTCCAGACGGTGTTCGGCGTCTCCTTGATGCAGTCCAGGACGCGCTGGCTCGCAAGATCTACCTTGTAGAGTCCGCCATTGAAGCAATGGCCGATCAGGACGTTAGGATCGCGCTCCAACGTCTTCACCCAGCGCATCTTGTAAGGCGCGACCCAAGCGATGCGCGCGTAGTCGCAGCTCTCCGGATTGATTTCATAGACCGTTCCGTCGAAGCCGGCGACGAAGGCGCGCTTGGACGTGGAATTGTAGGTCACATGCTCCAGGTCGTCTCGGGTCAGGCGCAAACCGCGCAGCGGCGGCTTCCGGTCCTGGATGTCGAGGCGGATGACGTAGAGCTCGTCGCAGGCGATCAGATATTCGTCGTCCCCCAGCGGCTCGAACCAGTGCAAATTGAAGTCGCCGAGGGTCCAGCTGCGAAGCTCCTCGCCGTCGCGCGACAGCACGGCGTGACCGCCGGCGGCGCTGATCAGCGCGTCCCCGTCCTCGGTGTAGCGGACGGTCACCAGATCGATATCGCCGTGGAAGCGCGTGCAATGCCGCAGCGCGAACCGGTCGGCGTCGAAGTCCAGTTCCAGCACCCCGCCGCTGCCGCTGCGCGTTGCAAGGCGCCTGTCCGTCGGATGGAAGGTCAGCGCCTGACTGAGGGAATGGGTCGGGGACGCTGCGAAGGTGTCGTTGCGACAGGGCGTGTCGCGGAAGGTGAAGCGATCGAGTTGCGTCAGGGTCGGCGGCTCCGGGGTCGGATCGCCGGCGCCCGGACGCGTCATCAGGCTGACGCTGCGGTCCATCGACATGGCGGCGACGTAAGGCAGCCGCGGATGCGCCGCGATCGCCTCGATAGCGCCCGCATGAACGTGGCGGCGCGCCACGATCTCGAACGAGTCGATGTCGACGGCCAGGACGTCGCCGCCCATTGTTCCGGCGAACAGGATGCGCTCGTCCGGATCGACCGTGAAGGAGCCGATCTTCTGCGATGTCTGCATGGCACGCTTCTAGAGACCGGGGGCCGGGAAGCCCGAAAGGCTTCCCGGCTTTCGATCGCGGACGATTGACGCGAGATCAGATCACGGCGCGAACGCTGAAGCCGTGGTTGAGCAGCGTCGGGCCCGGCATACGGGCGGCCTCTTCGGCCGGCACGGTGACGACCTGTTCGTTGAACAGGGTTTGCATCACATAGCGGAATTCCGCGTCGTTAAGCTCAACGCCGAGACGGCCGCGGAACCCCTTCAGATGGGTGTGAAGCTCCTCAACCGCCTTCGCGCCCTCATCGGTCTTGAGACCGTTCAGCGCCTTCGACGCTTTGTCCAAATCGAGCATCATGTCAGTCTTCCCCCTAATCGTTGCGGATGCGGATCACCCGGCGTCGGCCGGATGTCGCGAACAGGCGCCGAGGCGAGGCCAAACCCGCTGACGGCCGCTCCCCACGCCCGCAAACCATATGGCGAATCGTAAAAGTTGTAAAGTTATTTAACTGCCCGTATAAAGGTGCAATAGGATTCTGTGGGGGCCGCTCGCAGGACGATCGCGACAGGGGGCGGCGGCAAAAAATGGACGCTACGCCTGCGGCCGATTGGGAAAGAACGGCGGCGCCGTTTGGGGACGCGTCCGGCGGCGAAGCGTCGCCCGGTCGGAAGTTGTGCGCCGCGACCCGCGCGGACCTGCTTCACCTGGCCGCCGCCGGCCGCAACGCCTGCCTGCTCTCCCTCGGCGTTGAAAGCGGCGTGTTCGTCCGACTGGCGCAGGGACCGGCTTCGCTCAGCGAACTCGCGGCGTCCCTGCGCTTGCCGGACCCGGCGGCGCGGGCGTTGCTCGGCGGGCTGGGGTCGATCGGGCTGGTCCAGCGACAGAACGAGCGCTACGCCGTGCCGGGGGATGTCGCGGCGATGTTGGGGGCCGGTCCATGCAGCGTTGCGCCGGAAATGCGGCTGCACGCCCGCGAACACGCCGTCTGGCTTCGCGCGGCGGCGATCCTCGCGGAACGCGAGGCCGCGCCGGACGCCTATCGCTTGGAGCTCATGCAAAGTCAGCTGGGTCGCTATCGCGGCATTGTGGCGATGAACCGAATCCTCGGCGCGGAGATCGCCGAGCGTCTGGCGCCGATCTTAAGCGGGCCGGCGCGGGTTCTGGACGTCGGCGGCGGCGACGGGGTGTTGGCGCGCCTGTTGTTGGACCGCTTTCCCGACATCTCGGTCGAGATCCTTGATCTGGAGGGCGGCATGGAGATGTGCCGCGGCGAGCGCGACCGATTGGAGAACGGTCGGCTGCGCCTCACCGTCGGAGACGCGCGCCGACTCTCGCCGGAGGGACGCTACGACCTGGTTCTGATCAACGAACTGCTGGAGCTTTTCCCGACGGCCGAAAAGCGCGCGATCGTCGAGAACGCCTGCGCCGCACTGGCGCCTGACGGACGGATCGCCGTGGTGAAATTCTCTCTCTCGCCGGACGGGACGCGCCCGGCCGGCGCGGCCCTCTTCGCTTTCCGCATGGCGATGAAATACCGCAACGCCTACCTCGAGAGCGACGCAGAGGCGGCGGAGATGCTGGCGGCGTGCGGGTGCGGCGCGCTCACGCTGCATGACTTGGCCGGGGTCAAGTCGATGCTCGTCGCCCGGCGCGGCCCGCCCAACGATCCCTTCCCCCCACACCCACGCGATGGAGAGAGCGAGCCCGTGACGTCATCCCCTGACCGGTCCGAGACCCAAATCACGCTGTGGCGCGAGTTGGTGTCGGTCGCGACCAGCTTTCGGCCGGCCGCCGTTCTGTTCGCGGCCGCCGAACTCGACCTGTTCTCGAAGATTCCGCAGGGGGGCTGCGATACGCCCGACGCTGCGCGGCGGCTCGCCCTTTCCGAGACGGCGGCCCGCGTTCTGCTGAACGCCTTGGCGGCGATCGGGCTGCTGGTCAAGACGGGCGAGCGCTACGCCGCGCCCGAGGACGTGCGCGCCCTGCTTGCCGATGGACCGCACAGCATTCTACCGGAGATCCTGGCCTATCGCCGGGAAAATGAGATCTGGCTGGAGCTGGCCGCTATGCTGCGCGATCCCGATGCGCGCCCCGAAGACGCGGGCCTGATGCAGGGGGAGCGGCTGCCCGGCTATCTGACGGCGGTGGAGCTCAGCAATCTGCCTTCGATCGACCGGTTGGTCGAGCGGCTGGGTCCGAAGCTCGCGGACGGGGCGCGGGTGCTCGATCTCGGCGGCGGGGCGGGCTCCTTTTCGACGCGGCTCATGGCGCGCGCGCCCTCCGTCGCGGTCACGCTGTTCGACCGCGCCGACGTGATCGATCGCAACGCCGCGCGATTGGCCGAAGCGATCGACAGCGGGCGTCTGTCGCTGGTCGCCGGCGACGCGCTGGCTTTCGAACTGCCGACGGCGTTCGACCTCGTTCTGATGAGCGATCTGCTGCATTACTTCGCGCCGGAGGACAAACGGCGCGTCCTGCGCAACGCCGCCGCAGCGCTGGCGCCGGGCGGGCTGCTTGCGGTGGCGAAATTCGCGCTGGGCGAAAGCGGGGTCGAGCCGCCGGCGGCGGCGCTCTTCTCATTGCGCCTCCATATCCAAGAGCCCAAGGCCTTTCTGGAGACGGACGAGGAATTGGCGGCCATGATGGCCGAACTCGGGCTCGAGGAGATATCGCACGAGTCGCTGGGGCCGGCGAAGACGTTGGCGACCGCGCGAAAACCCAGGTGAGCGAACGACCATGACGGCTTATCTCGAGCACATCCAATATGTCAGCCCCGATCTCGATCGGATGGTGGAGTTCTACTGCTCCGTGTTCGGCTGGCGGCTGCGCGGGCGCGGCGTCGAACAGGCGGCGGACCGCAGCTACGGCTGGGTCCATATAGGAACGGACGAGAGCTATGTCGCCTTTCGCACCCCCTATGACGGCGCGCGCTACAGCGAGGACATGGCGCAGCGCCAAACGCATTTCGGCGTCGTCGTCGACGATCTGGACGCGGTGGTGGCGCGGCTGAAAAGCCGGGGTTTTTCGGTGCGCCCGAAGGGCCGCCATCCGTTCCGCGAGCGCGTCTACACCCGCGATCCCGACGGCAACGAGATCGAGATCATCCGCTATCTGAGCGACAAGCCGAGCGAACGCAACGACTACGACCTGGACGGATGACAATGTCCGACGCCCCCCACGCCCAGCCGGCGGACGCCGCCGACGCCGCGCGCCAAACGCCCGACCATGAGGCGCTCTCGCAAGCGCTCCAGGATCTGATGGGCGATGCGGAAATCTGGCGGCCGCGCATCCTGATGTCGGCCGTCCGGCTCGACGTCTTCAGGGCGCTCGCCGAAGCACCCGCCGCGCCGGACGCGCTGGCCGCTCGGATCGGAGCGGACCCCGAGGGGACGGACCGGCTCCTGTGCGCCTTGAAGGAGATGGGATATGTCGAGGAGGGCGCGGATCGGCGTTTCGCCAACGCCTTCGTCTCCCGTCATTTTCTGGACCCGGCCTCGCCCTACTACGTCGGGTCGTGGTTTCTCTTGAACGACGCCGACTGGTCGGCTTGGGGCGGCCTCAGCGACGCGATCCGCACCGGCGCGCCGCCGACGGGCGGCGGGGTTTTCGCGGATCCTGAGCGCCTCGCCCCGTTGCTTCACGCCGCGCACGAGCGCGCGCGGTTGTTCCATCTCGGCGAGGCGCTGCAGGCTCTCGATCTCCGGGGCGCGGGATCGCTGCTTGATCTCGGCGGCGGGCTCGGAACCTATTCCCTCGCCTTTTGCGAGACCTATCCGGACCTCGTCTGCACGCTCTTCGATTTGCCGGCCGCGATCGATCTGGCCCGGGCCGAGATCGCGCGCCACCCCGTCCAAGACCGGATCCGACTGATCGCCGGCGACTTCACACGCGACGCCTTGGGCGGCCCCTACGACGTCGTCTTCATGAGCAATGTACTGCACGGCGAACCGCCCGAGTCCGCGCAAGCCCTGGTCGGCGCCGCGCGGCGGGCGCTGACGCCGCAGGGGCGGCTCGTCATCCGCGACTCGTTCCTGGAGGATGACGGCGTAAACGCCTTCAACGGCGCGATCTTCAGCTTGACCTTGATGATAGAAACCGAGGCCGGCCGCACCCATAAGCGAGCCGCCGTCAAGGATATGCTGGCCCGCGCGGGATTCGGCGCGATCGAAGAGCCGACACCGAAACTGATCGTGGCCCGCGCCGGCTGAAGGCGGCCCTCACGCCCCCCAGCCCGGAACCACGTAGCCGACATCGACGCCGATGTGGGAATAGACTTCGATGACGTGCTCGTCGGGATCGGCGAAATAGAGCACGGTGCGCACGCCGTCCGGGGTGACGTAGGTCTCCGCGCGACCGGTCGGCTGCGGGCCGACCACTTGAGGAACGCCGAGCGACTCGAGCTTGCGGGCGAAGGCGTGAACGCCCTCGGCGCTGGTCTCGACGCCGAAATGGAACTTCGGATGCACGGCGAGCGGCGGCGCCTCCTCAAGGAAGAAGTCGAAGCCGCCGACGTTCAGGATCACCTTGCGCTCGTTCAGATGGCGGACATAGGCGAAGCCCAGTTTGCGCACATAGAAGTCGAGCGACCTTTCGATGTCGCCGACCGGCAGGTTGAGGTGCTTGAGAGTCATTCCGGCGTCCATCGCTCGCCCTTTCGTCGCTTGACCGATCGCACCCGGCGCCGCCTTACATCGCCGTCGGAATCTCGAAGACCAGCCCGTCGTAGGACGCGGCTAGGAAACGCTTGAGACCCGCGTCGTAGCAAAGCGACGAGATCCCGGCCGTCGTGGGGCGTCGGATCGCCGCCCACCGCCGTCGTCCGGCGTCGTAGAGAGCCACCTTGCCGTCGTAGGCCCCGCACGCGACCCAGCGCCCGTCCGCGGACGCGGCGACGCACTTGACCGAATGATCGTGCGGCGTGGGGATCGCCTCGACATCGGCGCCGCGCCAAAGCCGCAACACGCGATCGCGGCTGACGCTGGCGAAGCGGCCGTCCGGCAAAGCGGTGCAGCCGTTGGCGATCCGGTCGTGCGCCCGCTCGATCCGTGCGCATTCGCCGAGATCTTCTATCGCGAACCAGGCGGCCCCCGCGTCGGCGCTGACCGTGAACAGGCGGTCGGCGGAGGCGGCGACCGACTTCACCGCATTGGCGTGGCACGCCAACGTCGCGACCAAGCGGAGCGCGCCCCCCTCGCCCGCGGCGAAGACCAACCCTTCGCCGGTGTAGGCGCCGACGATCAGATGCGAAACGCCGGCGCGCGTGAAGGCGGTCGCGCAATTCAACGGAGACGAATGCTGATGCAGCACCGCGCCGGTGCGCGCATCCATCACGGCGCCCATCTGACCGCCGGTGACGATCCGACCCGCAAAGGGTGTGAGGAAATTGCACAGGCTGCCGACCTCGCCGGCCGGTCGACCGTCGATTTTCAGCACGCCGGCGTCGCCGATGGTCAGGCGCTGGTCGGCGTGAACGGCCACGGCGTTGATCCCGTCGGTCGGCCCGACCCCGTCGAGATCCCATCGGTTCGCCGCGACGTCGTAGACGGCGTAGCTCGACCCGAACGTGGCGAAGACGAGGGCGCCGCCGTTCAGAAACGCGCAGGATCGGGCCCACACCGCCGCCGGCAGCGTAGCGCTTGCGACCGGCGTCAAGCCGCCGTCCGGATCGTCCGCCGCCGCGCCGCCGGGCGACCAGATGCGCATGGTCCGATCGTAGCTTAGGCTGACGAGCAGATTCTCGCGCGGCTCATAGACCAGCCGCTTGACGCCGGCGGCGTGCGCGGCGACACGGCGGCGCCGGCCGCCGCGAATGACGAGGATCGCCCCTTCGTCGTTGCCCGCATAAATCGCGCCGGCGCCGTCGATCGCGACGGTGTCGGTCTCAACCCCGCCGAGATCGATATCCTCCAGAAGCGCCGCGTCGGCGAGCGACCAGCGCTTGATCGTCCCGTCGTCGCTGGAGCTCACGAGCGCCGCGCCGTCGCTCGACCAGGCGAGCGAGATCACGTCGGCGGCGTGGCCCGCAAGCGTGGCCTGCAGCCCCCCCGAAAGGTCGAACAGGCGGACCGCATGATCGCGCGAGGCTGTGGCGACCAGCGGGGCGCTGGGATGGAACGCCGCCATCTCGACGTCGTCGTCATGATCGGCGAGCACCGCCAGCAGTTTGAGGTCGGGCACCGACCAGAGCCGCGCGGTGTAATCGCTGCTGGCGCTCACCAGTCGGCTGCCGTCCGGGCTGAAGGCGATCTGGTTGGCGAGATGGTCGTGGCAGCCGCGCCCCAACGCCGTTCTGCTGGCCGCGTCCCACAGGACGACCTGATTGTCGTAACCGGCGGTCGCGACAAGGCGCCCGCCATGGGCGGCCACGCCGCTGATCGGCGAGCGATGCGCGATCATCCGGCCTCCCCCTTCAGCGCGCAAAGCTCGGGGAGATGATGGCCGCGCGCCGCCTTGGCCTCCAGATAGCTCCGGTTGTCAGGCGTGAGGAAGGCGCCGGTCGGGATCTGCGCAACCACCTCGATGCCCGACTGCTCGAGTTGCCGGCGCTTCTCAGGATTGTTCGACAGCAACGCGATGCGGACGATGTCCAGCGCCTGGAGCATCTCGGCCGCAACGCCGTAGGTGCGCTCGTCCTCGCCGTGCCCGAGGGCGCGGTTGGCGGCGAAGGTGTCCATGCCGCCGCTCTGCAGCAGGTAGGCGTCGAGCTTCTCGTAAAGGCCGATGCCGCGCCCTTCCTGGCGTAAATAGAGCAACGTGCCGCCGGCCTCAGCGAGGCGGCCGATCGCTTCGCCGAGCTGGCGCCCGCAGTCGCAGCGCGTGGAGCCGAAAACGTCGCCCGTGACGCATTCGGAATGCAGCCGGACGGTCGGCGGTCGGCCGGGCTCGGCGCTCGCGGGGCGGTCGAACTGGATCGCGAAGTGCTCGCGCCCGTCGGCCAGTCCGGTGAAGCTGACGAAGCGCGCCGGCGCGGTCTGGCCGTTGGCGAGCGCGAGCGGTATGGGTACGCGCGCACGCACGCTCGGCCGTCGGCGCGTTTTGGCGGCGCCGGCTTGGTCGGCGTGGTCGGCTTGGCCGGCTTGGCCGCCTTGTCTGGCGTCGGTCTTTCCGACTGCTCGCTGCGTCATCGCTCGCCCCCCGATCCACGCCGCGCGTGCGGCCCTGCGCGCGGCGTCCGAACTCAAGAGTGACATACACGAGTTGCGTGCGTCGAGCCTTTCTATCCTCTATGAGTTGATTCTCCGTCTCGCAACCGCTCAAAGGGCGACGTACGGTTCGAGGCTCAGCCCTGTCCGTAAGTCGCACCGACGATCCGGCCCCTGCCTCGACCGGTGCGATCTCGATCCCGGAATTCGTCGGACGCTCAATGGATGGGACGCGCCGAACGCGGGCGCCGTTGCCGAAAGACCGAGCCCGCCCCAAATAACGCAGCGTCGCCGCATCGATCGAGCGACCCGGCGTGGATCAGGAGCGAGGACGGACGATGGACGTGGGCAAGTTGATGGAAAGCGTTCTGGGCGGCGGATCCGGCGCAGGCGGCGAGAAGTCCGGCGGCGGCGGGCTCGCGGGTCTCGCCTCCAACATTCCCGGCGGATTGGCGGGCGGAGCCGCGGCCGGCGGCCTGGTGGCGCTCATGTTGGGCAACAAGAAGGCGCGTAAGATGGGCGGCAAGGTGCTGACGTACGGCGGGATGGCGGCCGCCGCGGCGCTCGCCTACAAGGCCTACACCCATTATCGCGACGACCGTCAGGCGCCCCGCGCCGCGCCCTCGGCGCAGCCGGCCCAGGCCGCCGCCGCGCCGTTGCCCGACCCGGCCTTCGACCCGGCCCAGGCGCGCGACGCGCAGGGCGGCGACGTCCGACTGTTGCTGTTGCGCGCGATGATCATGGCGGCCAAGGCTGACGGCCATATCGACGCCAAAGAGCATGAGACGATCCGCGGCGAGATCGAGCGGCTTTCGCTGGGCGCCGAGGAGAAGGCCTATCTCTTCGACCTGATGGGCCGACCGGCGGATCCGCTGACGCTCGCCCGCGACGCGCGCGACGAGGCGCAGGCGAGCGAGATCTATCTGATTTCGTTGCTCGCGGTCGACGTCGACACGCCGGAGGAGCGCCGCTATCTGGAGCGCCTCGGCGACGCGCTGCGCCTGCCCGACGGCCTGCGGCAGGAGTTGAGCCGCCAAGCCGATCAAGCGAAGGCGGCGGCGGCGTGAGGCGGGCGGCGCATCCTCTCGCCTTCGTCGCGGCGTTGATCCTGCCGCTCGCCCCGGCGGCCGTCCCTCAGATCTCTCAGGCCCAGGCGCTGGAGGAGGAGACGCAGCTCGCCTACCTGACGGTCGAGACTCATGCGGACGGGCTCATGCACCCGTGGGGTCTCGCCTTCCTTCCCGACGGCGCGCTGCTGGTCACGGAGCGGCCGGGGCGGTTGCGTCTCGTCGAGCCGAACGGCGCGGTCTCCGACCCCGTTTCCGGCCTGCCCGAGATCGAGCCCGTGGGCCAGGGCGGGCTGTTGGATGTGGCGCTGGACCCTGACTACGCACAGACCGGGCGCATCTTCTTCTCCTTCAGCGAAGGCGGCGCCCGCGGAACCGCCGGCACGGCGGTCGCGAGCGGAGTCCTGGACCGGGCCGCCGGCGCGTTGAGCGACGTCCAGATCCTGTTCCGCCAGGAGCCGAAGACGCACGGCGGCCGCCACTTCGGCTCGCGCCTCGTCTTCGGCCGGGACAAGACGCTGTTCGTCACCCTCGGCGATCGGGGAGAGCGCGAGCGCGCGCAAGATTTCACCATCAACCGCGGCCAGGTGATCCGCATCAACCGCGACGGAACGATCCCGGCGGACAATCCCTTCGTCGGCGTCGAGGGCCGCCGGCCGGAGGTCTGGTCCTACGGCCACCGCAACCCGCAAGGCGCGGCGCTCCATCCCAACAGCGGCGCGCTGTGGCTCAACGAACACGGCGCCCAGGGCGGCGACGAAGTGAATATCCCCGAAGCCGGGAAGAATTACGGCTGGGCGCGCGTTCACTACGGTGAAGACTACGGCGGCGGTCAGTTCGGCGAAGGCACCAAGGCCCCCGGCATGGAGCAGCCGGTGTGGTATTGGACGCCCTCGATCGCGCCGTCCGGCATGGCCTTCTACACCGACGACGCCGTCCCGGCCTGGACCGGCGACGTCTTCGTCGGCGCGCTGAAATACCGGCTGCTGGTGCGCCTCGACGTCGAGAACGGCCGCATCATCCATGAGGAGCGGATGCTGGAGGAGTTGGGCGAGCGCCTGCGCGCGATCGAACAAGGACCGGACGGGGCGCTCTATCTTCTGACCGACGCGCGCGACGGCCGTGTGCTGCGCGTGACGCCGCGCGCCAAACGACGCTGAGGGAGGCGAGATCATGACCCGCACGCATTCTTTGAAACTTTCCCGCCGCGCGGCGCTCGCCCTGGGCGCCGCCGCGCTGCTTCTGGCCGTCGCGACTCCGGGCGCGATGGCGCATCACGGCTGGGCCTGGACCACCGGCGGCAACATCGAGCTGACGGGGGAGATCGTCGAGACGCGGCTCGGCAACCCGCATGGGATCCTGATCGTCGACGTGAACAGCGAGCGCTGGACGGTCGAAGTCGGCCAGCCGTGGCGCAACAGCCGCGCCGGCCTTGAAGACGGCGACCTCGCGCCCGGCGTCGAAATCCGCGCGATCGGGGAGCCGGCCGCCGACATGGCGGAGAAGCGCTTGAAGGTGGAGCGGTTCTACCTTGGGGACAAGGAATACGACCTCTACCCCAACCGCGACTGAGCGCAGGCCCGCGCGATGGAGACGCTCCTCGCCGCGGTGGAGGCGAGCGGTACGGCCGCCGCCCTGCGGACCGGGCGTTGGAGCTACGCCGCCGTCAACGCCGCGCACATTCTCGGAATCGCGCTGCTGGTCGGGCCGATCATGACGCTCGACCTGAGGATGCTGGGCCTCTGGCGCTCTGTTCCGTTGGCGCCGCTGGCCGTCGTGCTGCGGCCGGTCGCCGCGAGCGGTCTGGCGGTCGCGGTCGCCGCCGGTCTGGCGCTGTTCAGCGTCCAGGCGGCGCATTACGGCGATCTGGCGCTGTTTCAGGCGAAGCTCGCCTTGATCATCGCCGGCGCGGGCGGCGCGCTGGCGCTGCATCGCGCGGCGGGGCCGACGCTCGAGCGCGCCGCGCCCGGGCGGCTGCGTCTCCACGCCCTGCTCTCGATATCCTGCTGGCTCGGCGCGCTCGTCTGCGGCCGGCTGATCGCCTTCGTGGAGGGATGAGGGCCGCCCGCCCCGGATCGAGCCGGCGCCCCCCGCGGAGGCGGGGGCCTCAGGCGGGCGGCGGCGGAGGGAGCGCGGGGCGACGGAGGTCCCCGCCTGCGCGGGGACTCCCCTTATCGCCGACTTAGCGGCACGACGCCCTCTACTCCGCCGCTTGCGCGCGCGGGCGCTCGGGCGTGTAGGCGAGGCTGGGGGCGAGCCAGGTTTCGGTCTCGGAGACGCTCATCCCGATGCGCGCGGCGTAATCCTCGATCTGGTCGCGCCCGATCCGGCCGACGCCGAAATAGCGGCTTTCCGGATGGCTGAAATAGAGACCGGAGACCGCCGCCGCCGGCCACATGGCGCAGCTTTCGGTCAGCGTCACGCCCGCGGCCTTGGGCGCATCCAGCAGATCGAACAGGATGCGTTTCTCTAGGTGATCCGGGCAGGCGGGATAGCCGGGCGCGGGGCGGATCCCCTGATATTTCTCTGCGATCAGCTGCTCGTTCGGCAGCTCCTCGTCGGCGGCGTAGCCCCAGAACTCGCGGCGCACGCGCTCATGCATGCGCTCGGCGAAGGCCTCGGCCAGCCGGTCGGCCAGGCTCTTGACCAGGATCGCATTGTAATCGTCGTTCGCCTGCTCATAGGTCTTGGCGATCTCGTCGGCCTCCTCGCCGGCCTGGACGACGAAGCCGCCGATCCAGTCGGCGACGCCGCTTTCCTTCGGCGCGACGAAGTCGGCCAGCGCGAAGTTGGCGCGCTCCCCGGTCTTCTTCGATTGCTGGCGCAAGGTGTGCATCACCGTGCGCACCCGCTTACGCTCGGCGTCTTCATAGACCTCCAGGTCGTCCCCGACGGCGTTGGCCGGCCAGATCCCGACGACGGCGCGCGGGCGGAACCAAGTCTCCCCAACGATCCGCTGCAGCATCGCCTGCGCGTTGTCAAAGAGCTCGCGCGCGGTCTCGCCCTTCTCGGGGTCGTCCAGGATCTTCGGGTAGCTTCCCTTCATCTGCCAGGCGTGGAAGAAGGGCGTCCAGTCGATGTAGTCGACGAGCTCGGCCAGATCGTAGGCGTCGAAGACCTTTTCGCCGACGAAGGCGGGCTCAGGCGGGCGGTAGCTGTCCCAGCCGCCGTCGAAGGCGTTGGCGCGCGCCTCATCAAGCGTTACGCCCGTGCCCTCCTTCTCCTTGGCGCGGCCCTCTCGGATTTCGGCGCAGTCCGCCGTCACCTGGTCGAGATAGGCTTGGCGGCGCTCTTTCGAGAGCAGGGTCGAGACCACGCCGACGGCCTTGGAGGCGTCGTCGACATGGATCACGCCGTGCGCGTATTCCGGCTCGATCTTGATCGCCGTGTGCTTCTTGCTGGTGGTCGCGCCGCCGATCAGCAGCGGGATGTCGAAGCCTTGGCGGGACATCTCCGCGGCGACGTCGACCATGCGGTCAAGGCTGGGGGTGATCAGACCCGAGAGGCCGATCACGTCCGCCTTCTCTTCCCGCGCGCGTTCCAGGATCGTCTCAGCCGGGACCATGACGCCCAGATCGACGACGTCGTAATTGTTGCACTGAAGAACCACGCCGACGATGTTCTTGCCGATGTCGTGGACGTCGCCCTTCACGGTCGCCATCAGGACCTTGCCCTTGGCCTGTTTGACGCCCGAGGCCTCCTGCTCCGCCTCCATATAGGGGATCAGATGGGCGACCGCAGTCTTCATCACTCGGGCGCTCTTCACCACCTGGGGCAGGAACATCTTGCCCTGGCCGAACAGGTCGCCGACGACGTTCATCCCGTCCATCAGCGGGCCTTCGATGACGTGCAGCGGGCGTTCGGCGCGCTGGCGGGCCTCCTCCGTGTCGTCGACGATATGATCGGTGACGCCGTGGACCAGCGCGTGGCGGATTCGCTCTTCGACCTCCGCCTCGCGCCACTTCGGATCTTCTTTTTTCTGCGCCTCGCCCGAGCCCTTGTACGTGTCGGCGATCGCCAGCAGTCGCTCGGTGGCGTCTTTGCGGCGGTTCAGCAGGACGTCCTCGACATGCTCGCGCAGCTCGTCCGGGATGTCGTCATAAACGGTGATCTGGCCCGCATTGACGATGCCCATATCCATCCCCGCCTGAATGGCGTGATAGAGGAAGGCGGAATGCATCGCCTCGCGCACGGGATTGTTGCCGCGGAAGCTGAAGGAGATGTTCGAGACGCCGCCCGAGACGTGCGACAGCGGCATGGCTTCTTTAATGCGCCGGGTCGCCTCAATGAAGGCGACGGCGTAGTCGTCATGCTCCTCGATGCCGGTCGCGACGGCGAAGATGTTGGGGTCGAAGATGATGTCCGCCGGCGAGAAGCCGGCTTTCTCCACCAGCAGGTCGTAGGAGCGCTTGCAGATCTCGAATTTCCGCTCGGCCGTGTCCGCCTGGCCGTCCTCGTCGAAGGCCATGACCACGACGGCGGCGCCGTAGCGGCGCAGCAGACCAGCCTGCTCCAGGAAGGAGTCCTCACCCTCCTTCAGGCTGATCGAGTTCACCACCGCCTTGCCCTGCACGCATTTCAGACCGGCCTCGATCACCTCCCACTTGGAGCTGTCGATCATAACCGGCACGCGCGCGATATCCGGTTCGGCCGCCATGAGGTTCAGAAAGGTGACCATCGCCTCTTCGGAATCGAGCAGGCCCTCGTCCATGTTGACGTCGATGATCTGGGCGCCGTTTTCGATCTGCTGGCGTGCGACCTCGAGAGCGGTCGTGTAGTCGCCCTCCATGATGAGCGTCTTGAACCGGGCGGAGCCGGTGACGTTCGTGCGCTCGCCCACATTGATGAAGCTGGAGACGGCTTGGCTCATGCGGCTTCTCCCGTCGCGATGGAGGCGGCCTCGAACGGCTCCAGCCCCGACAGGCGCAGCGCCGGCGTGACCTCCGGGATAGGACGCGGCGTGTGCGGGGCGACGGCGTCGGCAATGGCGCGGATATGCTCCGGCGTCGTGCCGCAGCAGCCCCCGACGGCGTTGACCAGCCCGTCCTTCGCCCATTGACCGAGGGCGTCCGCCATCTGCTCGGGCGTCTCGTCATAGCCGCCGAATTCGTTCGGCAGCCCGGCGTTCGGATAGGCGCAGATCCGCGTGTCCGCGACCTGCGAGAGCGCCTTGACGTGTTGGCGCAGCTCCTTCGCGCCGAGCGCGCAATTGAGCCCGACCGACCAGGGACGGGCGTGCGCGACCGATATCCAGAACGCTTCCGGCGTCTGGCCGGTCAGCGTCCGCCCGGAGCGATCGGTGATCGTGCCGGAGATCATTACCGGCCGCTCTTCGCCGCGCGCCTCAAAGGTCTGGGAGACGGCGAAGATCGCGGCCTTTGCGTTCAGCGTGTCGAAGATGGTCTCCACCAGGATCAGATCGGCGCCGCCGTCGATCAGACCGTCGCAGGCCTCGGCGTAGATCTCGACCAACTCGTCGAAGGAGATCGCGCGGAAGCCCGGATCGTTCACGTCGGGCGAGATCGAGGCCGTCTTGTTCGTCGGGCCGAGCGCGCCGGCGACGAAGCGCGGGCGAGCGGGATCGTCCTGCTCGGCCGCGTCGGCCGCGGCGCGGGCGAGGCGCGCCGCCTCGACGTTCAACTCGCGGCTCAGATCCTCCAGCCCATAGTCGGCCTGACTCACCCGATTGGCGTTGAAGGTGTTTGTCGTCAGGATGTCGGCGCCGGCTTCCAGGAACTGTGCATGGATCTCTCGGATCGCCTCCGGACGCGTCAGCGTCAGCAGATCGTTGTTGCCGCGCAGGTCCGAGCCGTGCGCCGCGAAGCGCTCGCCGCGATAATCCGCCTCCGACAGGTCGAGGGCCTGAATCATCGTACCCATCGCCCCGTCCAGCACCAGGATGCGGCGGTCGGCCTGGTCATTAAGGCGGGCGAGACGGTCGTCGGCTGCACTCATCGGAAAAGCGCTCCAATCTTATGAGAAAAAGGGACGGCGCGCGCTCAGGCGGCCGCCTTGTGCGCGGCCCCGCGCACGCCGAGCGCGTGGCACACGGCGCGCGTCACCTGAGCGCGGTTGAGGGTGTAGAAGTGAAAGGATTCGGCCCCCTCGGCGCGCAGGCGCGTGCATTGGTCGATCGCCACCGAGGCCGCGAGCATCGAGCGCGTCTCCGAGTCATTTTCCGTGCCCGCGAACAACTCTGTCAGCCAGCGCGGCACGGTCGCCCCGCACGCGCGGGAAAAGCGGATCAGGCTCTCCATATTGGTGACCGGGATGACGCCGGGGACGATCTCGTGCCGGATTCCGGCGGCGGCGATGCGGTCGCGAAACCGCAGGAAAGTCTCAACGTCGAAGAAATACTGGGTGATGGCCCGCGCGGCGCCGGCGTCCAGTTTGCGCTTCAGATTGTCCAGGTCGGCGGCCGCGCTGGACGCTTCCGGGTGGACCTCCGGATAGGCGCCGACGCTGATCTCGAAGTCGGCCACGCGACGCAAACCCGCCACCAGTTCTGCGGCGAACGGGTAGCCGTCGGGATGCGGGGTATAGCGGTCCGCGCCCTGCGGCGGGTCGCCGCGCAGGGCGACGATGTGGCGGATGTCGGCGTCCCACAGCTCCTGCGCCAGCGCGTCGATCTCGGCCCGGCTCTTGCCGACGCAGGTAAGGTGATGGCCGACCGGCGCGCCGGAGATCTCGCGCACCCGCTCGACCCATCGCCGCGTGAGCTCCTGGGTCGATCCGCCGGCCCCGTAGGTGACCGTCATGAATTGCGGCGCGAGCGGCGTCAGCGCGTCGATCGCCTCCTCCAGCCGGGCCGCGCCCTGATCGGTCTTGGGCGGAAAGAACTCGAAGGAGACGCGCACGCCCCCCGTCCGGGCCGAGCCGCGCACGGCTCCGGATGCGGCGCCGCGCGCCCGCGGCGGGAAAGTGGGTCCAGTGGCCATGACGCTCGTCGCCTCTCCCGGTTCGGCGCGCTGTCGGACGGTCGCGCGCGGTTGTAGCCCCCGATCCTCGCGTCGCCGCCGTCTTTGGAGCGGCTAACGTCCCGAGCTTGTAGCAAATTCACAAAATCATATCAAGATATCTTTATATCGTGTTATTTGCATATTTAATTCCCCTTGCCCGGATGGGTTCACGAAAAGGTGTAGAGGTCTGATTCCCCGCCCGGGCCGTAGACTCTTACGATCCGCGTTGCGACGCCCCAAATCCGTCGCAATTCAGGCGGATCGTGCGCCGCCTTCTGAGCCCGACGATCGGCGTCGGACCGGCGGCAGACCTGCGGGAGCGAGAGGAAGTGGTTGATCTGGACGGCCGCGATCGGACGATCGAGTCGCATTTCAAAGGATCATTCGGCGATCTGACGGCGGACGGCCGGCGCGAGGGGGCGCGCTCGGTCTATGCTTGGCGGCGCGCCTTGGTGCTGGCCCTGAACGTTGCGACGGTGACGGCGCTGATCGCCCTGATGGCGGTGATCCTGGGCGCCGGGGGCTGGACCGTCGCGGAGGGCGTCATGCTCTTCTGCTTCGCGATCACCCTGCCCTGGTTGTCTATCGGGCTTTGGAATGCGCTGATCGGATTCGCGATCTATCGCCTCGCAAAGGATCCGGCGGGATACGTCACGCCAGCGCTGACGCTGGCCAAGCGCGACGATCCGATCGCCTACAAGAGCGCGGTCGCCATGACGGTGCGCAACGAGGACCCGAGCTACGCCGTCGCGCGCCTGCGCGTCGTGCAGGAGGATCTGGACCGCGCCGGGCTTGGCGGCCGCTTCGACCTGCATGTGCTGAGCGACACCGACAAGCCGGAGATCGCCGAGACGGAAGAGGCCGCGATCGCCGCCTGGCGCGCCGAGATCGGCGATCCCGACGGTGCGGGCCGGCGCGTTTATTACCGCCGGCGGACCAGCAACGAAGGCTTCAAGGCCGGCAACGTGTGGGAATTCGTGCAGCGCTCCGGCGACCGATACGATCTGTTCCTGCCGTTCGACGCCGACAGCCTGATGTCGGCCGCCGCGATCGCGCGCATGGTGCGCGTGATGCAGGCGAACCCGCGGATCGGGATTCTGCAAGGCCTCGTGGTCGGCATGCCGTCGACACGCTTCTTCAGCCGTATCTTCCAGTTCGGCATGCGCCACGGCATGCGCTCCTACACCGCCGGCTCCGCCTGGTGGCAGGGCGATTGCGGACCCTTCTGGGGGCACAACGCCGCAATTCGGATTCGGCCCTTCCGCGATCATTGCGCCCTGCCGACGATCCCGGGCAGAACGGTGCTGTCCGGCGACGTGCTGAGCCATGACCAGGTCGAGGCGGTGCTGATGCGACGCGCCGGCTACGAGGTGCGCGTGATCGCCGAAGAGGACGAGAGCTGGGAAGAGAACCCCCACACGCTGCCCGACTTCATCAAGCGCGACCTGCGCTGGTGCCAGGGCAACATGCAGTACTGGGCGCTGCTCGGCCTGCCGGGCCTGCCGGTGATGAGCCGCATTCAGCTGGCGCTCGCCATCCTGATGTATCTCGGCGCGCCGGGTTGGATGGCCTTCGTGCTGCTGGGCGCGGCGCACGCGTTCGTGCCCGGTTCGGGCGCCTTTCCGGTGACGCTGGGCGTCACGCTGTTCGTCACCGTCGTGACCATGAGCCTGATGCCGAAGCTGATGGGCATGCTGGACGTGCTGCTGAGCCGCCGCCAGCGCCGGCGCTATGGGGGCGGCCTTCGGGTCGCCGCGGGCTCGGTCACGGAAATCCTCACCTCGGCGCTGATCGCGCCGATCGTCAGCTTCGCGCAGGCGCGCTTTATCGGCGGGCTGCTGCTGGGCCGCAAGATCGGCTGGGGGACGCAACGCCGGGAAGGCGAAGCGCTCGGCTGGGCGGAGGCGGCGAAGGGCCTGTGGCCGCAAACGCTGTTCGGCGCGCTGCTGGCCGGCGTGCTGGCCTACAAGGTCCCGGGCGCGCTGCCGTGGGCGGCGCCGCTGCTGGCGGCCTTCCTGCTCGCCATTCCGCTTGCGGTCTGGACGGCCTCGCCCGCGCTCGGCCGGTGGAGCGCGCGCGTCGGCCTGTGCGACATTCCCGAAGACCGGGAGACCGCGCCCGCGCTGAGCGCGTTGGAGGCCAAGCTGGCGGCGCGGTGAAAACGGGGCGAGATCGGCTTAGACGGCCGGCTCGCGCCGGGCCATGACCGATCAATCGCCTGAATGACGCGGAACAACCGTCATCCCCGGGCTTGACCCGGGGATCTGGCGACGCGCTCTACTCCGCCCGCGCCGCGCGCTCCGCGCGGGCGGCGGTCGCTTCTGCGGCGGTCTCGCCATTGACGGTTTGGCCGGCGCCGGCGCTTTTCGTCTTCTCGCGCCAGGGCTGACGCTTAAGCATGGTGCACCAATAGGCGAAGCCGATCAGCACGGCCATGCCGCCCAGATTGATAAGCGCATAGGTCGCCGCGTGGCGCCCGATCAGGTCGAGGATCATACCGCCGATCCGCGCGAGCCCCATCGACAGCAGAAAGACGGCCAGCGAATTGCGTCCGACCGTCACCACCGGCATCGCCCAGCGCGAGAGCAGATGCGCCTCGCGCCCCTCGACGATCCGCAGCGCGAGATAGGCCAGCGCGAGGAAATGCAGATACCGCAGGATCCCGAAATCGGTCTTGCCCTGCAGCTCCCAGATCGCTTCGCGCACCCAGCGCAGCGTCTCGAAGTGCTGGGCGATCGGCCAATGGGCGGACGGGATGCTGACCAGCACGAACAGCGCGCAGGCCCAGGTCAGCGCGCGCGAACGCGGCGGCGCGGGCAGCCACCCCATAGCGAAGGAAAAGCCGGTGAAGAACAGCAGTTGCCAGGCCAGCGGGTTGAAGAACCATTCGCGCGAATAGCCCTCCTTCCACAATTCCGCCGGCAGACCCCAACCCAGCGTGAAGTTGAGCCAATAAAGCGCGACGCTTGCCGCGAAGGGTCCCAGAACATGCACGCGCGAAAGCGCCATCGCCGCCGGGATCATCACCAGCGCGCCGATATACATCGGCAGAATGTCGAAGTAGTTCGGCACGTAGGTCAGCGTGAAGACGCCGAGGATCGCCGTCGGCGCCTCCTCGAACAGGAAGGTGAGGTTCAGCTGCGCGATATAGTCCCGGGTCTCCAGCCAGAAGGTCCCGGCGGCGACGATCGCGGCGATGTAGAAGACCATCCCGATATGGGCGGCGTAGACCTGCCAGGTGCGGAACAGGATGCGCACGCTCCCGTAGCCGAAACCGGCCTTCAGGAACGTCCCGCCAAAGGCGATCGCGGCGGCGAAGCCGGAGCAGAAGACGAACATCTCGGTCGCGTCCGACCAGCCGAAGCGCGCGGGAATGTAGCCGACCCAGGCGTTGCCCGGGACGTGCGCGATGAAGATGATCAGCATGGCGATCCCGCGGAAGAAATCGAGCCGCGGGTCGCGGGGTTTCCTGGCCGGCTGCGGGGCGGCGGGGGCTTGGGTCATCAAAGGCGCTCTCAAGCAGCGATGTCGCCTGCGTCTGGGACCACGCAAAGGCGGCGGAACGAGGGCGACCATACAGCGCGCGTCCGCCCGCGGCGAGACGCCGCCGGATGACCTTTCGTCACAATCGCGTCATGCCGACTTTCGGGGACGCAATGCTAAATCGCCCGCCGGACGCCGCCGGGTCCGGCCGCCGCGCTCGATCTTCAATTATGACGCCCCCGAAATAGCGGGGCGGTTTACAGATCGCCCGGGCCGGCTATCGTTCGCCGCCCTGGGATTGAACCGAACAGTGAGGAGCCCCGATGAGCGACGCGCCCGTGCGCCTGGAGCGAGATGGAGAGATCGCCGTCGTCGTGATCGACAATCCGCCCGTCAACGCGTTGAGCCAGGCCGTGCGGCAGGGCCTGCAGCAGGCGCTCGATACGGCGGAGGCGGACCCGGCGGTGAAGGCGATTCTGTTGATCGGGGCCGGCCGCACCTTCATCGCCGGCGCCGACATCAAGGAATTCGGCAAGCCGCCCCTCGAGCCCGGCCTGCCGGACGTGATCGCCGGGATGGATCGGCTGACAAAGCCGACGATCGCGGCGCTGCACGGCACGGCCTTGGGCGGCGGGCTGGAGACGGCGATGGGCTGCCACTATCGGCTCGCGCTCAAAGGCGCGCAGGTAGGGCTGCCGGAGGTGAAGCTGGGCATCCTGCCCGGCGCCGGCGGCACCCAGCGCCTGCCGCGCCTGACGGGCTCGGACAAGGCGCTCTCCATGATGACGACGGGCGCCTTCGCGCCGGCGGACGAGGCGCTGGCCTGCGGCATCGTCGACGCGGTGAGCGAGGAGAGCGACCCGCGCGCGGCCGGCCTCGCCTTCGCGCGCGAGATCGTCGCCGACGGCCGAACGATCCGCCGGGTGCGCGATCTGCCGGCGCCGGAGGTCGACCCCGGCGCCGTCGCGGCCTGGCGCGTGAAACTCGAGCGCGAGGCGCGCGGCCTGTTCAGCCCTTTCCGCATCCTGGAGTGCGTCGAGGCGGCCGGCGCGCTGTCCTTCGACGAAGGCATGGCGCGCGAGCGCGAACTCTTCCGGCAATGCATGGAGAGCCCGCAGCGCGCCGGCCTGATTCACGCCTTCTTTGCGGAGCGCGCCTGCCAAAAGATCGCCGATCTTCCGGCTGAGGCGAGCGCACGCGCCGTCGACGACCTCCTGCTGGTCGGCCAGGCGGCCGCAAGCGACGCGGTTCACGCGCGCTTGGAAAAGGCGAAGATCGCCGTCGACCGCGCGCCCGACCCCGCGTCGGCCGGCGCGGCGCTGGCCGACGCGCCGGTGATCCTGGAAGCCGATCCCGACGGGGCCGCCGCGATCGCCGCCGGCGCCCGCGAGGGGGCGGTGCTGGTCAGCCTGAGCGCAGGCGGCGACCTCGACGCCCACGCCGGGGCGGCGGGCCGGTCGGAAGCCTGGGTCGGCCTGATCCCGCCGCAAGCCGGCTCGACGGGCCGCCTTTTCGAGATCGTACGCGCCCGGGCGACCGGCGGCGACGCGCTGGCGACGGCCCAGGCCCTGGTGAAGCGGCTCCGCGGCGTCGGAATCCCGGTGCGCGCCGGCGGCGGATCGATCGCCGGGCGGTTGGCCGACGCCTACCGCCGCACGGGCGAGGCGCTGAAGGCGGAAGGCCTGAGCGAGGAGGCGGTGGACGCCGCCTGCGTCGCCTTCGGCATGGCGGCCGGCCCCTTTGGCGGAACCGAGCCGGCGGACGGCGAGCCCGAGACGGCGATCGCCGATCGGCTGCTGCACGATCTGGCGCGCGCCGGCGAGGCGCTGCTGGCCGACGGGACGATTCAACGCGCCCT
The DNA here is from genome assembly GCF_040218065.1 of Marivibrio sp. Lineage (NCBI taxonomy): Bacteria > Pseudomonadati > Pseudomonadota > Alphaproteobacteria > Rhodospirillales > Aestuariispiraceae > Marivibrio > Marivibrio sp. The sequence goes on along the minus strand of NZ_JAVJQE010000005.1, from coordinate 516,952 downwards.
CGACGCGGACATGGGCGCGATCCTGGCGGTCGGCTTCCCCAGCTTCCGCGGCGGACCGCTCTTCGCGGTCGGCGTTAAGGACCAGTGATCCTCGCCCGCTTGACGCACATCAAAGCCCTTCCTTAATCGAGGGTGTTCGCTTCGGAACGCAACTTTCAACCGCCCCGACCCGCCGGCCCGGCGGGCGGGCGAGACGAAGGAGGCATTCGGAATGAAAACCGACGAAAGCCAGGCGGGCGATCGGTCCGCGGCGCGGCCGAGCTTGAGCGCTTGGCCAAGCTTCTTCGAGCCGTTCCGTCAGGTCGGCCAAGCGGTGGCGACTCTGTTCTCCCCCTCGGCCGACGCCAGCCACGTCGACGACGCCTATCGCATCCGCCTGGAATTGCCGGGCGTCGAGGAGGACGACGTTGAAGTCTCCGTCCATGACGGCGTGCTGACGATCAGCGGCGAGAAGAAGGAGGAGCGCGAAGAGACGGACGACGAGCGCCGCGTCTATTTCAGCGAACGCAGCTACGGCGCCTTTGAACGCGCCTTCCGCATCCCCGATACGGTCGATCAAGACCGGATCGAGGCGGATTTCGACAAGGGCGTGCTGACGATCGCCTTGCCCAAACGCGCCGATAAGAAGAGCGAGAAGAAGGTGATCGACGTCAAGCGCCGGTGAACGCCCGGCCGACGCGCCGCGAAAAAGGCGCGCGCCCCGCCGACGCCCGGCGGGGCGTTTTTTTGCACAGGCGTCACGCCGCGGTCACGCAGACTGCGCTAGGCTGACGCCCAGTGCCTGAACCAGCCGAAGAGCCGCGCCATGTCGCTTTCCCGCGCCCCCGTCCCCGCCTCGGTTCGCCGCGCGACGGCGGCGGCTTGTCTCGCCGCCGCCGGCCTCATCGGCGCCGCCGACGCGCTGCAGGCGGCAGAGCCCGTCCCGACGGCGATCGAGCTCGGCCCCCGCCCCTACTATCTGCTGCAGCAGTTGGAAGAGGGGCCGCTCAGAGAAAAGCTCAGCGCCTGCGTCGACCGGCCGGCCCGGCGCACCGATTTCTCGATCGGCCATCGCGGCGCGCCGTTGCAGTTCCCGGAGCATTCGAAGGAAAGCTATCTCGCCGCCTACGCGCAAGGCGCGGGCGTCCTGGAATGCGACGTCACCTTCACGAAGGACCGGGCGCTGGTCTGCCGCCACGCGCAGTGCGACCTGCACACGACCACCAACATCCTGGCCACGCCGCTGGCCGCAAAATGCAGCGAGCCCTTCACGCCGGCCGACCCCGCGACGGGGCGCGAGGCGTCGGCCAAATGCTGCGCGAGCGACCTGACCTTGGCCGAGTTCAGGACGCTGTCCGCAAAAATGGATGCGGCCGACCCGCAAGCGATCACGCTCGAGGCCTATATGGACGCGACCGCCGGCTGGCGCACCGACCTGTACAGCCCCGGGACCGTGATGAGCCATCAAGAGAGCGTCGCCCTGTTCCGACGCCTCGGCGTCAAGATGACTCCCGAACTCAAGGCGCCGGAAGTCGTCATGCCGTTCGACGGCGAGTATCGCTACGAAGACTACGCCGACCAGATGCTGGCGGACTATCGCGCCGCCGGGGTCGACCCGGCAGACGTGCTGCCGCAAAGCTTCGATCTGGATATCGTGCGGCATTGGATCGCCAACCATCCCGATTTCGCCGATCAGGTCGTCTTCCTGGACGCGGGCCCTTGGCGCATGGGGATGGATCAGGCGATCGCCCGCCTCCCGGACTTGGCCGCCGAGGGCGTGAAGATCGTCGCCCCGCCGCTTTGGGTGCTGGTGACGCAGGAAGACGGCCGCATGGCGCCGTCGGCCTACGCCAAGGCCGCGAAGGCCGCGGGTCTGAAAATCATCACCTGGACGCTGGAGCGCTCAGGCCGGCTGGCGGACGGCGGCGGCTGGTACTTTCAAAGCGTCGCGGATCTGGTTGACGACGACGGCGCGGCGCTGACCCTGCTCGACGTGCTGGCGCAAGAGGTCGGCGTGATCGGGGTCTTCAGCGACTGGCCCGCGACCACCAGCTTTTACGCCAGCTGCCTGGTGAAGTGAGCGGCTCGCTCACCAGGTCAACAGCAACCGCTCCGAGACCCGCTCCCCCTCCACGCTTCGCCCGCGGAGCTGGAAGCGCCTGAGGCGGGAGCGGTCGAGTTCGACCGCCACCGCGCGATCGAACAGCCCGTCCGGCAGATCGACGGGCAACGTCTCCCCCCGTTTGGCCCCGTCCAGACTGAGCGCGACGAACACGCCGGCCGATTTCAACCGTGCGATCTCCTCGAACAAATCGGCCAGCCGAAAGGCCTGCGCGCCGTAAAGGATCGCCTGGGCGTGACTGTAGGGCGGATCGCAATAGACGAGGTCGCCCGGCCGCGCGTCAGCCACCGTGTCGCGAAAATCGGCGCAGCGGAATCGCGTTCCCTCCGTGCGCCGCGCCCACTCCGCGACCCGGCGCGCGAACTTGTCCGGATGCAACAAGCGGTGCGGCCCGCAGGGCGTGCTCATCGCGCCGTCCTTCTTGCGGAACCGCACGACGCCGCCGTAGCAGGCGCGCACCAGATAGAGCAGGTCCGGCCCGTTGGGATCGGCGTTGAACCGCGCGCGCATCCGCTCGTAGACGGCTTTCGGATCGCCCTCCTGGGCGGCGGCCCATCGCTCGCGATACCAGCCGACGAGGCCGTCCGGATCCGCCGCCAGCTTCTCCCAGATCCCCATTAACGGTCCGTAGGCGTCGCCGGCGACCGCGCACGGCGGCGCGAGCGTCCCCAGCACGCCGCCGGCGCCCAGGAAGGGCTCGAAATAGGTCCCGAAGCGCGCCGGAAAATGCCGGGCGATCAGCGGCGCGGTGCGCTGCTTGCTGCCGATCCATTTCAGAAGCGGCATATTGAAGGGCGCGATCGCCGCGCGGGGATCGGGAACCGACTGAGGCATGTCGGCGCGCATCGTCGCGCGATTCATCGGCGGCGTCGAGCGGCCGTCGATCGGGCCGCGCGCCTTGCAATCGGGCCGCGCGCCCCTTTTTAGGGGAGGGACAGTATGGAGGACGGACCGAATCATGAGCATCAAACGATTAGCCGGCGCGCTGGCGCTGAGCGCCGCGGCCTTGGCTTCGTTTTCGGCGGCGGCGGACGACGCGCGCGACGGGGCCGCGCTGTTCGGCGACATCGAGGAGCGCGCGCTGCGCTACGAATTCCGCGTGGAGGGCGAGCGCGTGGGAATCGGCGAAGGCCGGATAACCCGCACGGCGCCGGAGACTTGGCGCGTCGAAATTTCGTACGACATCAAGGTCGAAGTGCTGGGCGTCGACCTCTACACGCTCGACATGGACGCAACCGAGGTCTATCGCGGCGCGCGGTTGGTCGCACTCAAGAGCCGGGCCGTCGAAAACGGGGACGAGCACGAGATCGACGGCGCCGCCGAGGGCGAGCTATTCCGCTACACCCATAACGGCGAGCCGGGCGAGGTGGCGGCGGACGTCGTGCCCAGCACCCAGTTGTGGCGGCGCGATTTGCTGACGCGCACGCGCGTGCTGCACGTCGTGGAGGGCGAACCCTTCGACCGGTCGACCGAGCGCATCGGAACGCGGACCTTCGAGACGCCTGAGGGCGAGCGGCCGCTGGACGGCGTCCATATCGACACCCCCTACGAGACTGCGGAGCTTTGGTTCGACGAGGAGGGGCTGATGCAGCGCTGCGAGCTTGAGCGTATGGGGGTCACGATGCATATCCGCCGCCTGCGCGACGAGGGCTGAGCGCCGCCGATCCGGACTTGCAAAGCGCCGACGCCTCACGCATTCATGACGCCCGATTCCGCCCCCGCGAATGAGCGTTGAGAGAAGCGAGCGTCATGGCCAAAACCGCCCTGCCCGTCACCCGGGCCGACAATTTCGCCAACTGGTATCAGGAGGTGATCCGCGCCGCCGACATGGCGGAGCATTCCGGCGTGCGCGGCTGCATGGTGATCAAGCCGTGGGGCTACAAGATCTGGGAGCGCATCCAGCAGCTGCTGGACCGTCGCATCCAGGAGACCGGGCACGACAACTGCTACTTCCCGCTCTTCATTCCGCTGTCGCTGATCCAGAAGGAGGCGAGCCACGTCGAGGGCTTCGCCAAGGAGATGGCCGTCGTCACCCATCACCGGCTGGTGATGGAGGACGGACAGCTGAAGCCGGCCGCGCCGTTGGAGGAGCCGCTGGTCGTGCGCCCGACCTCGGAGACCATGATCGGCGAGGCCTTCGCGCGCTGGATCGAGAGCTACCGCGACCTGCCCTTGAAGCTGAACCAGTGGGCCAACGTGGTGCGCTGGGAGATGCGCCCGCGGCTGTTCCTGCGCACCAGCGAGTTCCTCTGGCAGGAGGGCCACACCGCCCACGCCACGGCCGAAGACGCGCTGGACGAGACGCGCACCATGCTGGAGGTCTATCGCGAGGTGGCCGAGGACATGATGCGCATCCCGCTGATCCCGGGTCAAAAATCCGCCGGCGAGCGCTTCCCCGGCGCGGTCGAGACCCACACGATCGAGGCGATGATGCAGGACGGTCGGGCGCTGCAGGCCGGCACGTCGCACTATCTGGGCCAGAACTTCGCCAAGGCCGCCAACATCGCCTTCCAGGATGAAAACGGCCGGCAGCAACTGGTCCACACCACCAGCTGGGGCGTCTCGACCCGTCTCGTCGGCGGGCTGATCATGACGCATGCGGACGACGACGGGCTGCGCCTGCCGCCGGTCATCGCGCCCTATCAGGTCGTCGTGCTGCCGATCATCCGCGACGAGAGCGCGCGCGGCCCGGTGATGGCGGCGTGCGAGCAGTTGGTCGCGCGCCTGAACGATCAGAGCTTCGCCGGCGCGCCCGTGCGCGCCTATCTCGACACCCGCGACGACCACGCCGCGACCAAACGCTGGAACTGGATCAAGAAGGGCGTTCCGTTGATCTGCGAGATCGGCCCCCGCGACATCGAGAAGGGCTCGCTCGCCCTCTACAAGCGCACGCTGGCGCCGAGCGAGAAAAGCTTCCCCGATCAGGGCGAGTTCGTCGCCGCCGTCGCCGATCATTTGAGCGAAATCGACGCCGCCCTGTTCGAGCAGGCCAAGGCCTATCGCGCCCAGAAGATGCGCGACGATCTGACGACCTTCGAGGAGCTGAAGGCCCATTTCGACGGCGAGAACAAGACGGGCTTCGTGCGCGCCAAATGGTCCGGCGCGGCCGGGACCGAGGACAAGCTGGGCGACTTCGGCGTCACCATCCGCTGCATCCCCTACGACCAGAGCGGGACGGCCGGCAAATGCATCGTCACCGGCGAGGACGCCACGACGGACGTGATCCTGGCGAAGGCTTACTGACCCGCCGCTGCGACAGCCCCCCGCGAAAGCGGGGGCCCCTGCGACCCGCGCCAGCGGGCGAGCGCGCCCATGAAGGTCCCCGCTTTCGCGGGGACTCCCAAACGATTGGGGCGCGAACAGGCGGCCTAGAGCCGCTCGAACGCCGCCCCCAGTCGTGCGGCGAGCGCGTCAAGCGCGCGCTCGATTTCAACCAGCGCGGCCTCCGCGGCCGGGGAAAGCGGGCGGTCGCGCTTGGTGATCAGGCCGACCGTGCGGCGCGGCGCGGCGTCGGGCGCCATCTCCAGGAAGATCAGATCGCTCTCGCCCGTCGGCGCGACCAGACGCGGCAGGATGGTGACGCCCAGACCCGCGCGGACAAGCGCCAACGCCGAGGTGACCGTCAACGCCCGCAACGGCGCATCCTCCGACGGCGCACGCGCCGCCGGGATTTCACCGGCCACCGCATGGGTGAGCAGGGTGCGCCCGTCGAGGTCCGCCCATCGCACCGGCCGGTGCAGGTCCGCCAGCGGATCGTCGCAGCGCACGGCCAAGCCGATCGCGTCGCGAAACAGCGGGCGGAAGGCGAGCCCGTCCGCGATCGGGTCGGCCGGATCCGGCGGGCCGGCGATCCCGATCTCCGCCGCCTCCTCCGCCACGTCGGCGGCGACGTTGGCGCTGTCCGTATCGCGCAGCAGGATCTCGACGCGGGGGCGGGCCGCCCGGAACGCGGCGAGCGCGGCCGGCAACGCCTGCTCCGCGACCGACGGCGTGACCGATAGCGACAGCCGCCCCGTCTCGGCGGCCGCGAAGGCGCGGATCGCCTCCGTCGCCCGATCGAACCGATCCAACGCCGCCTCCGCTTCCGCCAGCGCAAGGCGGCCTGTCGGCGTGAGGCGCGTCTTGCGCTCTCCGTCGAACAACGGGCGGCCGATCGCCTCCTCCAATTGCTTTAGGGTCATCGACACGGCCGACGGCGTACGACGCACCGCCGCCGCCGCCCGGCTAACGGAGCCGGACCGCGCGGTCGCGGCGAAAACCCGAAAGGCGTTAAGCGTGACGGCCATAGGGTAGTATTTCAGTTTTTCTGAATTTTTGTAAATATTTTCCGATTTGACTGAACTCAAGTTCAGCCCGCAAGCTCCGGCCCGATTCAAGGTCCAAGAAATTCGGGGGGAACGGCGCGCGATGTCGGAAATCTTTAAGAATTACATCGCCGGCGCCTGGGTCGAGGGCGCGACGAGCGTCGAGAACCTGAACCCCTCCGACCTCAGCGACAGCCTCGGTCGTTTCGCCCAGGCGGACGGCGCGCAAACCCATGACGCGATCGCCGCCGCCCGCGTCGCGCAGGCGCGATGGGCGGCGTCGGGGCTGGAGGATCGCTACGCAGCCCTGACGGCGATCGGCGAAGAGCTGAAAGCCAGGGCCGACGAACTCGGCCGCCAACTCTCGCGCGAGGAGGGCAAGCCGCTGGCCGAGGGCCGCGGGGAAGTCTATCGCGCCGGCCAATTCTTCACCTACTACGCGGCCGAGGCGCTGCGCCAGATCGGCGACGCCGCCGACAGCGTGCGCCCCGGAATCGAGATCGACGTGCGGCGCGAGCCGGTCGGCGTCGTCGCCGTGATCAGCCCCTGGAATTTCCCGATGGCGACCGCGGTCTGGAAGATCGCGCCGGCGCTCGCCTTCGGGAACGCCGTCGTCTGGAAGCCGGCCAATCTGACGCCCGCCAGCGCCTGGGCGCTGGCCGAGATCGTCTCGCGTCAGCCTCAGATTCCGCCGGGCCTGTTCAATCTTGTGATGGGGCCGGGCGGCTCCGTCGGGCAGACGCTGGTCGAGAGTGACGGAATCGACGCGATCAGCTTCACCGGCTCCGTCGAAGTCGGTCGAGGCATCGCTGCCGCGGCGGCCCTCAACCGCACCAAGCTGCAGATGGAGATGGGCTCCAAGAACCCGCTGGTCGTGATGGACGACGCGGACCTGGATCTGGCGGTGCAGGTCGCGGTCGGCGGAGCCTATGGCGGGACGGGCCAGAAGTGCACCGCCTCCTCTCGCCTGATCGTGCATGAAGCGGTCCATGACGCCTTCGTCGAGAAGACGGCCGAGGCGGTGCGCGCGCTGACGGTCGGTCACGCGTTGGCCGAGGGCGTGAAGGTCGGACCCGTGGTGAGCGAAAGCCAGCTCAACACCAATCTCGATTACATCGCGTTGGCCGAGACGGAGGGCGCCGAGCGGATCTGCGGCGGCGAGCGGCTGTCGCTGGAACATGAGGGCTACTATCAGGCCCCGGCGCTGTTCGCGAACACGACCAACGCCATGCGGATCAACCGCGAGGAGATGTTCGCGCCCATCGCCTGCGTCATCAAGGTCGGCTCCTATGAGGAGGCGTTGGCGACGGCCAACGACACGCGCTTCGGCCTGACGGCGGGGATCGTGACGCGCTCGCTGGCGCGGGCGACGCATTTCAAGCGCAACGCACGCAGCGGCTGCGTGATGGTCAACCTGCCGACCGCGGGCACGGACTATCACGTCCCCTTCGGCGGCCGGGGCGACAGCTCCTACGGGCCGCGCGAACAGGGGCGCTATGCCGAGGAGTTCTACACCAGCGTCAAGACCGCCTACATCGCCGCCGGCGCGCCGGAGTGAGCGCCGCCCGCGCACGCCGAAGCTAGGGGAGACAGATGAGCCAGCGCCCGATCCGGATCGATTGTCTGCAGTATGCCAACTGGTCGGAGAAGATCTTCCGTCAGATGCGCAAGGGCGGGGTCGACGCAGTCCACGTGACGATCGCTTATCACGAGCTGTTCCGCGAGACGGTCGCGCGCTTCGAGGAATGGAACGAGCGGTTCGAACGCTGGCCAGAGCTGATCATGCCCGGCTACTGGGCGAGCGACGTCGAAGAGGCGCGGCGCACCGACCGCACGGCGATCTTCTTCGGTTTCCAGAACTGCAGCCCGATCGAGGACGACATCGGCCTGATCGAAATCCTGCATCGGCTGGGCGCGCGCTTCATGCAGCTCAGCTACAACAACCAGTCGCTGCTGGCGACGGGCTGCTACGAGGCGGAGGATCCGGGAATCACACGCATGGGGCGGGAGGTGATCCGCGAGATGAACCGCGTCGGGCTTGTGATCGACATGTCGCATTCGGCCGAGCGGTCGACGTTGGAGGCGATCGACCTCTCGGAACGGCCGATCGCGATCACCCACGCGAACCCCTCCTTCTGGCATCCGGCGCTGCGCAACAAGTCGGACGACGTGCTGCGTCAATTGGGGCGAAGCGGCGGGATGCTGGGCTTCTCGCTTTACCCGCATCACCTGTCCGGGGGCTCCGACTGCCGGCTGCAGGATTTTTGCGACATGATCGCGCGCACGGCGGAACTGATGGGAGTCGAGCGCATCGGCTTCGGCAGCGATCTGGTGCAAGACCAGCCGGATGAGGTGGTCGAGTGGATGCGCTGCGGGCGCTGGACCAAGCGCGTCGATTACGGCGAGGGCTCGAGGGACGCGCCGGGCTTTCCTAAACAACCCGATTGGTTCCGCGACAACCGCGACTGGCCGGGCGTCGAGAAGGGGCTGCGCAAGGCCGGGTTCTCGGAGGAGGACGTCGTCCGGATCATGGGGGGCAACTGGCTCGCCTTCTACGAAAAGAGCTTCAGGCCTGCGACGCGCGCGACCTGAGGAGGGGAGGAAAGACGACCCGTGCGGCGCGATCCGGCGTCGGCGGCGCAAAACGATCCGCCGAGTGCGGCGGGCGAATTCTGGGGAACGGAGGGGATCTCATGTCGGATCAGTCGTTGCGGGAGAAGGCCGACGTCCATCACATCAACGCGCCGCTGTTCATTATGACCGGCGGCTTCATCCTGGCGTTCTGCGCCGTCGCCCTGATTGATCTGGAGCTGCTGAGCGGCTGGGTCGATGCGGCTTTCGGATGGTCGGCCAGGTTTTTCGGCCTGTACTGGCAGCTTCTGCTGCTCGCGACCTTCGTGATCGGGCTTGTGCTGTGCGTCATGCCGGGCGGCAAGGTGAAGCTGGGCGCCGTCGACAAGCCGGAGTTCACGCATTTCCAGTGGGGCAGCATGATCATGTGCACCCTGCTGGCCGGCGGCGGCGTCTTCTGGGCCGCGGGCGAGCCGATGGCGCACTTCCTGTCGCCTCCGCCCGTGTTCGAGGGGATCGAGGCCAAGTCGGCCGAAGCCGCCTACCCCGCGATGGCGCAGAGTTTCATGCACTGGGGCTTCCTGGCCTGGGCGATCCTGGGCGCGCTGACCACCGTCATGCTGATGCACTATCACTATGACAAGGGCCTGCCGCTGGCGCCGCGGACGCTGCTCTACCCCGTATTCGGGGACAAGGCGATCAACGGGCCGATCGGCTGGATCGCAGACGCCGCCTGCATCATCGCGGTCGTGGCCGGGACGGTGGGGCCGATCGGCTTCCTCGGCCTGCAGGTCTCCTACGGGCTGGACGCGCTGTTCGGCGTCCCCGACGGCTTCGCGACGCAGGCGCTGGTCGTGGCGGGTCTGGTGACGCTCTACACGATTTCGGCCGTCACCGGCATTTCGCGGGGCATTCAGTTCCTGAGCCGCGTCAACATCATCCTCGCCTTCTTCCTGCTGGCCTTCATGCTGATCGCGGGGCCGACCGCCTTCATCATCGAGGTCTTCTTCGGCGGGCTCGCCACCTATGTCGGGAACTTCGCGGAGATGGCGCTTTACCGCGGGGAGGCCGGACTGTTCGGCTCGCCCGGCTGGCTCGGCTGGTGGACCGTCTTCTTCTGGGGCTGGTTCCTGGGCTACGGGCCGCTGATGGCGATGTTCATCGCGCGGGTCTCGCGCGGGCGCTCCACCCGGGCGATCGTCATCATGCTGGCGATCGTGGCGCCGATCGTGACCAACTTCTGGTTCTCGATCGTCGGCGGGTCGGGCATCGCGTTCGAACTGCAGAACGCCGGCGTCATCGCCAACGCCTTCGAAGGCTTCAACCTGCCGGCCGCGCTGCTGGCCATCACCCAGAACCTGCCGCTCGGCTTCCTGGTCTCGGTGCTGTTCCTGATCCTGACGACGATCTTCGTGGCGACGACCGGGGACTCGATGACCTATGTGATCTCGGTCGCGATGTCGAACGAGGACCGCTCCTCGACCCCGGTTCGGGTGTTCTGGGGCGTGGCCATGGGCGCGATGGCGCTGATCCTGATCTCGCTCGGCTCCGGCGGCGTCTCGAAGCTGCAAAGCTTCATCGTCGTGACTGCCGTCCCGGTGTCTCTGATCCTGCTGCCCAGCCTGTGGGACACGGTGCGCATCGTCCTGCAATTGGGCCGCGAGCGCAAAGCGGCGCTCGCCGATGCGGCGGCCGAATAACGCGCAGCCGGCCGCCGGCGGAGGGGGCGACAGTCCGCCCCTTCCGCCGGCGACCGTTTCGCATAAACTGGACGCATGGCGGACCCTCAAACGTCCCGCCGGCCGGAGATGCAGCGCATGACCACAGACCGCGTACAGTCCGATCGCCCCGACGCGTCCCCGACCGCGCCGATGCGCGCGCCGGATCAGGTGATGCGTCTGGCCCGCTTGGGCGCGTTTCATCAGACGCGACTGAGCTTCATGCGCGCCCTCTTGCGCCGGATCAAACGCGACGGCTGGCGCCTCGACCGACCGGTCTGGCGCATCGACGGGACCGGCGTCGGCGTCGCGGTCTATCGGGCGCAAACGGATACGGGCCGAACCTATTCCCTTGTCTGCTTCAGCCACGACCTTGATCCCAGCCTGCGTTCCGACCGGGTGATCGCCGAGGCCTGGGACGCGACCTTCACGCTGGTCGACGGCGCGCCGAACGAAGCCGACCTCAAGCGGCTCGCCGCCAACGTGCCGAAACAGGAGGCCGGGCGCGTCAGCGAGCAAGAGCTGGTGCTGAGCCGCGCCAACCGCTCTGTCCGCCTGTTCGACCACGTCGTCGCCCGCCTTGCCGAAGGCCGCCAGCCCGAACGCGCGGAAATCGAGGCCGTGGGCTATCTGATGCGCACGACCGCCGTCTACGGCAACGGCAAGTTCGGCTTGGCCGATCGGGAGCGTACGGCGGATCGGGAGGAGCTTTCCGGCCCCTTCCGCGCCGAGATGCTGGCGGTCTGGCTGATCCGCGCCTTCACCTGCGATCTGGCGGAGCATCTGGCCCGCGCGCGGGGCGGCGAGCGCGCGGTCGCCCTCGACCCGGCGCTGCGGCGCCGGTTGGGGGTCGGCAACTCCACCGGCCTCGGCATGGCGCCGTTTCTGGTGACTCACCCCTTGCTGCTGCATCGCTGGATCGCGGCGAAGGAGACGGCGCTCGCCCGCGTGCGCGCATTGTCCGACGCCGACGCGGCGGCGGCCGACGCTTTCCGCAGCATGCTGGACCGCGCGCGTCTCGGCGTCGACCAGTGGACGACCGACGACGCCCGTCAGCAGGCGCGGATCGGCGGCCTGCGCGCGGATCTCGCCCGTCTCGCCGAGGAGATCGAGACGGGCGCGCTGGCGCGCGCGCATCCGTGGGATGCGCTCATCCGCTGGAGCGAAGAGGCGCTGAGCCTCGAGGGTCAGGAACTGCTCGCGAGCCTTGTGATCGAGCCGCACGGCGAATTGGTCGACGATCTGACGCGGGAAATGGCGGCGGACGAAGAAAGCGTCTTCCGGATCGACGGACGACAAAGCGCCGGGACGCTGCGCAGACTGATCGAAACGCATTACGCCTGGGCGCTGGATCCCGACTACGACGATCCGGGCGCCTGCGCGCATTTTTGGTACGTCTCCGAGGAGAAGCTCGAACCGCGGCTGGGTCGCCGGCTGGAGGAGGACGGGGCGGCGCTCGAACAGCCGCTCGCCGTCGGCCGCGACGTGGCGGCGGCCTATCGCGCGCTGCAAACGGCGCCCCAGGACGCGCCCGTCGGCCAGTTCCTGATCGACCGCCCGGAACATCGCCACGCCGTGCGCCGGGTGCAGATCGCCGCCCGCCACGCCTACGCCGAAATCCGCGACAACCTGATCGGGGAGGAACTGCTGCCGATCGACCTGCTTCGCTGCAAGCTGAGCTTTTTCGGCGCGACGCGCTTCGACCCGCGGTCCGACCGCTGGGTGCGCATCACCATGTTTCAGGACGCGCCCTTTCCGCACGAGATCGCAGATCTGCCCGCCGACGATTGGGCCTACCCGCCGCGCCTGTGAAGGAGGGCCTGTTCAATGCCCCGCGCGTCCCTCAACGAGGTGGAGGCGCTGGCCCGCAAGGCCGCGCGCGGCGCCGGCATGAGCTGGGGCTTGGCCGAAGAGACCGGCAAGGCGGTTCGCTGGCTCGCCCTCTACGGTCTGCCCAGTCTGGCGCCGCTTGTCGATCTGTTGGCGGCCCAGGACGGCGCGGACTACGCTGATCTGCGGCCGATCGAGACGCTTGAAGGCGACGGCCGCGCCGTCTGGCGGGCGTCCGGCGGCGCGCTCTGCCCGATCGCTGCGGGCGCGGCTCTTGCGGACCTCGCAGCGCCGATCGCGGAGGGGCGCGAAACGCTGCTGGTCCAGCTGCGCGAACCGGTGCTGCTGCTGCCGTTCGTCGCCCGCGCCGCACGGTATGAGGGCGAGGCCTTCGCGGTGGAGGCGGCCGGCGTGCACGCCGCGCTAGGCCCGGGCGGACCGGCGCCTTTCGACGCCGCCCTGGCCGCCGCGCGCGGACCCGTCGACGTCACGGTCCACGCCGAGGCCGAAGCGCCTGCGCCGCAGCCGGAACCCGGCGTCGGCGGCGTCGCGGCGCCGGGGGACCTCTGGCGGCGCGCGGACGCGTTCGCGCACCGCACCTACGTGCCGGCCAGCGAGGCGTCACGCCTGTCCGGCGCCGGCGCGGGGACGTCGGACAACGACTGAGCGCCCCTCGCTTCGTGTCACATCGGCAGCCGGATGCGCGCGCGCAGGCCGCCGTGGGGGCTGTCCTCCAGCACCAAGTCGCCGCCGTGAACGCGCGCGACGTCGAGCGAGATGGAAAGGCCGAGACCCGTGCCGCCCGTCTCCGGATTGCGCGAACGGTCGAGACGGTAGAAGGGACGGAAAGCGTCCTCTCGCTGATCGGCCGGGATTCCGGGGCCGTCGTCGTCGACGGTGATTTCGATCGATTCGCCGCGCTTGCCCGCCCGGAGCCAGACGGTCTGTCCGTATCGACAGGCGTTCGCCACCAGATTGTCGACGCAGCGCCTGAGGGCGTTCGGCTTCACCCAGGCGACGACGCGCCCCTCCACGTGGCAGTCGACCGCGACGCCGCCCGACTTCCATTTATGCGCCACGTCCTGAACCAACTCCGAGAGCTCGGTCTCGACAGACCGCTCCCCGCCCTCGCCGCGCGCGAAGGTGAGATAGCCGTCGATCATCTTCTCCATCTCGAGGACGTTGGCCTTCAGCTCCGTGATCTCGGGGTTCTCGCCCAGCATGGCGAGTTGCAGGCGCATGCGCGTGAGGGGCGTGCGCAGATCGTGGCTGACGCCTGAGAGCATGTCGGTGCGCTGGCGCAGCTGACGGCGAATCCGTTCCGCCATGATGTTGAAGGCGGTCGCGGCCTGGCGCACCTCCAGCGAGCCTTCGAGCTTGTGCTGCTCCTCCATCTCCCGCCCCTTGCCGAAGCGATCGGCCGCCGTGGCCAGACGGCGTAGGGGGCGCACCTGATTGCGCATGAAGATCGAGGCGACCGCGAACAGGATCAGCGAGGTGCCCACCATCCACAAGATGAAGATGTAGGTGGTGGACGAGAAGAGCCGGCTGCCCGGGACGACCGCCGTCAGCACCGCGTCGGCCATCTGAACGTCGATCACCACGCGCTCGTCGAATTGGGAGCTGTCGATGCGGTAGGGGCGCTTGACCCGTTCGTCCAGCGCTTTGGCCAGCAACCCGTCGATGAAGCCGTAATCGGCCGGCTGCTCGCGGTTCGGCAGGATCTCGCCCGGTTCAAGGGTCAGATGCAACTCCATCGAGCGGCCGGCGTCCTCGAAGATGCGCGCGGCGTCCTCCGGCTGACGCCGCAATTGCTGCATGACGTTCGCGATGTCGCCTGCGACCGAGGAGGCGAGGCGCCAGGTAATGGTGTCCCAGTGCCGATCGTAAAAGATATAGGCCGACACCACCTGCAGCAGAATCAGCGGACTGACGATGATCAGCAGGGAGCGGCCGAGCAACGTCTTCGGCAGAAAGCGTTTTACGAAGGCGCGCGCGTTCATCCCGTCGCCGCCTCGTCTCAATCAGGGCGCAGCACGTAGCCGCGCCCGCGCACCGTCTGGATGTACTGAGGCAACTTCGGATCGGGCTCGATCTTTCGGCGGAGACGGTTGACCTGGACGTCCACAGTTCGGTCGCCGCCGTCGATCTCGCACAGGCGGGTCAGCTCCTCTCGGCTCATGATCCGTCCCGGCTCGCCGGCCAGCGCCCGCAACAGCGCGGTCTCCGTCGTCGTCAAACGAACGGGCGTCTCGCCTTGCAGCAGCAATTCGCGGTTCAAGTCGAAAAGAAAGCCGCCAAGACTGACGAGGTTGGGCCGCGCGGGCGTGTCCGGCGGCGGCGTGCGGCGCAGGATGGCGTTCATGCGCAGCACCAGTTCGCGCGGCTCGAAGGGTTTGGGCAGATAGTCGTCGGCGCCGGCCTCCAAGCCTTCGATCCGACTGCCGCTGTCGCCCATCGCGGTCAGCATCAGGATCGGCACGCCGCCCTCTTTGCGCAGCGTGCGGGCGAGGTCGAGGCCGCTCTCCCCCGGCATCATGATGTCCAGCACCAGCAGGTCGAAGGACAGAGCCGCCATGCGCCGGCGCGCGTCGGCGCTGTCCTGCGCGGTGGTCACTCGAAAGCCCTCCCGCGTCAGATAGCCCTTGAGCAGGTCGCGCAGACGCGTGTCGTCGTCGACGACCAGCACATGCACGTCCGCGCCGTCCGCACCCGTCATGGAAGAAAGCATCCGTCGTAAAGTGCGATCATGACGCCACTATAGACCGGGCCGTCCGTCGGGGCGATAGAGCGAGAGGCCCTCAGCGTCGGCCGGCGCGACCGGGGGGAATATCGTTGTTGCGATCGAACTTCTGCCGATCCTGCTGGTCGGTCATGATGCCGAGCATGACTTTGCGGAAGCCCTCGACCGCTTCGGCGCCGGCTTCGCGATAGGCCCGCGCGATGCGCCGGCGTTGGTTCTCAGTCAGCGCCTGCTCCAACTCCCGGCCGCGTTCCGTGAGTTCGAGCAACCGTTGGCGACGGTCGGAGGCGCCCGGGCTCTGCCGGATGTAGCCTTCCTGGACGAGTTGTCCCAGCACGCGGCTCAGACTCTGCTTGGTGATCTGAAGAATCTCGAGAAGCGCCGAGACGTGGAGGCCGGGATAGCGGCCGACGAAATAGATCACCCGATGATGAGCGCGCCCCAGTCCCCGTTCGGCCAGCATCTCGTCCGGCTCGGCGATGAAGTCGCGGTAGGCGTAGAACAGCATTTCGATGCCCTGACGCAATTCCTCTTCGCGCAGGAACAACGGGTTCGCCCCGGCCTTACCGACCGGCTTCGGCGTCGCCGCGCCCAATCGAACGCCGGCCGCTTCGCTCCGCGTCGCGGACTCGCGGCGATCTTCGGGACGGTCATCATCGAATTTTTGGTCAGTCATGTTGACTTATATGCCTCAGGATGTTACGTCACGCAAGATTAGGACGTAATAGATCGTGGCGAAAGCGCGGCGTAATTGGTAATAAAATTACACGCTTTTCGCAGAAGATCGGAAAATCAACAAGATGGCGGCCACGCCCCAAGGCGGACCCGCCGCGCAAAATGAGCGGAGCGGACCCATGGCCCTGATGCCCTTCGATGATCGCGACGGCTGGATCTGGCTGAACGGCGAAATGACGCCGTGGCGCGAGGCCCAGACGCATGTCTTGTCCCACGCGCTGCACTACGCGTCGGCGGTCTTTGAGGGCGAGCGGGTCTATGGCGGCGAGATCTTCAAGCTGACCGAACACACGGAACGGCTGATCGAAAGCGGGCGGATTCTCGATTTCGAGGTTCCCTATTCGGTCGCCGAGATCGACGAGGCCTGCCGGGCCGTGGTCGAGCGCAACGGCATCGACGACGGCTACGTCCGCCCGATCGCCTGGCGCGGCTCGGAGATGATGGGCGTCTCGGCCCAGAAGACGAAGATCAACGTCGCCATCGCGGCCTGGGAGTGGCCGGCCTATTTCTCGCCGGAGGCGCGGATGCGCGGGCTCAAGATGCGGCTGTCCGATTGGCGCCGCCCGGCGCCGAACACGGCCCCGACGAAATCAAAGGCCGCCGGTCTCTACATGATCTGCACGCTCTCCAAGCACAAGGCGGAGGCCGAGGGCTATCACGACGCGCTGATGCTGGACTGGCGCGGCTATGTGGCTGAGGCGACCGGCGCCAACATCTTCTTCCTAATGGCCGACGGCAAGCTGCACACCCCGACGCCGGATTGCTTCCTCGACGGCATCACGCGCCGCACGGTGATCGACCTCGCAAAACGCCGCGGCTACGAGGTGGTGGAGCGCCATATCGCGCCCGAGGAGATGGCCGACGCGCGCGAAGCCTTCCTGACCGGCACCGCGGTCGAGGTGACGCCGATCGCCTCGATCGGCGACTACAGCTTCGAGCCGGGGACGGCCTGCCGCACCCTGATGGACGACTACGACCGCGAGGTCCGCCGCGCCTCCAAGGAGGCGGCGCTCATCTCGGGATCGGCGGCGTAAAAAGGGTCGGCGGGGCGGCGACGGGGCGTCTACAGGGCGTCTCGAGGCGCGGCGCGCGGAGCGATCCTCGACGCCGCAGCCGACCCGTCCGGACAGTCGCAGGCGCAACGGCGGGCCGCCCCGCTCACGCCCCCGCGAGCTGAAACCCGATGGCGCGGCTGACGGCCTGGTACAGCTCGCCGGCCGTGATCGGCTTGTGCAGCACCATGGTGGCGCCGGCCTGGGCGACGACGTCGAGAACGAAATCGTCCGACTCGCCCGTCAGCAGCAGGACCGGCGTCTCCGGCGCGAGCTTGGTCTTGTTGCGCCGAACGGCCGCAGTGAAGGCCATGCCGTCCATGCCCTCCATGTGGAGATCGCAGATGACGAGGTCGGGCGTCTCAATCTCGCGATCGGCGAGCTTCGCGACCGCCTCGCGGCCGTCGCCGGCCTCGCTGACGCGGGTCACGCCGATCTGACGCAGCAATTGGCGCACAATCAGGCGCATGGTGCGCTGGTCGTCGATCACCAACACGGACAGATCTCGATGCAGTGGCGCGTTCATCCCTGATCCTCTCCCGGCGCGGCTGCGCTTCGACAGCGCGCCGATCCCCGTCCAAACGCCCGCTCCCAATTCACCTAAAGACTACAGGGAGACTACGATGACGGGAAGATCAATTGCTTAAAATACTCGCGATGTTTGTCTCAAGCCGCGCGCATAGCGTGCTACCGCAACAGCTCCAGGCGACGGTTCAGACGTCGCGCTTCAGGAAGGCGCCCGCGTCGGTGAAACCTTCGCGGGCGTAGAAGGCGCGGGTGCGGCCCCATTCGGGACCGGCCGGGATGTTCACCTCGATCAGCGACCAGCCGCGGGCGCGGCCGATGCGGATCGCCTCCTGAACCAGCCGGTCCCCGACGCCGGCGGAGCGCGCGTCGGGGACGACGTAGAGCTCCATGATGATCCCGAAGCGGCCCTGAGCGTAGAGCGCCACCGCCTCGTTCAGCGTCATGACGCCGACCGGCCGGCGGTTCTCGTCGAATGCGAGCAGCGCCTGAAAGCGGCCGTCCTCGCTCAACAGCTCGGCGCACACGCGCTGGATGTCTTCGCCGGAGATCGGCGCCCGCCAATCCGACATCTCGCGCAGCAGACGGTCGACCATGATGGCGACCAAGTCGGCGTCGTTTTCGCCGGCGATCTGGATGGTCAGCCCTTCAAGCGCAGCCGCCTCGCGCATCGTCAGCCTTTCTCCGCCCAGCGGGCGGCGGCGGCGTCGTCGCTGTCGCGCGCCTCGACCCAACGTTCCGCGCCGGCCCCGGTCTCCTCGACTTTCCAGAACGGGGCCTTGGTTTTCAGCCAATCGATCAGGAAATGGCAGGCCTCGAAGGCCGCCTCGCGGTGGGGGCTTGCAGTCGCGACCAGCACGATGCGCTCGCCCGGCGTCATTCGCCCGTAGCGATGGACGATCAGCGAGGCCTCCAACGGCCAGCGTCGATGCGCCTCCGCCTCGATCTCCTCCAGCTGGCGTTCCGTCATACCTGGATAATGTTCGAGGGTCAGCGCGCCCACGTCGCTCATCTGGCCGGCGACGTCGTTCATGTCGCGCACCAGCCCGACGAAGCTGCAGACGCCGCCCACCTTGGGATTGCCGGCGGAAAGGGCCTCGATCTCTCGTCCCGGATCGAAATCCTCGCGCTGCACCTTGACCGTCATGGCGCCTCAGCCCCCCGTAACCGGCGGGAAGAAGGCGACCTCGTCGCCGCGCTTCACCGGATGATCCAGATCGGCGTACTCCTGATTGACCGCCAGCTTGATCGCGCCCAGGTCCTGAAAGGCCTGCTCGTAGCCGGGTCCGCGCTCCTTCAACCAGGCGACCAGGGCGCGGACGTCCGCGACATCCGCCGGCGGGTCGACGCTTTCCTCGCCGACGCCGATCTTTTGCCTAAGCCAAGCGAAATACAGCACTTTCATCGCAACACCTCGGAAAAGGACAGGAAGGCGGCGGCCTCTCCCGCCTCTACATGGGTGCGGTCCTCGGCCAGTTCCACGAACCCGTCGGCCCCGACCAGCGAGGACAGCATCCCGGCCCCGCCGCGCCCATGCTTGCAGGCGACCGGCAGCGCGCCGTCGGAGGCCCCCGCGCCGCCTGGATCCTCAGCCAGGCGCACCCGAACATATTCACGCCGCCCCGGCTTCTTCTTGTAGGCGAAGTCGAGCCGCACGGGAAAGCGCCGCGGCTCGGCCGCGGTCTCGCCCTGCAGAATCTGCAGCAGCGGGCGGGCCAGCGCGATGAAGGTGGTCAAGGCCGCCACCGGGTTGCCCGGCAGACCGACCACCGGCGTCCAGCCGTCACGACCGTCCGGCAGCAGGCCCATGCCGACCGGGCGGCCCGGCTTGATCGCGATGCGCCAGAAGGCGAGACGGCCGAGCCGCTCAAGCCCCGCGCGGACGTGATCCTCCTCGCCCATCGACATGCCGCCGGTGGAGAGGACGGCGTCGGCCCGTTGCGCCGCCTCGCGCATCGCAGCCTCGATCCCCTCGCGCCGGTCGTGCAGCACTCCGAGGTCCAGCACCTCCGCCCCCAGCGCTTGCAGAGCCGCGCCGATGGTGAATCGATTGCTGTCGTAGAGTGCGCCCGCCGGCAGATCGCCGCCTGGCTCCGCCACCTCGTCGCCGGTGGAGAACAAGGCCACGGTGAGCGGCCGGAAGACCCTGACCTCCGCTCGACCGCACGCGGCCAGCATGCCGACGTCGGGGGGCGTCAGGCGCTTGCCGGCGCGCAGCACGACCGCGCCCTCGGCCACGTCCTCGCCGGCGTCGCGCCGATTCGAGCCGCGCTTGAGACCCGGGGCGAGCGCAACGCGATCGCCGTCCAGTCGACAGTCCTCCAGCATCATGACCGTATCGGGCCCCGGTCCGCCGTCGGCCCCGGCGGGCATGGGCGCGCCGGTGAATATCTGCACCGCCTCGCCGCGCCGCTGCGGGCGGCCCAACGGATGGCCCGCGGCGACGCGCCCGCCGACCGGCAGGACGGTCTCCGTCTCGGCTGACAAATCGTCGGCGTAGACCGCATAGCCGTCGACCGCGGAGTTATCGTAAGGCGGCACCGGGGCGGGCGCCGCAACGTCCTCGGCGAGCACCCGTCCGAGCGCGGCGGCGGTGGCCGCCGTCTCAACCGGCGCAATCGGACCGACCGATCGCTTGAGGCGCGCCAACGCTTCGGCCGTCTCGATCAGCGGGCCGTCGAAGGCGAAGCAGTCGTCAGTGAGTTGGGCCATGCCCTTTCCCTCAGCCCTCGGCGATCCAGGCCTGGACGAAATCCGCGACCGCCTCGACATCGTTCAGCGGCAAGCGCGGGACGGAGATATCCGGCAGGTCGGCGTCGCTCGCCACCGCAACGACCTTCGGATCGTCGGCGGCCAGCAGCGGCGTGCCGTTCGCCGGTCGATGGACCTCCAGCTTCGGATGGTCGCCGTGCTTCCAGCCTTCGACAAGCACAAGATCGACCGATGCGAGCTTGGACAACAGGTCGTCCAGCGACGGCTCCGGCGCGCCGCGATGTTCGTGCATCAGCGCCCATCGGTTGGCGGAACTGACGAGAACCTCCGATGCGCCAGCCTGGCGGTGCTCATAGGAATCCTTTCCCGGCCGATCCACATCGAAGGCGTGATGCGCGTGCTTCACGGTTGAGACGGATATCCCGCGCGCGGTCAAGGCCGGGATCAGTCTGACCGTCAGCGTCGTCTTGCCGCTACCGCTATAGCCCGCGACGCCGAGAACCTTCATCGCGTTCCCTCCCCGTCGCCGGTCATGTGCCGCAAGCCGGCGCGCAGATAATCGAAGCCGGTGACGATCGTCAGGATCGCGGCCGCCCAAACCAGACCCTCGCCGATCAACTGCGAGGGGATCAGGTCCGGCGAGGCGGGTCCCACGATCAGGAAGCCGAAGGCGAGCATCTGCATCGTCGTCTTCCACTTCGCAAGGCTCGAGACCGGCATGCCGACGCGCACTTCGGCCAGGAACTCGCGCAGGCCGGAGACGGTGATCTCGCGCAGCAGGATCACGACGCCCGGCAGGATCGCGAGGCCGGGCAGTCCGCCGACGGCCGCCAACATCCCGATGATCGCCGCGATCAGAAGCTTGTCCGCAATCGGGTCGAGGAAGCGTCCCAACGGCGAGACCATGTTCATCGAGCGCGCCACATACCCGTCAAAGAAGTCGGTCACGCAGGCGAAGGCGTAGAGGCCGAAAGCCGTCCAGCGCGCCCAATCCTGATCGAAGAAAAAGAACAGGCCGACGATCGGCGCGATCACCGCGATGCGCGACAGGGTCAGGATGTTGGCGAGGTTGAACAGCATGGCGGGCGCGCACTCGCTTCGGATGAGAGGAGAACGACCGTCCGCGCGGCGGTTCCCCGCCCCGTTGGCCGCGTCATCCGATATGTACTAGCCGGGCGGCGGCTCTGCAATCGAGCGAGCGCGGGTCAGACGCTTGGCGCGGCGATCACGTCCTCGAACCTCTCATCGACGCCGAACCCGATGTCGATCAGCTCGCGCCGCACGACCTGCGCGCCGAGCAACATGCCCTGCCTCAGTCCCGGCTCGGCCCGGCCGATCTCGCAATCGCTGAACAGGATGAAGCCGTCGACCGTCGGGTCGTCCGAGGCCAAGGGCAAGCCGAGGCATTCGATCCGCCGGGACCGCCCGTCGCTATAGCGCTGATCGATCTCGGCGCGGAAGCCGCACGGCGTGTCGATCACCATGTTCATGGCGCGACGCGCTTGCTCTACACGCTCAGGCGGCACGAAGTCGTAATAGTTGCGCCCCACGGGGTTCATGCCGATGCGCGCCTTCATCTCCTCGCCGGCCAGGCGGTACAGGCACTTGTCCGGCTTGCTCACCGCGCTCAGCACCATATGCTCCATGACCGGGCCGAGGCGCGGCAGGTCTAGGCCGTTTTTGCGGGGAATCGCGCCGGTCTCCGCCCCGCGCCAGGCGAGGTAGGCGCGCACGAGGCGTCGCGAGGCCTCGCTGCGGCAGTACGGCTCCGCCTCGTCCAGCGGATAGACCGCAGCCGGCTTCATCCGAACCCAACCGCTCATAGGATCCATCACCTGCACAACCCGAAGGGGTGAGCCTAACCGGCGGTGCGCCGCTGCGAAAGACGAAAGCGCCTCCTCGCTCTTGCGTTCAACCGTTCGGATGAAAATGATCGTAGATCTTGCGCGCGACGGTCTCGGAGACGCCCTCCACACGGCGTAGATCGGCGAGGCCGGCGCGGCCCACCGCTTTGGCCGAGCCGAAATGCAGCAGCAGCGCCTTTTTGCGCTTGGCGCCGATCCCCGGCACGTCGTCGAGCGGTGAATCGCTCACCGCCTTGGCCCGCCGGGCGCGGTGGGAGCCGATGGCGAAGCGATGCGCCTCGTCGCGCAGTCGCTGGATGAAATAGAGCACCGGATCGCGCGGCGGCAGCAGGATCGGCTCGTCGCGCCCGGGCAATATCAAGCGCTCGCGACCGGCTTCGCGCTCCGGTCCTTTGGCGACGGCCAGGACCGGCACCTCCGCGTCGAGGCCGAGTTCCGCCAGCACGCTCATCACCGAGGAGAGCTGCCCTTTGCCGCCGTCGACGAGCACGAGGTCGGGCCATTTGCCGCTCTCCCGATCCGGGTCCTCCTTCAACGCTCGCCCGAAGCGGCGCTCGAAGACCTCCCGCATCATGGCGTAATCGTCGGCGGATTGCGGCGCGCCGTCGCGTTCGGCGGCGCGCGCGGCCTCCTCGCGCCCGACGCCCCGACCCGCGCTGGGGCCGCGGATGTTGAACTTGCGGTACTCCTTTTTCTCGAGCCCGTCGACGCCGGCGACGATCATGGCGCCCACCGGCTTGGCGCCGGCGGTGTGGCTGTTGTCGTAGACCTCCACCCGTTCGACGCCGGCCCCGATCCCGGCGAGCTCGGCCAGCCCGTCCAGGAGCTTGCGCTGGCTGGCGCTTTCGGCGAGGCGACGCTCCAGCGCCTCGCGGGCGTTGGTCTCGGCGACCTCGACCACCTTGCGCCGAGAGCCCCGGCGACCCACGGCGATCTCCACCTTGCGCCCGGCCTTCAGGGCCAGAGCCTCTTCCAGCAGCGCGCGTTCGGCCGGCTCCTGATTGAGCAGCACCAGCTTCGGCGGCGGCCGGTTCTCGTAGAACTGACCGAGGAAGGCGGCGAGCAGCGCGTCGGGCTCCATCTTCTGGTCGTGGCTCGGAAAATAGGCGCGGTTGCCGTTGTTCCGACCCGCGCGATAGAAAAAGGCCTGAATGCAGGTCTGACCGCCCGCCTGGTGCAGCGCCACGACGTCGGCGTCCGATATGCCTTCGACATTCACATCCTGCTGCGACTGGACGTGCGCCATCGCGCGGATGCGGTCGCGCAACAGCGCCGCGCGTTCGAAATCCATCGCCTCCGAGGCGGTCTGCATGTCCTCGACCAGCGCGTCGTGGATCTCCTTGCCGCGGCCGGACAGGAAGGCCTTCGCCTGCTCGACCGTCTCGGCGTAGGACTCCCGCGAAATGCGCCCGACGCAGGGGGCGGAGCAGCGCTTGATCTGATATTGCAGGCAGGGCCGGGTGCGATTCGAGAAAACGGAATCGGAGCAGTTCCGCAGCAGGAACGCCCGTTGCAGCATGTTGATCGCGCGATTGACCGCGCCCGCCGAGGCGAAGGGGCCGAAATACTCCCCCGGTTCGCGCCGCGCGCCGCGGTGCTTGAGGAGCTGCGGATAGTCGTGATCGGTCCGGATCCAGATGTCCGGGAAGGTCTTGTCGTCGCGCAGCAATACGTTGTAGCGCGGCGCGAGGCGCTTGATCAGGTTGTTCTCCAGCAACAGCGCCTCGACCTCGCTGCCGGTGGAGACGAACTCCATCGAGGCGGTCTCGGCCACCATGCGCTGAAGGCGAATCGGGAGCCGTTCCGGCCGGGTGTAGGACGCAACGCGCTTCTTCAGGCTGGACGCCTTACCGACGTAAAGCGGCTCGTCCTTAGCGTTCTGCATGCGATAGACGCCGGGTCCGCTCCCCAGCCGGTCGAGATAGCCGCGGATCACCGCGACGCCGTTCTCCAAACGCGAGCCGGCCTCCGGCGCCGCCGAAGCGGTCCGTCCCATGTTCGAGGGTCCCGGGTCGCTCTCGCGACCTGCGCCTTTTCCCGCCTTTCCGCTCATGCCGCTTTCGCCTCAACTTTACCTGAAAATCTCGATACCGGGGCGTCGAACAGATATCCACGATTCCTGTGGATAAGCTTGGGGGAAAGCGCGAGCGCATCACCTGCACGCCCGGATTCCCTAGGGGTCATACGACTTTGCCCAAATTTTGGGCAGCATATTCTAACGCGTTGTTTTTAAAAATATTTTTGTATGTCAATTCTGTTTCTCGCAAGATTTGCGGCTTTGCGAAAATTGCTTCGGCTGCCGAATTTGCCAGTTTTTTCGCTTGTGCAAAACTTCCCGGATCGCCGCCGTTCGGTCAGAAATTTCGCGCCGACTCAGGCCTTTAGCGCCGCATTCCCCAATTTCAAGATTGAACCGTCGCAAGCGCGGCGGACGCTCCTATTCGGGAACATGCACGCCATGGGCGTCTTGGCGCCAGCCCAAATGCTCGCCCCCGTCGAGCGCCAGCATCTGGCCGGTGACCGCGCGCGCCCGCGTCAAATACAGCACCGCCTCGGCGATCTCGCTCGGCTGCGTCTGGCGGGCGAGCGGCACGGCCCGCCACTGCGCCTCGAAATCCTCCGGGCTTTGGCGCGGCCCCTGTAAGGTCGGCCCCGGCCCGACGGCGTTGACGCGGATGCGCGGCGCAAGCGCCAACGCCATCTGGCGCGTCGCCGTCCACAGCGCCGTCTTTGAGGCGGTGTAGGCAGGAAAGAACGGCGTCAAGTTCCAGACCCGCTGATCGATCAGGTTGACGACCGCCCCGCCGAAGCGCTCGGGCAACAGGTCGGCGAACGCCTGGGTCAACAAAAGCGGCGCGCGGAAATTCACCGCCATATGGGCGTCGATCTCGGCCGCGTCCATCGTCCGCCAATCCGGCCCTTCGAAGATCGCCGCGCTGTTGACCAGCAGACCTATTTCGCCCAGCGCCTGCATCGCCGTCGGCAGCAGGCGCGCGACCGAGCCCGCATCCGCGAGATCGCCCTGGATCGCCGCCGCCTTCGGCGCGCCCGCCGCACGCAGCTCGGCGCAGGCGGCCTCGGCCTCCTCCTGCGATTCGTGATAATGGACCGCGATCGACCAGCCGTCGCCCGCCAGCGCGTCGCAAATCGCCCGGCCGATGCGCTTGCCGCCGCCGGTCACCAGCGCGGTCTTCGGGATCTCCAGATCTCGGGGCATGGCAAGGCTCATCGGCCGCGACCCTTTCCGCCCGCCTTGCGGCCCTTGCCGCCCTTGGCGCCGCGCCGCCCCTTGGGCACCGCGTCGGGGGTCTTCGAGATCAGCTGCGCCGCGATGTCCGCGTCGAGCGGCGCCTGGTGCGCCGGCATCTCCAGATCGTAGCTCTCCAGCCGCTTGATCTCGTCGCGCATGCGCGCCGCCGTCTCGAACTCCAGATCCGCGGCCGCCTGGCGCATCCGGTTTTCCAGGTCGCGAATGTAGGTCTTAAGGTCGACGCCGACGAGGTTCGACTGCGCGTCGTCGCCGGTCTCGACGGTGACCCGGTCGCGCTCGTAGACGCTCTCCAGGATGTTGCCGATCGACTTGCGCACGCTTTCCGGCGTGATGCCGTGCTCCTCGTTGTAGGCCTGCTGCTTCTCGCGACGGCGATTGGTCTCGTCGATCGCGTATTGCAGGCTGTCGGTCATCCGATCGGCGTACAGGATCACCCGACCGTCGACATTTCGGGCCGCGCGCCCGATCGTCTGCACAAGCGAGGTGCGCGAGCGCAGATACCCTTCCTTGTCCGCGTCCAGGATCGCGACCAGCGAACATTCGGGGATGTCCAGCCCTTCGCGCAGCAGGTTGATGCCGACCAGGATGTCGAAGGCGCCGAGGCGCAGATCGCGGATGATCTCGATCCGCTCCAACGTATCCACGTCGGAGTGCAGATAACGAACCTTCAAGCCCGCCTCGCCCATATATTCCGTCAGATCCTCGGCCATCCGCTTGGTGAGCGTGGTGACGAGGACGCGCTGATTCTTCTCGACGCGCTTGCGGCATTCGTCCAGCAGGTCGTCGACCTGATGCTCCGTCGGGCGGATGTCGCAGACCGGATCGATCAGGCCGGTGGGGCGGACCACCTGTTCGACGATCACGCCGCCGGTGCGCTCCAGCTCCCAGGGACCAGGGGTCGCCGAGACGTAGATCGTCTGCGGGCGCATCGCGTCCCATTCCTCGAACTTCAGCGGCCGGTTGTCCACGCAGGACGGCAGACGGAAGCCGTATTCGGCCAGCGTCGACTTGCGCGCGTAGTCGCCGCGGAACATGCCGCCGATCTGCGGGACGGTGACGTGGCTCTCGTCCACCACGAGAAGCGCGTCGTCCGGCAGATACTCGAACAGGGTCGGCGGCGGCTCCCCCGGATTGCGACCGGTCAGATAGCGCGAATAGTTCTCGATCCCGGCGCAGGAGCCGGTGGCCTCCAGCATCTCCAGATCGAAGGTGGTGCGCTGATCGATGCGCTGGGCCTCCAACAGCCGCCCGGCCCCCTCGAACTCGGCGAGGCGCTGCTTGAGCTCCACCTTGATCTTGCCGGCCGCCTGTTTGAGCGTCGGTTTGGGCGTGACGTAGTGGGAGTTGGCGTAAATCCGCGCCTCCTCCAGCGCGCCCCGCTTTTCGCCGGTCAGCGGATCGAACTCGTGGATGGCGTCGACCTCGTCGCCGAAAAAACTGAATCGCCAGGCGGTGTCCTCGTAGTGCGCCGGGAAGACTTCGACCACGTCGCCGCGCACGCGAAAGGTCCCGCGGATGAAGTTGTTGTCGTTGCGCTTGTACTGCAGCTCGACCAGCGCGCGCATGAAGTCGCGCACGTCGAAGCTGGCGCCGACCTTCACCGGCACCACCATGTTCGAATAGGTCTCGGGCGAGCCGATGCCGTAGATGCAGGAGACCGAGGCGACGATGATCACGTCCTCGCGCTCGAACAGCGCGCGGGTCGCGCTGTGGCGCATGCGGTCGATCTGCTCGTTGATGGAGCTCTCCTTCTCCACGAAGGTGTCGGTCCGGGGCACGTAGGCTTCGGGCTGATAATAGTCGTAGTATGAGACGAAATACTCCACCGCGTTGTCGGGGAAGAAGCTCTTCATCTCGCCGTAGAGCTGGGCGGCCAGCGTCTTGTTCGGGGCCAGGATCAGCGTCGGGCGCTGCACCTCCTGGATGGTGTGGGCGATGGTGAAGGTCTTGCCCGAGCCGGTGACGCCGAGGAGCACCTGATCGCGCTCCTGCGCGCGCACGCCCGCCACCAACTCCTCGATCGCCTTCGGCTGATCGCCGGCAGGAGCGTAATCGGACTGGATCTTGAACTCGTGACCGCCTTCGGACAGCGGCCGATCCACCGCCTTCGACAGCTTCACGGCCCGGCCTTCGGGCATCGGCGGTTTGAGATCGATTTCTGCTTGAACCATGCCCGCTATATAGCGCCCGCGGCCGGACGGGAACAGGGGGCATGGGGAGGCGGCGTCCCTAGCCGGATCGCCCGCGTCGAACGCCGGACGCAAGCGCGCCGCGACCCCCGGGCCATGCGCCGGCGGGAACAGCGTCCCGCGCGGATCGAGGAGGATACCGTCGGGCCGGAACAGGTCCGGCCCGACGCGGTCATGGGCGGATGTCGGCCAAGCGCCCGGCGGACCAAAACCGTTGGCGTCACCGCCCCGCCGCCTCCGCCGCCGTCTCCAGCGGCTCCGGCCAAGCGGTGACGACGAAGCGCTCAGGCCCGGCGGCGGCCGCGGCCTCGAACGGCCAGCAGGTGATCAGCACCAGCGCCGCCGGATCGTCCGGGACGGTCAGCGTTCGGGCGTCGGCGATGCGGGTTTCGGCTACGACATAGCGCCGCGGCAGGCGATCCGGCCCGGTGTAGGTCAGTCGGTCGCCGACCTCGATGCGCTCCAGAAACCGGAAGTGCGTGTCGTTATGGCCGAACAGCACCGTCGGCTTCAGAACGCCGGAGCCGGAAAGCCGGGTCGGCCCGAAGGCCAATACCCGCGCGCTGGCCCCGCCCAGGACGTAGCGCACGACGCCGTGGTCCGGCGCGCGCAACTCCGCCACCGGTCGGCCGTCCGCCCAGGGCCAGGGTTGCGGAGCCTTTCCGGCTTCGGCCTCGGCCCCGCGCCCCCAGGCGCGCTCGATCAGGATCGGCGCCGCCCAGGCCTTGGCCCACAGCAGCGCCGGCGGCGTCAAGACCGCCGCGCCCGCCGCGACCAGCAGCACCGCGGCGATCGTCCCGAAACGCCGCGCGATCATGACAGCGCGCCCAGGCGACGGCGC
The DNA here is from genome assembly GCF_040218065.1 of Marivibrio sp. Lineage (NCBI taxonomy): Bacteria > Pseudomonadati > Pseudomonadota > Alphaproteobacteria > Rhodospirillales > Aestuariispiraceae > Marivibrio > Marivibrio sp. Next base: position 488,495 of record NZ_JAVJQE010000005.1, on the reverse strand, counting down.
AGCAGCGGGGCGCCTCTGCGCGGCGCGCGCAGCAGCGCCAGCGCCAGCAGCCCCGCCAGAAGCAGCCCGAGGCCGAGCGCCGCCCGCCGGTCGAGGCCCAGCGCCGTCGCCGGGCCGGAGACGGCCAGTGCAAGACGCACCCGCTCGGATCCGCCGTCGAGCGCGGCGTCGCGTTCCGGCGGGATGCGCCGTTCGACGGCCACGAAGCTGGTCCAGCGGCTCATCAAGTCGTGGGCGAAGGCGGTCTCCAGAACCGCCTCGCGGACAGCCGCCTCGTCCGCGCCGAGCGGCAGCCGATCCATCAGCGCAGCGATGCGCTTGCGGGCCCAAGCCCGGGCGACGCCGGCGGCCGGCTGGAAGCGTGTCGACGGAACGCTCAGGCTGAAGGGCCGCCCGTCGCGCGCGCCGGTCAGCATTACGCCGTCCGGCATGCGATCGAGCTTCATGGCGAAGACCGCCGGCTCGCCCGCATAGAGGTCGGGCGTCCGGGCGGGGTAGCGAATGACGGCGCCGGCGTCGCCTTCAGTCATCAGCGACAGGTCGGTCAGCGCCGGCCGGGCGATGCGCCGATAGAAGCCGGCCATTCGGGCCTCCGCCTCCGACAGATCGGCGATGCGTAGACTGGCGCCGCGGCCGAACTCGGCCGCCTTGCGCAGGAACCAGTCGTTGGGCGCGGGTCCGAGGCCGATGGTGAAGAGCCGCGCCTCCTCCAGCTCGCGGGCGACCAGGGCGAACAGCTCGACCTCGGCGCCCACCGCGCCGTCGGTCAGAAAGACGATCTGGCGCAAGGCTCGGGCTCCGCCGCGTTCCGCCAAAGCGGCGGCGAGCGGAGCGGCCATCTCGGTGCCGCCTTCGGCCTTCGTGTCGGCGAGCACGGCCAGCGCCGCGTCGCGCACCGCCGGGTCCGCCGCCGTCAGGCGGCCGAACAGCCGGTCGAAGCGGTCGTCGAAGCGGATGACGTCAAAGCGATCCTGCGGGGTCAGCTGATCGATCGCCTGGGCCAGCGCGCGTTTGGCTTGCGCCATCGCCTCTCCGTGCATCGAGCCGGAGCGGTCCAGAATGAAGGTGACGTCGCGCGGCGGCGTACGGCCCACCATCGCCTCGCCGCTCGGCGGCAGAATCTGGCCCAGCAGATAAACGCCGTCCGGGCGCTCTTCCACGAAGACGGCGGTCGCCGGATCCTCCTCGACCTCCGGGCGCCAGCGCAGCACCACGTCGCCCCGGACGTCTTCGACCCCCTTTGCGAAGCGGATCAGATAGGCGGGAGCGTCGGCGCCGCCGGTCGGCCGCACGTCGATCGCATGGGTCGGCGACGCCGCTTCCGCCAACGTCGCGCCCGGCTTGAGGCGCACCAGCAGGTCGAGCGCATGGGCGCCCGTGCGCATGTCGGACGGGCCGACGCCTGCATTCTGGGCGACGTCGATCGCGGCCGCGTCGGCAAGGCGTTCGGCGAAGCGCCGCCAGAGGTCCTCTTCCGGGGCTTCTAGCGCCACCTGCAGGGCCGGTATGTAGCGCCGCGTGACGACCTGCGGAAGGCTGAGCTCATAGGCGCCGCCGACCCGTTGGGCGCGACTTTGGAAGGCGAGGTCGACCGACACCGTCGCCCCCGCGGGCACGTTGGCGAAGGCGGTGGTGAAGAGATTGGGGCGTTGCTGCTCCAAAAGGCCGGCGCGGCGTCCTTCGCGTTTGGCGGCCTGATAGCTGCGACGCGCGGCCTCGCGTTCTTTCAGAACGCCGTCGATGACCCGTTCGCCGATGCGAATGCGCATCGCATGGATCGCAGCGTCGGGCGGCAGGGGGAAGAGGTAGGCGGCCTCCGCGCTGGCCGGGCCGTCGTTGCGGAAGACCTGCCGCAGGCGCACTTCCGCGACCGGGCCGGCGACGTCGGCCGTCATTTCGGCCGAGATCAATCGCGCGCTTGTCGGCCGCCCCTCTTCGCCGCGCAGCAACAGACCGCGATCCGGCGTCGGCGCCGTTTGCGCGGCTGCGGCCGCCCCGGCCAGCGCGAGCGCCAGAGTCAGCGCGGCGAGCGCTGCGCGCGCGCGGCGGGGACCGATCGGACTGCTCTTTGTCATGGCCTTTTCTCCTCCATCGTCCTCGGGCCTCAGAAAGCCGCGAGAATGGGGCGCGCGCCGGGTCGGGGCCTGGGTCTTTTCCCGGCGCGGATAGGGCGGGAATAAGGCGGCGCCCGTCGGCGGCGCGTCGAAATCAGGGGCGAAATCAGTAGCTTTGACCAGAAGCCGCCGGTTGCAGGGCCGTTTTTGATTGGTAATCTTTCCGTCCCGTGTTCTCATGCCGGGAGGGAACCGACGCGTCCGCCGCAGTCGCCGCCCTGCCTCAGGTCGGACGATGCAAGGCCGATCCGGGATTCGGCCGAAAAAGAAGATCGGACGCGCTAGAACAGGGGCTGATGACCCGTCCATGACGGTCGTCCACCGACCGGCCTTCGGGCCGCCGCATCCCATCCGCCGCCGCGCGCCGCTTATGCGCCGCGCCGTCGGCCACGTCTTGTCCGACCCGAGCCGGGTCGCACGAACAACACGCTGAAGAACGGGAGAGACCCAATGACCTATAAAGAGCTTCAACAGCTGTACGCCGCCAACAAGATCAGCCGACGCGATTTCCTGGCCGGCGCGACCGCCATCGGCGTGCTGGGAACGACCGGCCTGATGGGCGCGCCCGCCGCGCGGGCGGCGACGCCGAAGAAGGGCGGGCACATGCGCGTCGGCCTCGGCACCGGCTCGACCTCGGACGTGCTGGATCCGGCGACATTCGACACCACCTTCAACCAGGTGCTGGGCTACGGCACGCTGCGCAGTTCGCTGACCGAGGTGACGCCCGAGGGCGAAGTCGGCCCCGAGATCGCGGAGAGCTGGGAGGCGTCGCCCGACGCCAAGACCTGGACATTCAAGATCCGCCAGGGGGTCGAGTTCCACAGCGGCAAGACGCTGACGGTCGAGGACGTCATCGCCTCGCTGAACCACCATCGCGGCGAGGACACCCAGTCCGCCGCCGCCCCGCTGCTGGCCACCGTCGAAGAGATCAAGGCCGACGGCAAGGACACGCTGGTCGTGCGCCTCAACGCCGGCAACGCCGACTTCCCCTACTACATGACGGACTATCACCTGGCGATGCTGCCCTCCGACGGCGAAGGCAACGTCGACGCCCTGTCCGGCGACGGCACCGGCCCCTACAAGCTGGAAAACTTCGAACCGGGCGTCAGCGCGATGACTTCGCGCTTCGAGAATTACTTCAAGGGCGAGGATCGCCAGCACTTCGACAGCTTCGAGATGCTGGCCCTGACCGATACGGCCGCGCGCACCAACGCCATGACGACCGGCGAAGTCGACTATATGGAGCGCGCCGATCTGAAGACCGTCCACCTGCTGGAGCGGCGCGACGGCGTCGTGGTGCTGAAGACCGACGGGACGCAGCACTACTCCATGCCGATGATCACCACGCAGGATCCTTACACGGACAACAACGTGCGTCTGGCGCTCAAGCATGCGATCGATCGCGAAGAGCTGCTGAACAAGATCCTGCGCGGCTACGGCGCGGTAGGCAACGACCACCCGATCGCGACCGCCAACCGCTACCACGCGGATCTGGAGCAGCGCACTTACGATCCGGATCAGGCGAAGTTCTACGCCAAGAAGGCCGGGATGGAGAACCTGACGGTCAACCTCAGCGCGGCCGACGCGGCCTTCGCGGGCGCGGTCGACGCCGCCGTGCTCTACAAGGAGCAGGCGGCGCAGGCCGGCATCACCGTCAACGTCGTGCGCGAGCCGAACGACGGCTATTGGTCGGACGTGTGGATGTCGAAGCCCTTCTGCATGTGCTATTGGGGCGGCCGGCCGACCGAGGACCAGATGTTCACCACGGCCTACGCCGAGGGCGTGCCGTGGAACGACACCTATTGGAGCCATGAGCGCTTCAACAACCTGCTGGTCGAGGCGCGGGCCGAACTCGACTCCGCCAAGCGCGCGGAGATGTACGCCGAGATGCAGCGCATCGTGCGCGATCAGGGCGGCGTCATCATCCCGCTGTTCGCCTCTTATGTGGACGCGCACCATGAGAAGCTGGCCCACGGGCCGGTCGGCTCCAACTACGCGCTCGACGGCTTCAAGCTGGCCGAGCGGTGGTGGTTCGCCTGATCCGCGGCTGACGCGCGGGGCCGGGCCGCAGGGGGCGGCCCGGCCCCGCACGCCGCGCCTTCCATAAACAGACCGGCGCGCAGCCGGCTGCGGCCTGAGGACAGGCCGACGTCCGCCCGAACCGGAGGCGGGCTTCCGTTGGGGGACGAGGGGTTTTCTCATGGCGTCTATCGTGAAGCTGATCGGACAGCGTCTGGCGCTCGGCTTGCTGACGCTCTGGATCGTCACGATCATTATCTTCCTGGCCGTCGAACTGCTGCCCGGCGACTTCGCCGAGGCGCTTTTGGGCCAGGCCGCGACCGATGAGACGGTCGCCGCCATCCGGCGCGAACTCGGCCTCGATAAGCCGGCGCTAGAACGCTACTTCATCTGGCTCGGCGACGTGTTGCAGGGGGATTTCGGGCGCTCGCTGGCGAGCGACAGGCCGATCGCGGAGCTGGTAGGCCCGCGGGTCTACAACACGCTTTTCCTGGCGGGCTACGCGGCCGCGATCGCGGTGCCGCTGGCGCTGACCTTGGGTGTGCTGGCGGCGCTCTACCGCAACAGCCTCTACGACCGGTCGGTCAATGTGGGCGCGCTGGCGGCGATCTCCTCGCCGGAATTCTTCGCCGCCTATATTCTGGTCTACTTCTTCGCCGTGCAGAACCAATGGTTCCCTGCCATCGCGCGGATGGACGAGGCCACGACCTTCCTCGACCGGCTGGAGCTTCTGTTCCTGCCGGCGGTCACGCTGACGCTGGTCACCATGGCGCACATGATGCGGATGACGCGCGCCGCGATCATCAATCTGATGGCCAGTCCCTATATCGAGATGGCGCGCCTCAAAGGCGTGCCGCGCAGCCGGATCATCACGCGCCATGCGCTGCCCAACGCGCTGTCGCCGATCATCAACGTCGTTGCCCTGAACCTCGCCTATCTGATCGTCGGCGTGGTCGTGGTGGAGGTCGTCTTCGCCTACGCCGGGCTGGGTCAGCTGCTGGTCGACAGCGTCGCCAAGCGCGACATGCCGGTGGTGCAGGCCTCCTGCCTCGTCTTCGCCGTCACCTACATCCTGCTCAATCTGCTGGCCGACATCCTGTCGATCCTGAGCAACCCGCGCCTGTTGCATCCGCGCTGATCGGGAGGCCTGAGAGATCCCATGTCGAGACCCGCGCACAACGCCTGGAAGCTTCTGAAGACCGCGCCGCCGACCGCCTGGTTCGGCATGATCATGATCGCGATCTACCTGATCACCGCCGTCTTCGCGCCGCTGATCGCGCCCTACGCTGAGACCGCCTCGCCCGGAATCGCAGGCCTTAACATCGGCGACGACCCCGCCTTCCTGCTGGGCACCGACCATATCGGGCGCGACGTCTTCTCGCGCATCGTCTACGGCGCGCGCAACACGGTTGGAATCGCCTTCGTCACGACGTTGCTGACCTTCCTGCTGGGCGCCGTCTTCGGGCTGCTGGCGGCCGTTATCGGCGGCTGGTTCGACCAGGTTTTGAGCCGGATCGTCGACGTGCTGATGGCGATCCCGCCGCTGATCTTCGCGCTGTTGATCCTAACGATCGTCGGCACGTCGGTCCTGAACATGATCGTCGTGATCGCCATCCTGGATTCGACGCGCGTCTTCCGACTGGCCCGCGCGGTCGGCATGAACGTCGCCGTGATGGACTATGTCGAGGTCGCGCGCCTGCGCGGCGAAGGCCTGTGGTGGATCATTCGGCACGAGGTGCTGCCCAACATCTCCGCCCCGCTGGCGGCGGAGTTCGGCTTGCGCTTCTGCTTCGTCTTCCTGTTCATCGCCTCGCTCAGCTTCCTCGGGCTCGGACTGCAGCCGCCGACGGCCGACTGGGGCTCGATGGTGCGCGAGATGTCGACGCTGATCACCTTCGGCCTGCCGACGCCGCTGTTCCCCGCCGCCGCGGTCGCGCTGCTTACCGTGTCGGTCAACTTCGTCGTCGACTGGTTCCTGCACAAGACCAGCGGCCTGAAGACCTGAGGCGAAGGAGACGGATCGATGGCCGCGAAAGACGACGACGTCATCCTGGAGATAAAGGGCCTTCGAATCGAAGGCCGCGCGGACGAGCAGTGGATCGAGATCGTCCACGGCGTCGACGTGACGCTGCGCCGGGGCGAAGTGCTGGGGCTGATCGGCGAATCGGGCGCCGGGAAGTCGACGATCGGGCTGGCCGCGCTCGGCTACGCGCGCGACGGCTGCCGCATCTCGGCCGGAGAGATCTGGTTCGACGGCGTCGATCTCGCCAAGGCCCCGCTGTCGCAGAAGCGTAAGCTGCGCGGCAGTCGCATCGCCTATGTCGCGCAATCGGCCGCAGCGGCCTTCAACCCGGCGCACCGGCTGATCGACCAATATTGCGAGGCCCCGACGCTGCACGGCGTCTTGAGCCGCGAGGAGGCTGAGAAAGCCGCTAAGGATCTTTACGAGCGCCTGCACCTGCCGGAGCCGGAGACCATCGGCTTCCGCTATCCCCACCAGGTCTCGGGCGGGCAGCTGCAGCGCATGATGACCGCGATGGCGATGAGCTGCCGGCCCGACCTCATCATCTTCGACGAGCCGACGACCGCGCTGGACGTCACCACCCAGATCGAGGTGATGGCGGCGATCAAGGATATCGTCCGTCAATTCAACACGGCGGCGATCTACGTCACCCACGACCTGGCCGTCGTCGCGCAGATGGCCGACCGCATCATGGTGATGCGCCACGGCGACCTCGTCGAAGAGGGCGAGACCCACGCGATGTTGAAGCAGCCGCAGGAGGACTACACCGAGCGGCTCCTGTCGGTGCGCGAACTCTCCAAGGAGGAGGCGCCGCGTCCGGAGGGCGATACGCCGATCCTGTCGGTGAAAAACGTCGACGCCGCCTACGGCAAATCGCCGGTGCTGTTCGACGTCAGCTTCGACGTGCACAAGAAGCGCACGGTCGCCGTCGTCGGCGAATCCGGATCGGGCAAGAGCACGACGGCGCGCGTCATCACCGGCCTGCTGCCGCCGACCGCCGGGCATGTGGAGTATAACGGCGAGCCGCTGCCCGCCGCCTACAACCAGCGGCCCAAGGATCAGCTGCGCCGCATGCAGATGATCTATCAAATGCCCGACACGGCGCTGAACCCGAAGCACAAGATCCGCGACGTGATCGGCCGACCGCTCAGCTTCTATCTCGGCCTGGAGGGCAAGAAGAAGGAAGAGCGCATTCGCGACCTCCTCCGCCTCATCGAACTCGAGCCGGACGACTATATCGACCGGCTGGCGACCGAGGTGTCCGGCGGCCAGAAACAGCGCATCTCGATCGCCCGGGCGCTGGCCGCGGATCCGGAGGTGATCCTGTGCGACGAGGTGACGAGCGCGCTCGATCAGCTGGTCGGCGAGGAGATCCTGAAGCTCCTGATCAAGCTCCAGGACGAATTCGACCTCGCCTACATGTTCATCACCCATGATCTCGCGACCGTGAAGGCGATCGCCGACGAGGTGGTGGTGATGCAGCAGGGCAAGGTCGTCGAATCCGGCCCCAAGACCGAGATGTTCACGCCGCCGCACCATTCTTATACGGACCTGCTGTTGAGCTCGGTGCCGGAGATGGACCCCGACTGGCTCGACCGCCTGCTCAAAGAGCGCGGCGAACAGCTCCGCGATCGGGGGATTTGAGGCGACGGCTCGACTCTCCCTCTCCCCTTCAGAGGGGAGAGGGACGGGGTGAGGGATGGCGGCTGCAAGTCCAGGTCTTTGCCGATCCGCGCCATCCCCTCACCCTCCCAAAGCCGCTGGCGCGCCCGCGGGCGCCTGCGCGGCACAACAGTCTATCCCGCCATCGGGTTGCGGTGCAGCAATCGGCGGCGTTTAGTGGGCGCGCCTGACCACAGACCCGAGACCGACCCTTGCCCGACCGCTTGCTCGGCCCGCTGTTGCTGTTGATCTCGCTCGCCGTCGCGGCGGCGGAGTGGCTGGATCTGCGCGCGGTCTATGTCGGCGCCGGCGGGGCGACGGCGCTGGCCTGGGCGCTGATCGCTCCGCAGGTCGGCAAGGGGCGCTGGCCCTTTCTGGCGGTGAGCGCGGGACTGACCGCCTGGGCGCTGATCGGGCGCGAGGCGCCCTGGCCGCTGATCGAGCGAGCCTTGGTGAGCGCGGGCTTCATCGCCGGGTTCTTCGTCGCGCTCGCCTGGCTGCGCTCGGCCGCCTCGGGCTCGCCGGCGATCAGCCGGTGCGGACAGTTCCTGGCGGACCAGCCGCCCGGTCGGCGCTATGCGGCGCTGACGGCGGGCGGCCATCTCTTCGCGCTGGTGCTGAGCTACGGCGCGATCGCGCTGCTGGGCGGGCTGGCGGAGGCGAGCGCGCGGGAGGAGAAGAACCGCGAGATCGCGGAGATCCGCGTGCGCCGCATGCTGTTGGCGATCCAGCGCGGCTTCACGGCGACCCTGCCCTGGTCGCCGCTCGCCTTCGCGATGGCGGTCTCGCTGTCGCTCGTGCCGGGGTCCAGTTGGGCGGCGGCCGCGCCCTGGTGCGCGGTCAGCGCGCTGTTGATGATCGGTCTCGGCTGGGCGGTGGACACGGTGGTGAAGCCGAAGATCGTCGGACCGCGCCCGGCGCGCCGACGGGCGGAAGGCGGCTGGAGCCGCATTCTGCCCCTGATCCTGCTGCTGACGATTCTGGTCGGATCCGTCGGGCTGTTGCAGCAGGCGACCGCCTTGCGGGCGGTGGCGGTGGTGATGGTGACGGCGCCGCTGGTCTCGCTCGCCTGGATCGTCTTGCAGGGCGGCGGCGGGAGACGGATCGCCGCGCGCGTCGCACGCTTCGTCGACGTCGAGTTGCCGGACTACCGCGCGGAAGTCCTGTTGCTGACGACAGCGGGCTATATCGGGACGCTGGGCTCGGCGCTGCTGGCCCCGTTGATGACGGATTTGGGCCTGGACCTCACGGCGCCGCCGGCGTGGGCGCTGCTGTTGGCGGTCATGTGGTTCATTCCGATCGCCGGCCAGATCGGCATGAACCCGATCCTGGCGGTCTCGCTCGTAGCGCCCTTGCTGCCGGGCGCCCCGGCGCTGGGCGTCCAGCCGAGCGCGGTGGTGGTCGCGATCACCGCCGGATGGGCGCTCTCCGGCGTCACCTCGCCCTATACGGCCACGACGCTCCTGGTCGGCTCGTTCGGGCATGTCAGCGCGCGGCGGGTCGGGCTGATCTGGAACGGGATCTACGTCGCCGTGACCGCCAGCGCCCTCAGCGCCTGGGTCGTCTTCGTCGCGACGCGATAAGGCGCGCTCGTCGCGGGCCGGTCGGGCCCAGCCCAATTGATCGCCCGGCGGCGCGGGCTTATGGTGCGCGCACTCGATTTTCCCGACCGACCCCTTTGGAGGACAGACGTCATGGGCTTCATCGCCGACCGTATGAGCCGCATCAAACCCTCGCCGACCGTCGCCGTGACCGCGAAGGCGAACGAGCTGAAGGCGCAAGGGGTCGACGTCATCGGGCTGGGCGCCGGCGAGCCGGATTTCGACACCCCCGATCACATCAAGGAGGCCGCCCACAAGGCGATCGCGGACGGCAAGACGAAATACGGCCCCCCGCCCGGCATCCTGCCGCTGCGCGAGGCGATCTGCCGCAAGTTCGAGCGCGACAATGATCTGAAATACACGCCCGACCAGATCTCGGTCGGCTGCGGCGGCAAGCAGACCATCTTCAACGCCCTGATGGCGACGATGAACCCGGGCGATGAGGTGATCATCCCCGCGCCCTATTGGGTCAGCTACACCGACATCACCATGCTGGCTGAGGGCGAGCCGGTGGTCGTCGACTGCCCCGCCGACAAGGGCTTCAAGCTGACGCCGGACCAGCTGCGGGCCGCGATCACGCCGAAGACGAAATGGCTGATGCTGAACAGCCCGTCGAACCCGACCGGCGCCTGCTACACGACGGACGAGCTGAAGGCGCTGGCCGACGTGCTGCTTGAGGACAAGCACGCCCACGTCCACGTCATGACCGACGATATGTACGAGCACATCGTCTATGACGGCTTCGAGTTCGCGACCATCGCCCAGGCCGCGCCCGACCTTTACGAGCGCACGCTGACGCTGAACGGCCTCTCGAAGGCCTATTGCATGACCGGCTGGCGGCTCGGCTACGCGGCCGGAAACGCCGATCTGATCAAGCAGATGAACAAGCTTAACTCGCAATCCGTCACCTCGCCCGCGACCTTCGTGCAGTGGGCGGCGATCGACGCGCTGGACGGCCCGCACGACTTCATCGACGCGCACAACAAGGTCTTCAAGGGGCGCCGGGACCTCGTCGTCTCCAAGCTGAACGCCTGCGCCGGCGTCGAGTGCCTGACGCCCGAAGGCGCCTTCTACGTCTACCCTTCCTGCGCCGGCGTGCTGGGCAAGAAGACGCCCGAGGGGGTCGAGATCGACAGCGACGAGGCCTTCGTGAAATACCTTCTGGAGAGCGAAGGCGTCGCCTGCGTCCACGGCGAGGCGTTCGGGCTGTCGCCCTACTTCCGGATCTCCTACGCCACCTCGACCGAGGCGCTGGAGGAGGCCTGCACGCGCATCCAGCGGGCGTGCGAGAAGCTCTCGTGACCGGCGACGACGAGGGTCCGCGCGCCCTCGCGCGCGCTCTGGCCGAGGCGCGCGCGGAGGGTCGCAAGCTCGACGCGCCGCCGGGCCCGGATCCGCAGAGCTGGGAGGCGGCCTACGCCATCCAGGACGCGCTGATCGCGGTGACCGAAAGCCCTGTCGTGGGTTGGAAGATCGGGGCCACCAGCAAGACCGCGCAGGACCGCCTGGGGGTCGACGGCCCCTTCATCGGGCCGCTGTTCGAACGCTGGGCGACCGACAGCCCGGCCGCGATCGCAACGCCGGCGCACGCGCTTCGGATCGTCGAGCCGGAATTCGCCTTCCGTATGGCGGTCGCCCTGCCCCCGCGCGACGCGCCCTATTCGCAGGACGAGGTGCGCGCCGCCGCCGGCACCCTGCACCCGGCATTCGAGCTGATCGACCGCCGGATCCGCGACCAGCCCGCAGTCGGCGCCGCCGGGACCGACGGCTTCGCCGCCAACCCCTTCTGGTTCGTCGCCGACTGCGGGGCCAACGCCGCCTTCGTGCTGGGCGAAGGGACGGCGGATTGGGCGGCGTTCGACCTTGCGGCGCTCGGCGTTACGGTCACGATCGACGGGGCCGCCAAGACGCGCGGGACCGGCGCCGCCGCGATGGGCGGGCCGCTCGCCGCGCTGACCTGGGCGGCGAACCACCTCTCGACCCGCGGGATCGGCCTGAAGGCCGGCGACGTGGTGACGACGGGCGTGGTGACGGAGATCTTCGCGCTCCAGCCCGGCCAGACGGCCGACGCCGAGTTCGAGGCGCTGGGGGTCGTGTCGGTGGAGATGGGCGAATACTGAGCGGGCGTCAGCGCGCCCAGACTTGGCCCATGTCCTTGAAGCCCTTGATTTCGATCGGATTGCCGCTGGGATCGCGGAAGAACATGGTCCATTGCTCGCCCGGCTCGCCCTCGAAGCGCGCGGTCGGCGGGATCACGAAGTCGAGGCCCGCCGCCTCCAGCCGGTCGGCCAGCGCCCGCCAGTCCTGATAGGGCAGAATCGCGCCCAGATGCGGCATCGGCACCTGGTGCGCGCCGACCTGGCCGGTCGCGGCCGTCGCGAACGGCTCTCCCATATGGAGCGACAGCTGATGGCCGAAGAAGTCCACATCGACCCACGTCGGCGCGCTGCGCCCTTCCCGGCATCCCAACAGATCGACGTAGAAGGCGCGCGCCGCGTCCAGATCGCGGACGTTGAAGGCGAGATGGAACAGGGCGTCGGGCATCCTCGCGTCTCCCAAGCTGAAGCTTCTCTTCGATAATCCCCCGCGCCGGTCCTGTCGATCCTTCGAAAATGGCGCTGGGGTCGCAGGGCCGGCGAGGCTATGAGGGAGACGTCCCGCGCGCGATCAGCCAGGAGCGCCCGCCCCCATGACCGACCACGCCAATCATCTGGGCCAACCGATCGGCCCGCCCGTCGACGACTGGACGCCGCGCCCCCGGCCGGACGGGCGATCCCTCGCAGGACGCTTCTGCCGTCTGGAACGCCTCGATCCCGCGCGCCACGGCCGCGCCCTGTTCGACGCCGACCGCCAGGACGAGACCGGGGCCAGTTGGACCTATTTGCCCTACGGCCCGTTCGAGCGGTGGGAGGACTACGCGGATTGGCTCGCCCGCATGGCCCCGCAGGAAGATCCGTTCTTCTACGCGATCCTGGAGACGGCGAGCGACGCGCCCGCGGGCCTCGCCAGCTATCTGCGGATCGCGCCGGAGGCCGGGTCGATCGAGGTCGGCCACATCCACTACAGCCCCCGCCTGCAGCGCACCCCCGCCGCGACGGAGGCGATGGCGCTGATGATGGGTCATGTCTTCGATGATCTCGGCTATCGGCGCTATGAGTGGAAGTGCAATGCGCTCAACGCCGCCTCGCGCCGCGCGGCCGAGCGCCTCGGCTTCACCTTCGAAGGCGTCTTCCGGCAGGCGGGCGTCTACAAGGGCCGCAACCGCGACACCGCCTGGTTCTCGATCCTGGATCACGAATGGCCGGCGATGAAGCAGGCTTTCTCCCAATGGCTGGCGCCGGAGAATTTCGACGAGGCGGGGCGGCAGCGCTCGCCACTGGGCGCTCTGACCCCTCCTCACTCTTGAGTCGGAGCCGCAAGGCGCGCTGCAAAGAAAGCTCCCGGCGCACAGCGCCGAGGCGGGCTTCCGGCGGAAGATCGCTCGCCCCCTTCCAAACTTCTCCCGGTAAAAGGGGGAGGCTGATTTTCTGAACGGCCTAATCCGTCCGCAGATCCAGCGGCGTCTCAGGAAAAAGGCGGCGGGCGTCCAGCGCATGACCGACGCGCTCCGTCGCGCGCTGGGCCGCGCCGGCGCTTGCCCGCACAGTCAGTTGCGCGCCGTCGCAATCGAACAGGTCGGCCGTGATCCCGAGGCGGCCGAGATAGAGGGACTCGCCCGCTCTCAGGTCGAAGGCCTGCGCGCGCCCGTCCAACTGCGCCGAATAGACCGCGCGGGTGAGCGGGGCGGCGTCGCCCGCGCCGCAGGGCCGGCCGTCCTCGACCGCCATCACCCGCACCGGGCGCCAGCGACCGGGCGGCAGGGCGCGGGCGATCGCGACTACGCCGCGCGGCGGGCGTGTTCCCGCGGGCGGGCGGAAGATCGCCTCGGCGCCGCCCGCCTCCTGCAGCACGAGCGCCCAGCCCGACAGCGTCCCCGCCGCCACGTCCGCGACCACGAGGCCGTATGCGTCGGGATCGTCCCGAAACCGTTGCGGGTCGTACGGAGCTGGCGGCGGTTCGAGGAGCGCGCAGCCGGCGAGCGCCGGCATTAGGAGTGCGAACAGCAGCGCCCGCATCAATCGGCGGGCGCGCCGCCTTCCTCCCGGCGTTTGGCGACGAAGGCGTCGAGCGCTTCGCGGCGCTCGGCCGCCATCGGCGGCGCCTCGTATTCGGCGAGATGCTGCTTGTAGAGCGCGTGCGCGCGCCGGGTCGCGTCGACCGAGCCGGCTTCGGCCCAAGTCTCGAAGTTCCGCCAATCGCTCAACATCGGGGCGTAGAAGGCGCTCTCATAGCGCGCCAGCGTGTGCGCCGTGCCGAAGAAGTGTCCGCCCGGCCCGACGTCGCGAATGGCGTCCAGGCCGAGCGTCGCCTCCGAGACCTCGATCGGCTGCAGATACTCCGCGATCATCTGCAGAATCTCGGCGTCCATGATCACTTTCTCGAAGCTGGCGCACAGGCCGCCTTCGATCCACCCCAACGCATGCATCATCATGTTGCAGCCGCCCATGACGGCGCCCCAGACGGCCATCTCGCTCTCATAGGCGGCTTGCGCGTCGGGCGCGTTGGAGGCGTTGACGTTGCTGGAGCGGAACGGCAGGCGATAACGCCGCGCCAACTGGCCGCTGATTTGCGCCGCGCGCGTGTATTCCGGCGTGCCGAAGGCGGGCGCGCCGGACTTCATGTCGACGTTGGAGGTGAAACCGCCGTAGAGGCAGGGCGCGCCCGGGCGCACCATCTGGGCGAAGGCGATCCCGGCCAGCGCCTCGGCGTTCTGCTGGGCGAGTGCGCCGGCGAGCGTCACGGGCGCCATCGCCCCCGAGAGCGTGAAGGGCGTGATCACCACGATCTGTCCGGCCCGGGCCATCTCGATGATCCCGAGCGCCATCGGGATGTCGAGCTTCAGCGGCGAATTGGTGTTGATGATGGTGAAAAGGCTGGGTTCGCGCGCCAGCGTCTGCGCGTCGACGCCGCGCGCGATGCGGGCAATCTCGATCCCGTCGCGGATGCGTTCGCGCCCCAGGCTGTAGGCGTGGAACGGTTTGTCAGTCAGCGTCGCCAGCGCGTGCAGCGCATCCAGGTGCCGGGTCGAGGGCGGCAGGTCGATCGGCTCCACCGGATAGCCGCCGTTAAGATGGCAGATGTTGAGCTGCTGGCTGAGCCGCAGGAAATCCTGATAGTCCTTGAAGTTCCCGCGTCGGCGGCCGCCTTCCAGATCGGAGCAGTTGGGCGTGCTGGCCACCATGCAGAAGGCGAGCGCGTCGCCGCCGAGCTCCAGATCATGGTCGGGATTGCGGGCGTGGAGGCGAACCCGTTCGGGCGCCTTCGCGATCAGCTCCATCACCAGGGCGCGATCGAAGCGCACGCGCTCCGAGCCTTCGCGCACGTCCGCGCCGTTCGTCTTGGCGATCTCGCGCGCCTCGCCGGAGAGGAAATCCACGCCGATCTCCTCCAGGATGGTTATGGAGGCGTCATGGATCCGATCGAGCGCATCGTCCGCGAGGATCTCGATCGGGCGATAGGGATTGCGCACGCGCCGCTGCGCCTGCTGCGGGCTTTTCGGCGGGCCGGCCTCGATCGCGGCGGCGGCCGCGCCGCCGCGCCGACGGCGTCCGGTTCTCTCGCGCATGGCGTCGCTCCTTCCGGGAAAGGTCCTGGGACCCTGCGTCCCTGCGCGATTTAAGAAGGCGAACGGAGCCGCTGTCGAGAGGGAATTCTAGGAGCCGACATAATGCTGCACGACGAAGGAGACCGTCGGCACCGACGCGACCGTAGAGACAAGGATGATCGCCGCCGCGCGCTGGACGTAGACGCCGTAGCGCTCGCCCACCACGAAGATGAGGCTGCCGGTCGGCAGCGCCGCCATGATGACGGCGCAGGCGACGTAGATCGGCGGCATCACCAGCACCTCGCTGGCGATCCACCAGGTCAGCAGCGGGTGGGCGATCAGCTTTAGGACGCTGACCCAGCAGACCTCGACCGCGCCTCGGCGGATCGACTGCCCCACCAGGAAAAGGCCCATGGCGAAAAGCGCGCACGGACCCGCCGCATCGCCCAGCAAATCCAGGAAGGTGACGACCGGCCCGGGCAGTTGCACCTGCAGAGCGGAGAGCGTGAGGCCCAAGGCGGCGCTCAGCACCAGCGGGCTTTTTACGAGTCCCAGGCCGACGTCCTTGGCGATATTGGCGAGCGAGCCGGAGGAGCGGTCGATCTCCAGAATCACTGTCAGGAACGCCATGACGACCGCGCCGTTCGCGACCGTGACGATGACGGCCGGAAGCGTCGCCGCATCGCCGAAGGCGGTCATCAGCAACGGAATGCCCATATAGCCGGTGTTCGCGAAGATCGCGGCGATCGAATGCATGCTGAGCGCGCCCAGCCGATCGCGAAAGACGAAGGTCGCCAGCAGCAACGCCAGCGCGAAGACGCCCAGCTGTCCGCCGTACCAGGCGGCGAGGAAGGGTCCGTTGAAGATCTGCTCGAACGGCGCCTCGGCCATCGCCTTGACGAACAACGCCGGCAACGCCACGAAATACACGAAGCCGTTGAGCGCGGCGGTCGAATCCTGACCCAGCAGCCGGAACCGGCCGGCGAGATAACCGGCCAGCATGATTCCGAAGATCGGCATCGTGACGGTGATGAGGGCGTCCATGGGAGCGCGACGGTAGGACCCGGGGCCGGCTTTGTCGAGCGGGCGCTCTTGCCCGCGCCGCCCGCCTCCAGTAGTGACAGGGGGCCAAGGGGGAGGCCGCAGCCGATCCACGATGACATTTCGCCGAAGGACGACGACCGCCTCATGCTCTCGAAATACGATGCGCTGATCTACTGCATGGTTCTGACCTCCGCCGCGGACGAGCAGGTGAGCGACACCGAGCTCGAGTGGATCCGCAGCCTGATCGCCAGCCTGCCGGTCTTCCGAGACTATGACGCCTCGACGATGAACCAGACGGCCGCCGACTGTCTGGCCATGCTCGACGACGAGGACGGCATCGACCTCATCATGACGCAGGTGAAGCAGGCGCTGCCCGAGCGTCTGCGCGAGACCGCCTATGCGCTGTGCGTCGAGGTCGCGGCCGCCGATCTGCACGCCAGCGAGGAAGAGCTCAACCTGCTGCAGATCATCCGCCAGAAGCTGGAGCTCGACCGGCTGATCTGCGCCGGGATCGAACGCGGCGCGCGCGCGCGGTTCGCGATCGCGTGATGAGCGACGAGGCGCGCCCCGATCTGACCGGACGCCGCGTCGCGGTCGTCGGCCTCGGCCTCATGGGCAAGCCGATGGCGCGCAATCTGCGGACCGCCGGCGCCGACGTGATCGTGCACAATCGGTCCGTCGGGCCGCAGCGGGAATTGGCCGCAGACGGGTTCGCGACCGCCGACAGCCCGGCCGAGGCGGCCCGCGCAACCGGCCCTGAGGGCGTTGTGATCGTCATGGTGACGGACACCCCCTCCGCCCGCGCGGTGCTGATCGACGGCGAGGCCAGCGTGCTGGCGGGCGTTGCACCCGGCGGGCTCGCGATCGACATGGGCACGACCCAGGTTATGGACGCGCGCGAGATGGGCGCGGCCTTCGCCGATAAGGGCGTCGGCTTCCTGGACGCGCCTGTCTCCGGCGGCCAGGTGGGGGCGCAGGAAGCCAGCCTGTCCGTCATGGCCGGCGGCTCGGACGCGGATTTCGCCCGCGCCCTTCCGCTTTTCCAGGCGCTGGGCCGCAATGTCACCCATGTCGGCGACGTCGGCGCGGGCCAGGTCGCGAAAACGGCGAACCAGATGATCGTGGCGCTGACGCTGGGCGCGGTGGCCGAGGCCTTCGTGCTGGCCGACAAGGCGGGCGTCGATCCGGCCAAGGTTCGCGAAGCGCTGTCGGGCGGGTTCGCCGGGAGCCGGATTTTGGAGCTGCACGGCGCGCGGATGGTCGAGCGCGCCTTCACGCCGGGCGGGCGCGTGTCAGTCCAGCGCAAGGACGTCGAGCAGGCGCTGGCGCTGGCGGCGCATGTCGGCGTCGACCTGCCCGGGCTGGCGCGCAACAAGCATCTCTGGGACGCGCTGATCGCGGCGGGCGGGGCCGATCTCGACCATTCCGCAATCATCAAGGCGATTGATCCCGACTGGTGATGCGGAGCGTTCAGGCCCCGCGCGCTCGGCGTCTGCGCATGGCGCGGATCGTCCCGGTCGAGGCATGCAGGAAACGCATGGGGGGAATGCCCATTCGGCCCTTCCAAAAAACCGGCCGGACTCATATGTAGACGGTGCTTCAGTTGCTGCATCGCAGCAACGCCGAGGGCGGCTCCCCGCCGCCCTTGGCCCTACGTCTCCCAGACGTGAAGCCTCCCTGTTCAACTTGCCCCCAAGCCTTTCGGCTTGGGGGTGATTTTTTGTCCGCGGAGGGACTCCGCGAAGCGGAAACCATTCCTCGTTCGGCCGATCGACAGGGGCGTCTGAAATTTTTCTAATTGCAAATTCAGATAGTTACGAAATGTAACAAATTTATCTTTGAAATTTACCCGGTATTTTAGGAAAATTTACGCTGTAGATGCACACCAGTTGGGGAGGGACGTGCGGTGACGCAGCAAGAAGAGATCGAGTCCTGGGCGCGCCTGTACAAGCGCACCTACGGGGATCGGGCGCGCGACGAGGCCTTGCGGACCTCTAAGGAGCGACAGCTCTCCGGCGACAAGGACGGCGCCGACAAGTGGCGAACGATCTCCCAGCGGCTATGACGCCGGCCGTTCGGCTTGGCGACGCCTCACGAAACCAAGCGAAAGGGCCGCGCTCGAGTCGGAGCGCGGCCCTTTCCGTTTGAGGACGACGAGCGACGGGTCAGCCGGCCTTCGATAGGGCCCGTATGACGTCGCGCATCACTTGGCGCGTCTTGTCGTCGTTGATCGCCCGCCAGTCGCGGGCGACCTTCGCAGCGTCACGATCGAGCGGTTCGACGGCGGCGCCGTCGTTGTCGATGTCCTGGAACAGCGCGCTAACCGGCACGTTTAGGATGCTCGCGACCTGGATCAATCTGGACGCGCCCATCCGGTTGGCGCCCTTTTCGTACTTCTGCACCTGCTGAAAGCTGACGCCGACCTTTTCGGCGAGCGTCTGCTGGGTCATGCCCGAGCGAATACGCAGTTCGCGCACCCGATTGCCGACCGCCACATCTACCGGATGAGCCATGATTTCCTCCACTGTCGCGCGTGCGAGCGCTGGGACGGACGCCGTCCCTCACGCGATGGGGCTCGGCGTCTCGCAACGGACGGGATGCGGATGCAAGTCTGCGCCGACATCTGGGGGCGCCGGCGCGCAGGGCCGCAAAACGTTGATGAAAGTATTACCCATCTTGCCTGAGTGTTTCAATGCCGTTGCGCCGGCTCAGAGAAAACGGGTTCTCGCAAAATCTATGCGCGACGTTCGATCCGCCGCCATCAGGCCTGCGCGGGGCCGTCTGGGCCAAAAGTCTGAAAATTGAGGAATTCGTTCGACGAAAAAAGCTTCACCTGCTCTACTCATGCGATATACTGCGATCCTTGAACACGCGATTTGCGAAGCGCGGGGTTGCATCGAGCGGCTCCGCCCCAACATCGGCCGGGGCCTCAAGGGCCTCAAGCGAGCGCGAGCCAGGAGGGGACGTGAGCGACAGCGACCGGATGCATCAAGCGCTTCGAGCGAACCTTACCGACTTGATCAAGCAGCGCGGCCTATCGCAACGCGCGCTATCCCGTCTGGCGTCTTTGGATGAGACGGCTGTGAAGCAGATCCTGAGCGGCCGGTCGCGCTCTCCGCGACTGGACACGGTGGCGCGCCTCGCCGCAGCCCTGGAAACCGACGTCGCCGGCTTGATCGGCGAACGGCGCTCGGACGTCGAATTGTTCGCTATTCTGGGGGCCGTGTTCGACGTCTTCCGCCGCTTCGGATTGATGGAGATCGACGAGCAAGAGGCCCGCGCCGTCGCGGCCGCGGTTGCCGAAGCGATCGCGCTGCAGGAGGGCGCCGAGGCGGAGCGCGCCGAACATGTGGCCTCTGTCGCGCGCAACGTCATCAATCTGCGGCGCTACCGCTCCGACGCCTCAACCGCGGGCGCAACGCAATCACCCGCCGCGAAACTAGGCAAGGTGCAGGGCTGATGCGCCAATCGACGGCCCCGAGACGGGGCCGCATTCTCTCGGCTAGCTAGTGGAACACGCTAGAGGGCCGCGCGCGATCCTGTCGCGCGCCTCGGTCCGGTCGGATCGGCGCGGGGCGCGACGCGCTTGGCCTCACCCGGAGGCGGGGCCCGTTCGCGCCAAAGTCCGGATCATATCCCGCACGATCTCGCGCGTGCCGCTGTCCTGAATGCGGATCCAATCCCGCGCCACCTTGGCGGCGTCCCGATCAAGCACGCTCGATTCCGGTTCCGGGGCGGCCGCGTCGCTGGTCTCCAGCCCTTGAAACAAGGCCTCCACAGGGACGTTCAAAACGGAGGCGATCTGAATCAACCTGGAGGCGCCCATTCGGTTGGCGCCCTTTTCGTACTTTTGGACTTGTTGGAAGCTCAACCCGATGCGCTCAGCCAACGACTGTTGGGAAAGGCCGGCGCGAATGCGGAGTTCGCGCACGCGAGCGCCTACGGCGACGTCGGTGGGATGCGGCATGCTTTGCTCCTCGCTCATTGTGCGGTCGTCGGCCAGCCGTCGCGCGGCCCGACGCGCGGACCGCGCCGCCGACCGTCGCGCCGATCGGCGCCGACGGCGCGACGCCCTCAACCCAAGACGCCCGCGCAACGCCCGAACGGCGACGTAGGCCCGCACGCCGGCACCACAATCGAGAGTAGGTCATTCCGCGGGGTTTGTCACCCCCGTCCCCGGTCTCGCGGGGTCCTTTCCCCGTAAGGTTGCGCCGCCGGGACCGTCAGCGCTCCTCTTCGGCGTCAAACGCCGAATCGATGAGGCCGATGATCTGTCGCCGAAGGGTTTCGTTGCTCAACTTGTGGAGTTTCGCCGCCGTGGCGATCGCTTTTCGGGACAACTCCGCCTGCTCCATCTCTGCGGGCTTGGGCCCGCCCTCCAGCCCTTCGAAGAAATAAGGGATCGGCAGGTCAAGGGCGATCGCCGTCGCCCAAAGGCGCGAGGCGCCGAGACGGTTCGTGCCTTTTTCGTATTTTTGGACTTGCTGAAAACTCACCCCTAAGAGATTGCCAAGTTCGGTCTGGCTCATCCCCTTCGCGACCCGCGCGTCGCGAACCTTTCGACCTACATGCACATCGGTCGGATGCGGCATACTCCTAACCTCCTGATACGCATGCGCAGGGCGTGCGCAACGCCGCCGCGCGTCGGACCTTGCAGAAGACGCCGCCACCCCCCTTTGCCGCTCGGCGTCCTGCTTCGATCAGACGGCTCGCGCCTCCCTCCAGAGACGCGATCTGCGCTGGGTTTCCGCTTCGTGAAACGGGGCACAAGCCCCGAAATCGCTCTGTCCGCCCGCCGATGAATCGCGCCGAAAGCTCTGCACGTCTTACGCGAGCGGAGCATCCTACCGCAGCGCGCAAGAGGGACACAAGGAGGAACGCAGATACATCTCCGATGAATTGGTACAAAAATAAAACAACTGATAAGCGGCTTTTAGCTCGTAACGCTTACCATGACGAGCGCCGAAATCGCCTTTATCGCGGCCGGGACTCAAACGCAGACCGCCGCCCGAACGGGGCGGCGGCCTTGGCGTCACGTCGGCGCGAGCGCGCCGCAGTCGGGCGGCGGCTGAGGGGTCAGGCGCTGTCCGGCGTCGTTCCTTGATCATCGTCGGCGATGATCAAGGTGATCGACATACCGTCGAGCGAGAGTTGATGCGTCCCGGCGTCGTATTCCTGGTCGCCGATCTTCACCGTGTCGTCCTGACCCTTGAGGATCGTCAGTTCGTTGTCCTCGTCGGTCATGGAAACCACGTCGTCGAGGCTGAGGTTGACGTCTACGACGCCCTCGGCCTCCGAGACGTCGAGCGCTTCGATGTTGGTCACGGCCTCGACGTCTTCGCCGTCGATCGATCCGTCGCTGGGCGCGCCGGCCAGCTTTAGCGTATCGTAGCCGCTGCCGCCGTCGATTCCGGAGCGGCCGCCGTCGAGGCCGTCGAGACCGTCGGCGCTGTTGGCGTCGAACGCCTGGTCGAGGGCGTCCGCGCGATCGCCGTAATCGACCGAGCCGCCCATCCCCGAAAGATCGTCGCCCGAAACCTCTAGCGTATCGTCGCCCGCCCCGCCGAGCAGCAGGTCGTCCTCGCCCTCGCCCACGATGCGGTCGTCGCCGTCGCCGCCGGCCAGAATGTTCGCCGCCTGGTCGCCGACCAACACGTCGTCGCCCCGGCCGCCGGCGACATGTTCCGCGCCGGTCCAGACGTCGCCGGACAGATTCACATTGAGCGCCTGCTCGACGCCCTCGGCCGCAGCGACCCAATCCTGACCGTCGCCCATATCCACGCCGTCGAAGAACTGACCGAGATCCTCCTCGTCCAACGCCTGCTCGCCGCCGGCCGTCTCAAGCAGCCAGCTGTCGAACGCATCGCCGTCCGGCGCGGCGGTCGCGATAGAGAACCCGACAGAGCCGCCTTGCAGCGCGACATAGCCGTCTTCGATCGACCCGGTCAGCGAGTCGGCGTCGCTTTCCGCCTCGAACACTCGATCGCCCAGTTCGACCCGGTTGACCAGCACGTTGGAGGCTTGGTTGAAGGCCTTGATCTCGATGTCGAGGGTCTCTCCCTCCGTGACGTCGATCCCCGGAATGTCGATCGTCTGCCAATTATCGAGTTGACCCAAGGCGACCGTCGCGGTGAAGACGCCGAGCGAGACCCCGTTGATCACCACTTCGAACTTGCCGTTCGAGCCCTGACCCTGACCGTTGGAGCCGACGCCGGTCTTGGCGACCGTCAGGCTCAGCGTCTCCGTCATGGTCTGCGGGGCCGCGTACTCGGCCAAATCCTCGACCACCGCGCCGTCGCCTGTCGCCTCGCTGACGAAGGCGACCGTATCGTTGTCGGCCGCGTCGGCGTCCTTCAGCGAGGGCGCCGCCGGATCGACGTCGACGCCCGCGGTGGCCGGCGCCGAGGCGACGCCGTCGTCGTCGGTCACGCGGACGGAAATTTCGCGGGCGCCCGGCGTGGGCGCTACGTCGTCGTTGATCAGCCGGACCGCCGCGATGGCTTCTTCGTAGGCGGCCGCCGGCGCGTCCCCGCCCAAGGTGAGGGTGAAGTTTCCATCGCCGTCGACGCCGGCGGACAGGATCGTGAGGCCCGTCGCCTCCAGCACCGACTCCTCGATCGTCAGCGCATCGCCGGACTGCATGCCCGAAGAGATCGTGACGCTCGCCTGCATCAAGGTCGGGCTGTCCGCGTCGTCGATCGCGACGTCGCGCGCCACTTGGACGCCGGCGAACAACGCGTCGGTGTCGATATCCAGCGGCTGCAGTCCAGAGACGGTCGGCGCGAAGGTCTGCTCCTGCCCGTCGACGTAGAGCTGCACGTCCTCGAAATTCTCGAAGCTGAGGCCCAGGCTGTCGACGGTCTGCAACGCGTCCGGATCAAGCTTCGCCGCCTTGATCGCCGCCGCCACGTCGGCCATCGCCTGGTCGAGTTGGTCCATGCCCGAGTTCAGTTCGATGCGCAGCGTGTCGTAGCCGTCGCCGCCGTCGAAACTGGCGCCGGGGCCGTCGGCCGAATAGGAGAAGGTCGCAAGGTCGTCGCCCGCGTCCCCGGATATCCGGTCCGCGCCGCCGCCCCCGGTCAAGGTGTCGTCGCCGTCGCCGCCCTTGATCACATCGTCTTCACCGCCGCCGGTCAATACGTCGTCGCCGGATCCGCCGTAGAGGCTGTCCCCGCCGTCGCCGCCGTCGATCTGATCATCGCCGTCGCCGCCGTCGATCACGTCGTCGCCGGCGCCGCCCTCGATCACGTCATCGCCGCCGCCGCCGGAAATGGTGTCGTCGCCCGCGCCGCCGGTCAGCTGATCGGCGTCGTCGCCCCCTTCGATCACCACCCCCTGGGTGCGAAGCGCCTCGACGCTGACGCTCTGCCCGTCGAGATCGAGGATGGTCAGACTCTCGACATTCTGGACCTTGAGGCTGAGGCTCTCGAACAAGCGTTCCTCATTCGCCGCAGGACCGCTCGCGATCCAGTCGGCGAGGTCGATCAAGTCGGAGACGATGTCGGCGTCCAGCAGGTCCATCGGACCGACGGTCAGCGTCAGCGCATCCGCGCCCGTTCCGCCGTCGACCACGTCCTGGCCCGCGTCCGGATCGACCGTGAGCGAAAGCGAATCGTCGCCGTCGCCCGCGATCAGCGTGTCCGCGCCGGTCCCGCCGTCAAGCACGTCGTCGCCCGCGCCCGCGCCTTGATCGATCGTGACGGTGAAGCTGTCGGTGAAGCTGGCGCTGTCGCTGCCGCCGTCGGGGTCGACGTCGGTAACGGTCGTCGTGACGCTGACCGTGAAGTCGCCGGTTCCGGCGGGCACGATCGCCTGCAGGCCCTGCAGCTGGTCCGGGGTGAAGCTGACGGTGTCGTAAACCGCGCCCGACGCGTCGGTCAGCACCACGCCGTTCGGCAGACCGGCGAGCGTGACCGTCAGGCTTTCCGACCCGTCGAGATCCGCGCCGAGCTGCGCGCCGAGCGCCAGCGAGACTGAGGCGGCCCCGTTCGCGCCGTCGCCGATCAACACGTCGTTCCCGGCCCCGCCGGTCAACGTGTCCGCGCCGCCGCCGCCGGTCAGCTGGTCCGCGCCCGACGTGCCGTTCAGCACGTCGTCGCCCGCGCGCGCCTCGGCGCCGGAGACGTCGGACACGGTGACGCTCGGCGCGTCCGCAGCGGCCGCGACGCTGACGCTCAGCGTCTTCTGCACGCTCTGCGCGTCGCCGCCGTCGCTGGCCGTCGCGGTGACGGTCAGATCGAAGTCGGCGGCGCTGTTCGCCGGCGGCGTCACGGTAAGGCCCGAGAGGTCCGCCGCCGTCAGGATGACGGAGCCGTCCGGCTGGATCTGGCCCGCCGAAAGGCTGGCGCCCTGGGGCAGGCCGGTGACGGTGATGGTGAGCGCGTCTGAATCCTGAACCGCCGCGGTGAGATCGAGCGGAATCGCCTGATCTTCCGACCCGGCCGCGTCGTTGACCGTCAGCGCGGGCGCGGCCGCAGACGCCGCAACGTCGACCGCGATCGACCCCGTCGCGACCGCGGCGTCGCCGCCGTCCGCCTCAGTCGCGGTCGCGGTGACGCTCAGCGTGAAGTCGGCGTCGCTGCCCGGCGCAGGCGTCAGCGTCAGGCCGTCAAGCTCCTCCGCCGTCAGCAGCACGGATCCGTCCGCCTGCACCTGGCCGGCGGACAGCGTCGCTCCGGAGGGCAGACCGTCGATGCGGATGGTCAGACTCTCCGAGCCGTCGATGTCGGTGAGCGCGGCTTGAATGTCGAGCGGAATGGCCGCGCCGTTCTCGACGCCGGAGACGCTGGTCTCGCCGATGGTCAAGACGGGCGCGTCGGCCTCCGCCGCAAGCGAGACGGCGATCTCCCCGGAAACGCTGGCGCTGTTCGCCCCGTCCGCGCTGGTCGCGACGACGGAGAGGGTGAAGTCGACGTCGCTGTTCGCCGGCGGCGTCAGGGTCAATCCGTCCAACTCATCGGCCGTCAGCAGGAGGGACCCGTCGGGCTGCACCGTACCGGCTGACAAGGCGGCGCCGTCCGGCAGCCCGGAGATGGTGATCGTCAGCGTCTCGCTGGCGTCCGTCGTGAGCGCCGTGAGATCGAGCGCGATCTCCCCGTCTTCCACACCGGCCGCGTCTTCGACGGCGAGGCTCGGGGCGTCGGCTGCGCCGGCGATCGAGAGATCGGCCGCCGAGCTGTCGCTCGCGCTCTCGCCGGTCAAGAGGTTGGTCGTCTCCGCGGTGACGCTCAGGCTGAAGTCGCCCGAGGCGTCTGCCGGCGCCAGGATCTGCAGGCCGTCCAGCTGATCGGTCGAAAGCGCGATGTCGCCGCCGCCCGCGAATTCGTCCCCGGCCGCGTTCACCAGCGTGTAGCCCGCCGGCAGGCCCGCCAGCGTCACCGTTGTGCTGAGCGCCGCGCTGTCGGGCGCGTCGACGGAGATCGTCAGATCGGTCGGAGCGTCTTCGACGCCAGGCTCAATGCTGAAGGAAACCGCGACGCTCGGGTCGGGGGAGGGACCGTTGAGCGTGACGCTCTCAAGATTGGAGACCGTGATTCCCAGGGCCTCGAACGTCCCTTGCTGGCCGGCGGCCAGCGCCTTCAAATCCGCCAGCACGCCGGAGTCCGCGAGGTCGGCTTCCGTGAAGACGATCTCCAGCGTGTCCGCGCCCGCTCCCCCGTCGATCACGTCGGCGCCGTCGCCGACCGCATAGCGGATCACATCGTCGCCCGCGCCGCCCAGGATCTCGTCGTCGCCCGCGCCGCCGATGATGACGTCGTCGCCCGCGCCGCCGGACAGATAGTCCCCGCTGTACTGGCTGGTCTCGTCGCCGCCGGCGTAGGCCCCGCCGGTGATGACGTCGTCGCCGTCGCCGCCTTCGGCGACCAGGCGCTTGTCGAGATCCGCGGCGGTGATCGTATCGTCGCCCGCGCCGCCGTCGATATAGACGGTCTCGTTGATGATGTCCGTGTCGCCCAGCGCGCCGACGTCGACGCTGTCCGAGCCGGAGCCGAGGTCGAGGCCGAGCTCCTCCACATCGTCCATGGTGATCACGGTGCCGTTCGATTCCGTGATGACCACCTGGCCGCTGGAGTCCTGACTGACGGTCCAGCCGGTGGGCACGGCGCTGGACGCCATGCTGATGGTGAAGAGGTCGACGCCCGAGCCGCCCGAAACGGACCCGACGACCGGATCGTTGGGATCGAAATTATAGCTGTAAGAGCCGCTGATCGAGCCGCCCGGAAGCGCATCGGAGCCGCCGTCCGCGACGCTTCCGGGACCGGCGTCGTCGCCGTCGAGCGTCCCGCTGGCGTTCGAGCCCTCGTCGACGCCCGTGTCGAACGGGTTGTTGTCATTGCTCGTATCGGCCGTCAGCACGCCGGACAGATCGCCGGAGCCGCCTTCGAGCAGCTGACTCATGAGACGCAGGAAAGCCGCGCTCTTGGTCACGGCGGCGATCGCGCCGCTGGGACCCGCTGCGGTTTCCAGGTCGTTCAACTGCTCCGCGAGTTCTTCCAGCGCCGCCTCGTCAAGAAGCGCCTGATCCCCGTCGGTCGGATCCTTATTGCCCTCGCCGGACTCCTCCAGCGGCGGCTGGGTCGGCGAGTAGGCGATCGCCTCGCCGAAGACGCGCGCCTGCTCCAGCGGATCCATCATTTCGATTTCGCCCGGCGCTCTCTCGAAGCCGGTGACCCGCGTCGTCTGGCCGACGGAACTCAGCACTTGCTCGCCGCCCGCGTTGCGCACGACGACCGCGCCCTCGAACAGGGTGACCGCGGTCTCGCCGTCCTGCGCGCCGACGTCGATGCCGTACTTAGTGCCGCGGATGCCGATGGTGGCGACCGGGGTGCGGACCTCCACATCCTCCGGGTTCGCCTTGCCGATGTGGCCGGAGGCGAAGACGAAGGCGCCCTGCACCACGTCGAACAGCTGATTGCCGGATTGGGTGCTGTCGTCATAGACCATCTGGTCGACCACGAGGCGGGCCTCGCCGCCCATCGACATCGTGCTGTCGTCGACGAACAGCACGCCCAGCGCGGAATCCGGCCCGGTCACGATGGTGTCGTTCTCAAAGATCTGGGAGCCGGCTTCCAACGGCTCTTCGGTTCCGTCGGCGCGGATGACGGTCGCCGTCCCCTTCATAGCGTCGACCGAGCCGATCGGCTCGCCCAGGGCTGCGTCGCTCGTCACGCCGCCGGACTGCGCGACCTGGCCGGCGGTCTCCGGGCCGGCCAGTTTCGCCGCCGTGTCGCCCAACAGGCGCGCGCCGGTCTCGGTGGTCAGCGTCGGCAACGCGTCGGGGCCGCCGGCGTAGAAATCGACGACGACGATAGTATCGCCGCTCGGCAAGTCGATGTGCAGATCGAAGCCTTCCCGGGCGAAGTCGCCTTTCAGCGCCTCGTTGCCCTGAGGCAGCAGAACGGGATCGCCTGCGTCGCCCGCTTGGACGAACAGGGTCTCTCCGCCGGAACCGGCGCCGGACTTGGGCGACTGATCGAAGGTTTGTACTTCGGCAGCGCCGTGAATTGGTGTGGGCGAGCTAATAGCACACCTCGCAATCTACAGCGCCCCATACACTCGGCCCGTCCGCACCGCCGCCTTCTGGCCGCGACGCGCTTGGACGCATCGGACCCGAGTGCTCCCAACCGCATTATGGCACGGGGAATGCGCTCCCTGCCAAACAAAAAAGACAAGGATTACAAAGTTTTAAATACAATTTGACGGAATTTTTACTAAAAGGCCGCCTAATTTCCTTACCGGAAATCGGCGGCCCTGTGACGATCATCACACCTATAGCGATTTGCGACGGCGCGCAAGAAAAAGGCGGCGCCGACGCGCCGCCTTCGCCCGAAAGCCCCATCGCGCCTCAGCGATAGAGACGGTCGCCGTACTTTTCCTCCAGCCCTTTGTACATGTCGGCGACGTACTCCCCGTAGCCGTTGAAGAGCTGGGTCGGCACGCGCTCGCCCGAGGAGAGCAGACGTTCGCTCGCCTGGCTCCAGCGCGGGTGGTCGACCTGCGGATTGACGTTGGCCCAGAAGCCGTACTCGCTGCGCTGCAGCTCTTCCCAGAAGCTGACCGGCCGCTCGTCGGTGAAGGTGAAGCGCACGATCGACTTGATCGACTTGAAGCCGTATTTCCACGGAAGGATCAGCCGCAAGGGCGCGCCGTTTTGCTTCGGAACCGGTTTGCCGTAAAGCCCGGTGACGAGCAGGGAGAGCTCGTTCGTCGCCTCCTCGATCGTCACCCCTTCGGTGTAGGGCCAGGGATACCAGCTGCTCTCCAGCCCCGGCATCACGGATTCGTCCGCCAGCGTCTCCATGCGGATGTACTTCGCGCCCGAAAGCGGCGCGGCTCGCTTCACCAATTCGGCGAAGGGAAAGCCCGACCAGGGCACGGTCATCGCCCAGGCTTCCACGCAGCGGAAGCGGTAGACCCGCTCCTCCAGCGGCATGGATCGGATGAGGTCGTCGATGTCGAGGGTCTTCTCCTCTTCCACCAGCCCGTCGATCTTGACCGTCCAGGGACGGATCTCCATCGCTTGCGCCTTGTCGGCGATCTCCTTGTTGCTGCCGAATTCGTAGAAATTGTTGTAGGAGACGGCGTCGCTTTCCTCGGTGAGCGCCCGATCCACCGTGTAGGTTTCGTTCCGCGGGACAGGGTAGAGATCGGCGGTCGGATCCTGCGCCGCCCGAGCCGAGCGCCCGGCGCCGAACAAGCCGCCGCCCAACCCGGCGCCGGCGGCGATCAACGGACCCGCGGCCAGCGTCTTGGCCAGCGCGCGGCGCTGATGAAAGTAACGCTCATCCGTCGCGGCGCTTTCAGGCAGTTCCCAGCCGCGTTTCACCTTGATCAACATCGCACGTCCTCTCCGGTTCGACCGATCGTCGCCATCGACCTGACGATATAGAGTTGGCCCGCGCCCGCGTCGCGTCAAACCCGATCACGGTTCGGTGACGCCCGGGGAAAGCCGCCGCGGCGCGCGCTCAGGCGTCGCAATCAGCCGCCGGGGCGCAGAAACGCCCGCGCGCCCTGCACCGCTTCGGCCAGCCCGACGCGCTGCACCTCGACGCCGTCCGGAAAGGCGCCGGTAAGACGGCTCGGCATCATCGGGTCGAGGAGGACGAAGACCCCGCGATCGCCTGCGCGTCGCACGAGACGCCCGAAGGCCTGCTTCAGCTTGAGCCGGGTGAGCAGGTCGTCATAGGCCCGCGCCCCGAAATGCTTGCGCCGCGCCTTGTGCAGGATCGTGGGCCGCGGCCAGGGCACCCGGTCGAAGACGAGGAGGCGCAGGCTGTCGCCCGGCACGTCGACCCCGTCGCGCACCGCATCGGTGCCGAGGAGACAACTGTCCGTCTCCGCCCGGAAGATGTCGATCAAGGTGGGCAGGTTGAGCGCGTCGACATGCTGACCGTAAAGCGTCAGCCCCGCCTCCTCCAAGGGACCGGCGATGCGCCGGTGAACCCCGCGCAGCCGACTGATCGCGGTGAAGAGGCCGAGCGCCCCGCCGCCCGCCGCCTTGAACAGCTCCCGATAGGCGGCGGCGACCAGATCGAGATCGTCCTTGCGCACGTCGTTCACGATATAGACGCGGGTCTGCGCCGGATAGTCGAAGGGACTGGGCGCGCGGGCGCGCATCGCGCCTTCGGGCAGGTGGACCGCGCCGGTGCGCTGCTCGGCCGCGCGCCAGTCGGCCTCCACGTCGCCGGAGCCGTCGGTCAGGGTGGCGGAGGTCACCAGCAGCCCGTGGCTCGGCCCCGCGACGGTCTCGGCGAAGGGGATGGTGGGATCGATCCAGTGTCGGCGCATGCCGACGTCTATGTCGCGGCCGTCGATCCGCTCGACCGCGAACCAGTCGACGAAGGCGGCCGGCGTGTCGCCGTCGAGCGCGAGCAGCATGTCGCCCCAGGCCTTCACGCTGTCCCCCACCCGATGGTCGAGGGATCGGCAGACCTGTTCGATCCGCACCCGCGTCGCGCCGTCGAGCTCGTCCGCCTCCTCGTCCAGGCGGCTGTACAGCAGGTCGCGCAGCGTCTTGGCCGGCGCGATCATGCGGTCGAGCTTCGACTTCAGCGCCTTGGCCGCCTCCATCACCGCCTCGCCGACCTCGGCCGCCTCGATCTCAAGGCCGTAGGGGCCGTCGCGGCCGTGGGCGCGGGCGTAGGTCAGATCGCGCACGGCGGCGAGGAACGCTTCCGCCGCGCCCTGGGGTCGGCCCTCCTTCAGGCGCATCTGCCAGCCTTCGCCCGGCAGCGCGCGGGCCGCGTCCAGCAGCGCCTCCAGCGCCTCGGCCGCCGCCTCCTGGCCGCCCAGAAGATCCTCCGCCCGCGCCTTCAGGCCCCGCACCCGGCCGCGCGCGCGGCCTTCGTTCCCGCGGATCCAGCGTCGAAGCTCCGCCGTCTCGAGGCCGGAGAGATAGGCTGAAAAAGCCCCGTCGGCGGCGTCGAAGACGTGATGCCCCTCATCGAACACGAGGCGCGTCGTCCGCCCGCCGAGGTCCAGCGTCCCGCGCGCCGCCTGCACCATCACCAGCGCGTGGTTCGCCACCACCAGATCCGCACGCCGCGCCTTGCGCACGCCGGCCTCAATGTAACATTTCTTATAATGGCTACAGGCGGTGTAGACGCACTCCCCGCGCCGGTCGGTCAGCCCGCTGGTGCGGCGCGCGCCCAGCAGATCGGTCAGCCAGCTGGGAAAGTCGCCGCCGGTGACGTCGCCGTCGCGCGTCGCCTGCGCCCAGCGCGCCATCAGGCCAAGCGGGACGGCGTCGACGCCGTTCACCTGCACGCCGGCGGCCGCCTCCTCCAGGTTCAGGAGACACAGATAGTTCTCACGCCCCTTGCGCACCACGACGCGATTCGCCTTGGTCTGCGCGTCCGGAAAGAGGCGGTCGAGCTCCGCGTCGATCTGATGCTGCAGATTGCGGGTGTAGGTGGAGATCCAGACCGGCGCCTCGTTCTTCTCCGCCCACAGGCTCGCCGGCGCGATGTAGCCCAGCGTCTTGCCGACGCCCGTGCCCGCCTCGGCCAGCACCATGTTGGGCGCGCCGCTCGCCATCTTGGGCGCGAAGGCCTCCGCCGCGGCGCTGGCGTAATCCGCCTGACCCGGCCGCTCTTCGGACTGACTGCCCAGAAGCTCGGCGAGGCGCCGGCGGGCGTCCTGCGGGTCGACGCCGCGGTCGCCGGCGGGCGGCGGCGGCGCCTGCTCCGACCATTCCTTCAAGCGCCGCCAGACGTCGAGGCCGGAGGTCGCGGCCCGCAGCATCACGTCCTCCTCCCCCTCCCCAAGCGCGGCGAGGACCGCCGGCCCCCACAGCCAGCCGCCGCGCGCCATCGCGCCGGCGACGCGCGGGGCCTGAGCGTCTTCCCCCGCTTGCGCGCGGCGCGACAGTTCTGCCAGCAGCGTCTGGGCGGCGCGCAGCAGCAGGGTCGGCGCGTCCTCGACGCTCTCAGGCCGCGGCAGGTCCAGCGCCTCGGCGAGGCCCCGCACCGTCGGCACGCAGAAGCGCGCCGGCCAGGTGAAGGCGAAGAGCTCGAGCAGATCGAAGGCGCGCGAGGGGCGCTCCCCGCCGACGCGCGCGGCGGTCGCGCCCGCATGGACGCAATAGACGGCGTCCGTCCGGCGCAGACGGCGTGCGGCCTCTTGCGGCGCGAGGCGCTCGATCTCGCCCTCCTCGCTCAACCACGCGGCCTCGCGCACCCCGGCGACGAGCGCGGGCGCGGGGGGCAGATGCAAACGGGTCTGGACGGCGGCGCTCATAGTGGGCGCATTGGGCGCGATTCCGCCCGCCGCTTCAAGCCGCGCGCCAGTTGACGCGCCCGGCCCCCGCGCCTAGTGTCCGGCCCGCTTTTCCGGGGGTTTGACGACGCCTCGGCATCTTTTCTCAAAGGGACGAACAAGACGATGAGCACGCTCCGGGACATGGCGTTGGAGGCGAAGGCGTGGCCGTTCGAGGAGGCGCGCAAGATCCTCAAACGCTATGAGAAAACCCCGCCGGAGAAGGGCTACGTCCTGTTCGAGACCGGCTACGGCCCGTCGGGCCTGCCGCATATCGGCACCTTCGGCGAGGTGCTGCGCACCACCATGGTGCGCCGCGCCTTCGAACTGATGAGCGACATTCCGACCAAGCTGCTGGCCTTCTCCGACGACATGGACGGGCTGCGCAAGGTGCCGGACAACGTCCCCAACAAGGAGCAGCTGCAGGCGGCGCTCAACAAGCGGCTGACCAAGGTCCCCGACCCGTTCGGCACGCATGAGAGCTTCGGCCATCACAACAACGCCCGCCTGCGCGCCTTCCTCGACGGTTTCGGCTTTGAGTACGAGTTCGCGAGCTCGACCGACTATTACTTCTCCGGGCGCTTCGACGAGGCGCTGATCCGCGTGCTGGAGGAGTACGAGGCGATCCAGAAGATCATGCTCCCCAGCCTGCGCGACGAGCGGAAGGCGACTTATTCCCCCTTCCTGCCGGTCGACCCGGAGACAGACGAGGTCTATCAGGTTCCGGTGATCGCCACCGACGCGAAGAAGGGAACCATCGTCTATCGCCGCGCCGACGGCGAGGAGATCGAGACGCCGGTCACCGGCGGGCGCTGCAAGCTGCAGTGGAAGCCGGATTGGGGCATGCGCTGGCATGCGCTCGGCGTCGACTACGAAATGTCGGGCAAGGATCTGATCGACAGCGTGCGGCTGTCCAGCCGGATCTGCCAGGCGCTGGGCGGCTGGACGCCGGAGACGCTGACCTACGAGCTGTTCCTGGACGACAAGGGCGAGAAGATCTCGAAGTCCAAGGGCAACGGCCTGTCGATGGACGATTGGCTCGCCTACGGCCCGAATGAGAGTCTGGCGCTCTTCATGTTCCAGAAGCCGAAGACGGCGAAGAAGCTCTATTTCGACGTCATCCCGAAGACCGTCGACGACTATCTGACGTTTCTGTCGAAGTTCGACGAAGAGCCGGCGGAAAAGCGGCTGGAGAACCCGGTCTGGCACATCCACGAAGGCGCGCCGCCGGCGGAGAAGCCGAAGCTCAACTTCTCGATCCTCCTCAACCTCGCGGCCGTCTGCAACAGCGAGGACAAGAGCGTCCTGTGGGGCTTCATCACCCGCTACGCGCCCGACGCCAGCCCGCAGCACGACCCGACGCTCGACCGCCTCGTCGGCCATGCGATCCGCTACTACCAGGATTTCGTGAAGCCGCATAAGGCCTATAAGGCGCCCGACGCGCGCGACCGCGCGGCGCTCGAGGATCTGCGCGAGAGCCTGGCGGCGCTGCCCGCCGACGCGGACGCCGAGACGATCCAGACCGAGATCTACGAGATCGGTAAGCGCCACGGCTACGAGCCGCTGCGCGATTGGTTCAAGGCGCTCTACCAGATCCTGCTGGGCCAGGATCAGGGCCCGCGCATCGGCAGCTTCTTTGCGCTCTACGGCTTGAACGAGACGATCGCGCTGATCGACCGGGCGCTCCGGGGCGAGGATCTGTCGGCGGCGTGAGCGGCGTCCCGCCTCGCGTCCTGGCGCCGGCTCGGCCGGACCGGTTCCGCGCGGCGGCGGCGCGGACGCGGGTCTAGTCCGCCGGCCTCGGCGTCAGACCCGCCGCCTCCTGCTGCGCGCGCTCGCGCAGGCGGCGGCTGGATTCCAGCGTCTCGTCGATCCGATCGTCGATCCTCTGTCGCCCCTTCTCGTCGGGCCGGACCTGCGCGCTGTAGGGCGCGGCCCGGGGACCGTCGGCGCCCGGCCCGCCCACGCTTGTCGAGACGCCGGGCCGGCCGACCGACGCGCCGCCGGCGCCGTAGCCGGGCTCCTCGGCCCGGGCCGGGAGAATGAGCGGCAGCGCGAGCGCCGCGGCGGCGAGGAAAACCGTTCGTCTCATGGGGCGGATATAGGACCCGACGGCCCAGCTTGCGAGGCGCGCGCCCTTGCGCTCCGCCGCGCGCTCGGCTACGCCGAAGCCTCAGGCGAAGATGCGACAGCCGAACGAGGCAGACCGATGAGCGTGAAAGCGCCCGATCCCGCGACCGTGATGAAGACCGTCCTCAAGCTCGCGCTGGTGAGCTTGCTGGTGGGCGTGGTGCTGAGCTGGCTCGAGATCCGCCCGCAGGACATCTTCGACAATTTCGGAGAAACGGTCGCCGCCGTCTTCGACAAGGCGACCGAACTCCTGGAGTGGAGTGCTGAATACATCGTCCTCGGCGCGGTGATCGTCGTGCCGCTGTGGCTGATCGTCACGGTGGTGAACGCGCTGTCCGGCCGGCGTCGGAAGGACTGAGCCGGGCGCTACTTGCCCGCGTGCGCGAATTCCCAATAAAGCTCCCGCGCCATGCGGAAGATCGGCCCGGCCTGCAGTTCGCGATCCTCGTAGCGGGTCACCGGCATGAGCTTGCCGTAATTGCCGGTGTTGAAGATCTCGTCGGCCTCCAAGAGATCCTTGGGCGTGACCCGGCCTTCGACCACCTCCTGACCGCGCTCGCGCAGCAGCTTGATCACCCGCTGGCGGGTGATGCCGTTGAGGAACGTGCCGTTCGCCGCCGGCGTGATCGCGACGCCGTCCTTCACTAGGAACAGGTTCGCGGTCGCGAACTCGGCGACGTTGCCGAGCGGATCCAGCATCACCGGGCTGTCGAAGCCGCGATCCTTGGCCTCGCGGATGGCGCGGCCGGCGTTGGCGTAGAGGCCGGACGCCTTGGCGTCGGTCGTCGCCATGTCGGGCGCGGGACGGCGGCGCGTCGACAGGCAGGCGGTGAATCCTTTGTCGCCCGGCATCGGCATTTCGTAAACCGTCAACGCGAAGCGCACCGTCTCGGGATCCGGGGCGACGAAGCCGCCGTCTGTCCAGACCATGGGGCGGATGTACAGCTCGGCCCCCGCCTCGAACTTGGCGACGCCTTCGCGCGCGATCTCCTCGATCTCGCCGGCGGCCATCGGCTGGCCGAGGCCGAGCGCGTTCGCCGAGTCCACGGTGCGCTGGCAGTGGCGGTCGAGATCGGGCGTGCAGCCCTCAAAGGCGCGCGCGCCGTCGAAGATGAAAGAGGAGAGCCAGACGCCGTGGCAGTTGGAGGTGAAGAGCGGGTCGTTCATATCCCGCCAGGATCCATCGACGTAGGTGTAACCGGTGGGCATCTCCAACTCCTCCAACACCGCAACTGTTCTGATCTTCTTTACTGTTGCGCCCAGATGATGCGGGACATCCAGGCGATCTCCTGCGCCATCACCGTCTCCTCGTCGTGGGGCGCATGGACGGCGGCGAACTCTATGCGATGGGCGGTCTGCCTTACAAGCTGGCGGATCATAATTCCGCCGGCCCTGTCCTTGGCCAGGACCCGATCGCCGCGCCGCACGCTGGCGTGCGGCGAGACGACCAGCAGATCGCCGTCTCGGTAGACCGGCGCAAAGCCGTCGCCCTCCACGAACAGGCCGAAGGCGTCCTTGTCGCTGAGCGCCGGGAAATCAACCTTGCCCCAGTCGGCGCCCATCGGAAAGCCGTCCTCGTCGAACATGTCGGGGCGCGCGGCGTCGGCGGCGTCGAGCGCCGGAATGGTGTAGGCGACCCCCGTCGCGCCGTCATGCATCAAGGCGACGAAATCGCCGAGCGACGCCTCGGCGGCGTCCAGGATTTTCGACAGACTCTCCGTCGTCGGCCAGCGTCGCTTTCCGTCGGCCGCGATGCGCTTGCTGCGGTTGAAGGTGGTGGGATCGAGCCCCGCTTTGCGCGCCATGCCGGAGACCGAAAGCCCCCGCGAATCCGCCAAGCGGTCGATACCGCGCCAGATATCCTCGTGTCGCATGAATCCGCCCGTCCGTCCCCGAACGACCGGGCCGCAGGCCTAGCCGATGTGAACAAAGAGTGTGGAGCCCCCCATACTCGGCGCTTACTCTAGCGGTGAATTCGAAAGGCTCAAGCTTTTCCCGTTCCCCTGAGGGGCGGTGGCGCGCATTTCCCTGAATGGAGCTATTTTTTGTATTTTTTATGTTCTTTTTTATAAATCTTAA
The DNA here is from genome assembly GCF_040218065.1 of Marivibrio sp. Taxonomy (NCBI): domain Bacteria; kingdom Pseudomonadati; phylum Pseudomonadota; class Alphaproteobacteria; order Rhodospirillales; family Aestuariispiraceae; genus Marivibrio; species Marivibrio sp. The sequence goes on along the minus strand of NZ_JAVJQE010000005.1, from coordinate 452,423 downwards.
GTCCGATTTTCGATTGACTCGCATTAGAATAGCGGGTACTTAGTCGTTTGACGCTCGCATTCCGTGTTCTTCGCGCCTTTCCGCCGCTCAGTCAAGGAGACCGGCATGGCGCGTACTCGATTCTCTCCCCGTCCCACTGAAGAGCCTCCGGGCGAGCCCTTCCCAACGGTCGAAGAAGCCTGGCTTTGGGCCGTCGAACGGTATGACAGCACCTTGGCCGGCGCGCGCGCCAGAGCCGGGCGCGGCGTCGTCCAGCGCGCCGGAGATCCGCGCGACGTGGTGAACGTCGCAGCCCGGCTGTTGCGCACGGGCGCCCTCACGCGCGATCAGGCGGCCGTTCTGTTCCAATGCGCGCGGAACAAACGCTTGCCGGATCCCCGCGTGCCCGAGGAGCGCGCGCAGTTGCGCGCCTGGCGCGCCGCATTGGCCCGGTTGGAGCCGCCGCTCGTCGCCAAGGGGTTGGTGAGCGCGGGATCGGGGGGCGCTCATGAATAACGTCAGCGCGTCCGACAGCCCGCCTCGCGTGGCCCTGGTCGTCTTCAGCGACCGCACGGGGATTCGTTGGATGCGGCTTCTGCCGCGCGGTTTTCGGCATTGCTTCGTGCTTTTACCGGATCCGAGCGGCTGGTTGGCCGTCGACTCCTTGGCCGACCGGGTGGTCGTCTCCTCCCTCGACGGGCCGGCCCTCGTTCGTCTGCTGCGCGCCGCGGTGCGGCGTGGCGACCGCATCCTTCCAACTGCGGCCGACCGCAGGAGCCCGCGCCGCAAACGCGCCATGCGGCCCTTCACCTGCGTGGAACTCACACTTCGGCTGCTCGGCCTTCAACCGCTTTTTGTTCTCACACCGATCGGATTGTTCCGATTTATTTCTCGCTTGAACGAATCTATGGTTGACAAATGAACATTTCACAACCATCGTGATTCACATCCGATAGGAAAGTACATTTCCTGAACATATGTCCGTCTCATGGCGGACGCCGAGACCCGGAAAGGAGACCCGCTATGGGCGGACTATTCAGCGCTCCCGCGCCCCCGCCGCCGCCGACGACGACGCCGGCGGCGATCGACCCCGAAGAGAAGGAGCGTGAAGCGCGCCTCGAGGCGATCGCGCGCCGTCGCCGCGGCCGCTCCGGCACGATCGAGACCAGCGCCAAAGGCGCCCTGGCGCCCGCCGCCTCCGCGGCAAGCGCGACCGGGGCCAAGACGAAGCTCGGGGAATAAGCGATGCAGCCAGTCACCCCAGACCAGCTGACCCGGCGCTACGAGCGGGCGAAAGCCCGTCGCAGCGCGTGGGAGGATCATTGGCGCGAGTGCTACGCCTACGCCCTTCCCCAGCGCGATGGGGCGCTCGATCGGACGACCCCCGGCGCCAAGAAGACCGACCGGCTCTTCGACTCCACCGCGCCCGACGCGGTGGAGCAGCTGGCCGCCTCCCTGATGGCCGAACTGACGCCGCCCTGGGCGCGGTGGTTCGACCTCGTCCCGGGCTCCGACCTCTCCGCGGAACAAAGCCAGTCCACGGCCGAGCCCTTGGAGGAGATTTCCGCGCTGCTGCAGGCGCATTTCGACAGCTCCAACTTCGCGGTCGAGATCCACCAATGCTATCTGGATCTGGTTACCGCAGGCACTGCGAGCCTGATGTTCGAGGAAGCCGATCTCGGCGAGCGAAGCGCGTTCCGCTTCACCGCCGTGCCGGTCGGGCAAGCGGTGTTCGAGGAGGGGGCGACCGGCGCCCTGGAGGCCACTTTCCGACGCGCCGAATTGACCGAGACCCAGCTTAGCGCCCGCTTTCCAGCCGCCCCCCTGCCCGAGACGGCGCGAACCGGCGAAGAAGATGACGGGGAAGCCCGCTACGCCGTGCTGGAGGCGGTGACCCCCGACGGGCCGCGCGGCTATCGATATGCGGCGATCCTCCAGACCGCCGACGGCCCCGATGGCGGCGACGTGCTGGCGGAAGGGCGCTTCGAAGCCTCCCCCTTCGTCAATTTCCGCTGGATGAAGGCGCCGGGAGAGACCTACGGCCGCTCGCCCGTGATGAAGGTGCTCCCCGACGTCAAGACGGCCAACAAGGTGGTGGAGCTGGTGTTGAAAAACGCCACCATCGCAGTGACCGGCATCTGGCAGGCGGACGATGACGGGGTGCTCAACCCGGCCACCGTCAAGCTCGCCCCGGGCACGATCATCCCCAAGGCGGTCGGCTCGTCAGGCCTCACGCCGCTCGCCGCGCCCGGGGAGTTCGACGTCTCGCAGCTGGTGCTGGAGGATGTGCGCACGCGCATCCGCCACGGTCTGTTGGCGGATCGCCTGGGGCAGGTCGACGCCCCGAAAATGACCGCCACCGAGGTGCTGGAAAGGTCGGCGGAGATGGCCCGAATCCTCGGCGCCACCTACGGCCGGCTGCAGAGCGAGTTGATGGTCCCGCTGGCTCGCCGCGCGCTGGCCATCTTGCGCCGGCGCGGCGAGATCCCGCCCCTGCGCGTCGACGGGCGCGAAATCGATCTTAAGATCGTCTCGCCGATCGCACGCCACCGGAAGAAAGCCGAAACCCAGAACGCCATGCAGTGGATCGAAATGATCCAGGCGATGGGGCCGGAGGCGATCGCGGTGCTAGACGCCCCGGCGGCGGCCCGCTGGCTCGCCAAGCATCTGGACGTGCCCGAGCATCTGCTGCGCACGCCGGATGAGACCGCCGCCGTGCGCGCAGGCGCGCCGATCGGCCGCGCGGCGTCGACGCCGGACCCCGGCGCCGCCAACCCATTGACCGGGGTGATCCAAAGCCTGACCGCCGCGGCGACTCCGGCGCCCGTCTCGGCCGCGACGGCGCCGGGCGTGGACGGCGCAGACGCGAAGCCCGTGCGATGACCCGCGCCTTCGACCCCAACCGCGCCCCCGACGCGGAGTCCGCCGCCGCCGAAAGGCGGGCGGCGGAGATCGCCTTCGCGCGCTGCTTCGGCGGTCCCGACGGCGAACGGGCTCTGGCCCATCTCGCCCGCGTGACCGTGGAGCGAACCTTGGGCCCAGACGCCGATGCGGCCGCCTTGCGGGATCTGGAGGGCCAGCGCCGCCTGTACCACGCCATCTGCGGCTTGATCGAGCGCGGGCGCACAGCCCCCGACGTCCGCGTTTGACGCCGCCTTTGCAGACCTGAAGGAAAAGCCCGATGACTGACCCCGATCCGACGACCGACCCGAAGTCCGACGCCGCAGGCGCCGCCAGCCCGCCGCCCCCCGGCGCGCCGCCGGGCGCCGTGCACGGCGCCGCCGCCCTCGCCCCGCCCGCCGCCAAGCCGGCGGATCTGCCGGAGAAATTCTGGGACGCAGCGCGCGGCGCGGTGCGCCTGGACGCGTTGATCCAGTCGTACCGAGCCTTGGAGCGCCGGCTCTCGGCCGGCGAGCCGGCCCCCGTCGCCGACCAGGGCGTCCCCGCCCGACCCGAAGAGTACCGCCTCGAGGTCGACACTCGATTGGTTCAGCTCGACCCGGAGGTTAACGCCCTGCTGCACGCCGAAGGCTTTTCCGAGCGTCAGGCGCAGTTGGTCTACGATCTCGCCGCGGAAGTGCTGGGCCCGATCGCGCAGCGTCTCACCGCCCAGGCCGCAAGCGCCGGCGACCGGGCGAAGCTCGAAGCCCACTTCGGCGGGCCGGAGCGCTGGGCGGAAATGCGCCGCCAGTTGAAGCGCTGGGCCGCGGGAAAGCTGCCCGACGACGCCTACAAGGCGCTGGCCTCATCTTATGAGGGCGTCCTCGCGCTGCATCGCATGATGGAGCGCAAGGAGGAGCCGGCCCCGCTCAACGAGGCGGAGCCGCCGGCAACACTGAGCGAGGAGCAGCTGCGCCGAAAGATGCGCGATCCCCGTTATTGGCGGGAGCGCGACCCGACGATCCTGCGCGACGTGAGCGACGGCTTCAAACGGCTTTATCCGAACGGCTGATCGGCCGTCTCGGGTATCGGCGGCGGCCCGGCTTTCCCCAGGCGGGCCGACCGCGTCCCCGACGGCGCGAGGGCGTGCACGCGAGGCCCCGCGCCGTTGTCTCAAAACCTAGGAAGGAGTGAAGAAGCACCGATGGAACAGTTCCCGCAAACCGCCAGCCCCTCCGGCGGTCCGACCGGCGAAGGCCTCTCGGCCATCGCCGAAGGGCTGCTGACGCTGAGCCCGGCCGAGCGTCACGAGCTCGATCGAATCATCACGCCGCGCGTCGCGAGCCTTCTCTCGAAGGCTTTTGGACCGGAGTTCTACACGATGCTCCGTCCCCTGACCGAGAACGACGGACCCGACGGTCTGCCGACGACGCCGGGGCCCGCGGATCCGCGCGCGGCCGGCGAGCCGATGGCCGATCCGACCGCCGGCCGCCATCCGGACGAGGAGAGCCTGCGCCGGCTGATGCGCGATCCGCGCTATTGGCGCGACAAGGATCCGGCCGTCGTCGATCAGGTGAGCCAGGGCTTCCGACGACTGTACGGCTGAGCCCGACCGCCCGACCCCTGCAACCGAAGGAGGCGCCGAAGAACACGGAATTCCTGCAGTGCGAACCGTCAGGGCCGGCCGTCCGAGCGATCGGGCGGCCGGCTCCGCCCTTTCACACCGCGTCGAGCGCCCGCTCAAGATCGGCGAGCAGATCGTCGAGATCCTCAATCCCGACCGAAAGCCGCACCAGCGTATCCGAGATTCCAAGCGCCGCACGGTTCTCCGCCGGCACCGAGGCGTGGGTCATGATCGCCGGATGCTCGATCAGGCTCTCGACCCCGCCCAGGCTCTCGGCAAGCGCGAACAGCTCGGTCGCCTCCAGGAAGCGCCGGCTCTCCTCAAGCCCGCCCTTGATGTAGGCGGTGACGATGCCGCCGAAACCGCCGGTCATCTGGCGCGCGGCGAGCTCGTGCTGCGGGTGGGAGGCGAGGCCGGGATAGATCACACGCTCGATCTTCGGATGCGCGTCGAGATACTCCGCGACCGCCTGCGCCGACGTGCAGTGCTGGCGCATCCTGACCGCCAAGGTCTTCAGGCCGCGCAACGCGAGAAAACTGTCGAACGGCCCGAGGATCGAGCCGACCGCATTCTGCAGATAGCCGAGGCGCTGGGCGAAGGCGTTCTCTTCGCGCACCGCGACGACGCCGCCGACCATGTCGGAATGGCCGTTGAGATACTTCGTCGCCGAGTGGACGACGACGTCGATCCCAAGCTCCAGCGGCCGTTGCACGATAGGCGAGGCGAAGGTGTTGTCGCACACCGTGACGAGGCCGTGCTTTTTTGCGATCGCCGCGACAGCCTCCAGATCGACCAACTTCAAGGTCGGGTTGGTCGGCGTCTCGACCCAGATCATCTTGGTCTCGGGCGTGATCGCGGCTTCCAGCTTCGCCGGGTCGCTCAGATCGACGAAGCTGAAGGAGAGGCCGGCAGAGCGCTTGCGCACGTCGTGGAACAGCCGGTAGCTGCCGCCGTAGAGATCGTCCATCGCGATTACGTGGTCGCCGCTGTCCAGGCACTCCAGGATCGTGCCCATGGCGGCCAGGCCGCTGGCGAAGGCCCAGCCCTTCACGCCGCCTTCGAGATCGGCGACGCAAGCCTCCAGCGCCATGCGCGTCGGGTTCTGGCTGCGCGAATACTCATAGCCCTTATGTTCGCCCGGGCTGTCCTGGACGTAGGTGGAGGTGGCGTAGATCGGCGTCATGATCGCGCCCGTCGTCGGATCCGGGTTCTGGCCCGCGTGGATGCCGCGGGTGGAGAGGCCGTGGGGTTTGTTGCGGGGGGGTGTGTTGCGGGCGTCGCCGTCCATTGTGCTCAGGTCCTCTTACCGACTCGCTCAGCGCCCGCGCCGGCGCAGATGATTGATGAAGTCGACCTTGGTGATCAGGCCGAACAGCCGATCGCCGTCCATGACGATCGCCACCTTGTCGCTGCGGAACAGCGGCAGCAAATCGTCCAGGCCGTCGCCCGAGGAGACGACTTCCAGATTTTCCACCATGTGGTCGGTGACGGCGGCCTGGAAGGCGTCCGGGTTTTCGTGCGCGGCCAGCAGGACGTCGCTTTCGTCGACCAGGCCGACCAACTTGCCGCCCTCCTCCGTCACCGGGATCTGGCTGACGTCGAACATCCGCATGCGGCCGTAGGCGGTGGCCAGCGTCTCGCTGGTCTTGCAGGTGACGAGCTGCCCGCGATCGGCGCGGCGGACCACCAGATCACGCAGATCGCCGTGGCTCTCCAGCTCCATCAGGCCGTTGTCGACCATCCAGGCGTCATTATAGACCTTGGAGAGATATTTGTTGCCGGTGTCGCAGACGAAGGAGACGACGCGCTTCGGCTCGGTCTGACGCCGGCACCAGGCGAGCGCGCCGGCCAACAGCGTGCCGGTGGAGCTGCCGCCCAGCAGCCCTTCCTTCAGCACCAGCTCCCGCGCCGCGTGGAAAGCTTCCTTGTCGGAGACGTAGACGGCGTCGGCGATCAGCGACAGGTCGCAGTTGGGCGGAATGAAATCCTCTCCGATCCCCTCGACCAGCCAGGAGCCGACCTCCTCCGGGACCTCGCCCGTCTGCGAGGCCTCGCCGACGACGGAGCCTTCGGGGTCGGCCAGGACCATGCGGACATGGGGGGCCACCTCGCCGAAATAGCGTCCGAGACCGGAGATCGTCCCGCCGGAGCCGACGCCGCAGACGACGGCGTCGAGGTCGTGATCCATCTGCGCCCAGATCTCCGGGCCGGTGGTCTTCACATGCGCTTCCGGATTGGCGGGGTTGGAGAACTGGTCGACCCAGATAGAGTTCGGCGTCTCCTTCTGAATCCGCTCCGCCATGTCCTGGTAATATTCCGGATGGCCCTTGCCGACGTCGGAGCGGGTCATGGTGACGTCCGCGCCCAAGGCCTTCAGATGGAAGATCTTATCCTGGCTCATCTTGTCGGGGATGATGAGCTTCATCTTATAGCCCTTCTGCGCCGCCACCAGCGCCAGGCCGAGGCCCGTGTTGCCCGCCGTCGCCTCGATGATCGTCCCGCCGGGTTTGATGCGGCCCTCGCGTTCCGCCGCCTCGATCATGGAGAGCGCGATGCGGTCCTTGATCGAGCCGCCAGGGTTCTGGCTCTCCAGCTTCAGGAACAGCCGGCACGGGCCGGTATCGAGGCTCTTCACCTCCACCATCGGCGTATTGCCGATCATGGACAGGACGTCGGGATAAGGCGGTCGGAGATCGGGAGCGGTCATGGGCGGCGTCTTTCTACGACAGGGCAAGCGACGGACGCCCCCTGTTTAAGCCTTTCCGGGCTTTGCTGAAAGGGGGGCGCGGCTAGACCGGCGTCACCCGATAAGCGCAACGCCGCGCGCCCGCCAGGATATGCTCCGTTCGCTCGACCCGCACGGACGGTCCCAGCGCTCCGCGGAAGACCTCCAGCTCCATCGCGCACAGCCCGCTGCAGGCGGCGGCCGCATGACAGATGGGGCAATGGTTCTCGACCAGCAGCCAAGCGCCGTCGGCGGGGTCCCGAGCGATCTCGGCCATATAGCCTTCCTCGGCGCGGATCGCGGCCAGCTCCTGAAGCCGGCGCTTGAAGGTCTTGAAGCGCGCAAGGCGGCCCCTGTACTGGTCGATCTGCTGCGCGGCGCGCTCGGCCAGCAGCTTGTCCATCGCTTTATCGCCTAGCGCCCGGCGTAGGCTGGCGATCAGCCCGACGGCGAGATCGGCGTGACCGTCCTCAAAAAAGGCGTCGGCGCGCGGCGTGAGCGACCAGAGCTTCGCCGGCCGGCCGCGGGCGACCGGGGCGGGCGCGCTCTCAACCTCGCCGGCGTCGGCCATGGCGTAGAGATGCTGACGCACCGCCATGGCGGTAAGCCCCAGCGCCCCGGCGAGATCGTCCGCCCGCTGCGCGCCGCCGCGCTTGAGGAGCGCGCGGATACGCCGCCGCGTATGCGCCGGGCTGCGGGCGAGCGCCGGATCCTGCGGGCGCGGGTCGGGTTCGATCATGACTCTTTCCTAAAGAATTTTCTTGCATAAAGGAAGAGGTCGTGCGCATCGTTTTGTAAAGAAAAATCTTTGGAAAAGGATTGCGGCGGTGCGCATTCTCCTGATCGGCGGGACGGGTTTGATCGGCGGGGCGGTGCTGCGACGACTTGCGCCGGCGCATGAGGTGCTGGCGCTGAGCCGCCGCGCCGAGGGCGACGCAACGCTGGCCGCCGCCGGCGCGACGCCCGTGCGCGGGGCGCTCGCCGACGCGGCCGACTGGGCCGGCGACTTGCCGCCGCTTGACGCCTTGATCCAGTGCGCCGCCGACTTTTCCGCCGAGGACATGGGCGCGGCTGAAGCCCCGCTGATCGCGGCGATCGAAGCCGGCGCGCTTCCGCTGAAGCCTGGCGCGGCGGCGCTTTATACCGGCGGCGTCTGGCTCTATCCGGCTGGGGACGAGGTCGTATCGGACGAAGCGACAGGGTTCGAGCCGCTGCCCGCTTTCGCTTGGATGGTCGATCATTGGCGCCGCCTCCGGGCGTCGCCCGCCGTGCGCGGCGTGTGCGTCCATCCCGGCTTGGTCTTCGACGACGCCGGGCGCGGCGCGATAGACCCCCTGACGGCCGCCCTGACCGTCGGCGGGCCGGTTCCGGTCTGCGGCGACCCGGACGTGCGTTGGCCGATGGTTCACGCGGACGATCTGGCCGACCTTTACGCCCGGGCGCTGGAGGGCGGGCGGGCCGGAGAGTGTTTCAACGGCGTCGCCGCCAACGGGGTTCCGGTGCGCCGGATCGTCGAGGCGCTGGCCGCAGACCGCGGCCTGCCCGCGCCGACCCTGCGCCCTCTGACGCCAGAGGAGGCGCGCCGCCGCTTCGGGGCGAGCGCGGACGGCTTTGCGCGCAGTCAACGCGTCTCCGCCGGGCGGGCGCGCGAGCGCCTCGGATGGCGCGCCCGGCGGCCGGTTCCGGGGGCTTCGCCAACGACGGAAGATATGGGAGACTGCCGGGATGCAGGCGATTGACCACGACCGATTAACGCGATGGACCCCGGTCCTGTCCGTATCCGACTTGCCCGCGGGCGCCCGGCGGGTGGTGAAGACGGACTGCGGCAAGCAGATCGCGCTGTTCCGGCTGACGGACGGCGCCTTGCGCGCGTGCAACAATCGCTGTCCGCATGAAGGCTACCCCCTGGTCGAGGGCGATTTGGCGGAGGGCGGCGGCGCGGTCGGCGCCTGCCGCCTCACCTGCAACTGGCACAATTGGAAGTTCGATCTGGAGACCGGCGCCACGCTGATCGGCGGCGACGCCCTGCGCGTCTACCCGGCGCGCGAGCGGGAGGGCGAGATCGAACTCGACCTCGCCGATCCGCCGCCAGCGGCGGCGCAAGCCAAGGCGCTCGACGCGATGGTCGCCGGCTTCGATCGCCACGAATACGATCGCATCGCCCGCGAGATCGCGCGCCTGCAAAGGGCGGGCGGCGATCCGTTGGAGGCGCTGCGCCGCGCCGTCCGCGAGACCGCGGACAGGCTGGAGTTCGGCGCCACCCACGCGCTGCCGGCGAGCGCGGACTGGCTGCGTCTGGCGGCCGCGCAGGCGGCGGAGGCCCCCGATCGCCGGCTCGTCGCAGTGCTGGAGGGGGTGGGCCATTTCGCATGGGATTCTCAGCGCGCGCCGCGATATCCCTTCCCGGAGGGCGCCGCGGCCTGGGACGCCGGCGCCTTCGAAGCGGCGGTGGAGGCGGAGGACGAGGCGGCGGCCCTCGCCCGGGTGCGCGGCGCGCTCGACGCCGGGCTCGGCTGGGCGGAGTTGGAGCCGGCCTTCGCGCGCGCGGCGCTCGCCCATTACGCCGATTTCGGCCATGCCGCAATCTACACCTACAAGACCCGCGACCTGATCGGCGCGCTAAACCCGGATGGGGAGACGCTTGCCGCAATCCTGGCGATGCTGACGCGAAGCCTCGTCTTCGCAACGCGCGAAGACTTGATCCCCGAGTTCAAGGCCTACGCCCCTGCGCTCGCCGCGTGGTCCGGCGCCGGCGCCGCGCCGTCGGTCGAGGCCCTCAGCCGAAGCGCGGTGCGCCCGGTGATGGAGGCGATGGCGGCCGGGTCCGGCGATCCCTGGGCGCTCTACGATCGGGCGGCGGAGGCGGCGGCCCGTCAGATGCTGCATTTCGATCTCAGGCTGCAGGACGCCACCGACAATCCGGTGAGCCGAAACGTCGGATGGCTTGACGTCACCCACGCGCTCACCTTCGCCAACGCGGTGCGCAAGCTGGCCGAACGGACGCCGGAGATCCTGCCGGCGGGGTTGCTGCAGATCGGGTGCTTTCTCGGACGGAACAGCGGGTTCGTCGATTGGTCGCTGGACGCCGAGCCGTGGCGCGTCGACGACCCGGCGGCCTTCTATCGGACGACGCTTGACGGCCTATTCGACCATGGCGAAGCCGAATACATCGTCTCCGCCCACCTGCTGAAGACCACCGTCGCCCTGCAGGAGGAGTTTGACGAGAGGCGGGACGCCCCTTGGGCCGCGACAGCCGCCGCGGCGTTAAACCGGTTTCTGTCGAGCCCGCTCAAACGCAAACATGCGCTACGGGTCGCCCGCCAGTCCCAGGCCTTCGTCGCCTTGGAAGGTTGAACCCTCCGGGACCCGGGACTGCACGGCGATAAAATTCTGCAGCCGCCCTTCGGCGTCGAAGCTCGGCCGGATCGCCAGACGGTGGATGAACGCGGTTCCGTCCTTGTGATAATTCAGAATGTCGACGGTGATCGGCCGTCGCGCCTTCAACGCCTCGGAGATCAACCGAACGGTGTTTTGGTCGGTCTCGGCCCCCTGCAGAAAGCGCGCGTTGCGCCCGACGGCCTCAGCCGGGCTGTATCCGGTGTGATGTTCGAACTCTTTCGAGACGTAAATGATCGGATTGTCCGGCAGGTTCGGATCCGTGATCAAGGCCGACCGGACGAGTTCCTCATCCGTCGCCACGCGATGCGCATCCTCAAGCGTGTACATCCGAGACTCGGCCCCTTAAGCACCCATTTGGATTAAGACCATCGGATAATTTAGTAAAGAATTTCTTTCTCGCAACGGCTGTGACGAAAAAAACGGCGCAACCGCTTAGGTTGCGCCGTTTTCACTGTAGGCGCGGGTCGGGCGCCCCGACGGGGGGAATCGTCAGGACGCCCAAGCCCGCCTACCGGAAAAGACGGGGCAGGTTTAGGCGGCCTGCTGGTCCTTCTTCTCCTTCAGGTAGGCGAGCACCGTGTCCACGTCGCTGACCTCGAACGGGTCGCCCGGCTTCTCCGGCTCGACGAACATCTTCTCGATGGTCCCGTTGTCCACGACCATCGCATAGCGCCAGCTGCGCTTGCCGAAGCCGAGGTCGGCCTTGTCGACCAGCTGACCCATCTTGTCGGAGAACTCGCCGTTGCCGTCCGGGATCATCTTGATTTCGTCGTCGACGCCCTGCTCCTTAGCCCAGGCGTTCATGACGAAGCTGTCGTTGACGCTGAGGCAGTAGATGTCGTCGACGCCGTGCTTGCGAACTTCCGCGTTCTTCTCCAGGAAACCGGGCACGTGCGTGGACGAGCAGGTCGGGGTGAAAGCCCCGGGCAGCGCAAACAGAACAACGCGCTTGTTGTCGAACAGCTCGTCGCTCGTGACGGCCTTCCAACTGCCGTCCTCGCGGGTGCGGAACGTCACGCCGGGAATGCGATCGCCTTCTTTAAGCATGGATAACCTCCTCCATTTCACGGTGAACGTCAGGGACGCCTGCGGGCGCCCCTGTGAAATTTTCCGCCAGAGACCACGGTCTGCTCTCTGGAACGCTTCTAATGTGCGATCTGCGGCCGGGAAATCAAGAGCGATTTAGACTTATTAAAATGTTTTGGGCGCCTGCGGGACGCAATTTCCTTGCGCGGCGGTGCTGAGCGCGCGGGCGGCCGCCTTATCGGGCGCCTTGTCCGCCCCCCTCACCCGTCTCCGGGGATCGCCGCGCGGGCGAGCGCGTCCGCGCGCTCATTTTCCGCGTGGCCCGCGTGACCCTTGACCCAGCGCCAGTCGACGCGATGACGCTTGGCCGCCGCGTCGAGCCGCACCCAGAGGTCCGCGTTCTTCACCGGCTTCTTAGCCGCCGTCTTCCAGCCGTTCTTGCGCCAGCCGTGAATCCAGCCGGTGATGCCGTCGCGCAGATAGCTCGAGTCCGTGGTCAGCACCACGTCGCACGGGCGCTTCAAGGCCTCCAGCGCGGCGATGGCGGCCATCAACTCCATCCGGTTGTTGGTCGTCTCCGCCTCGCCGCCGGAAAGCTCTTTCTCGCTCCCGCGGTAGCGCATGACCGCGCCCCAGCCGCCCGGGCCGGGATTGCCGCTGCATGCGCCGTCCGTGAAAATCTCGACCTTTGCGGGAACGGCGGCGTCCTCGCCCATCGCGCGGCTCAATCCAGGCCGTAGGCGCCGGGTCCCTCGACCTGGCGGTGGAAGGCGAGATAGGCGGCGTACTCCATCGGATCCTTGGGTTTCACCAAGGCCCCGGCCGGACAATTCAGCCAATCGTAAAGCCGCGTCAGCAGGAAGCGCAGGCTCGCCCCGCGGCACAGCGTCGGCAGGGCTTCCAGTTCGGCCTGCGAGAGCGCGCGCTCCGCCCGGTAGGCCGAGAGCAGCTGGCGCGCCTTGGTGATGTTGAAGCTGCGGTCGCGCTCGAAGCACCACGCGTTGAGACAGACCGCCAGATCGTAAGCGAAATAGTCGTTGCAGGCGAAGTAGAAGTCGATCAGGCCCGAGAGCCGCTCGCCGATGAAAAAGACGTTGTCAGGGAAGAGATCCGCGTGAATCACGCCGGCCGGCAGATCTTCCGGCCAGGCGCGCTCGACCGCCGCGAGCTCGTCCTCGATCAGCGGCGCGAGGGTCTCGTCCACCTCGTGCGCGCGCGCGGCCGCCTGTTGATAGAGCGGCCGCCAGTCCGCCGGCCCCAGACCGTTCATCCGCCGGATCGGAAAATCGGCTCCGGCGGCGTGCAGCTGCGCCAGCGCGCCTCCCAGCTCGGCGCAATGGACCGGCCGGATCTTCTTGGTCCACAAGCCTTCCAGGAACGAGGTCACCGCCGCCGGCCGGCCGGCGAGACGCCGCAAGGCCTTGCCGTCGCGCCCGTGGATCGGCTGCGGGCACGGGATGTCGCGATCCGCGAGGTGATCCATCAGCCCCAGGAAGAACGGCAGGTCCTCCTCACGCACCCGTTTCTCGTAGAGCGTCAGAATGTAGCTGTCGACGGTGGTGCGGATCAGATAGTTGGAGTTCTCGACGCCTTCGGCGATGCCCTTGGCGGAGACCAGGTCGCCGATGTCGTACTCGCCGATGAAGGCCGACATCTCCTCGTCGGAAACTTCCGTATAGACCGCCATAGCTCTGATCGCCCCTGCGCCGCCCCCGATCGTCCCGTCTAGACGACGAGCGCGCGCGGCAATTTGAACTCGATGGTCTCGACGGCCGTGACTTCCTCTTCGACCGTCACGTCGAAGCGTGCGCGGCAGGCCTCGATCACCTCGTCGACCAGCACCTCGGGCGCCGACGCGCCGGCGCTCAGGCCCAAGGTCGCCACCCCGCGCAGGCGCGACCAGTCGATCTCGGCCGCCCGCTGGATCAGCAACGCATTGTCGACGCCTTCATCCTTGGCGACGTCGACCAGACGGTTGGAGTTGGACGAATTCGGCGCGCCCAACACAAGCACCGCGTCCGAGCGCCGCGCGACCGCGCGCATCGAGGCCTGCCGATTGGTGGTGGCGTAGCAGATATCCTCCTGCTTCGGCCCGGCGATGTCGGGGAACCGCCGCTTCAGGGCCGAAATCGAGGCTTCCGCCTCGTCGACCGACAGCGTCGTCTGCGTCGCGTAGGCGAGCGGCGCGCCCGGCGCGACCTCAAGCGTCTCGACGTCGGCCGGCTTCTCCACCAACAGGATGGACCCGGGCGGCAACTGGCCCATCGTGCCCTCGACCTCCGGATGCCCGGCATGGCCGACCAGCACGATGGTGCGTCCTTGGGCGTGATGACGTTCAACCTCGCGGTGGACCTTGCTGACCAGCGGGCAGGTTGCGTCGACGTAGATCATGTTGCGCTGACGCGCCTCGTCCGGAACGCTTTTCGGAACGCCGTGGGCGGAGAAGACGATCGGACGGTCCACTGGCGCGTCCTCGACCTCTTTGACGAACACCGCCCCCTTGGCCTCAAGGCTCTCGACCACGAAGCGGTTGTGCACGATCTCGTGGCGCACGTAGACGGGCGCGCCGAATTTCTCCAAGGCCTTCTCGACGATCAAAATCGCGCGGTCGACGCCCGCGCAGAAACCGCGCGGCCCCGCCAGCAGGATCGTCAGTTGCGGGCGCGCGCGCCGGTCGGGCGGCGCGTCGCCGGCGGCGGAATCGGAAACGGCGTCGGTCATGGCCGGCCTCGCGTCAGTCAAGCGGCGCGCCCGCCGTCAATCCGGCGCGCGTCGCTTGACATAGGTGACGCGAAGCGCGCCGTGCGTCAACCATAGCCGGCCCGCGCGCCGCGCTCAGCCGGGTCGCGCAGGCCGACCCGGTCGCTTGTTCGCGAACGCCGGCTGGGCTAGCATCCGCGCGGTTCCGTCAGGGCGCGCCCGCCCGGCCAGCGACAAAAAGGACGAGCCGCCGATGCCCACGCCCGAAATCCCCGCGCAGGAGCCTTATTCGATCCAGGTCGAAGAGGGGAAGAAGTACTTCTGGTGCGCCTGCGGCAAGTCCGCCAAACAGCCTTTCTGCGACGGGAGCCACGCCGGAACCGGCATGGCCCCGACCCTGTACACGGCCGACAAGTCGCGCACCGTTTTTTTCTGCGGCTGCAAGCAGACCGACAAGGCGCCGCTGTGCGACGGCAGCCACGCCAAGCTCTGAACATCGTCCGTCTCGTCAGTTAGAGAGCCAACATGCGTTCCACCCAAGCCGCCGCCCGTCGTTTCCCTTTCGCGCCGCCGTTCGGGGCGCTGTCGTTCGGGCCGCTGATGCTGGGGCCGCTGATGCTGGGAGCGCTGCTGCTCGTCGCCGGCTGCGCGGCGCAGCGCGACGTCGCTATCGACTGTCCGGAAATACGCATCCCGGCCGACACCGAGCGCCTGACCCGTTTCCGCGACGGCGCCGGGCGCGACATCACCGACGTGCGACTGCAGGCGGAAGTGACGTATCTGTCGGGAAGCTGCTCCGTCGAGGACGAGGAAATCACACTCAACTTCCCGATCTTGGTCGCCGGACAACGCGGGCCGGCCAACGAGGAGGGCGCCTCGGACGTGCGCCTGTTCGTCGCCGTGACGAACCGGGATCGTGAGGTGCTGTCGCGCCGGGAGTTGCCGTTGCGGCTCACCTTTCCCGGCAACAAGGTTCGCGTGAACGCCCGCGAGGAAATCAGCATCGAAATTCCCAAAACGGAAGACCAGCGCCCCCGGAATTTTCTGATTTTCCTAGGATTCGCTCTCGCGCCCGCGGAACTCGACTACAACCGAACGGAAGGCCGATTCTGAGCCTGCACGCCGGGCGCGCCGCGACTCTTTCCGGCGCGCCCCGACGATTCCGTGAAACTTTCGGGCGTTTTTTCTTGAGCCGTGCGCGGGCGCGGTCCTACAAGCGATTCCCTCGGCGGCCCGCATCGGACCGGGGCGCCGGACAGCCGCGTACGGACGCAGAAGGGTTCGCCGACCATGACCTTGCCGTTTGAGAAACACGAGTATCTGGAGCGCATCGATCGGGTGAAACGCGCGATGGAAAACGAGGGCGTGGACGTCCTGATCTCCGTCGATCCCGCCAACATGAACTACCTGACCGGCTATGACGGCTGGTCCTTCTACGTGCCTCAGGCGGTCGTCACCGCGCTCGCAGAGCCGGAGCCGATCTGGATCGGCCGCTCGATGGACGCCAATGGCGCGCGCGTCACCACCTTCCTCGGCGAAAGCTCGATCATCGGCTATCCGGACGAGTACATCCAGACCCGCGAACGCCACCCGATGGACTACATGGCCGACGTCCTGCGCCAGCGGGGGCTGCACAAGAAGCGCATCGGCGTCGAGATGGACGCCTACTATTACACCGCCGCCGCGCACGACGCTCTGACCCGCGGCCTGCCCGACGCCAGCTTCCATAACGGCCACTGGATCGTGCGCTGGGTTCGCAACATCAAGTCTGACACCGAAATCCAATACATGAAGCAGGCCGGCCGATTGATGGAGCTGGTCATGCAGGTGGGCGTCGCGCACATCTCGCAGGGCGTGCGCCAGTGCGATGCAGCGGCGGCGATCTATCAATCGCAGATCAGCGGCATGGGCGACTTCGGCGGCGATTACACGGCGATCTGCCCGATGTTGCCGACCGGGATCGGCACCTCGACGCCCCATCTGACCTGGACCGACGACACCTTCCGGGAGGGCGAGGCGACGATCCTCGAGCTCGCCGCGGCGCGCCATCATTATCACAGCCCGCTGGCCCGCACCGTCTTCATCGGGGACCCGCCGGACTACATAACCGACTGCGCGAAAGGCGCGGTGGAGGCGCTGGAGACGGTGCTGGATTTCATCAAACCCGGAGTCACATGCGAAGAGGTGGTCCAGACCTGGAAAGGCGTCGTCTCCAAATACGGCATCGAAAAGGACAGCCGCATGGGCTACTCCATCGGCTGCGCCTTCCCGCCGGATTGGGGCGAGCATACGCTGAGTCTGCGCACGGGCGACCGCACGGTGCTGCAACCGAACATGACCATCCACGTCATGCCCGGCATCTGGTACGACACCTGGGGCGTCGAAATCTCCGAGGCGATTCGGGTCACGGAGACCGGTTGCGAGTGCTTGGCGAACGTGCCCCGGGACCTTTTCGTCAAAGACTAAGGGGAGGCGGGTCGGCGCGCCCGACGCCGTCGACCCGCAAGTTGTTCGCAAAGGATTAACGAATTCCCCCGAAAGTATGCGTACTATGGTGGCGACACTTGTGAGGGGAACGTCGATCCGATGGCGGCTCAGCACGAAGACGATTTCGACGCCGCAGATACGCTGGCGGCGGAGAACCGCTCTCTGCGCGCGCGCCTGTCGCATACGGAATCGCTGTTCGAAGAGCTGATCGAGGCGGCCTACGACTGGCGGTGGGAGACGGACTCCGAGCATCGCTTCACCTATCTCTCCGCGAACCTCGAGACCGTCGCGGGGCTCGAGCCTGCGCGCTATATCGGCCGCTCGCGCCTTGAGATGCTAGACGAGCAGGTGGCCGCGGAGGTCGCCGCCCGTCATCGCGAGGATCTGGCGGCGCGCCGCCCGATCCGCGGCTTCACCTACCATCTGATCAACGCCGCCGGCGAAAGCCGCTGGTGCCGCATCATCGGTCTGCCGCGCTTTGACGAGACCGGCCGGTTCCTCGGCTATCGAGGGGTTGGGCAGGACGTCACCGCCGAACTCCGCGCCCGGGAGGCGGCCGATCACGCCCAGCGTCTGCTGGCGGCGGCGATCGACAGCCTGAGCGAGCCGTTCGCCCTGTTCGACCGCGACGATCGGCTGGTGCTGGCCAATCGCAGCTTCCAGCGGCTCTACGCCGATTTTCCGACGGCCTCGCAACCGGGCGCCACGTTCGAGCGCATTCTTCGCGAAGCGGTCGAAAGCGGTGTGGTGCTGCCCCATCGCGGCATGAGCAAACGAGAGTATATCGCCTGGCGGCTTGAGCGGCATCGCGCGCCCGACGGGCCGGTCGAGGTGCGGCGCGCGGACGGCGGCTGGTCGATGGCGATGGAGGAGCGGCTGCCTGACGGCGGCGGCGTGCTGATCCTCTACGACATCAACGAGCGCAAGCGCGCCGAGCAGATGATCCTGGAAGCCAAGAACCAGGCGGAGCAGGCCAACCAGGCGAAAAGCTTCTTCCTCGCCAGCATGAGTCACGAACTGCGCACGCCGTTGAACGCGATCATCGGCTTCTCGGAGATCATCGGTGAAGAGGTGTTCGGGCCTTTGGGCAACGAGCGCTACGAACATTATGTCGAGCATATCAACGCGAGCGGGCGCCATTTGCTGGAGATCATTCACGACCTGCTCGACCTGTCGCGGATCGAAACGGGCGCCTACGAGATCGCGACGGCGCCGGTCGATCTGCAGGCGCTGGTTCGGGAGTGCGCGACGCTCGCCGTCGGACGCGGCGCGAGCGACGAAGACGGCCCGATCGCCGTCGCCGTCGATGCGGCCGTGCACGAGATCGACTCGGATCGACGCGCGCTGCGCCAGATCCTGCTCAATCTCGTCAGCAACGCGGTCAAGTTCAGCGACGGCCCACAGACCGTGCGAATCGCAGCGCATCCCTCGTCGGACGGGGAACGCGTGGTCGTCAAGGTGGTCGACCGGGGCATCGGCATCGACCGGGCCGAACTCCCTCTGGTGACGGATCCCTTCACCCGGGCGCGCGATCCCCAGGTGCGAAAGCGCGAGGGGTCCGGCCTCGGTCTGGCCGTCAGCCGCATGCTCGCCGAGCGGCTGGGCGGCGACCTGCACATCGAGAGCGAACTCGGCCGCGGCACCACCGTCAGCGTCCATCTGCCGCGCACTCCGCCGGCGGCGCCGCGCGCATAAGGCGCGCCGGCCCCGGCCGGGGCGACCCGGGTCTCGCCAAATCGGGCGGAGAGGCGTAGGAACGAGAGCGCCGCTTCACGCGGTCTCACACAAGCGCCCCGGATCCGATGCCGCAGCCCCATGACGCCGCCGACCCCGCGGCCCCGACAGCCGCCGACAGCGCCCGCGACGCCCGCTTCGGGGTGCTGATGATGATGGCGAGCGTTCTGCTTTTTGCGGTGATGGACGCGACGGTGAAATGGCTGGGCGACCGTTATCCGACCAGTCACATCGTTTTCTTCCGCTGCGCGATCGCCTTGCCGGTCGTGATGATCTTCGTCTACCGCGCAGGCGGCCTCGCCAGCCTCAAGACCCGTCGGCTCAAGGTCCACATGGTGCGGGCGGCCGTGGGTCTCGGCGCCATGGCGTGCGCCTTCTGGGCTTTCAGCCAGATGCGGCTCGCGGACGCGATCGCGATACTGTTCGCCGCCCCCATCTTCATGACCGCATTGGCCGTGCCGCTCTTGAAGGAGCCGGTCGGCCCCAGACGATGGACGGCGGTCGGTCTCGGCTTCGTCGGCGTGCTTGTGATCGTCAATCCCGGCGGGGGCGTCTTTTCGGCCGGGGCTTGGGCGGCCCTGGCGGCGGCGGCGTTGATGGCCTTGGCGATGATCGTGATCCGCAAGCTTTCCGCCACCGAGCCGGCGTCCACGATCACCTTCTATTTCACCGTCACCGGCACGGCGGTCGGTCTGGTCTGGGTGCTGTTGGAGGGGTGGGAGGCGCCCGTGGGCGTCGATCTGTGGCTGATGATCGGCGTCGGCGTGTTCGGGGCCGTCGCGCAATACGCCATGACGCTGGCGTTCCGCCACGCGGAGGTCTCGCAGGTCGCGCCGTTGGAATACGGCGCTTTGATCTGGTCGAGCCTGATCGGCTACATCGTCTGGCAGGAGGTCCCGAGCGCCCGAACCTGGATCGGCGCCGCGATCATCGTCGGGGCCGGGCTCTACATGCTCTACCGCGAGCGTCGGGTCGCGCAACGCCGCCGCTTGCGCCTGCCGCGCCTGCGCGGACGCGCCTAGCGCCGGCTCAGCGCGCGCGCCGCCGGCGCGGGCGCAAGTCCGCCTCGCTCACTCGGCCGGCCGCGATGCGGCGCGCCTTGAGATCCTGCAACATCTCGTACTTGCGCTGATTGTCCGCGCGGGGCCAGTCTTGGATCTCGCGCGCGGTGCGCAGACACCCGAGGCATTGGCCGGTGCCCGGGTCGAGCGCGCACACCCCGATGCAGGGCGACGGAATGTCTGGCGGCAAGCGGCTCATCAGCGCACCTTTTTTGGAAACGGCTCCTTCGATCTAGAGCGGTTTGCAAGCCGCCGCAAGGGTCGGCGGCGCAGGCGCCGCGCAGCAATTTCTATATTCTTAGAAATACCGATTGACAAAACCGCAGATCGCCCGCACCGTAACGCCATGAGCGAAGAGCTGGAACGAACCGCAGCCTGTCTCGAAGCGTTGGGCAACCCAACGCGCCTTGCGATCTATCGCTTGCTGGTTCGCGCAGGCGACGCGGGCAAACCGGTGGGCCATATCCAAAAGGCGCTGGAGGTTCCCGCCTCCACCCTGTCTCATCACCTCAAGCATTTGGAACTGGTGGGGCTGGTGGCGCGTCGGCGGGAAGGAACGACGCACAACTGCGTCGCCTGTTATATGACGATGGATCATGTGCTGGGCTTCCTGACGCGGGAATGCTGCGCAGACGCGCCAGGCGCCGCGCCCCGCCGCGCCGCGCCCGCCCACAAAACCCCGGCCTGACGCCGCCCCTTCAGGAGCGCTAGACGATGAGCGATCGATCGACCCTCTCTCACCCCTCTAAGTTTGAAATTTCTAGAAATATAGGCTTTCGCGCCGCACGCGCCGTTACGCGCGACCGGGTCGTCATCGCGCTCGCGCTGATCGCCACGGCGGCGGCGTTGATCCAGCCGACGGCCCTCGGCCCGTTGCTCGGGGCGACGCTGCAAAGCCTGATTGACACCGCCCCGTTTATCGCCGCCTCCGTCTTGATCGCCGCGGGGGTGAAGGCCAGCGGCGCAGACCGGCTGATCGGCCGGGCCTTGGCCGGAAAGACGCACATCGCCGTCGTGACCGCGGCGCTGTTCGGGGCCCTGTCGCCCTTTTGCAGTTGCGGCGTGGTGCCTTTGATCGCCGCCCTGCTGGCCGCCGGCGTGCCGCTGGCGCCGGTGATGGCGTTCTGGCTCGCCTCGCCCGTCATCGATCCGGAAATGATGGTGCTGAGCTGGGGCGTTCTCGGCGCCGAGATCACCTTGGCGAAGACGCTCTCGGCCGTCGCGCTGGGCCTGCTGGGCGGGGCGACGGTGATGCTGGTCGACCGCGCCGGCGGCTTCGGCGATGTGCTGAAGGGAGCGGCGCTGGGCGGCTGCGCGACCGGTTGCGGCGTCAAAAGCGCGATCGACCCTGACGCCCGGCCCGTCTGGGCTTTCTGGCGCGAGGGGCCGCGGCGCCGGCTGTTCGCCCAGGAAGCCGCGCGCGCGGGCCTTTTCCTGGCCAAGTGGCTGACGCTGGCCTTCCTGTTGGAGGCGATCATGCTGCGCACCATCCCGATGGACCGTGTGGCGGCGGGTCTCGCCGATCTCGGCCTGTGGTCGATCCCGGCGGCGGCGGCCGTCGGCGTGCCGAGCTATCTGAACGGCTACGCCGCGATTCCGCTGGTGCGCGGGCTGATGGATGTGGGCCTGACGCCGGGCGCCGCGCTCAGCTTCATGGTGGCGGGCGGAATCACCTCCGTGCCGGCGGCGATCGCGGTGCACGCGCTGGTGCGCTGGCCGGTGTTCCTGACCTATCTGGCGGTCGCCGCGGTCGGCTCGGTCGGGGTCGGGCTGCTCTACGCCCTGTGGGGAACGGGCGCCGGGAGCCTGTGAGCGCTGCGAATCGGGGCGCCGCCGGAACCCAACCGCCTGTCCGGCGGGCGGCGGCGCCCTGAGAGGGAGGGCCGGTCCCGCCGCATTGATCCCGCGTCGATCCCGGACGCGAGAAGCCCCCGCGGTCGGACCGCCCTCCCGTCCTTCTTCCCGTCTTTCCGGCTAGTCCCGCAGCGCCCGCCACACCCGCTCCGGCGTCGCCGGCATGTCGAGGTGTTCGACGTCGAGGGCGTCGCACACCGCGTTGATCACCGCGGCCGGGACGCCGATGCACCCCACCTCGCCCGCGCCCTTCATGCCGAGCGGATTGGCCGCGGTCGGAATGTCGGCCGCATGCATCTCAAAGGCCGGCAGATCGTCGGCGCGCGGCAGGCAATAATCCATCAGGCTGGCGCTCAGCATCTGGCCGCTGTCGGGATCGTAGACCGTGCGCTCGCACAACGCCTGGCCGATCCCCTGGGCGAGGCCGCCGTGCAGTTGGCCCTCCGCGATCATCGGGTTGAGGCGCACGCCAAGATCATCGACGCAGACCAGCCGGTCGAGCGTCACGACGCCGGTTTCCGGGTCGAGATCGACCTCCGCGACATAGGCGCCGTGCGGGACCGTCTGGAATTCGCCCTCCGCGTCGGCGAGCCCGGCGCATTGACCCGCCTTCTCCTCCGGCAGCTGCGCGGCCAGTTGGGCCAGATCGATCGTGCGGTCGGTGCCCTTGATCGTGAAGCGGCCGGCGCCGTACTCCAGGTCGCCGGCCGCGGCCTCCAACGCCTCCGCCGCCAGCTCGCGCGCGGCGTCCAGCATCGACTCAGTCGCCCGCGCGATCGTCGTCGCCGCGATCGGCAGGCTGGAGGAGCCGCCGGTGCCGCCGCCCCGCGCGATCCGGGCGCTGTCGCCTTCGACCACCCGCACCCGCTCGATCCCGATCTCAAGGCGCCCGGCGACCAGCTGGGCGAAGGCGGTTTCGTGACCCTGACCCGACGCCTGGACGCCGGTCAGTACGGTGACGGTCCCGTCGGCCTCCAGGATGACCTCGCTGGTCTCCGCCGGATCGCCGCCGGTCAGGTGCAGATAGAGGCCGATCCCCCATCCGCGCATGAGGCCCCGCGCCTCGCTCTCGGCGCGCCGCGCGGCGAAGCCGGCGCGGTCGGAGACCTCCACCGCCTTCTCCATCACGGCGGGGAAGTCGGCGCTGTCGTAAGTGAAGCCGTTGGCGGCCTTGTAGGGATGCTCGTCGGCGGTCACCAGATTGCGGCGGCGGAACGAAACCGGATCTTCGCCGCGCCGTCGGGCGGCGGCCTCGACCAGACGCTCCACCAGATATTCGCTCTCCGGCTTGCCGGCGCCGCGATAGGCGTCGGTCGGGGCGGTGTTGGTGTAGACGCCCGTGGCGGTGAGATGCAGCGCCGGCACGCGGTAGCAATGGCCGAGCGTCTTGGCGAACCCTTTGGACAACACGCCGGGGCCGAGCGCGGAGGCGTAGGCCCCGATATTGCCCAGCGTCCGGCAGCGCAGGGCCAGGATCTTTCCCTGCGCGTCCAGCGCCAGCTCCGCGTCGCTGATCTGGTCTCGGCCGTGGGCGTCGGTCAGGAACGCCTCCGTCCGACCGGAGACCCAGCGCACCGGGCGTCCCAGATCGCGGGCCGCCGCCACGACCAGCGTCTGCTCCGGATAGTTCATCAACTTCATGCCGAAACTGCCGCCCACGTCCTGGGTCACGACCCGCAAACCGTCCTCCGGCAGGCCGAGCGTTCCGGCCACCG
The DNA here is from genome assembly GCF_040218065.1 of Marivibrio sp. NCBI lineage: Bacteria > Pseudomonadati > Pseudomonadota > Alphaproteobacteria > Rhodospirillales > Aestuariispiraceae > Marivibrio > Marivibrio sp. The sequence continues at coordinate 429,239 of NZ_JAVJQE010000005.1, read as the reverse complement.
TACGGCGCACGAAATGCACGCCTTGGGTCTGCGTCGTCAGAACGGCGCCCCCGTCCGCCGGATCGACCCAGGCGAGCGCGGAGCGCGTCTCAATCGGCGTGATCACGACGCGGTTGTTGACGACGTCCGACAGGCTGACGACCTGGGCGGCCTGCTGAAAGGCGGCGTCCGTGGCGGCGCGGTCGCCGTCCTCCCAGACGTAGCCGATCTCCTCCGACGCCTTCGGATCGACGACGGGATCGAGATCGTCGATGTCGACGAAGACCGCCTCCGCGGCCTCCTGCGCCGCCGCCTCGCTCTCGGCGACGACGAAGGCCACCGGGTCGCCGACGAAGCGCACCGTCTCGCGCGCCAGCGGATAGCGCGGCGGCGCATGGAAGGGCGCGCCGTCGGCGCTTTCGATCCGGGTCAGGCAGGGCATCTCCTGCACGCCGAGCGCCGCCAATTCTTCGGCCGAATAGATCTTCACGACGCCGTCGACGGCGCGCGCCTCCTCCAGATCGAGCGCGCTTATCCGGCCGTGCGCGACCGGGCTGCGCACCACCACCGCCGCCAAGGCCGGGCCGAGCGCTCGGGGCGGGCGCACGTCCTCGACGAAGCGCCCGGCGCCGGTCAGCAGCCGGCGATCCTCCACCCGCGGGGCGGAACGGCCGATATAGACGTTGGTCGGGGCGGCGGGCGTGTCGGGCATTCGAACCTCTGGGGAAGCGCTGGAGACCTCTGCGAACGGCTGAGCGGGACGTCCTTTCCTTTAGCAAGCCGCGCGCGGGTCGGCAAACCGCCGCGCGGCGGGACGGCCCGCGGCCCGCCGCTTGCATGACGTCGCCAAGTAGTTGAACGAGCGTTCCAATAGCGCCATATCTGAGCTTCAACAGAAGGCGGAGAGACGCCATGCCGAGACCCAAAGCCTTCGATCCCGAGCGCGCGCTGGACCAGGCCATGCAAGCCTTCTGGGCGCAAGGTTACGAGGCTACGTCGATCGATGATCTGGTGCGCACCACCGGCGTGAATCGGGCGAGCCTTTACGGCGCCTTCGGCGACAAGCACGCGCTGTTCCTGAAGGCCTTGGAGCGCTACACCGGCGCCGGACTGTTCGCCGCCCTAGACTTGGACGACGAGACGATCTCGACGCGCGACATGCTGAGCCGTCTGTTCGACCGGTTGATCGCGCGCTGCCTGGACGGTCGCGGCGCAGGGTGCCTGATCACCAACACGATCTGCGAATTCGGGGCGCGGGACGAGGCTGTGCTTGCCGCCGCGCGCCGGGCGCTGGCGCGGATGGAGAATGCGCTGGACCTCGTCGTGCGACGCGGCCAGGCGCGCGGCGAAGTCGACGCCGACGCGAAGCCCCGTGAAGTCGCGCGTTTCCTGCTCAACGCCATGCAGGGGCTGCAGGTCATCGCCAAGGTCAATCCGGACGAACGCGCGCTGCGCCAGATCGCGACACGCACGCTGGCGACGGTGTAAGGCCGCGCGCCTCACGCAAGTGTGAACCGATCGCCTCGGCGGCGATATTGGAACGATTGGTAAAATACCCACATGCCTGCTGACCGCGTCGCCGATACTCGGCGGCGCACCCCATCAATTCGAAGGGAGGCTCGCATGAGCGCCGATTTCCCCATTCACGACGCCGAGAGCGCGCCGGCCGAGACCCAGGAGACGCTGAAGGCCGTCAATCAGAAGATGGGCTTCCTGCCCGCCATCCTGGGCGCGATGGCCGAAAGCCCGGCCGCGCTGGAGGGCTACGTCACCCTGCAGGGGATCTTCGACAAGACCGACTTTTCGCCGGCGGAGCGGCAGTTGATCCTGCTGTCCGTGTCCTATGAGAACGACTGCCACTTCTGCGTCGCGGCGCATTCTAAGGGGGCCAAGGGCGCCGGCCTGGACGCCGACGCTGTCGCCGCCGTGCGCGACGGTCGGCCGATCGACGACGACAAGCTGGAGGCGCTGCGCCGCTTCGCGCAGCAGGCGACCGTCGAGCGCGGCCGCCTCGACCGTCAGGCGGTCGCGGATTTCCTGGCCGCCGGCTACAGCGAACGCCAAGCGCTGGACGTGGTGCTGGGTGTCGCGGTCAAGACCCTCACCAACATGACCGACGCCGTCGTCGGCGACATCCCGCTCAACGACGAATTGGCGGCGGAGAAGTGGGATCCGGCCTCCAAGAAGGCGGCGTGACGCGTCAGCGTCCCGGCTTCTTCTCCAAGCGGCGAAAATCGGCGTCGGGGGCGCGCCCCTCGAAGTCGATGTGGACGAGGTTCGCCTGATGGCGCCGACGCCAGACCTGCAGGCCGCGGTCGGTGAAGCCGACGTCGAGCCGGCTGTAGTTCTGCAGGCTGGCGGCGTCGGCCAGCCCTTGGGCCGTCTCCTCCGCGCAGGTCGCGCAGACGACGGGGTGGGTGATGCTGTGGAAGAGATGCTGCATGGTCTCGGCCCTCCGCTTGGCGAAGGAAGCTAGGGTGGCGACCGGCGGCGGCATCCTTGAACGACCAAGCAGGGCGCCGGGGCGAGCCCGCCCCCTTTCCAATCCCTGATTGTCATCTGGGCCGGGGCGTTCCGCCGCCGACGCTCCCCTCCTCCTGCAGCCGCACCGCGACCGGCCCCTTCACATGCAGGTCGCGCTGCGGGAAGGGGAACTGCACGCCGGCCTCATGGTACTTGTCCCAGACGCGCAGCAGAACGGCGGAGCGGATGTTGCGCACCCCCTCCTGCGGGTCGGCGATCCAAAGGCGCAGCTCCAGATTGACCGAATTGTCGCCGAACTCGATCAACAGGCATTTCGGCGCCGGCTCGTCGATCACCCGCGGCTCCTCAGCCGCCGCCTCGACGGCGAGTTTCATGGCGAGGCGCACGTCGCTGTCGTAGCTCACCCCGATCGGCACCTTCAGGCGCACCTTGCTGTCGGTGTAGGACCAGTTCTCGACCCGCTGGGTGATGAACTCCTCGTTCGGGATCAGATGCTCGATCCCGTCACGGGTGATGACGGAGGCGTAGCGCGCCCCGAAGCTCTTCACCCAGCCGTAGGTGTCCTGCACCGCCACCACGTCGCCGGGTTTGATGGACTTGTCCATCAGCAGGATGATCCCGGAGACGAGGTTGGAGATCACCTTCTGCAGCCCGAAGCCGATGCCGACGCCGAGCGCGCCGGAGAACAGCGCAAAGGCCGTCAGATCCACCCCGATCGATTTCAAGCCGATGACGATGGCCAGCACGACCAGCGTCACCTTGGCGAGCTTGGCGAGGAGCACCTGGACCGAGGGCGTCAGCTCCGGCACCGCCTGAAAGCGCCGTTCCAGCACCCCGGAGAGCGCCGTCGCCGCCCACAGCAGCACGGCCAGGGACAGCACCCCCTTCACCACCATAAGGACGGAGACGCGCAGCTCCCCCACCTCGATCGCAGCCGCATCCATCACGGCGATCGTCGGACCCAGCAATTGCAGGATGTTGAGCGCGGCGATCAGCCAGATCACCGCGGCGGCCGTGCGCGCCAGCACGTGCGTGCGGATCAGGCTGGTCGCCAGGCGGATGGCGATCCAGGCGAAGGTGAGGCTCGCCGCCGTTCGCAGCAGCCAGCCGCCGCGGAAGAAATCGGCGGCCGTGCGCTCCACCACCCCGCTCGCCAGCCACAACAGGATCAGCAGCAAGGCCCAGGGGACGAGCCGCGGCGCCTCCTCCCCCAGCCGCTTGAGCGCGGGCGGGGTGCGCGGTCGATTGAACCAGCGCGCGACCCACGCCGCCGCGCCGGGCTTCAGGCGCCCGCCCCCGATCCGCGCCAGCCCGAAAAGCCCGACGATCATCCCGGCCTGGATCAGCACCGGCCAATTGACGACGCGCGTCTTCAGCCAGAACAAAGCGCCGGCGACGAGGCGGTCGAGGGTTTCAAGATCGGGCGGGAACTCCATGACGAGAGCTTAACGCGAGTCTCCGCCGATCGGGAATGGTCCCTGCGCGGATCGCGCGCCTTTAATCCTCAGGTCGGATAGGCGAAGACCAGAGCCCGCCCTTCCGCCGGGACGTCGCGCCGCTTGTAGCGCACCCGGTCGACCTGCATGCCGTTGGCGTGGAATAGGCTGATCGTGCCGCCCGCGTTCGGCAACCTCAGCGGCGAGAGGTCGCGCACCGCGATCGCCGCGCCGGGGTCGAGACGGCCCTCGAGCCGCCGCTCGCGGCGCATCCGATCGCGCAGGCGCCAGCCGTCGAGATCGACGATCTCATTGGTCAGGTTCAGGATCGACACCCACTCCCCGGCCGTCTCGTCGCCTTCGGGATCGATCATGGCGGCGGCGATGAAGACGTCCAACTCGTCGTCCAGAAAGCCGTGACGCGGGTCGCCGGTCTCCATCAGCTCATGCGGGCCGTCGGTTTCCAGGCGCTCGGGGAAATGGGTGATGCCCATGCTCCGTCGGCGCTCCTGTGTATCGGTGCTGAGCAGCGGGTTCGCGGCCGCGATCGCGTCGTCGAAGACGAGGCCGGTCAGCTCCTCAATCTCCGCAACGGTCACCTGATAGTTCTCGAAATCATAGAGCCGCCGGCCGCGCCGGTCCTTCAGCGCCGCCACGTCCTGAGTCAGCATGAAGGCGTGGACTTTCAGCGCGCCCGCCGCGTCGCAATAGCACATCACCTTGAAGAAGGCGGGCGGAACCTTGGCGATCGGCAAACCCGGCGGCTCAACCGTACGGTCGTAGGCGCCGGGGACCGGGCCGCTGAACACGGAAAGCCGGCCGTCCTTCGGCCCCTTGTGCTCCAACACCCAATCCTCCAGCGCGACCCATTCGTCGCGGTTGAAGTTCTCGTGCTGCAGAGCGGCGTTGGAATAGTAGTAGGTGTCGTCAGAGGCCCGTTTGGCGGCGCGCAGGCTGTCGCCCCAGGCGGCGGCCGCGCGCCGGGCCATATGGCCCTTGTCCCAGGGGTTGCGGTCGTAATAGGGATCGGTCAGTTGATGCGCCGCGCCGATCCTGGCGTCCGGCCGCCAGGAGCGGCTGTCGACCACATGCAGCGCGTTCTGGTCGATATTGAGCGCGGCGAAGACAGGCTCCCGGCGAGCCGCGTTCATCACCACCGTATAGTTGGCGTAGTGGGCGTAGACCCCCTGGTCCAGCGTCTCCCGGCGCAGAACGTCGCCGTCGAGCGCCGCCTGGAACCGCGGCATGGGCGCCCCGATCCCCAGGAACATCGCATCGAAACCTGTCATGGCGCACCTCCCCGTCATTGCACGGACAGAGTGTAGCATGAACCATGTTGCGGCTGTGCGATACGCGCGCCGCGGCGCGTCCGCCGGCGCCTTTTCCCAGGTCCGCACAAAAAGAAAGGGCGGCGCCCGCAAGCGCCGCCCTCCCCATCGTCGGATCGACGGGGGACGTGGGACGGACTTAGAAGTCCATGCCCATGTCGCCCATTCCGCCGCCTATGCCCGCGCCGGCGCTTCCCTTCGGCTCCGGCTTGTCGGCGATCATGGCTTCGGTCGTGATCAGCAGACCGGCGACCGAACTCGCGTCCTGCAGCGCGCAGCGCACGACCTTGGCGGGGTCGATGACGCCCTTCTTCACTAGGTCGCCGAAGACGCCTTCCTGCGCGTCGAAGCCGTAGTTGACGTCCTTCGACTCCAAGAGCTTGCCGACGATGACGGCGCCGTCCTCGCCCGCGTTGGTCGCGATCTGACGCGCCGGCGCGGTGAGCGCGCGACGGATGATCTCGACGCCGACCTTCTGGTCGTTGTTGGCGGGCTCCAGCTTGGCGAGCGCCTTGACCGAGTAGAGGAGCGCCGTGCCGCCGCCGGGCACGATGCCTTCCAGCACCGCCGCGCGGGTGGCGTGGAGCGCGTCGTCGACGCGGTCCTTCTTCTCCTTCACCTCGACCTCGGTGGCGCCGCCGACGCGGATGACGGCCACGCCGCCGGCCAGCTTCGCGAGACGCTCCTGCAGCTTCTCGCGATCGTAGTCGGAGGTCGTCTTCTCGATCTGCGCCTTGATCTGCGCGCAGCGGCCCTCGATCTCCTTCTTCTTGCCGGCGCCGTCGACGATCGTCGTCTCATCCTTGGTGATGGAGACGTTCTTGGCGCGGCCCAGCATGTCGATCGTGACGCTCTCCAGCTTTACGCCCGTCTCCTCCGAGACGACCGTGCCGCCGGTCAGGATCGCCATGTCCTCCAGCATCGCCTTGCGGCGATCGCCGAAGCCCGGCGCCTTGACGGCCGCGACCTTCAGCCCGCCGCGCAGCTTGTTGACGACGAGGGTGGCCAGCGCCTCGCCCTCGACGTCCTCAGCGATGATCAGGAGCGGCTTGCCCGACTGCACGACCTTCTCCAGCACCGGGAGCAGGGCCTGCAGGTTGGAGAGCTTCTTGTCGAACAGCAGGATGTAGGGATCGTCGAGCTCGACCTGCATGCGCTCGCTGTCCGTCACGAAGTAGGGGGACAGGTAGCCGCGGTCGAACTGCATGCCCTCGACGACGTCCAGTTCGGTCTCCAGGCCCTTGGCCTCCTCGACCGTGATGACGCCTTCATTGCCGACCTTCGCCATGGCGTCGGCGATCATCTGGCCGACCTCGCGGTCGCCGTTGGCGGAGATCGAGCCGACCTGGGCGATCTCGCTGTTCTGCGAGACCTTCTTGGCGCGCTTGGCGATGTCGGCCACGACGGCCTCGACCGCCATGTCGACGCCGCGCTTCAGATCCATCGGGTTCATGCCGGCGGCCACGGCCTTCACGCCCTCGCGGACGATGGCCTGGGCCAGCACGGTCGCCGTCGTGGTGCCGTCGCCGGCCAGGTCGTTCGTCTTGGACGCGACCTCGCGCAGCATCTGCGCGCCCATGTTCTCGAACTTGTCCTTAAGCTCGATCTCCTTGGCCACGGTCACGCCGTCCTTGGTGATGCGCGGCGCGCCGAAGCTCTTGTCGATCACGACGTTGCGGCCCTTCGGCCCCAGCGTGACCTTCACCGAGTCGGCCAGAATGTCGACGCCGCGCAGCATGCGGTTGCGCGCGTCCGTCGAGAACTTCACGTCTTTCGCAGACATTTCTTGTTCACTCCTCGTTTACGAGCAAGCGGTTGAACCCAAAGACCCGCCCGTCAGGCGGCCTTCTTGGCGGCGGCTTTCGCCTCGATGATCCCGAGGATGTCGCTCTCCTTCATGATGAGGAGCTCCTCCCCGTCCATCTTCACTTCGGTGCCGGACCACTTGCCGAACAGCACCGTGTCGCCGGCCTGAACGTCGAGCGGACGGACCGTGCCGTCCTCAAGCGTCACGCCCTTGCCGACGGCGATCACCTCGCCCTGCATGGGCTTCTCCTTGGCGGTGTCGGGAATGATGATCCCGCCGGCCGTCTTCTGATCCTCTTCGATGCGACGGACCAAAACCCGGTCGTGCAGCGGCCGAAAAGCCATAGCCGTAACCTCCTCTTTTCAAGACAAAGGTCGTCAGCAGGGGATGGCGGACTCCCCCGGTTCTCGTCTTCGGTTTTCCGGGGGCGCCCGCTTAGCACTCCCCCTGATCGAGTGCTAAGCCGCGCTTAAATAGGCCCGTCTCACGCGGCTTTCAAGAGCTTTTGCGCCTTTGTTAGCAGCCGCCCGTAATGGCTGCTAACATCTTGTTTTTGTTGCTTTTTATCTTGCGCGAAAATCTGTTGCACCGCACATTTTCAAGAAAAACACCGCTTCTCATCGAGTTTGCGAGCAAGGAGGCGACAAGCATGAGCGTTTCGATCGATCCCGCCTTTCAACAACAGCTGACCGGCTACCGTCTGGCGACGGCGGAAATCGTCTATCACCTTCCCGATTATCCCGACCTGCTGCAGCAGTTCATCTGGCAGCATTACGATTTGGCGCCGGATTTCCCGCGCCTCAAACAGTTCCTGGACTATTGGGAGACCAACATCGAGGGCCGGCTGCATTCGGTGCGCCTCGCCCGCACCGAAATCGTCACCGCCGCCGAAGCGCGCGCGGTCGGGGGCCTTTTCACCCTGCATTAAGGGGCGGATCGACCACGTGCGGATCGTAGAGCGCGAGCCGGCTCAACCCTGCGAGATCGAAGATCCGCACGCGCCCGTCGCGCAGTTCGCACAGCCGCTTGTCTTTCAGGCGGCGTAAGGTGCGGTAAATGTGGATGGTGGTCAGGCCCATCGCATCGGCCAACTGCTCGCGCGTCACTGGGAAGTCGAACCCGTCGTCCGCGTCGGTGAGGCCGAGGCCGACCAGACGGTCCTGCAACTCCACCAGGAAATGGGCGAGCCGTTCCTCGGCGGAGCGACGCCCCAGGCTCGCCAGACGCTCGATCAACGCGCTTTCATCGCGCACGACCGCCGCCATCAGGGCCAGGAAGACGCGTTGATCCGTCGCCATCGCCTCCTTCAATCCCGCTTCGTCGAGCGGGGCGACGCGCATCTCGCTCAACGCTTCGATTTCGACAGGGCTGTGGCCGCGCAGCAAGGCGTCGAACATGATGAAGTCGCCGGGAATTGCGATGCGGTGGATCTGCCGCCGCCCGTCCTTCAACAAACGGGCCGACGCGCACCAGCCGGATTGGATCAAATGCACGCGGCCGTGCGCCTCGCCCTGGGCGATGAGCGTCTCGCCGCGCGCCACGCGTCGATCAGGCCCTTTGAGCGCCAGCAGCCGGTCCCGCGCCGCCTTGGAGACAGGGGCCAGCTGCTGAACCCGCCAGACTAGGGCGCAGAACGCCTCGCCGCCGACCCCCGCCGCCGCCGGCGTCATGCCGGACGGGGCGCCCGCTTCACGTCCGTCCATCCTCGCTTATAGCCCCCTGACCTGTCCGTGGCGCGTCTATGCTTAGGGAACCATACCGTATCGGATCGGGCGACGCATAGGTAAAATTCTCCGCGCCCCTTCTGTCTGTGCGCGATCTCACAGGGGCGAGGCCGCCCGCAGACGTTCGAGCAAAGCCGCCGCCTCTCGCCGGCGCGTCGACGCCGGGTCGTTCGGCCCGTCGGCCCAGGAACCGTCGCCGTCTCCGCGCCCATCCTCCTGATCGGGGCCAGAGGCGTCGGCTTCGCCGGCCTGCGAGTCCGCGACGCCGTCGTCCTCCGCGCCGCGCAAGGCGTCGATCGCGACCTCGAAGGTCTCGTCGACCTGCGCTTGGCTGAGGACGCCCTCGTCCAACAAGGTCACGATTAAGGATTCCAACAAAGCCAGCGCCGCGATGTCGCCGCTGCTTCGTGCGCCGGATTTCATGTTTCGCCTCCGCGGCCTAAAGCCTGCATTTCGGCTAACGAAACATATAGGACCGGGCGAGCGAGATTAAAAGGGCGCGCGCTGCACCCCGCGGCGCCCACGGCCGGGTCACCGATCCGGTCGGCTTGAGCGAGGCGGAGGTCAAAAGATCCGCTGCAAACTGCCGCAAGGCGTCGGTGTGGTGATTTTTTCTAATCAAACGGACGCTGGACACCGGCGACAGCGCACGTTCTCGAAAAGCACTCGGGGGTCGCTGAGATAGGTTCGAATTGAACCGCTATTTCTATGCGGCCAACCGGGCAGACGAGCGATGGGAAACTCGCCGCGCAGGCTCAACACTCTCGGCGCCGACCCCTGCCGCCGCGAATGGCTTTACTCAAGAGTTACTCAAACCCTGACATCGCACCGGCCGCGCCAAAGCCGTGGCATGTCCAAATATCTATTTTTATTGAAAGAAAAATGGAGCGGGTGAAGGGAATCGAACCCTCGTCGTCAGCTTGGGAAGCTGCTGCTCTACCATTGAGCTACACCCGCGTCTCCGTTCGGTGTCTATAGTAAAACGGCGCGGCGCTCGCAAGCGCTTCAATCGATCGGCGGGTCGATACGCGGCGCGGGCCGCACCGACCCGACGAGCCCCGTCAGCGCGCCGACCTCGAACTCGAGCCCCATGAAGGTCAGCGGGCCGACCGGTCCCGGCAGCTCCAGCCCCGCCACCGGCCCGACCGAAAAGCCGAACGGCGCATAGTAGCCCGGATCGCCGACGATCAGCACCGCCGGCCAGCCGAGGCGCTTGGTCTCCGACAACCCGTGCGCGACCAACGCGCGGCCCACGCCGCGCCCGCGCAGCGCCGGCAGCACGGCGAGCGGGCCGAGCAGCGGCAGCGGCCCCTCGGGGCCCGCCACGGCCCAGAAATTGAGCGAGGCCACCAGCTTCTCGGCGCCCGTGGTCGCCTCTTTCAGGCGGGCGACGAAGGCGAGATCGCCGAGCGGCGGGCGCCCGTCGCGGAACCGGTAAACCGTGCGCTTCTCGCGCTCCGGCCCGAAGCTTTCGGCGATCAGGGCGTCGACGGCGGGCTGGTCTTCGGGTTTCTCAGGCTCGATCGAGACGTCGAGCGGGGGCAGGTCGTGCGGCATGAAAGAGGACTCCGATCCGGGGGCGGCCGGCGGGTCCTCTGCGCGCGTCATGCGAGGGCTGCACCCGTCGAATGGACGCAAGCGGACCCGGCGCCGGCGAGGGGGCCGAGGCGACGCGCGCGACGCCCGACGGGCGCGGCGGCGCCGCATCGTCGGATACGTCGAAGCGTCCTGACCCTGGGCCGCGCCATCGCGGAAATCCTTTCCGTCCTGCGGGACCGGGCGCCGCCGTTCGGCGTCGCCCCCTCCTTATCAAAGCCTGATAGCATGGCGCGCGAAGCGATCACAAGTCCGTGGGTCTTCGGCTCCGGCGCTGGTCACTCGCGGCCCCGTCGCTTAGATGGATGGGTCGAGAACACGCAGACTACTCGAGGGAGACGAGATCGAATGCCGAACCGCCTATCCCCTCTGAAGCGCGCGGCGGCGGTCGCGCTCGCGCTGGCCGCGCCGCTCGCCGCGGCGTCCGTCCCCGCCCAGGCGGAAGAACCGCGTTGGACCGAGACGCCCTGGTCCGCCGTCGCGCAACGAGCCGCGGGCGGTCAAGTCTATTGGAACGCCTGGGGCGGCAGCGAGGCGACCAACGACTACATCCGCTGGGTCGCCGACCGGCTCGAGGAGCGACACGACATCGAGCTGATCCACGTGAAGCTGACCGACACGGCCGAGGCCGTGCGCAAGGTGCTGGCGGAAAAGAGCGCCGGCCGTGACGACGACGGATCCGTCGACCTCATCTGGATCAACGGCGAAAACTTCAAGGCGATGAAGGACGCCGGGTTGCTGTTCGGCCCGCTCGACGAGATCCTGCCGAACTTCGCGCTGATCGATCCGGAGGAAAAGCCGACCACGGTGATCGATTTCACCGTCCCGACCGAGGGGTTGGAGGCGCCGTGGGGCATGGCGAAGATCGTTTTTCCCTATGACGCGTCGCGCGTCGCGCAGACGCCCGCCTCCACGCGGGAGCTGTTGAGGTGGGCCGAGGCCAATCCGGGACGCTTCACCTATCCCGCGCCCCCGGACTTCACCGGCTCCACCTTCCTGAAGCAGGCGCTTTACGCGCTGGCCGAAGATCCGGCCGTGCTGCTGGATCCGGCGGGCGAGAATTTCGAGGCCGTGACCGCGCCGCTTTGGGCCTACCTCGACGCGCTTCATCCGGTGATGTGGCGCGCGGGACGGGACTTCCCGAAGAGCAGCGCCGACCAAATCCGGATGCTCGACAACGCGGTCATCGACATCGCCATCAGCTTCAATCCGGCCGAGGCGTCGGCGTTGATCGCGCAAGGCCGGCTGCCGGAGACGGTCCGTACCTTCGTCTTCGACGAGGGGACGATCGGCAACACCCACTTCGTCGCGATCCCTTATAACTCTCCCAACAAGCCGGCGGCGATGGTGACGGCGAACTTCCTGATGTCGCCGGAAGCGCAGGCGAAGAAGCAGAACGCGGAGGTCTGGGGCGACCAGACGGTGCTGAGCTTCTCGCGTCTGTCGCCGGAGGCGCGCGCGCTGTTCGAGGACCTGCCGCGCGGCCCCGCGACGCTGCCGCCCGACGAATTGGGACCGACCCTGCCGGAGCCGCACCCGACCTGGATGACCCGCATCGAGGAGCGTTGGCTCGCCCGTTATGGCGCCTGAGCGGGCGCGCGCGCCGCAAAGCGGACGCCCAAGCCGAGGGATCGGGTTGCTGGCGCTCGCGCCGGGGCTGACGCTGTCGCTCTTTCTCGTCCCGGTGGCCGCCGGGCTTGCAGGCGCGGCGGCCCCGGCCTTCGGCTATCTGCCGGCGCTCGGCGGGGACACGTTCTCGCTGGAGCCCTGGCGGCGCTTCGCCGCCTATCCCGGCGTCGCAGGCGCGATCGCGGCCAGCCTATGGACCGGCCTCGCCGCGGCCGCGCTGTCTTTCGCGCTGACCATCGGTTTCGCGGCCGCCTGCCATCAAACCCGGCTGTTCGCCCTGATGCGCCGGCTGTTGTCGCCCCTTCTGGCGGTGCCGCACGCGGCCTTCGCCATCGGTCTGGCGTTTCTGCTGGCGCCCAGCGGTTGGCTGATGCGCGCGCTTTCACCCTGGGCGACGGGATTCGAGACGCCGCCGGACATCGCGCTGTCGCCCGATCCGTTCGGGCTCAATCTGATCCTGGCCCTGACGGTGAAAGAGACGCCTTTTCTGTTTCTCATGCTGCTTGGGGCGCTAAACCAGGTTCAGGCGGAGAAGACGCTGGCCGTGGCGCGAAGCCTGGGCTACCGACCCGCGACGGCGTGGCTGAAATGCGTGCTGCCGCTGGTCTACCGTCAGATGCGCCTGCCGATCTTCGCGGCCGTCGCCTTTTCGGTTTCGGTGGTGGACGTCGCCCTGCTGCTCACCGGCGCCACGCAGCCGACCTTGTCCCTGCTGATCCTGCGCTGGGCCAACGATCCGGATTTGAGCTTCCAATTCCTGGCCGCCGCCGGGGCGTGCGCGCAGATTCTGGTCGCGCTCGGCGCGCTGGCCGCTTGGGCGGCGGCGGAGCGACTGGTCGCGCGCCTGGGCCGGGGCTGGACGGCCGCCGGACGGCGCGCCGGCGCCGAGACGGCGGCGCGGATCGCGACCGGCGGCCTGTTGGTCGTGACCGGCGTGGGGCTGGTCGCGCTCGTCGGCATGGCGATCTGGTCGCTGGCGTGGCGCTGGCGCTGGCCGGACGCGCTGCCGGGCGAATGGAGCCTGCGCATCTGGACGCGTACGGCGGGAGAGGCTGCGGAGCCGGGTTTGACCACGCTGATCGTCGGGGTCCTGGCGGCGCTGATCGCGTTGGCGCTGGTTCTGGCTTGCCTGGAGTCCGAGGATCGCAAAGGCCGCCGCCCCTCGACGCGCGCGCTCTGGTTGCTCTACACGCCGCTGATCGTTCCGCAAGTCGCTTTCCTGTTCGGCGCCCAAGTGTTGTTGGTGTCGGTCGGCCTGCAGGGAACTTGGGGGGCGTTGATCTGGGCGCATCTGCTGTTCGTGCTGCCCTATCTTTTCCTCGCGCTGTCGGAGCCGTTCCGGAAGCTCGACCCGCGCTACGCCCGCACCGCGCTGTGCTTGGGCGCCGGGCCGAACCGGGTTTTCTGGCGCATCAAGGCGCCGATGCTGCTGCGCCCGATCGCAATCGCGTTGGCGGTGGGCTTCGCGGTCAGCGTCGGCGAATATCTGCCGACCGTCTTCGCCGGCGGCGGCCGCTTGACCACGCTGACGACCGAGGCGGTGGCGCGCGCCGGCGGGGGCGATCGACGATTGATCGGCGTCTTCGCCGTGCTGCAAGCCGCGTTGCCGCTGCTCGGCTTCCTGGCGGCGACCGCGGCGCCGGCCTGGATATACCGCCGCCGCCGCGGCATGCGAGAGGGATTGTAGGGATCATGACGGCGCCTGCGACGCTGCACCTGGAAGCGGTCGAAATCGCGCTTGGCGGGCGCGCGCTGTTCGCGCCGCTCAGCCTCAGCGTCGCGCCGGGCGAGACGGCGACGGTGATGGGTCCGTCCGGATCCGGAAAATCGACCTTGCTGGCCTATCTCTGCGGCACGCTGGCCCCGGCCTTCTCGGTCGCCGGTCGCGCGCGCCTCGGCGAGCGGGCGCTCGACGGCCTGGCGCCGGAGCGCCGACGCGTCGGCATCCTGTTCCAGGACGACTTGCTGTTCCCGCATCTGTCCGTCGGCGAAAACCTCGCCTTCGGCCTGCCGCCGGGGCTCGATCGCGAGGAGCGAACCCGTCGGGTGGGCGAGGCGCTGGCCGACGCGCAGCTCGACGGCTTCGAGGACCGCGATCCGGCGACGCTTTCAGGCGGCCAGCGCGCGCGGGCGGCCTGCCTGCGCACCTTGCTGGCCGAGCCCCAGGCGCTTTTGTTGGACGAACCCTTTTCGAAGCTCGATGCGGCCCTGAAGGACCGATTTCGGCGCTTCGTCTTCGAGCACGCGAGCGCGCGCCGGTTGCCGACCCTTCTGGTCACGCACGATCCGAGCGACGCGCAGGCCGCCGGGGGCGCCGTCGTCACCCTCCAAAAAGGAAGCGAGGCCCAAGGACCGGCCAGATAATTACCTTTTTGTATATTGCGGCGTAAGCTTATTACAATTCCCATGCTTTTTTCGTACACGCCGGTTCCGCTTCAGGCTAGAGTTCCCACGTGATGATGGGAGGGAGCGTCGCAGCGCGAAGCGCGCTCGTTTGCGACGCCCATTGCGGAGGCTTCAGACGGGTCCCCTTATGCGCCGGCGAAACCGCCGGACCGGGGGGCGGAACGAGGTCGCCGCGTCGGCGCGCACGGATGCAAAAAGGCAGTGGGGGTCACATCATGTTCAGACTTTCCGTAGTGGTAATGGCGGCCGCGCTTCTGGGCGCGTGCACGACCTGGGATCTGGAGCGGCTGCAAGAGACGGAGCCGACAGGCACCCCCTTCACCCAGGCGCTCGCGAAGGAGTATCAGACCTTCGCGGAGTTCGAAGCCTATCAGATGAAGGATTGGATCGATCAGGAGTACTTCGCCAAGAAAGGCCTTCGCGCCGCGGCCGGCGAAGTAGTCGCGCCGGAGGAGCTTTCCGGCTGGGATCTGCCGGAGGGCAAGATCGACGAGCTGGCGGAGGCGCGCGGCCGTCTGATCGGGGCGCTCAACCAGGGCGGTCGGCGCAACCACCCGGAAGACGCCGCCCATGCGCAGGCCAAGTTCGACTGCTGGGTCGAACAGCAGGAGGAAAACCACCAGCCCGAGGACATCGAGGAATGTCAGCGGGAGTTCGAAGCCGCGCTCGCCAAGCTCGTGGAACTGGTCGAAGAGCCTGAGCCGCAGCCCGCGGCCGCGCCTGAGCCCGCGCCGGAGCCGGTGACCTACATGGTCTTCTTCGACTTCGACTCGGCCGCGTTGAACGACGGCGCGATGGCCGTCGTGGGCCTCGTCGAGGATCGCCTGCCGGACTACGAGGACGGCTTCATCAGCATCGTCGGCCACACCGACACGGCCGGCTCGGCGGCGTACAACAGCGAACTGTCGATGCGTCGCGCCGAAGCGGTGCGCGAGGCGCTGACCACCATGGGGGTCGCCCCCGGTCAGATGAGCGTCGACGCCCGGGGCGAGTCGGATCCGATGATCGCGACCGGCGACGGCGTGCGCTCGCCGCAGAACCGGCGGGTGGCCATTACGGTGAAGTGACCGCCGCCGGTTGACGCATTGGCCGGGTGCGCCCGGCTGAGAAAAGAAGGGGTCGGACGCTGCGCCGCGTCCGGCCCCTTTTTTTACAACCCTCCGCCTTGACGACGCCGCAGGGACGCGCGACCTCTCACCCCTCGGATCGGCTGGACAGAGCGTGAGCGCGGCTCCTATGCTGACGCGAATAGACAGATCGCACGGCCGCAGAGACGACGAGGCGACGGGGATCGGGATGTACGAAGCGGTGACCAAGGGCGTGCGGGTCTGCGTGACGCCGCATTATCTGGAGGATCAATCGTCTCCCGGCGACGGACATTATGTCTGGGCCTACAGCGTGCGCATCGCGAACGAAAGCGACCGCGTGGTCCAGTTGAAGAACCGCCATTGGCGCATCACCGACGCCAACGGCGTCAGCCAGGAGGTGCGCGGTCCCGGCGTGGTCGGCGAACAGCCGACGCTGGCGCCCGGCGAAATCTTCGAATACACCAGCGGCACGCCGCTCTCCACGCCGTCCGGGATCATGGTCGGATCCTATGAGATGGAGGCCGCCGACGGCGCGCTGTTCGACGTCGCCGTGCCCGCTTTTTCGCTCGACAGCCCGCATCAGCCGATCCAACTCAACTGACGCCGCGTATACAAAAAGGTCCGGGCGTTTGAAGGCGGCCGGGCGTCATCGGGGGACAGCGTGCCAAACGGCCCCAACAGGATAGACCCGAAGCCTAAGGGAACTCTCATGAACGCGATCAAGCCCGTCAGCCGCGCCGAGGCGGATTACGAAAACGCGCGCCCGTCGCGCGAGGAAGCCGAAGCCGCGGTGCGCACTCTGCTGCGCTGGGCCGGCGACGATCCGAACCGCGAAGGTCTTCTTGATACGCCCGACCGCGTGGTGCGGGCCTATGAGGAGTTTTTCTCGGGCTACGCGGAGGATCCGACCGCGTTGCTCTCGCGCACGTTCGAGGAGACTGAGGGCTATGACGAGATGGTGCTGTTGCGCAACGTCTCGTTCGAAAGCCATTGCGAGCACCACATGGTGCCCGTCATCGGCACGGCCCACGTCGCCTACCTGCCGAACGAGCGGGTGGTCGGCATCTCCAAACTGGCCCGGGTCATCGAGATCTACGCCAAGCGGCTGCAAATCCAGGAAAAAATGACGGCCCAAATCGCAGACGCCATCGAGGACGTGCTCAAGCCGCGCGGCGTGGCGGTCGTCGTGTCAGCGCAGCACCAGTGCATGACCACGCGCGGCGTGAAGAAGGCCGGCGTCTCCATGGTGACGTCGCGCATGTTGGGCGCGTTCAAGACGGACCGCGCCCTGCGCGCCGAGTTCTTCAGCCTGACCGGCGCGCCGGGCGGGAGCGCGCAGCAGGGCTGACCCGCTCCTCATCCGGGGTCGTTGAGGCGGCGGCCGTCCCGCGGGACGCGCCGCCGCTTGCTTTTACGGCCTATCCGGCGTAGCGGGAGGCGTCTGGCGCCCGCGCGCCCGACTGGGCTAGACTGCCCGCCGCGCGGCGCGGCGCAAGACGACGCGCGGATGTGCGCCGTCGGGGCCGATCGGCCCCGCCGCCGCGAGGCAGCCCGAGGCGACGACCCAAGCCGTGTTCGATTTCCGCCCCATCCTGTTCGTGAACGGCGCGCTGCTGGCGACGCTGGCCCTGTCGATGGCGGCGCCGGCGACCGTCGATCTGGCGGTTGACAATCCCGATTGGGAAGTCTTCACCATGGCCGGCGCGTTCACCCTGTTCGTCGGCGTCATGCTGATGCTGACGAACCGGGTGCGCTTCGGAAACCTGTCCATCCGCCAGGCCTTCGTCATGACGGCCTCGGCCTGGGTCACCCTGCCGGCCTTCGCGGCCTTGCCGCTGGCTTTCGCGGATCTGCAACTCTCCTACACCGACGCCTTCTTCGAAGCGATGAGCGGCATCACCACGACCGGATCGACCGTCATGGTCGGGCTCGATTTCGCGCCGCCCGGCATCCTGTTGTGGCGCTCGCTGCTGCAATGGCTGGGCGGGGTCGGCATCATCGTGATGGCGGTCTCCATCCTGCCGATGCTGCAGGTCGGCGGCATGCAGCTCTTCCGGATGGAGTTCGCCGAGCGGATGGAGAAGGCGCTGCCGCGCGCCGCCCAGATCGGCGCGTGGATCGCGATCATCTATCTGGGGCTGACGCTGCTGTGCGCCGGACTCTATCATCTGGCGGGGATGGGCGCGTTCGACGCGGTCAATCACGCCATGACGACGGTCGCCACCGGCGGCTATTCCACCTACGACCGATCGGTCGGGCTGTTCCAAAGCGCCTGGATCGACGTCATCGCCACCGTTTTCATGATCGCCGGCTCGCTGCCTTTCCTGCTGTATCTGCAGGCCTTGCGCGGCCAGCCGAACGCGCTGATCACGGACAGTCAGGTGCGCTGGTTCTTCGGGTTTCTCGGGACGGCCGTGATCTCGACGATCCTCTACCTCCACCTTCAGCTCGAGCGGCCGATCCTGGACGCGATCCGCGCGGCGGCCTTCAACATCACCTCGATCATGACGGGCACCGGCTACGCGACCGAGGATTTCGGCGCCTGGGGCGCTTTCGCGCCGCCCTTGTTCTTCCTGCTGATGTTCATCGGCGGCTGCGCCGGGTCGACCACCTGCGGCATCAAGGTCTTCCGCTTCCAGGTGCTCTACGCCACCGCGCGGGTGCAGATGAAGCGACTGCTCCAGCCGAACGGCGTCTTTATCGCCTATTACAACAGAAAGCCGATTCCCGAGGCCGTCGAGGAATCGGTGATGAGCTTCTTTTTCCTGTTCATGATGATCTTCGCGCTGATCGCTGTAGGGCTCGGCATGATGGGGCTCGACTTCGTGACCGCGACCAGCGGCGCCGCCACGGCGATCGCCAATGTCGGGCCGGGCCTCGGGCCGATCATCGGCCCCTCGGGCAATTTCGCCACCCTGCCCGACGGGGCGAAATGGCTGCTCTCGCTCGCCATGCTGCTCGGCCGGCTCGAGATCTTCACCGTCCTGGTCTTGCTTGCGCCGGGATTCTGGCGACAGTAAGGGCCGCAGGCACCGCCCTTCCCTAGCGTTCAGGAGCCGTTCATGACCGACGCGGTCGAAATGCTGGCGACCCTCGTGGGCTTCGACACCACCTCGTCGAAGTCCAACCTCGATCTGATCCACTTCATCAGCGACCGGCTGGCCGCCGCCGGGGTCGACGCGACGATCCTGCCCAATGCGGACGGGACCAAGGCCAACCTCTTCGCCACCATCGGGCCGAAGCGGCAGGGCGGGGTGTGCCTGTCCGGCCACACCGACGTGGTGCCCGTCGCCGGCCAGCCGTGGGAGACGGATCCCTTCCTGTTGACCGACAAGGGCGACGGGCGGCTTTACGGTCGGGGCACGTGCGACATGAAGGCCTTCCCGGCCTGCGCGCTGGCGCTGCTGCCGGAGATGCTGGAGAAGCCGCTCGCGCGCCCCATCCATTTCGCCTTCTCCTACGACGAGGAGGTGGGTTGCCGCGGCGCGCCGGAGATGATCGCCGAGATCGGCGAGAGCCTGCCCAAGCCCTCCGTCGTGATCATCGGCGAGCCGACGGAGATGAAGGTCGTCTCCGCCCACAAGGGAATGTGGTTCTTCCGCACCACCGTGACCGGCAAGGAGGCGCATTCCAGCCAGATGCAGAACGGCGTCTCGGCCGTGATGGTCGCGTCGCGCCTGGTCGCCAAGCTGGACGAGATGGTGAAGGCGCGCGCGGCCGCGGCCGACCCCGACAACGGCTTCACGCCGCCCTACACGACGATCCATGTCGGCCAGATCAACGGCGGCACCGCGCCCAACATCATCTCGCGCCACGCCGAGTTCGTCTGCGACGTGCGCAATCTGCCCGACGATTTCCCCGAGGACATCCAGCAGGAATTCGTCGACTGGTACACCGCCGAGATCCTGCCGGAGATGCACGCGATCGACCCGTCGAGCGGCATCGAGACGGTGACGGAGAACGTCGTCGCGGGTCTCCGCGAGGATCGCGAGTCCGAGGCCGAGACTTTCGTGCGCCAGATCACCGGCGACAACGACACGCACTACGTCTCCTACGGCACCGAGGCGGGTCAGTTCCAGCAGGCCGGCATGGCCGCCGTCGTCTGCGGCCCGGGCTCGATCCTGCAGGCGCACCAGCCGAACGAGTTCATCGAAAAGTCCCAAGTCGCCGAATGCGAAGCCTTCCTGCGCAGGGTGATCGAGCGCTGTAGGGCGTAAGCGTCGGCGCTCAGACGGGCGTTCGAGAAATCAGCTTTCTCCGACCCCGCCGCCGAGGCGACGCGTTCCCCTCGTCGCCGGGCTCATCCTCCCAAGACCGGGAACACCGCCCCGATCGCCCACCCGACGGCGACCGCCGCCGCGACGCCGCCCGGGATGGGGTGGCGGGTGCGCAGGTAGGCCCAGCGGCTGAACAGCCCGTAGATCGCGAAGACCGGGATGATCACGGGCGTCAGGATCAGGAGGAAGAAGAGCTCCGAGGGGTCCAGCGCCACCGCGAGCCCAAGCGAGAGCAGGAACAGAAGCTTGGTGATCCAATAGGCGCCGCGCGGCGCGTCGCCGCCGCGGGTCAGCCACTCGTCCGCCAGATAGAAGATCAGCGCGCCGACGATCATCGCCGCGATCAACGGACCGCGCAGCGCCGTCGGCTGGAAATTGAAGATGTAGAGATCCGCCGGCAGACCGATCGCCGCCACGGCGTAGGCGGCGGCGGCGATTGAAACCGCCAGCAGCGTCACGCTGGGGATCGGGCGGACCGGCTGCGGCTCCGTCCGACGGCGGCGCAGCCAATAGAGGCCGGCGGCCGCAATCAGCCCGTAGAGCCCGAAATGCAGCGCCATATAGTCGCCCACCAAAACCGGCAGAAAATCCGTCGGCGTGACGCTCAGGATCAACGGCGTCGCGATCGCGGGCGCGAGCGCCGCCGGCAGAAATTGACGCCAGCTCAAATTGGCCCCCAGCGGCTCGCCGCCTAGCGCCGGCAGTCGGCTGGCCAGCGGCCGGGCCAGCAGCACCGTTCCCAGCAGCAATAGCGCGATCCATAGCCCGCGATTGACCGGCGCCGCCTCGCGCGGATTCACGGTCCGATCGAAGACCTGATCGAGCCAGGCGATCGTCTCTCGCTGGGTTTCCTGACTGTAAAGAACGCCGACATGTTCGACCGCGTCGGCGGCGACGAGACGGCGCGCGTCGCCGTCTTCGATCGAGCCGTAGGTGCGCTCGATCTCAACCGCCTCCGGCGCAAGGCCGGCGCCCTTGGCGATCGCACGCCGCCCCTCCTCCAGAAGGCGCGTCTCCAGGGCCCCGTCGACGATCAGAAGATTGCGCGGGCTGTCCGCCGTCACCGCGGGCGAGAACATCGAGACCGCGACGACGGCGGCGACGTTCGCGTGCGCCTGCGCGTAGCGCACGACGATGTCGGAGGCCATCGAGTGGCCGAGGACCGCAAGCCGCTCGCCGTCCCATCCCGCGGCCCGCGCCCGCGCGATCGCCGCCGCGGCGACCGCCTCCATTTGCCCCTGCAGGCGCGCGCCGGCGCCGTCTTCCGCCGTCACGTCGCCGGTAAGCGGCCGCGGATGACGGCCGTGCCCAAGATAATCGAACGTGACGGCCGTGAAGCCGGCGCGCGCCAGCGCGATCGCGATCGGCTGCATCAACTGCTGCGATCCGGCGAAGCCGTGGGCGATCAGAACGGGCGGTCCGGCCGCCCCCTCGGCCGGGCGGTAGAGGATCGCCGGCGTCGCGTCCACGGTGAAGGGCGCCACAGCAAGCGGCGCCTCCTGCGCCTCCAGCCGCCAGACCGACAGGCCGATCAGCAGCAGGGCGAGAAGCGCGAGCGCGCCGTTGAGCCGCGGCTCCATCGTCCGCCTACTCCGCCGCCTCGCGCGGCGCGCGGCCGGGCTCGGAGAACTGCAGCTCGGCCAGACGCGCGTAGAGCGGATTGCTCTCCAACAGCTCTTGATGCGGGCCGGTCGCGACGATCCGGCCCTGATCCATCACCGCGATCCGATCCGCATTGACCACGGTGGACAGGCGATGGGCGATGATCAGCGTCGTGCGGCCCTTCATCAGCCGGGCCAGCGCCTGCTGCACCAGCCGTTCGCTTTCGGCGTCCAGCGCGCTTGTCGCCTCGTCCAGCAGCAGCACCGCGGGATCGCGCAGGAGCGCGCGGGCGATCGCGATCCGCTGCTTCTGCCCGCCGGAAAGCCGCGTCCCCTTTTCGCCGAGGAAGCTGTCGTAGCCCTCCGGCAACTCGCGCAGAAAGTCGTCGGCGGCCGCATCGCGCGCGGCCTGGCGGACCGCCTCCTCCGAGGCGTCGGGATCGCCGTAGCGGATGTTGTCGAGCCCGCTGGCCGAGAAGATCACCGGATCTTGCGGCACGATGGCCATCCGGTGACGCAACGCCTTCGGATCGGCCTCGCGCAGGTCGACGCCGTCGAGCGTGATCCGGCCGGACTCCGGATCGTAGAAGCGCAGAAGAAGTTGGAACATCGTGCTCTTGCCCGCCCCGGACGGTCCGACGAGCGCCACGGTCTCCCCCGGCGCGACGTCCAGATCGACGCCGCAGAGGGCCGCACGGTCGGGCCGAGAGGGATAGGTAAAGCCGACGCCCGCGAAGGTGACGCGCCCCTGCGCCGGATGGGGCAGCGGGACCGGGTCCGCGGGCGGCGTGATCGCAGGCTCCGCCTCCAACAGCTCGATCAGGCGCTCGGTCGCGCCGGCGGCGCGCTGCAACTCGCCGAAGACTTCGGACAGCACGCCGACCGCGAAGGCGACGATCACGGCGTAGAACACGAAGGCGGCGAGCTCCCCGCCCGTGATCCGGCCGGCCAGCAGATCGTGCCCGCCGACCCACAGGATCACCGCGATCGCCAGGAAGACCAGCAGGATCACGATCGAGGCCAGCGCGCCGCGCAGCCGGATGCGCTCGACCGCGACGTCGAAAGCCTCGCGCACTTCCGAGCCGAAGCGCCGCGCGTCCTCGCGCTCGTGCGTGAAGGCCTGAAGGGTGCGGATGGCGTTGAAGCTCTCCTCCGCGAAAGCGCCGACGTCGGCGACGCGATCCTGGCTGTCGCGCGACAGTCGGCGCACCTTGCGGCCGATCACCATGATCGGGATCACAGTGATCGGCACCACCAACAGCGCGAGCAGCGTGAGCTTCGCGTTGGTGACGAACAGCATCACGACGCCGCCGACCAGGATCAGCGCGTTGCGCAACGCCATCGAGGCCGTCGAGCCGACGATCGACTGCAGGAGCGTCGTGTCGGTGGTCAGCCGCGAGAGAATTTCGCCGGTCTTGGTGACCTCGAAAAAGCCGGGGTCGAGGGAGAGCACGCGGTTGAAGACCGCGTTGCGCAGGTCCGCCACCACCCGCTCCCCCAGCCAGGAGACCAGCGTGAAACGCGCGTAGGTGCCGACGGCCATGACCACCGCAAGCCCCAGCAAGACGCCCAGCGCCCAGTCGAGCGCGCCGGCGTCCCCTTCCGCCAAGCCGCTGTCCACCAGGATGCGCAAGCCCTGCCCCAGGCCCAGTCCGGCGCCGGCCGTCACGACCAGCGCGACGCCCGCGCCCAAGGCCGTGCGCCAATAGGGAGCCATGAAGCCCAGCACCCGACGCAGGGTGCGCAAGTCCTTGCTCTTCGGGCGGTCCGCGCCCGGATTGGTCAGGCGTCCGCCGCCGGGGGGCATGCGCGCAACTCCTCAGATCCCGCCCAAGCCGGACGCTTCTGCGGCGACCGGCTGTCGTCAGGGCTCAGAGTGCCCAACCTCCGCCGCCGCGGCAACCGCAACGGGCGGCCCGGCGCGCGAATTGCGCTCCTATTTGAACGCCATGCCGATGAGCAGATGCCGCACGCCGCCATCGGCCTCGGCGAACGGCATGACGACCGCTTCGCGGGCCACTTCGCGGTCGCCGAAGTTGTAGCGCCCGCGCGAACAGACCGGCGCGCCGGTCTCGACCGCGGCGGCGTATTTGCGCGCGATGAACCCCTCGGAGCCGTTCAGGTCGATTTCGGAGAGCTTCTTGTTCTTCAGCGAGACGCCAGCGTAATGACGGACCAGTTCACCGACCAACCGGAACAGGAAATCGCCGTCAGGCAGGCGCTCGGCCCACAGGGCGAGCGGGGCGAGCTTCGGGTGATCGCCGATGAGGTTCAGCGCGGCGCGCGGCGGGGGCGCGCCATGCTCGGCCGTCAAGTCGCGCCAGTAGCCGAGCCACTCCGCGCTTTCCGGCAAATTCAGCGCCGCCTCGTCAACGCGCTCCCAATCGACATGCGGTATGCGGCCCGTGGACTCGGACATGACGTGCTCTCATTGGGGTGCGACAAAGCCTATCCTATTTGTTTAACCCAAAGGTACTATATAAGGCGTCGACTGACCAGCCGACGGGCTTTTCGCGCCGCGCTGCGGGCCTATATCCCCATCCATGACGGCATCCGACGACGCGCAAGACGCCAAGCTCACCACCCTTTATCACGGGGCCTGCCCGGTTTGCGGGCGCGAGGTGTCGCACTATCAGCGCTACGCCGGCGAGCGCGCGCTCCCGCTCGGCTGGGAGGACGTCTCGGACGGGCGCGCCGCGCCGTTGATGGAGGCGCACGGGATCGACCGCGAGGCCGCCAAGAAGCGCCTCCACGTCGTGACGCCCGACGGCCGGCTGCTCTCCGGCGTCGACGCCTTTCAGGCGTTGTGGGCCGAGATGCCGCGCTATCGCTGGCTCGCCAAGCTGGTCGGACTGCCGATCGTCAAGCCGATCGCGCGCCTGGTCTACGACCGCCTGCTGGCGCCCGCCCTTTACGCCGCCAATCGACGGGCGGGGCGGTAAAGGCCTTCAAGCAGGCTTATCGAACGTCATCACCCGGCTGAAGAAGGCGCGCTCGGTCTCCATCCAACGCAGACCGCAACCCTGGAAGACCGTCTCCAGATCGTCGCGAATGTAGTCGGCGTAGTAGGGTTCGTGGAACGCGACCGGAAACCGGTCGAGCAGCGCGTCGTAGGGCGCATGGTCGCCGATCTGGATCGAATCCACGACCACGAGCCGCCCGCCCGGCGCCAGCGCGCGGGCCATCTCGGCGGCGACCTGGCGGCGCACCTTGCGGGGCAATTCGTGGAACAGATAGACCGAGGTGACGAGGTCGAGACTTGCGTCCGCGACCGGCAGACGCTCCGCCAATCCTTGGGTCAGCGCGACCTCGCGGTGGCGGCGCAGCACCCGGCGCGCGCGCTTGAGGTAGGCGTGGGACAGATCGAGCCCGGCGACCGAGAGGCCCGGATGCGTTCGCTTCAGATCGTAGAGGAAGCGCGCCGTGCCGCAGGCGACGTCGAGATGCCGGCGCCCGGCCGCCCCGTTCGCTTGAATCCAGCGTCCCAGCGGGATCAGCGCCTGCCGACGCATGGCGTCGGCGCCGCCGGTGAACAGCACCTCCACCTGATGGTCGTAGCGCGCCGCCGAAGCCTCGGAGAGCCATCCGTCGCTTTGATAGTGGAAATTCTGCAGATAGTAGCGCGGGTAACGCCCGCGGGTTTCGGCGTCGAACACCTCGCTGTTGACGCCGAGCCGTCGGCGCAGATTGACCGCCGGCAGGTCGCGCAGAAAGTCGAGCGCGCGGGCCGCCGCCCGGCCCGGCGCCATGCTGCGGTCGCTGGGTGCGGGATACCAGCCGGCCTCGACGTTGCGCCAGTCGCGCTCGAACAGCCGGAACAGGTCGGCGCGGATCGACCCCCACCCTGGCAGGCTGCCGGGCTTGACGGGCGGGGCGTTCGCCATCGGCGGGGCCAGCTTGTTGGCCAGGATGTATTGCCCGCCGTAATAGGCGGCGCGGGCCGACTGGCTCAGGCCGTATAGCGTGCGTCTCAGCATGCCCTAGAAAGTGGCGCGGACCGGGCGTCTCGACAAGCGCCCGCGCTTTCGGTAAGCACCGGCGCGACCTTCTGAAGCAGCCGCGACAACGGGAATCCTGGGGCCATGTTCACGACCATCGACGATTTGGACTGTGCGGGAAAAATTGCGCTGGTGCGCGCCGACCTGAACGTGCCGCTGCGCGAGGGCGTCGTCACGGATCTGACCCGGATCGAGCGGCTGAAACCCACGGTCGACGATCTCGCGGCGAAGGGGGCGAAGGTGGTGCTGCTATCCCACTTCGGACGGCCGAAAGGCGTGCGCGCGCCCGATATGTCGCTGGCGCCGGTCGCCACGGCGGTGGAGACGGGCCTCGGCCGGAAGGTCGTGTTCGCCGACGAGTGCGTCGGCGAGACCGCGGCGCGCGCCGTCGCCGACGCGCCGGACGGCGCCGTCGTCCTGCTCGAGAACCTGCGTTTCCATGCGGGCGAAGAGGCGAACGACGAGGCGTTCGCGCGCGCGCTCGCCGACCTCGGCGACGTTTACGTGAACGACGCCTTCTCGGCCGCCCACCGGGCCCACGCCTCGACCGAGGCGATCGCGCGCCTGTTGCCCGCCGCCGCCGGCCGGAACATGCAGGCCGAACTCGAGGCGCTGAGCGCCGCGCTCGAGAAGCCGGAGCGCCCGGTCGCCGCCATCGTCGGCGGGGCCAAGGTCTCGACCAAGCTCTCGGTGCTGGAGCATCTGATCGAGAAGGTCGATCTGCTGATCATCGGCGGCGGTATGGCCAACACCTTCCTCTTCGCGCAGGGCGTCGAGATCGGGGCCAGCCTGTGCGAAAAGGATCTGGCCGACGCCGCACGCACGGTCATGGAGAAGGCGCAGACCCGCGGCTGCGCGATCGCGCTTCCGACGGACGCGGAGGTCTCGGTCGAGCTGGCCCCGAACGTGCCGCATCAGACGGTCGCGATCGACGCGGTGGACGCCGACATGATGATCCTCGATGTCGGGCCGGCCACGACGGACGATCTGGCCGCCCGGCTCGCAGACTGCCGGACGCTGATCTGGAACGGCCCGCTCGGCGCCTTCGAGACGCCGCCGTTCGATCGCGGCACCGTGACGCTGGCGCAGAAGGCGGCGGACTTGACCGACGCCGGACGTCTGGTCTCCGTCGCGGGGGGCGGGGACACGGTCGCCGCCCTGGCGGCGGCCGGCGTGACAGAGCGCTTTACCTACGTCTCCACCGCCGGCGGCGCGTTTCTGGAATGGATGGAGGGCCGCACGCTGCCGGGCGTGTCCGCGCTGTCGCAGCCTCGCGCGGCGTAAATTTTTCCCCGTTAACCGGCCTTAAACCATTCACCCCTTAATACCGCAGGGTGGATCAACTGCGCAGGCCCGGTCTATAAGGATCGGGAACGCCTTCGAGGGTGGGTGAGAGCCCGATGATCATCGACGCCAACACGCCGGCCGCCCTGGCCGCGCAATCGATCGCCTCGCAGCGCGACGGCGCCGCCCAGCGCGCCGACGCGCAGCAGCCGGCCGTCGACCGTGCGGCCGAGAGCGCGCGCGCGCGCGCCGACCGGGCGAACGCGACCGCCGGCGGCCCGACCCAGACGCGCCAATCCGTCTCCGCGCCCGACACCCAGAACCAGCGCCCGGGCGAGGCCCGCGACGCCGGTCAGCGCGACGCGGCGCAAGAACGCGGCGCCGCGCGGCGCGATCAGCCCCTGCAGCTCGCCGACCGCCAAGGCCCCGCCCCGACCGGCGGCCGCGGCCAGATCGTGGATCTTTTCGCTTAAGCCGCGACGGCTTGCGATCGGCGGCATGCCGCCTCCGTTTTCCAGTCTTCGCCACAGCGTCTGATGTGTCGTCTTCAACGAGGGGCCGAAGACGCGCTCGCGTTCCGGCGCGCCGTCCGCACCCGCGCGCCAAAAAAGGCCGCGAACGGATGCTCGGAGCCTCACGCGTCCTTCCCAAGGGGCTGGCGCCGCTGGGGCGCATGATGTAAACCCGCTCCGGTCCGCGCCCGGTCGAGGTTCGATCCGGCCCGCGGCGGGGGCCGGATGCGTTTCGCGCGGCCTCCTGTCGGTCGCGCGCCCTGACGAGCCCAGCAACCGACCGAGGCGACGCGCCCCCATGCCCAAGCGCACCGACATCGACGCCGTGATGATCATCGGGGCCGGCCCGATCGTGATCGGCCAAGCCTGCGAATTCGACTATTCCGGCACCCAGGCCTGCAAGGCGCTGAAGGAGGAGGGCTACCGCGTGGTCCTCGCCAACTCCAATCCGGCGACGATCATGACCGATCCGGAGACGGCCGACGCCACCTTTGTCGAGCCGATACGCCCTGACACCGTCGCGCGCATCCTGGAGCGCGAACGCGCGATGCACCCGGACGAGAAACTGGTGCTGCTGCCGACCATGGGCGGGCAGACGGGCCTGAACACGGCGCTGGACCTCTTCCGCGACGGGACGTTGGAGCGTCTCGGCGTCGAGATGATCGGCGCCGACGCCGACGTGATCGACAAGGCGGAGGATCGTCAGCGCTTCCGCGAGGCGATGGACGCCATCGGGCTGGAGAGCCCGCGCTCGCAGCAGGTCTCTTCGATGGAGCAGGCGATGGCCGCGCTCGACTATGTCGGGCTGCCGGCGATCATCCGCCCGTCCTTCACCCTGGCCGGCACCGGCGGCGGCATCGCCTACAATCGCGAGGAATTCGAGCGCATGGCGAAGAACGGCCTCGCCGTCTCGCCGGTGCACACCGTCCTGGTCGAAGAATCGGTGCTGGGGTGGAAGGAGTACGAGATGGAGGTCGTCCGCGACAAGGACGACAACTGCATCATCGTCTGCTCGATCGAGAACATCGATCCGATGGGCGTGCACACCGGCGATTCGATCACGGTGGCGCCCGCGCTGACGCTGACCGACAAGGAATATCAGTTGATGCGCAACGCCTCGATCGCCTGTCTGCGCGAGATCGGCGTCGACACCGGCGGCTCCAACGTGCAGTTCGCGGTCGATCCGGAGAGCGGCCGGCTGGTGGTGATCGAGATGAACCCTCGGGTCTCGCGCTCCTCCGCGCTGGCCTCGAAGGCGACCGGGTTCCCCATCGCCAAGGTGGCGGCCAAGCTGGCCTGCGGCTATACGCTCGACGAGCTCGACAACGACATCACCAAGGTGACGCCGGCCAGCTTCGAGCCCTCGATCGATTACGTCGTCACCAAGATGCCGCGCTTCACCTTCGAGAAGTTCGCCGGCGCCGATCCCTATCTCACCACGTCGATGAAGTCGGTGGGCGAGGCGATGGCGATCGGCCGGACCTTCGCGGAGAGCCTGCAGAAAGCCTACCGCTCGATGGAGATCGGGCTTTCCGGCCTGGACGAGGTGGAGATGGAGGACGACCCGGACGCGTTGCGCGCTGCGATCGCCAAGCCGACCGCGGATCGGCTGTTGAAGGTCGCCCAGGCGATGCGTTGCGGCATGTCCGTCGCCGAAGTCCATCGAATCACCAAAATCGATCCTTGGTTTCTGGAGCGTATGGGCGAGATTCTGAGCGCCGAGGCGCAAGTGCGCGCCGAAGGGCTGCCGGCGAGCAAGCTCGGAATGCTGCGGCTCAAGAAGCTCGGCTTCTCGGACGAGCGGCTGGCGACGCTTTCGGGCAAGTCGGCGGACGACGTGGCCGCCCATCGCTGGTCCCTGGACGTGCGGCCCGTCTTCAAACGCATCGACACCTGCGCCGGCGAATTCCCCAGCGCCACCCCCTACATGTATTCCTGCTATGAGGGCGACGGAGTCACCGAGCCGGAGTGCGAAGCCGACGTGACCGACCGGCGCAAGGTGGTGATCCTCGGCGGCGGCCCGAACCGCATCGGACAGGGGATCGAGTTCGACTATTGCTGCGTGCACGCGGCCTACGCGCTGTCGGCTGCGGATTTCGAGACCATCATGGTCAACTGCAACCCGGAGACCGTTTCGACCGATTACGACACCTCCGACCGGCTCTATTTCGAACCGCTGACGGCCGAGGACGTGATCGAGCTGGTTCGCAAGGAGCAGGAGCGAGGGCAGGTGCTGGGATGCATCGTGCAGTTCGGCGGCCAGACGCCGCTGAAGCTCGCCGGCGCGCTGGAGGCGGCCGGGATTCCGATCCTGGGCACGCCGCCCGACGCGATCGATCTGGCCGAGGATCGCGAGCGCTTCCAGAAGTTGCTGAACGAACTGAACCTGCGCCAGCCGCCCAACGGCCTCGCCGTCTCCGAGGCTGAAGCCCTCGCGATCGCGGAGAAGATCGGCTATCCGGTCGTGATCCGACCGTCCTACGTGCTGGGCGGGCGCGCCATGGAGATCGTCCACGACGAAGCGGAGCTGAAACGCTACATCCGGTCGGCGGTCCTGGTGTCGGGCAAAAGCCCGGTGCTGATCGACTATTACCTGCGCGATGCGATCGAGGTCGACGTCGACGCGCTCAGCGACGGCGATCAGGTCTTCGTCGCCGGCGTCATGGAGCATATCGAGGAGGCGGGCATCCATTCCGGCGACAGCGCCTGTTCGCTGCCGCCCTATTCGTTGGCGCCCGAGATCGTCGAGGAGATGAAACGCCAGACGGAGGCGCTCGCCAAAGCGCTCGGCGTCGTCGGTCTGATGAACGTGCAGTTCGCGGTCCAAGGCGCCGACGTCTACATCCTCGAGGTCAATCCGCGCGCCAGCCGCACCGTGCCCTTCGTCGCCAAGGCGACCGGCGTGCCGATCGCCAAGATCGCCGCTCGCGTGATGGCCGGCGCGACGCTCTCGGAGTTCGAGTTGGAGAACCGCTCCCTCAAGCCGCACATCGCGGTCAAGGAGGCGGTCTTCCCCTTCAACCGGTTCCCCGGCGTCGACGTGCTGTTGGGTCCGGAGATGAAGTCGACCGGCGAAGTGATGGGACTCGACTCCGACTTCGCGCACGCCTTCGCCAAGGCGCAGCTGGGTTGCGGCGCGGATCTGCCGATTGAGGGCACGGCCTTCGTCTCGGTCAAGGACAGCGACAAGGAGGCCGTACTGGAGCCGGCGCGGCTGCTGTTGGAAAGCGGCCTGAAGTTGATCGCGACCTCGGGCACGCAGCGCTTCCTCGCTGAGCACGGTCTGGAGGTGGAGCGGGTCAACAAGGTGCTAGAAGGCCAGCCGCATATCGTCGACGCCATCAT
The DNA here is from genome assembly GCF_040218065.1 of Marivibrio sp. NCBI lineage: Bacteria > Pseudomonadati > Pseudomonadota > Alphaproteobacteria > Rhodospirillales > Aestuariispiraceae > Marivibrio > Marivibrio sp. The sequence goes on along the minus strand of NZ_JAVJQE010000005.1, from coordinate 398,745 downwards.
CAACGGCGAGGTGAAGCTGATCTTCAACACCACCGAAGGCCGCAAGGCGATCGAGGACAGCATGAGCCTGCGCCAAGCCGCCCTGTCGCAAAAAGTCCCCTACTACACCACGGTCGCCGGCGTGCGCGCGGCCGCCGTCGCGATCCAGGCCCTGAAGCAAGGGGCGCTTGAAGTCGCCCCGCTTCAATCGTACTTTAAGGTTTCGGCGTAGGCGCTGACCTCCCGCGACCCCCGATCAGGTTCGGTTCAGCGACCCCGCCCCGTCGGCTCTTCCGACGGCGGGGGCGCAAGGCCTCTTGATCGACGAGGGCTCAGGGGCGCGGTCGCGCGCATCGCGCCCCGCGGCGTGCGCCGGACGAGCTTTCGCCGTCCGCCGCGCTGAAGGACGAACACGCTTGTAAGGTTCGGTTCGATGGAAAAGGTGCCGATGACCCTGCAGGGCTATGAGGCCATGCAGGAAGAGCTCAAGACCCTCAAGACGCAGGAGCGCCCGGCGATCATCCAGGCGATCGCGGAAGCGCGCGAGCACGGCGATCTCTCCGAGAACGCCGAATACCACGCCGCGCGCGAGCGGCAGTCCTTCGTCGAAGGCCGCATCGCGCAGCTTGAGGACAGCATCAGCCGCGCCGACGTAATCGACGCCAGCAAGCTCGACGGCGATCAGGTGAAGTTCGGCGCGACCGTCACGGTCGCCGATTGCGACACGGACGAGGAGTCGGTCTACCGGCTCGTCGGCGAACTGGAAGCCGACATCAAAGAGGGCAAGCTGTCCATCGCCTCGCCGATGGCGCGCGCCTTGATCGGCAAGACCGTCGGCGACGTCTTCGAGCTGGTCACCCCCGGCGGGGCCAAGGATTACGAAGTCGTCGACGTAAAGTTCAAGTGAGGCGGCTTGCCCCCCGGGCGCGCCCGCGCTAGGTCGCTCGCATGGACATCTTCAACGCCTTCGCCGACTGGCTGAACGCTCTCACCGGCTTCAATTTCTCCATCCACGGCTGGATATCGGTTCTGCTGATCCTGCTCGGCGTCTTCGGCCTCTATCTCGGTCTGTTGGCGCTTATCCGGCGCTCGCACCGCTCCGGCCACGATCAGGCGGTGGACGACTATCGCGATCCGCGCCGCGGACCGCCCGACGACGGTCGGCTCTGAGCCGGACCGCTCGCCCGCGCGCCCGCTTTCGAACGCGCCGCCCCCTCTCCGACTTTCTTTACATCTTCTTAATGCACCGTATGGTCTAATACCTTTGGAGGGCGCCAGCGACGCGCGCCGACAAGGAGGGTCGACCATGGCCGACTACAGCTTAGACGCTCCGGCGCCGGGCCTTCACATGTGCTATCTGTACGGCGACGACGACGAACGGATCCGCACGATCGCCCGATGGCTTGAAGGCGGCGTCGAGGCGGGCGGCCTGATCGAATATTTCGGGGCCGAGACGGACGAGGGCGCGTTGATCGATCAACTGGACCGGCTCTCCCCGCGCCATCCTTCGGATCGGCCGCGCGCCATAACCTGGCGGGCGGCGCAGAACGTCTACACGCCGGACGGGCCGTTCCGCCGCGCGCCGATGATAAATCGGCTGCGCGAGGGATACGACCGGTTGCACGCGGCCGGACCGCCGGACGCGCCGATCATGGTGACGGGGGAGATGGAGTGGGCCCTGACCCCCGGCGCCTGCGACATGGACGAACTGATCCGCTACGAATTCGAGGTCACCGAGGCGCTCGTCGACAAGCCGCTGACCGCGATTTGCCAATACGACGCCGGGCGCTTCGACCCCCAGACGCTGTATCGCGTGCTGAAGGTCCATCCCTACATGGTGATGAACGGCCAGATCCTCCCCAGCCCCTATTTCGACCCGACCGACCCGCACCTCGCAGACCCGCCGAGCGTCTGCGGCCTCCACGCCTGAGCGCTGTGAGGATCCTCCCGGACGAGCCTTCATGACATCCGCCATCGATCACGCCGGCAATCTCTTCGTCGCCCTGAACGCCGCCCGCAGCTTCCCCGACGTCGGTCCGGCGTCGCGGTTCCTGGCGCTTGCGCTGGAGGATCTGCCCGGCGTGTCGGCCGCGGCCGTGGTGATCGGAGGGGACGGAAAGGCCGCCGCCGAGTGCGAGGGCGGCCGTTCCTTGTCGATTCCAATGCACTCGCACGCGGGCGGGCACGGCTTCTGTCGGCTTGACCTGACCGATCCGGGCGCCTTTCAGCCGTATCGCGATCTTGTCCGCAACGCCGTGGCGCTCTTCGCCCTGGATCTTGACTACCGGGCGGCGCTGGAGGGCGAAGCGCACGCGCGCGCCTATCTCGAAGACGCCGTCAAACGACGTACGACCGAGCTCGAAGAGACCAACGAGCGTTTGGTCGTCGCGTTGGATCGCGAACACCGGGCTAGCCGCAACAAGACCGACTTCCTGGCCAATCTGAGCCATGAGCTGCGCACGCCGCTGAACGCCATTCTCGGCTTTACCGAAACCATGCGCGACGGCCTGTTCGGACCGCTCGGCAACCCGCGCTACGAGGAGTATTCGGGCATCGTCCACCACAGCGCGCATCACCTGATGGCGATCCTGAACGATGTACTGGACCTCTCCAAGATCGAGGCCGGCTCCTTCGACATCCAGACGGTCGACGTCGCCGTGGGCCGGTTGGTCGCGGACACCTGCGCGCTGCAGCGCGGCCAGGGGCGCGCCGCGCATGTCGGCGTCGCGATCGCGCCGATCGACCCGGACCTCATCGTGCGCGGGGACGACCGGTTGCTGCGCCAGGCGCTGGCGAACCTGTTGTCCAATGCGATCAAATACAGCGGCGACGGAGAGTGCGTCGACGTCTCAGCCGCGCGCACGGAGCGCGGCGAGCTGGAGTTGAGCGTGCGAGATCGCGGACCGGGTATCCTGCCGAGCGATCTCGACCGCGTAATGAGGCCGTTCGAGCAATCCTCCGCGCCGATCCGCGCCCAGGCGGCCGGAACCGGCCTCGGCCTGCCGCTCGCACGCTCGATCGCGCGGCTTCATGGCGGTGAGTTGGAGATCCTCCCGCGCGACGGCGGCGGGCTGAGCGCGATTCTGCGATTGCCGGCGGTTCGCGTGCTGCACGGCGGCGCGGCGATAGCCTGACGGCCCCCGTCGCCTACGCCTCGCCGTCGAGATCCTCTTCCGGCCGTTCCGGATCGATCGGCACGCCGACATCGCGCTTGGAGGTGCGGATGCCGATTGCGGAGCGCACGTGGCTCACATGCTTCGCCGCGGTCAACTCATTGGTCAGAAATCGATTGTAGCTGTCGAGATCGCGCGCGACGACCTTCAGCAGGAAGTCCGTTTCGCCCTGCAGCATGTGGCACTCGCGCACCAAGGGCCAGCGGCGCACCTGCTCCTCGAACTGAACCAGATCGCTTTCGGCCTGGCTGTCCAGCCCGACGAAGGCGAAGACGGTGACGCCGTACCCTAACTGCTCCTCGTCCAGATCGGCGTGATAGCCGCGGATGAAACCCGCTTCTTCCAGCGCGCGCACCCGTCGCAAGCAGGGCGGCGCGGAAATTCCGGCGTTCTTGGCCAACTCGACATTGGTTATACGGCCGTTGGCCTGCAGGTCCCGGAGAATCTTGCGATCGATCTTGTCGAGCTTGGTGCGGCGCATGCGTTTGCGGGCTCTTTTCTGGCGCTGGAGAGGTGGTAAGGGAATAGCGCGAACGGCGGGGGCGGCGCAACATTATTAGCAAGAGACCGCGCTCAAAATCCGCGTCATCCGCGCTTGCCCGCAGGCGGTCAGGGCGGCATAGTCCGGCGCGATTCGCCGACTAGGCCGGCCCGCACGCCCCCGAGCCGGCGCACCCTCTTTCACCTATCTACGGGACGGAACCGCCAACGCGATGCAGGCTGCCGACACTCTCTGCTGGGTGCTCACCGACGGGAAGGCCGGGATGGAGGCGCAGGCCATCGGCCTGGCCGAAGCCGTCGGCCTGCCGCACGAGACGAAGCGTCTGCGCGGCGGCCTGCCATGGCGCTTTCTGCCGGCCGCGCTGTGGCCGCCGGGCGTCATGGGTCTCAGTCCGCGCAGCGACCAACTGGCGGCGCCGTGGCCGCGCCTCGTCATCTCGTGCGGTCGCCACGCGGTCGGACCGGCGCTCGAAGTGAAGCGGCGCTCCGGCGGGGCGACGCTTGCGGTTCACATCCAGCACCCGCACGTCCCGCTGTCGCGGTTCGATCTGGTGGTCGCGCCGGCGCACGATCGGATCGACGGCCCGAACGTCGAGGTGACGGCCGGCTCCGTCCATCGGGTCACTCGTGAGCGCCTCGACCGGGCGGCCGCGGCCCTGGCCGACAAGGAACGGCAATGGCCGAAGCCCCGGATCGCCGTGCTGATCGGCGGCTCCAACGGCGCCTATCGCCTGGACGAAGTGGAGACGGCGCGGCTCGCCGCACAATTGAAGGAGGTCGCGCACAAGACGCGCGGCTCGCTGCTGGTCAGCCCCTCGCGGCGCACGGGGTCGGAGAACGTCCGCATTCTGAAGCGCGCGCTTTCCGGGACGCCGGGACAGGTCTGGGACCTGCAGGGGCCGAACCCGTATTTCGCCTGGCTGGGCGCAGCGGATGCGATTCTGGCGACGGGCGATTCGGTGAATATGGTCTCGGAGGCCGCATCGACGGGAAAACCGGTCTATCTGCTGCGGCTTCCCGCCGTGGGTCGGGTGGAGAAGTTCCGGCGCTTTCACCAATCGATGTTCGACGCCGACGCGGTGCGACCTTTTGAAGGCAAGATCGATTTCACCTGGGCGCCGTCGCCGCTCGACGACACGCGTCGGGCGGCGGAGCGCGTCCGGGCGCTGCTCGACGCAAGCCCCTCTTCCGCCTGACGCGCGGGTTTGCGCAGCGGCGATTCGTCCGGTAAACCGGAGATTATGAGCACGCTCGCCGACGCCTCTCCGATCGACCTCGACCGGCTGCGCGCGACCCCGGTCGCCGACGCGCCGTTTGCGCATCTGATCGTTCCGGGCTTCCTTAGGGCGGACGTCCGAGATGCGGTCGAGGCGGATTATCCCAAGATCGACAAGCCCGGCTCCATTCCGCTGTTCTCGGTGACCAGCGGCCCGGCTTTCCAACGCATGATCGACGCCCTGCGCGGTCCCGAGATGACGGCGGCCATGTCGGAGAAGTTCGACCTCGATCTCGCCGGACGCCCGACGATGGTGACGGTGCGCGCGCGCTGCCGCGCCAAGGACGGCCAGATCCACACCGACAGCAAGGGGAAGCTGGTCACCGTTCTGCTGTACATGAACGGCGGCTGGGAGGCCGAGGGCGGGCGCCTCAGGCTTTTGAACGGCCCGGACAGTCTCGACGATTTCGCCGCCGAAGTGCCGCCGGACGCCGGCACTCTGTTGGCCTTCAAGTGTACGCCGGACGCCTGGCACGGCCACAAGCCCTACGAGGGGCCGCGCCGCGCGATCCAACTCAACTGGGTGGTGGACGAGAGCTACGTTCGGCGCGAGCAGCGCCGCCACGGCCTCTCCGCCTTTCTGAAGAAGCTGCCCTTCGCCTCCTGACGCTCGGGGCGGCCGACCTTCTTACCGCGACCTATCTCAAGGACAGGCCGACATGGCGCTCACCATCGAAACCTTCTCCAACAAGATCGGCGGCTTCTCCACCTTCAAGGCGTTGGGCCACCCGCTGGCGGCGGAGCCGGCGAAGCAGCTGCGCGCCAAGCTGGAGGCCGCCGGTCCCGTCGCGCTTTACGATCCGACCGGCATGGCCGAGGCGGTGAACGCGATTCACGATCTCTCCGGCCTCGACCTGTGCGGCCTCTTCGTGCAGGACGTGGAGACGATCGGCGACACGCGCATCGGCCTGCAGGCGCAGCCGGTCACCGATCTGGCGTCCTCCGGGGCCAAGGCCGTTCTGATCACCGCCTTCGAGGCCGAGCGCTTGGCCGATCAGATTCGTCACCTTCTGCCCGAAGGCGCGGACTTGATGACGCTCGACGCCCTGCGCATTCCCGAGGATATGCAGACCAACCCGCGGCGCTATCTCGACAATCTCAACTGGGCCACCAATTTCGCCTTCTTTCGCGACGACGAGGGACGGCACACGCGTCTGGTCACCGCCAACTACTGGGGCGGCTACGGCGCGGAGAAGGTCGAGATCTGGGCTTGTCTGTTCGACGCGGACGGCCGGCGGCTCGCGCACTGGCGCGAAACGCTGGGGCCGGCCAACGCGGGCGTCGTTTTCGACAGCCGGGACGTGCGCGCGCGCTTCGACCTCGGCCCCTTCGCGGGTCAGCTGTTCCTGCACGTCATCGGGGCGAAGGGGCACGACATCGTCAAATACGCCCTCGACACCTACGGCGACGACAACGCCGCGCTCTCCTGCACGCACGACGCCAACGCCTGGCCGGCCGATCTCTACGCCGGTCTACCCGCCCCGGACCAGGGCGAGCGGGTGACGCTGTGGGTCCAGAACAGCCACCCCGCCCCGATCCCGAAAGGCGCGATCGGCCTGCGGCGGATGGGCCGGGATCAGACCGTCTGGTTGGACCGCGAGGTGCCGCCCTTCGGCTCTTATCCGCTGGACGTGGCCGACCTGCTCCCGGGCCTCGCCTGGCCGGAGCAGATCGAGATCGAGGCCGGCAAGCACATGGTCCGCCCGCGCTACGAGATCGTGAAGGGCAACGGGCGCGAGCGCATCAGTCATCCGAACGTCGAGCGCGTCGATCTGGTCGACGATCCGAAGATCCGAACGCTGGAGGATCTGATGGGCAAGGGCTACATCCTGCCCGCCCCGATCCTTCCGCCGGCGGACTACGACAGCGTCGCGCTGCCGACCCCGATGTCGACCGCGCAGACCGACCTGCCGACGCAGGCGGTGCTGTACGACGCCGGCGGGCGGGAGATCGCGCGTCACAGCTTCGGGCGCCTGCCGCGCGACCACGCGCAGACGCTCGACCTTCGCGCGCTGGCGCTGGAGGCCGGCCTCGGCGCCGGCGAGTACGGCCACGCCGAGCTGATCTACGACTTCCGCGACGGCGGGGTCGCGGACGGCTGGCTGCACGGGCTGTTCCGCTACACCGACCGGCGCTCAGGCCATGCGGCGGAGACCAGCTTCGGCGCGCACATGTTCAACCATGTCCTGACCTACAAGGGCGAGCCGCAGAGCTACGCCGGCAAGCCGCCGGGCCTGTCGACGCGCCTCTTCCTGCGCATCGGACCTGACGGTTACGACGCCTTCTGCCATTTGATCTATCCGGTCTCGACCGAGTGGAAGGCGACCAGCCGCACCGAGCTGACGCTGACCGACGGCCAAGGCCAGGCGGTGGCGAGCGAGACGGTCGAGATTCCCGCCGGCGGCAGCTTCCGCTTCACCCAGCGCGGCCTGTTCTCCGCCGAGGCCTGCGCGCAGGCCGGCGCGGACGGCTACGTCCTGATCCGCGACACGACCTGCCGCCTCTTCGGCTATCACGGCCTGATGGCGGGCGAACGCGGCGCGGACAGCTTCTCGCTCGACCATATGTTCGGGTTCTGAGAGGAGCGGCCCTTCGCGAGGGTCTTGCGCGCCCCCGCAAAAGCGGGGCCTCAGGCGGCCCGCCCACGCGGCGGAGGAGCTTGAGAAAGGTCCCCGCCTGCGCTGGGACACACCCTCAAGGCCAGGCCGCCAGCGGAGCCCCCTAGAACCCCGTCGCCCAGGCCTTGTCCCGGGGGAACGCCGAGGGGCGCCGTCGTCGCCTGTCGCTTGTCGGCGCGTCACACCCCCAGATGGCGATGCAGGAAGTCCGGATCCGCCATCAGCTGCTCGCCGTCGCCGTTGAAGACCAGTTCGCCTTTCACCAGCACCAGGTGACGGTCGCAGATCTCGACCAGCCGCTTCACGTTCTTGTCGACCACGAGACAGGCGATGCCCGTCCCTTTGATCTCGCCCAGCACCCGCCAGATCTCTTCGCGGATCAGCGGGGCCAGTCCCTCCGTCGCTTCGTCCAGCAACAGCAGATCCGGATTGGTCATCAGCGCCCGCCCGATGGTGAGCATCTGCTGTTCGCCGCCGGACAGATTGTTGCCCCAGTTGTCGATGCGCTCGGCGAGCCGCGGAAAAAGCTCGAGCACCCGCTCTAGCGTCCAGTCCACGCGGCCGTCGCGCCCGGGCCGCGCGGCGACGATCAGATTTTCGCGCACCGTCAGATTGGGAAAAATTCCGCGCCCTTCCGGCACGAAGGCCAGCCCGCTGGTGGCGCTCTTGTAAGAGGGACGGCCCGTCGCCGGCTCGCCAAACTGCATCACCATCCCGCGTTTGGGCGCGACCAGCCCCATGGCCGTGCGCAGCGTCGTCGACTTGCCCATGCCGTTGCGGCCCATCAGGCTCACGCACTCGCCCCGCCCAACCGTGAAGCTGAGGCCGCGCAAGATGTGGCTCGCCCCGTAATAGGTGTGCACGTCCTGGAAGCTAAGCGCCGCCTCGGCTGCGCGCGCCTCAACCTTCTCGGCGATTCCGGTCTCCGCCATCTCGTTCCCGTCCTTCAGATCATCTCGTCGCCGAGATAGGCCTCGCGCACCGTCTCGCTGGAGCGGATTTTCTCCGGCGGCCCGGTCTCCAGCACCGCGCCGTTGACCATCACCGTCAACTGATCCGCGACCGCGAAGACCGCGTCCATGTCGTGCTCGATCAACACCACGCAATGGGTCGCCTTCAAGGTGTGGATCAGCTGCACGATGTTCTCGGTCTCCTCCGGCCCCATGCCGGCGAGCGGCTCGTCGAGCAACAGCACCTCCGGCTCGGTCGCCAGCAGCATGGCGACCTCGAGTTGGCGTTGCTCGCCGTGGCTGACATTCGCGGCGACCGTGCGCGCGCGATGCGTCAGGCCGGCCAGCTCAATGGCCCGGTCGGCGCGTGCGGCCACATCCTTTCGCGCGGAGGCCGCTCGAAAGAACCGCATCGAGGAGCGCATGCGCGACTGCGCGGCCAGCCAGACGTTCCGGTAGCAGGTGAATTCCGGAAAGATGTTGGTGCGCTGATAGCTGCGCCCCACCCCGAGCTGGCTGATCCGGTGCGGCGGCATGGAGGTGATGTCCTGGCCGCGATAGATCACCTGGCCCGAGGTCGGCGTCAGATCGCCGGAGAGCAGATTGATCAAAGTCGTCTTGCCGGCGCCGTTGGGTCCGATCACCACGTCGACCCGGCCGGTCGCGAAATCCAGCGTGACGTCGCGCACCGCCTGCAGACCGCCGAAGCTCTTTGAGACGGCTTTCGTGCTGAGAACGGGGCCGCTCACGGCTTCTCTCCCTCTTCGGTCTCAAGCGGATCGGGTTCCGCCCGTCCGGCGCCGGCCAGCGTCCCCACGAGGCCGTTTTTCAGGCCCAAGACGACGGCGATGACGAAGGCGCCGATGATGATCTGGAAGTGGTCGGCCATGAAGCCGACCAGTTCGCGTTCTTTCGCCAGCTCCTCCACGCCCAGGAAGGCGACGGCGCCCACGATCGGACCGATCAGCGTGCCCATGCCGCCCAGGATCACCATGACGAGGCCGATCCCGCTTTCATGCCAGCCGAGCAGCTCGGGCGAGACGTAGCCGTCGATGCAGGCGTAGATGAAGCCCGCGAGACCCGCGACCGTGGCCGAGATGATGAAGCTGACCAGCTTGTAGCGATAGGTGTCGTAGCCGAGCGCGCGCATCCGGTGCTCGTTCACCTTGATGCCCTGGATGACCTGACCGAAGGGGGAGCGCAACAGCATGAGCAGCAGCCCGTAGACCGTCAGCATCGCGCCGACGGCGAACCACAGCAGGGCCTCTCGGCTGCCGAAGCTGAAGAGCTGGACCTCGCCGATCGCCAGCACCGGCTTCACCCAGATATAGGCGCCGTCGCTGCCGCCGGCGATCTGGCTGTCGTGGAAGAAGTAGAACAGCATCTGCGCGAAGGCGAGCGTCACCATGATGAAGTAGATGCCGCTGGTCCGCACCACCAAGGCGCCGATCAACCCGCCCACCAGAGCGGTGACGCCGAGCACGACCGGCAGCGCGAACAGAAGGTTCGCGGCCTCGTACTCCGGCGAATAGATCTGAAGGCTGTAGGCCGCCAACCCGAAGAACGCGGCGTGACCGAAACTGACCAGCCCTGTGTAGCCGAGCAGCAGATCAAGGCTCATCGCAAAGATCGCGAAGACGATCATGCGCGTCGCGACCTTGATCGCGTAGGTCTCGCCGAAGAGCGGCGTCAACGCCAACCCGAGCACGATCGCGGCCAGCACCAAAAGCGCGGACAGACGGGGAATCGTCACCATCTCGTTTCTCTCCTCGCCCGACCGGTCAGTGCGCGCGGCCGTAGAGGCCGGCCGGCCGCCACAGCAGAATCGCCGCCATCAACGCGTAGACGGTGACGGAGGTGAGATTGTCGACGCTGAGCCCGCTCATCAGCTCGACATCGTCGAAGCTGCGCAGGATCGTGGCGCCGAGGCTGTCCATCAGGCCGATCAGCAGCGCGCCGACGAAGGCGCCCTTGATCGAGCCGATGCCGCCGATGACCACGACGACGAAGCTGATGATCAGAACCTGCTCGCCGATGCCGGGATAGATCGAGCGCTCCGGCGCGGCCAGCAGTCCGGCCAGCGCCGCCATCGTGACGCCGATCGAAAAAACCGTGGCGAACAGCACCTTGGTGTTGATCCCGAGCGCCTGGATCATCTCCGGATTGGAGGAGCCCGCGCGGATGCGCATGCCGAGGCGCGTCTTCTGCACCACCCAATACATCACGCCCGCCAGCGCCAGACAGACCAGCGCCAGGAACAGATTATAGGCGGGATAGGCCTGCACCTCGGTCAAGGGGATCGAGCCCTGGAGGAACTCCGGCTTGGGAATGCTGTGAGGATCGTCGCCCCAGATGATCGACTGCATCTCGTTGAAGATCAGGATCAACCCGAAGGTCAGCAGCACCTGCTGCAGATGGTCCCGATGGTAGAGATGGACGATGAAGAGCCGCTCCACCAACAGTCCCAGCAACGCGGCCAAAGGCGCGCCGAGGAGCACCGCCCAGAAGATGCTGCCGGTCCAGCTGGTGAGCGACCAGGCGAGATAGGCTCCGATCATGTAGAAGGAGCCGTGCGCCAGATTGATGACGCCCATGATGCCGAAGACGATCGTCAGCCCGCTGGCGATCAGGAACAGCAGCAGGCCGTACTGGACGCCGTTCAGCGTCTGAATAAGCAGAAGTGTGAGATCCATCCCCGCCGCACGTCTTTCTTTTGGAAAACCACCGCCGGACGCTCTGTCGCTGTCGGCGCCTTTGAAAAACCCGGTCGACAGGGCCCCTCCAGGCCGCCGACCGGGTTTTCGAAAGGCGCGGACGGGGGCCGTCGACTCAGGGGTCGACGGCCCCGCCGCGATAGTTGGGGCCTCAGCCCATGCTGCACCCCTGGGACGGCGCGGACAGCGCCTCGACCGCGATCCGCTCGACCGCGTTGACGCCGTTCGTCACCTTGCGCAGGTAGAAATTCTGCACCGGGTTGTGGGCGGCCGACAGCTTCAACGGCCCGCGCGGGCTGTCGATCACGGCGTTCTCCATCGCCGCGACCATCTCGCCGCGCGCGCCCATGTCGCCGTCCACGGCCTCCAGGCCGATGCGGATCAGTTCCGCCGCGTCATAGCCCTGCACGGCGTAGACGTCCGCTTCCTTGCCCCACATTTCCCGATAGTTCCGGCGGAACACCTGGTTGACCGGATTGTCGAGCGTGTCGGCGTAATGCAGCGTGGTGCGGATGCCCTCCGCGGCCTCGCCCTGCGCCTCGGTCACGCCTTCGGTCAGGAAGCCTGCGCCGGTCAGCTCGATGCCCGAATCCTTCAGGCCGGCCGCCGCCCAGTCCTTGACGAACTTAACCGCGCCGCCGCCGGCGAAGAAGGTGTAGACCGCGTCGGGCTTGAGCGCCGCGATCTCGGAGAGGACCGACTGGAACTCGACGTCCGGGAAGGGCACGCCGATTTCCTTGACGATCTCGCCGTCGCCCCCCGTCTCCTTGAGGCCGTCCGCGTAGCCGTCCTTGAAGCCCTGGGCGGACTGCTGGCCGGCGCCGTAGTTCCAGTAGCAGGTGACGACCCGCTTCTTGCCTTCCTCGGCCAGCACGCGGCCCATGGGATAGCCCGGCTGCCAGTTCGAGAAGGAGGAGCGGAAGATGTTCGGCGCGCACAGCGGGCCGGTGATCTGATCGGCGCCGGCGTTGGGGATCACCGTCATCACGCCCTCTTCGCGGGCGATCTTGGCCATCGCCATGGCGACGCCGGAATGCACGGGCCCGACCAGGAAATCGACCTTCTCACTGTTGACCAGCTTGGAGGTGTTCTCCGTCGCCTTCGGCGGCGCGGCTTCGGAATCGAGGCGGATCAGCTCGATCTCGCGGCCGCCCAGCATGTCCTTGCCTTGGGCGAAGCGCATCACCATCGCGTTGGTGATCGCCTCCCCGAGGCGGGCGTAGGTGCCGCTATAGGGCAGCAGCGTGCCGATGCGGACCTTCGCCTGCTGGCCGATGGCGAACTTGGTCGGCGTGAAGCCGGCGACCGCGCCGACGCCAGCCGCCGCGCCCATCAGGCCGAGGGCCCGCCGGCGCGTGAAATCAGTTTTTTTGCTCACTTTGCGTTTCTCCCAGACGTTGCGACCTCAGATCTCGCGACCCCGGTCGGGCAGCGATTGCACTTGATGTTCGACCGCCCGGCGATCGCCGCCACGCCCCAAGCCGGAGCGGACGACGCTCGTCGGGCGTTCGGAATGGGACGGGAGCCGCTCGCCGCTCGCCGCGCGAAGATGCCCCGACGCGCCCCGGAACGTTCCGGCTCGCCTCGGCGGCGGTCGCGTCGATCGGCGCTTCGCTCCCTGTCTCACCCCGCCCTTACTCGACGTCGTGCGGCTCTTGCCCGGCCGCTTCGCGTCTGAAGCCTAACCGCTTCCGCCGCCGCCGGGAACCCGGCCGACGCGGCGTCGGACGGACGAAGCATCGCCGTCGCGCCGATATTTTAAGCTTAAAATATTTCCCGGCGCAACGGGCGTTCTTCACCCGTCAAGTAAATGCAGTATATTGCATGCGGTCGCCCGCCTCAACGCTGTTTCGCGCGCCGACGTCCCTTGGCCTGATCCGGACAATGCATTATGCTGCATTTCCTTAGGGGCAATCAGGCTTCAGACGACGAGAGGCGATAGAGCGATGGCCGAGCCGAAAAGCGACAATTGGATCGAAACCTTCCGCGGCGCGGTGTTGGCGGCGGAATACGATCCGGAATCCACCATGAATTCGCGCCTCTATATCGAGCGGTTCGATCAGGCCACGTGGTTCCTGATGCATGCGATCGGCGTCACCCCGCGCGGCGTGAAGGCGGACGGCCGTCGCGTGGCGGTGGTTCGCCAGAGCTTCCAGTATGTCCGGGAGTTGAAAGGCGGGGAGCTCGTGACGATCCAGTCGGGCTTCATCGCCGTCGGCAAGAAACACTTCCGCTTCATTCACCGCATGCTTGATGTCGAGACGGGCGCGCTGATCGCAAGCGCCGACATGACCGCCGTTCAGGCGAGCCTAGAGACCGGCAAGACCGTGCCCTTGCCGGCGCCCCAGGTCGAGAAGGCCGAGGCGCTGACGATCACCGAGGCGGAGATCGAGTGAGGGGCGGGCCTAGGTCCCGCCAGCCGGCCGGGTCGACGCCCTCCTATTCCCCGCCGCCGCGCGTCGCGGCTCAGGCGGCGCCCAACGCCTTCTCCCGAATCTGGGAGAGCGATTGAACAGGGGTCAACGCTTCCGGATCGATGATCAGGTGAAGCAGCGCCGGGCGCCCCGCCTCGGCCTCCGCCATCGCCGTCTCGAAGGCTGGGAAGAATTCCTCCGTCCTCTCGACCCGCGCCGAATGGGCGCCGTATGCGGCGGCGAGCGCCGCAAAATCGGGGTTGCGCAAATCGGTGCCGCTGACCCGTGTCGGGTACTCGCGCTCCTGATGCATGCGGATGGTTCCGTACATGCCGTTGTCGACGACGATCACCAGAATTCCCAGGCCGTACTGCGCGGCCGTCGCCAGTTCCTGGCCGTGCATCATGAAGCACCCGTCGCCCGCGAAGGCGATCACCGGCCGGTCCGGATGCACGGCCTTGGCCGCGACCGCGGCCGGCGCGCCGTAGCCCATCGAGCCGGACGTCGGCGCCAATTGGGTGCGCCAGCCGCGGTAGGGGAAGAAGCGATGCACCCAGGTGGTGTAGTTGCCGGCCCCGTTGGCGAGGATCGCATCCTCCGGCAGGGTCTCGGCGAGCCAGCGCACGATGTCCGCCATTTGCAGCGCGCCCGGGACCGGCAGCGGTTCGATGTGCGCCTCATAGTCCGCGCGCGCGGCTGCGCGGTGAGCGGCCCAACGCGACCCGTCCAGCGGCGCCAAGTCGCCTAGGGCGCGCGCAAAGGCCTTCACGTCCGACACGATTCCGAGATCGGCGTCATAGACCCGGTTGAGCTCCTCGGCCTGCGGATAGACATGGATAAGCTGTTGGCGCGGGCGCGGCGGCTCGACCAACGTGTAGCCGGCCGTCGTCGATTCGCCGAGGCGCGCGCCGACGACCAGAAGCAGATCCGCCTCCTTGACCCGCGCCGCCAGCGCCGGATTGATCCCGATCCCGACATGGCCGACATAACAGGCGCTGCGGTTGTCGAGATAGTCCTGGCAGCGGAAGGAGGCGGCGACCGGCAAGTCTGCGGCCTCCGCAAAGGCGCGGACGCGGGCGAGGCTTTCCGCGTCCCAGCCGCCGCCGCCCAGCAGCGCCAGCGGTCGCTCCGCCGCCGCGAGACGCCGGTGCAGGTCCGCCATCGCCGCCGGCGTCGGCGCCGCCTCGAGCGGCGCGTACCGATCGACGGCCGGGGGCGGCGCGACGCGCTCGCTCAGCATATCCTCCGGCAGGGCCAGGACGACCGGACCCGGCCGGCCGGATGTCGCGGTGTGGAAGGCGCGGTTCAGATACTCGGGGATGCGCCGCGCATCGTCGATCTCGGCGACCCATTTCGCCAACGCGCCGTACATCTGGCGGTAATCGACTTCCTGAAACGCCTCCCGGTCACGCATGTCCCGCGCGACCTGGCCGACCAGCAGAATCATGGGCGTCGAATCCTGAAAGGCTATATGGACGCCGGCGGCGGCGTTGGTCGCGCCTGGGCCGCGGGTCACCATCGCGACGCCCGGTCGACCGGTCAGTTTGCCGTAGGCGTCGGCCATCATCGCCGCGCCGCCTTCTTGACGGCAGGTGATGAAGCGAATCGAGCCGCCGACCAACGCGTCCAGCAGCGCCAGATAGCTTTCCCCCGGAACGCCGAAAGCGATCTCCGTCCCGTGAATCGCCAAGGCCTCCGCAAGCAGCTCGCCGCCGGTCTTTGCGCTCTGGTTGGTCATTCCGCCCTCATTCCCGGATCAAGAGAATAGCCGCCCGTCGTCAGCTGCGGCATCCTAATCGCAGGGGCCGGCGAAGCAAACGTCCTAGCCTTGAGTTTTACCGTGCCGTCCGATTCTCGGCCTTATGATGCGGTTTGGGCTTTTCTCGCGAGGCACGGACAAGCCTACTCCCGTAAGATTACGGGGAAAGGGGCCGTTCGCGGACGGTCCCGCGCAGCGCGGGGGGCGCATGGCGGCGCAGAGCGGCGCCTGCGGTCGAGGGCGGAGGATTGCACGAGACCGCCACGGTTCTTGGGGTGATGCGGCGCACAGCATGAGCGAGACGGCGATTCACAGCTTCCAGGGACGCTTCGGCCGCGTCGCCTTGCATCGCGCGGTTGATCCGTCGCCGGCCCACACCCACCCGCAGCTGCACATCCTTCTGAAGATCGACGGCGGCGACGGGCGCTATCGCACCGAGAACGGCGCCGCCGCCCTGACCGATCGCGCCGCGGTGCTGATCAATCCCTGGTGCGCGCACAGCCGCGACGGCGCCGCCGACGGGCAAGCGTGCCTGTACCTCGCCCTTTACATTGAACCTAGCTGGCTCGGCAGGCCGGCGATCGGCCTGGCCGAGACGGGCTATCCGCCGGAGATCTTCGCAAAGCCGGAGCAGGCTCTCGACGACGAAGTCTGCGCCGCGCGGGACGGGCTGGCGCAATTGCTGCTGGCCCGCCGAGAGCGCGACGAGGGCGAGCGGGACGATGACGCCGCCCTGGAGGAGCCGCTCTTCGCCCTGCTCGCGCTGCTGCTGGCGCGCTGCGTCGGCGGCGCCCATTTGCCGCGGGGCGTGCGCCCCATCGATCAACGCATACGGCGCGCGATCGTGGTGATGCGCGAAGCGCTCTCCAAGGATCCGGGTGTGGACGCGATCGCGGTCAGCGCCGGCCTGTCCCGCTCGCGTTTCTTCGAGCAGTTCCGGGATTGTTGCGGCATGACGCCCCGCCATTATGCGGACACCCTGCTGCTGGAGGAGGCCGTGCGCCGCCTGACCGAGGATGACGCGCCGATCGCCGAAATCTCGGATCAGTTGGGCTTCAGCGCCCAAAGTCATTTCACCCGCTTCTTCCGCAACAAGACCGGCGTCTCGCCAAGCGCCTACCGCCGCGGCGCACGGCCGTGGCGAACGCGGCGCGACCGCGGGTTGGAGACGCTGCTCACCGCGACGCAGTAGCTGCGCGCCGGGGGTCCCGTCGTTACTCCGCCGCCCCGCCGGACGCTTTCAGAAAGGCCGTCAGATCGGCGCGGTCCTGCGGATCGGGCAGGCGCTGGATCGGCATCTTGGTGCCGGGCAGCATCACGTCGGGACCGACCTCGAACAACTCGGAGACCGTCTTTTCGGTCCAAATGAAATCGGCGTCCTCAAGCGCGGACGAATAACGATAGTCCGGCAAGCCGCCGACGCGCCGACCGAAAATCCCATGCAGGGTCGGGCCGGACTTGGGCGGTCCGTCGGGCGTCAGGCTGTGGCACACGGCGCACTTGCGAAACTGGAAGGCGCCGCGCTCGACCGGGTCGTCGCTGTCGGCGAAGGCGCGGCTCACCCGATCGATCGGCTGGAAGGGCGTTCCGCCGCCGCCCAAAGGCGCGCCGTCCTCGGTCGAGAAGACGCGGGTCACCGAATCGACGCCGGAGGCGTAGATCGCGCGCCCGTCGACCGCGAAGTCGAGGGCCCAGACCGCCCGGTAATGGTCGATGGGCACGTCCAGCCGCGGCTCGGCCGCGCTCCCCGCCAGCCGCCACAGCAACAGCCTTCCGTCGGTCCCGCCGCTGGCGATCTGCCGGCCGTCCGGCGAGATCGCGACCGCCAGAACGGCGCCCTCATGCGCCTCCAGCCGGCGGATCTCCCGCCGCGTTGCGACATCCCATATGCGCACGACGCCGTCGGCCGAGGCGGTGACGAGACGCGCGCCGTCCGGGGAGAGTTCAAGATCGTTGATCGGAAAGCCGGCCTCCGCGAACAGGCCGGCCTCACCGCCGTCCTGCTGCGCCGGCCAGGTGCGCAGAGCCCCGTCATGACCGCCAGAGATCAGGCGCCGCCCGCCGTCGAAGAACCGCACGGCGTTGACCGGCCCTCGATGGCCGTCAAAGGTTCGAAGCGGCGCGCCGGTCTCGGCGTCCCACAGGCGCACCGTCCGATCCCAGGATGCGGTGGCCAGGCGACGGCCGTCCGGCGAGCGCGCGAGGTTGACGACTTTCTGGCTGTGGCCGGACAGCACGTGCAGCGTTTCCCCGGTGTCGAGGCTCCAAATCCGCGCGGAGCCGTCGTCGCTGACGGTCGCCGCGCGCCCGCCCGGCAGAAACACGCCCGCGTTCACCGCCGCCTCGTGGCCGTAGAGGCGCACCGCTTGCTCGCCCGCCGCGAGATCCCAGACGATGGAGAGGTCGTCGAAGCCGGACGTGATGGCGCGCGCGCCGTCAGGGCTGAGCGCCACGTCGCGCACCGGCGCCCCGTGCCCCAGCAGATCGGCCGCCGCCGGCTGCGACGCCGCCCAGAGCCCAGACGCGACGAGGGCCGCGCGGGCGAGAGACGCGACGCGTTCGCAGGATCGGCGCATGCGCGCCCGGCGAAACCGCACCTCCGTCACCCTTCCGCACCGCCCTCGCTTCATCCTATCCGCCGCGATCCGAGGCGGCGCGCTCTGGGGAGACGCCGACCTGAGCGCGCCCGCCGGCCTATTCGGCCGGCTGCGCGCGGCCGACGCCGCTCTTGCTCATCTCCTCCTCGACCCAAAGATTATGGTGCTCCCGCGCCCAGTTCAGATCGACCTGACCGCTGCCCATTGCGGCGAAAGCGCCCTCCATCCCGATCGAGCCGATATAGATGTGCGCCAGGATGATCGCGATCATCACCAACGAGACGATCCCATGCCAGACGACGGCGAGCTGCTGCTCCTCCATCAGCGTGAGGTTCGTCGGCAGATTGAAGCCGAGCGTGTTCACGAGCGCGAAGGTGTCCGCGAACATCGTCGTCGTGAACGGATCGAGCAGCGCCCAACCCGACAGGCTGAGCGACGCGCCGCCCAAGATCGTCGCCCAGAAGATGATCTTCTGGCCGGCGTTGAACTTCTTAGAATCCGGATGCACGCCCTTGGAGAACAGGCCGCCGCCTTTGGCGAGCCACTTAAGGTCGGTCTTGTTCGGGATGTTGTGCGCGACCCACATAATGAAGATCAGCACCAGCCCGGCCATGAAGGCGAAGGCGATCCAATTGTGCACCCACTTGCCGGCGTTGGTGATAAAGGCGTAGGCCTCCTTGCCCATCACCGGCATCAGCACGTAGCGGCCGTACATCAGGTTGAGGCCGGTGATCGCCAGCACGATGAAGGAGCCCGCAGTCAGCCAATGGCCGAACCGCTCGAGCCCGGTGAAACGCTCGATCGTCGTCCCCGCCGGACCATGCTCGATTTTGATGCGGCCGCGCAGCGCGAAGAACAGGGCGAGCAGGCCGATGATCCCGATCATCAACCACACGCCGTAGGTCTTCAGCGGCCCGTTGCGCACGGCCCGCCAGTTGTCGCCCTCAGACTGGATCAGAACGCCGCCCAGCTCGTGCGGCTGCTGCGCCGTACCGCTGGCGCCGCGGCGGATCTCGCGCCAGAAATCCGTGTCGCTTGCGACCCCCAGCGAGGAGCCGGGCACGGCGCCGCCGACGGCCTCCTCAGGACCCGGCGCCGGGTCGGTCTGTTGCGCCGACGCGCCGGGCGCGACGGCCAGGAAGACGAGCAGCGCGGCAAGCGCGGCCGCAGCCTTCAGCTTGGTTAGTGCGACTTGCATGGGTCCAACCCCTTCTCCATCCCGTAAGCGAACCGGCGCTCACATCTGCTGGCCCGAGCGCGCGCGGTCGCGCAGCTGGTCCACCACCCCTTCGTCCAGCGGTTCGTCCTGCTGTCCGAGATAGACGCCGGGCTCGTAATCGAGCGGGCGGTTCTGTTCGCTCTCCCGGCATCCGCCGAGCATCAGGAGCCCGACCGCCGCCAACGCCAATCCGCCGCGGACCGCGCGGCCCGCCGTCGGCCGGCCGATCGCCGCCTTGTCTTGCGTTCTCTTCGTCATCGTCTCACGCGACCTCGCGAAGCCGCGCCGCCGTCAGGCGGCGCTCTCACCGTCGGGAAGGGGGGGGCGTCGGTCGACCCGTACGCCCCCCGCTATTTCCCGGGGAAAAGTTCCTGAGGCGACGGGATCGGGGACGGCGCGTCGCGGCCGCCCCCAGTTCCGTCGGTCAGGAGCCCTTCTGCTCGTAGGCCGTGCCCCAGCCCCAAGCGCCCGAGCCGAAGCCGCGGGCCACCACGCGCTCGCGGTAGATGTCGGCGACCGTGTCGCCGTCGCCCGCGAGCAACGCCTTGGTCGAGCACATCTCCGCGCACAGCGGCAGCTTGCCCTCGGCCAGACGGTTGCGGCCGTACTTCTGGAACTCGGCCTGGGAGTGGTTCTCCTCGGGACCGCCGGCGCAGAAGGTGCACTTGTCCATCTTGCCGCGGCTGCCGAAGTTGCCGGCCTGGGGATACTGCGGCGCGCCGAACGGGCACGCGTAGAAGCAGTAGCCGCAACCGATGCACAGATCCTTCGAATGAAGGACCACCCCTTCTTCCGTCTCGTAGAAGCAGTCGACGGGGCAGACGGCCATACAAGGCGCGTCCGAACAATGCATGCAGGCGACAGAGATCGACCGCTCGCCGGGCTTGCCGTCATTGATGGTGACGACCCGACGCCGGTTGATGCCCCAGGGCACCTCATGCTCGTTCTTACACGCGGTGACGCAAGCGTTGCATTCGATGCAGCGCTCGGCGTCGCAGAGGAATTTCATTCTCGCCATTGTCTATTTCCTCCCTTACGCGCGCTCGATCCGGCAGAGCGTGGCTTTGGTCTCCTGCATGTTGGTGACCGAGTCGTAGCCGTACGTCTGCGCGGTGTTGCACGATTCGCCGAGAACATACGGATCGGCGCCTTCCGGATATTTGGAGCGCAGATCCTCGCCCTGATAGTGACCGCCGAAGTGGAACGGCATGAAGGCAACGCCCTGGCCGACCCGTTCGGTGACCATGGCCATGACCTTCACCTTGCCGCCTTCCGGGCTGTGCACCCAGACCATCTCGCCGTCCTGGACGCCCAGATTGTTGGCGTCCCGAGGATGCATTTCGACGAACATGTCCTGCTGCAGCTCCGCGAGCCACGGGTTCGAGCGCGTCTCGTCGCCGCCGCCTTCGTACTCCACCAGACGGCCCGAGGTGAGGATCGTCGGGAAGTCCTTCGAGTAGTCGACCTGCTGGATCGACGCGTACTTCGTCGGCAGGCGATACATCATCCGGTCTTCGTAGGTGGCGTACTTGTCGAGCAGATCGCGACGGCTGGTGTAGAGCGGCTCCCGGTGCAGCGGCACCGGATCCGGGAAGTTCCACACCACGCAGCGCGCCTTGGCGTTGCCGAAGGGCGCGCAGCCGTGCTTGATCGCGACCCGCTGGATGCCGCCCGAAAGGTCGGTCTTCCAGTTGGTCTTGTCGCCGGCGATCGCCTCGATGGTCGCGCGCTCCCCGTCGGTGAGATCGGAATCCCAGCCGAGCTTCTGGAGCATCGCCATCGTGAACTCCGGATAGCCGTCCTTGATCTCCGAGCCGACGGAGTAGGAGCCTTCGGCGAGCAGGTTCTCGCCGTTTCGCTCCACGCCGAAGCGCGCGCGGAAGGTCAGGCCGCCCTCGGCGACCGGCTTGGACGGATCGTAGAGATTCGGCGTGCCGACATGCTTCATCTCAGGCGTGCCCCAGCACGGCCACGGCAGCCCGTAGTACTCGCCGTCGGCCGGACCGCCCACCGCCTGGAGGGTGGTCTTGTCGAAGGTGTGCTGGTTGGCCATGTGAAGCTTCAGGCGCTCCGGCGACTGGCCGGTGTAGCCGATCGTCCACATGCCGCGGTTGAACTCGCGGGTGACGTCTTCGATCAGCGGCTCGTCATTCTCGACGGTGATGTTCTTGAACATCTCGTCCGCGATGCCGAGCTTTTTCGCCAGCTTGTACATGATCGTGTGGTCGGGCAGCGACTCGAAGAGCGGCTCGACCACCTGCTCGCGCCACTGGATCGACCGGTTGGAGGCCGTCACCGAGCCGTAGGTCTCGAACTGGGTCGAGGCCGGCAGCAGATAGACGCCGTCCGTGCGGTCGTGCAGCACGGCCGAGACGGTCGGGAACGGATCCACCACGACCAACAGGTCCAGCTTCTCCATCGCCGTCTTCATCTCGGGCAGGCGCGTCTGCGAGTTGGGGGCGTGCCCCCAGAAGATCATGGCCCGGAGATTGTCGTTCTGCTCGATGTTGGCCTTGTCCTCGAGCACGCCGTCGATCCAGCGCGACACGGGGATGCCCGAGGCCTCCATCATCTCCTTCGAGGCGAAGCGATTGAGCAGATAGTCGTAATCCGTCTCCCAGACGCGCGACCAGTGCTTCCAGGAGCCGGCGGCGAGGCCGTAATAACCCGGCAGCGTATGGCTCAACACGCCCAGATCGGTGGCGCCCTGGACGTTGTCGTGGCCGCGGAAGATGTTCGTGCCGCCGCCGGAGACGCCCATGTTGCCGAGCGCCAGCTGCAGAATGCAGTAAGCGCGCGTGTTGTTGTTGCCGTTGGTGTGCTGGGTGCCGCCCATGCACCAGATCACGGTGCCCGGCCGGTTGTTGGCCAGCGTGCGCGCGACGCGCTTCAGCTGGCTGCCCGGCACGCCGGTGACGCGCTCGGTCTCCTCAGGATCCCAGTTCGCGACTTCCTTGCGGATTTCGTCCATCCCCCAGACGCGCTGGCGGATGAACTCGCGATCCTCCCAGCCGTTCTCGAAGATGTGCCACAGGATGCCCCAGACCAGCCCGACATCGCTGCCGGGCCGGAAACGCACATACTCGTCGGCGTGCGCGGCCGTGCGCGTGAAGCGCGGATCGCAGACGATCAGCGGCGCGTTGTTCTGCTCCTTCGCCTTCAGCAGGTGAAGCAGCGAGACCGGGTGCGCCTCGGCCGGATTGCCGCCGATGACGAACATGGCGCGGCTGTTGTGGATGTCGTTGTAGGAGTTCGTCATCGCGCCGTAGCCCCAGGTGTTCGCAACACCCGCGACCGTGGTCGAGTGACAGATACGCGCCTGGTGGTCGCCGTTATTGGTGCCCCAGTAGGCGTAGAACTTCCGGAACAGATAGGCCTGCTCGTTGTTGTGCTTCGCCGATCCCAGCCAGTAGACCGAATCGGGGCCGGACGTCTCGCGGATCTGAAGCAGCTTGTCGCCGATCTCTTCGATCGCCTGCTCCCACGAGATCTTCGTCCACTTACCGTCGACCATCTTGGTCGGGTACTTCAGGCGCCGCTCGCCGTGCGCGTGTTCGCGCACCGACGCGCCCTTGGCGCAGTGGGCGCCGAGGTTGAACGGGCTGTCGAAGCCGGGCTCCTGCCCGACCCACACGCCGTTGTCCACCTCAGCCAGAACCGTGCAGCCCACCGAACAGTGGGTGCACACCGATTTGACCGTCTTGACGTTCCCGCTGGTCGCGCCGGTGGAGGCCGCCTGCGCCTTGCGCGCGACCAGACCCGACGGCGCCGCAGCCAATGCGGCGACGCCGCCCGCTGCGAGACCGGAACGCTTCAAGAAAGTCCGCCGATCGACCGCTTCGCCGGCAGCGCCGGTGAAGGCCGCGGACGCCCGGGAGCCAATCGCAACCCCGTTAGTCTTTTTGCGGAGCATCTTTCACGCCCTTTCAGTAGTTTGGATCGTTTCCTCCCCCGCCGCGACGTCGAACGTCCGACGGGGAAAGCGTTTCTTGTTGATTGCGAGCCGCCGACTTAGAAGCGGGACAGCTCGTAGACCTTCTTCACATGATCGGTCTCCCGATACAGGTCCCCGTCGGGACCCGCATCGGCTTCGGCGTCGGACGCGCCCGCCGCCGCCGCCGCGACGGCGCCGACGCCGACCGCGACGGTCTTGCCGACCGATGAGAAGAAGCGGCGCCGGCTGACGCCTTCCTCTTCACGCATCTCCATCAACCCTTCTCCTTGGTCCTGGTCGGCCGCCGTCTCCGACGCCCGACCGCTCTTCCGCCCGCGCCCGGATCAGGCGCGGGCCACCATGGCGAATCCGTCTTCTTCGATCGCCATGAAGCAGCGGCCGACCTCGCCGAGCCGCCGGTAGACGTCGGCCGTCTTGGCGCTCGAAAGGTCCGCGAAAAACTTGTCCGCCCAGGGTTTCAGATGGGCGGCGAAGAACCGGTCCTGATCGTAGAGATCGCGCTCGCCCGTCGCCGCGCCGGCGATCAGATGGCCCATCAGATCGCAAAGGCTCGCGATGTTGTCCTCGGGCTCGCGCACGCCTTCCGCGCGCTCGAAACCGAGCGCGTCCATGTCGCGACGCAGCTCGGCCAACGGCTTCTCGTTCAGGAATCCGGTGAGGTAATAGGACGCGTAGGGCACCAGCTCGCCCCGCCCGACGCCGATGAAGAGATCGTGGAACTCTCGCTCCAGCGCCGTCGCGTCGGCGGCGTCGACCGCGTCGATGAAGGCCTGGACGGCCTGGCCCAGCGCGGTGGAGCCGTCGGCGAAGGGGGCGATGCGCCCCGCTTCGGTCTTTTCGATCGGGCGCGACAACGTGCGCGCCAGGAAATGATACAGCGCCCGGCGCCCCGCCTCCTCCGGCGCGAGGCCGCCGTCCGGCGCGTCGCTCTGCGGTGATGTCGTGTGGGCGCTCACCGTTATGTCCAACCCCCTTAGTCTTGTGAGCCCGGCTTATGGACCGGGTCTCGACCGTCTTTTCAACGACGGGACGGGGGCGACGGTTCGGCAAAAAGGCCCGATTCCGGGTCATTCTGCGGACGCGAGGCCCCCCAGCCCATGCGTCGCTCAATTGGTCTTACCAGTCAGTATCTCCCGGGCCGCCCGCTCTGTCCACCATTCTTGTCATGGGGACTTGACGCACGCCGCGCGTTACAAGCCGTCGCCCGCTCGCGACCCGGCCGGCGCCTCAGGCCCGGCCGCCGCCCCCGTGGCCGCCCTCGTAGCCGCCCTCGGCGTCGCCTTCATCCTCTACGGCGTCCGCGGCGTCGCCGGCTTGCGCTTCAGCGGCGCGCGGCGCCTCACGCTCCGGCTCCGGCTCGGGCTCCGCGTCCGGCGGGGCCGCGGCCTCGGGCGCGCGATCGGGGTCTGGGCGCGCCTCGCCCTCCGCCTCCGCTCGATCGAGCGCCGCCTCGGCCTCGGCCAATTGCTCCTCCGCCTGCCGGGCGTAGCCTTTGCCGACCTGATAGGCGCTCTTCATCCCGGCGACCACGCGGGCGGCGTCGGTGAAATCCTCGCCGTAATCGACGAGCCCGTCGACGTTCGCGTACAGCGGATTCGAGCGCCACAGCCGGCGCAGCGCGATATTGCGAACCGCCTCGCTCACCTCCGGCGAGAAGAAAGGGCTGTAATCGCTCTCGGAATCGAGTTCATCCGGATGCGGCAGATCCTCCGGCCACTCCGCCAGGACCTGCGCCTCGTCGACGACGGCCCGGGTCTCGGGCGCGGTCTCCGGCGCGGTCTCGGGCGCGGCCTCGACGGCGCCGGCCTCGACCTCCGGCTCTTTCTCCGCGACCTCCGCGCCCTCATGCGGACGCCAAGCCGTCGCGGCGGGGTCGGGCCGCGCGCGCGGCGGCGCCTCGGCCGCCCGACCCGCGCGCGAGCGCGCCTTCATCCGCGACCAGCGGCTGAGGAAACGATCCTGCGTCATCAAGCCTCCCCCTCCGTCTCGTCGTCGGGCCGCAGGCGCTCGCGGCGCTCGTAGAAGGCGCGCTCAACCGGGTGCAGCCGCTTGCCGAAGGCGGGTTCCTCGGCCGTGTGCGGTTTGCGCTTCCGCTTCTTGAACGGAACTTCCTTGTGATGACGCGCGACGAAAGCGCGCACCCAGGCGGCGATCTGATCGGGCATCGGCACCGGCTCGACGACGTCCTCGCCGCTGTCGAGGAAATCCTGCGCCTCATAGGGCGACAGCGTCGCGCAGACGACGCTCGCCTCATGCGGGTCGTCCGGATCCTGCGACGGGCGCAGCACCACGTAGACCGCCGGCTGTTCGGCGTGCAGGTTCTCCAGATACGCTTCCGACTCGGTGCGATGGAGCGCGATCTCGACCGTCGCGGCCAGCCAGCGCCGCACCCCCGGCGGGTCGTCCGGCTCGCTCGGCAACGGCGTCCAGTCGGCCCGCCCGGCGTTCGGGACGACGGCGCTCGGCAGATATTGGTCGTCGGCCCACGGGTTGGCGACCGGACGGCGCTCGACGACGACGCCGACCTGAAGCACCGACCGGCGTTCTTGCCGATCGAGCGTTCCCGCTCCTTCGGCGCGCGCAGACGAATCGTTCGGCCCGCCCGCGGCGTCCGCCTCCGTCGCGTTATCCACCCCGTCGGACGCCGTTCCCCGACGGGCGGCGTCGCATCCTTGATTGGTCATACCAATAGGGTCGCCCAGCCGCCGCGAACTGTCGAGACATGTTTGACTGCAAGCGAGCGCTTCCTATTGAATATTGACAGCCTTTCTGTAATTCTTGCATATAAACGCATAATAATGCGCACATTCGAGGGTGGCAGAGGCTCATGGCCTTTCAAGAGGCGTTCGCCGAAGCCGGGCGACTATTGGCGACCGGCGACGAGAAACTCTACGAGATCGTCGGCCTGTCGCTGCAGGTGAGCCTCAGCGCCGTCGCGGTGGCGGCCGTCGTCGGGCTGCCGCTGGCGGCGCTGCTGGCGGTCGCGCGTTTCCCCGGACGCGGCGCGGTGATCGCGGTCTTGAACGCGCTGCTCGGCCTGCCGCCGGTGGTGGTCGGGCTGGTGGTCTACCTCATGCTCTCGCGCGCCGGCCCCTTGGGCGAGTTGGGCCTGCTTTTCACCCCGGGCGCGATGGTCGTCGCGCAAAGCATTCTGGTGACCCCCATCGTGGCCGCGATCGCCCATCGCACGTTGGAGGATTTCTTCGCGGAATACGCCGAGGAGCTGGCCTGCTTCCGGATGAGCCGTCGAGAGGTCGCCGCGACCTTGCTCTACGAGGCGCGGCTCAGCCTAGCGACCGCGCTCGCCGCCGGTTTCGGCCGCGCGGTGGCGGAGGTGGGCGCGGTGATGATCGTCGGCGGCAACATCGACGGCGTCACGCGCGTCATGACGACCGCGATCGCCTTGGAGACCAGCAAAGGGGATCTGCCCCTCGCGCTCGGCCTCGGCGTGGTGCTGTTGGGGATCGCGCTCAGCGTCAACGCGCTCGCGTTCGGATTGCGGGCGCTGGCCGCGCGCCACGCCGGTGAGGAGGGTCCCGGCGGCCGTCGCGCGCCGGCCGGCGCCCGCGGACAGGGAGCGTGAGCGCCATGCCCCGAGACGACCTTACGCCCCGCGTCCCGCAGGCTCCCGCGCCGCCGGCGGCCCGACTGGCGGACGTCTCGGTCCGGCGCGGCGGGCGTGCGATCCTGGACGGCGTCAGCACGCGCCTGACCGCCCGGGGCGTGACCGCCCTGATCGGCCCCAACGGGGCGGGCAAGACGACGTTTCTTAAGGTGCTGAACGGGCTGATCGCGCCTGACCGGGGCGCGGCGCTTTGGGGCGAGGACGGCGCCGCGCCGAAAGCCGTCGCGCAAGCCATGCTGCTGCAGCAGCCGGTGCTGCTGCGCCGTACGGCGGCCGCCAATTTGGTCTTCGCCGCGCGGCGCGCCGGGATCCCCAAGAGCGCGCGCGCCGACCTCATCGCCTATTGGCTGGAGCGGGCGAGCCTGACGGGCCGCGCCGACGCCCCGGCGCGTCGGCTGTCCGGGGGCGAGCAGCGCCGTCTCGCGCTGGTGCGCGCGCTGATGCTTCGCCCGCAGGCGCTGTTGCTCGACGAGCCGGGCGCCGGCCTCGACCCGAGCGCGCTTCGGAAATTGGAGGCCTTGATCGCCGAAGCCGCCGAGGCGGGCGTGAAGGTGATCTTCTCAAGCCACGATCTGGGACAGGTTCGCCGGCTGGCTGACGAGTTGCTGTTCCTCAACGCCGGCCGGCTGGACGCCGCCGGCCCCGCCGGCGCGCTGTTGGACGACCCGCCCGCCGAGACCCTGCGTCGTTTCCTGAAAGGAGAGCTGCTATGATCGAGCGCCTGATCGCCAAGACGACCCGCCGCGCTGCGCTGGCCGTAACGGCCGCCGCGCTCGCCCTGCCTTTGGTCTTCGCCGGCCCGGCCGCGGCTGCGGACAAGTTCATCACGGTCGCCTCCACCACCTCGACCGCGAATTCCGGCCTGTTCGACTATCTGCTGCCGAAGTTCGAAGCCGAGACGGGAATCCAGGTTCGCGTCGTCGCGGTCGGAACCGGCCAGGCGATCCGGTTGGCCCGCAACGGCGACGCCGACGTGCTGTTCGTTCATCACAAGCCCTCGGAAGAGGCGTTCGTCGACGAGGGTTTCGGGGTCGAGCGCTACGATGTGATGTACAATGACTTCGTCCTGGTCGGGCCGCAGGCGGACCCCGCTGACGTCTCGGACGCCGGAGACGTCAAGGGCGCGCTGCAGGCGATCGCGGAGGCCGAGGCCGCCTTCGCCTCGCGCGGCGACGACAGCGGCACACACAAGCGCGAACTGAGCCTCTGGAAGGCCGCTGGCGTCGATCCCAAGGCTGCGGGCGCGTGGTATCGCGAGACCGGCTCCGGCATGGGCGCGACGCTCAACACCGCGGTCGGCATGGGGGCCTATTCGATGAGCGACCGGGCCACCTGGCTCGCCTTTGAGAACAAGGACGACTATCGCATCGTCTTCGCGGGCGATCCGGCGATGTTCAACCAGTACGGGATCATCGCGGTCTCCAAGGAAAAGTTCCCGCATGTGAAGCTTGATCTCGCCCAGCAGTTCGTCGATTGGGTGATTTCGCCGGAAGGCCAGAAGCTGATCGCCTCCTACACGCGCGACGGCGAGCAGCTGTTCTTCCCGAACGCCGGCGGCGAGAGTTGAGCGGATCCGCCGGGTCGCCCGACAAAGACGTCATCCGGGCGGAATCGTAACGCCGCCCGCGCCTTCATCGAGAGCCCGGGTCGGCCTTTCGGCCGCCCGGGATTGTCTGTCCCGACTTCGCCGGCTGGCCGCCCCCTACCCGTTAAAAACCACGCGCCCCAGCGCGCTCACGTCGTAGCCGCCCAGCCGCGCGGCCTCGTCGACGAAGCGCGGGCCGGCGGCGAAGGCCAGCAGCTTTTGGAAGGGCGGCTCGAAATAGTCGCGTCGGTCGATCGCGATATCATAGCGCTCGTCGGCCAGCGGCAAGAAATCAAGTCCGAACCGCCGCGCGGCGGATTCGACCCCGAAGGCGAGATCCGCACGGCCTTCCGCAACCGCCGACGCGGCGTCGGTCTCTGTCCGCGCGATCGGATCCGCCGCCTGGACGGCGCCAGGCGCCACGCCGGCCGCGCCCAAGAGCGCGTCGAAAAGCATGCGGCTGCCGGCCTCCGGTTGGCGCAGCTTAACCTTAAGGCGCCGCTCGCCCAACTCGGCCAGGCCGCGCACGCGCGCCGGGTTGCCGGCCGGCAAGATCAGTCCCTGCACCCGCTTCGCCCATTCGATCACCACCGTCGCTCCGGCGGCGGCCTGGGCGTCGGCCAGGAGTTTGGGCGCGCCGCCGGGCGCCGATTCCGACTCCGCCTCGGGCGGCAGATGGAAGCCGCAGAAAAGCGCCTCGCGGCCGATGTAGCGTTCGATGCCCGACAGCGAACCGTCGAACAGCGTCGCAATTCCCGCCCCGCATTCCGACAAGGCCCAGGCCAGCAGGGGGTCGTGGCTGCCGGCCGCGATCGGCGGGCGCGGCGCGGCGGCGAGGCCGGGGCCGCCGGCCGTCTCGGCCGCCACCCAGAGATCGATCAGCGGCTTCGGAAACAGAAGCTTGCCGGTGACGCGCGTACAGGGAATCTTGCCGGACTTGACCAGATCGTAGACCTTGCGCTCCTTAATGCGCAGATAGGCCGCGACCTCGTCGGTCGTCATCAGATGACGGGTCGAGGGGGAAGAGACGGGGCTGGTCGACATAAGCGCGAAGTGTAAGGGCGCGCCGCGCATTGGAAAAGCGCGGGAAGAGACCGGGACTGGCGCCGGGGTGAGGAAAGAGATCCGATGACCGCAGGCGACGCGGACGACCGAGAAAGGGCTGAGACGGCGCCCGCCCTGCCGCCGCTGTTCGAGGCCCGCCCCGTCGGCGCGGACGACGACCCGCTGGCGCAGGCCGTCGCCGACGCACGCGCGGGCGCGGCCGACGCGGGCGCTCTCTACTACCCCGTGCGGCCGGACCGGTTGCGCGCGGCGCTCGTCCTGGCTCCGGAGACGCCCTTCGCCCACGCCGCCGAGATCGCCTACGTCGCGATGATCGCCTTCAACGACGCGCTCGGCGCGACGCTGCCGCCTCAGATCGGCGTGCTGTTCGGGTGGCCGGACCGGGTTCTGGTGAACGGCGCCGCGGCCGGGTCGATGCGCTACGTCACGTCGACGAAGGCCGCGGACGCGGTCCCGGACTGGATGGCCGTCGGCCTGGATCTGGCGCTGGCCGGCGACCCGAGGAGCGAACCCGGGCGCGAGCTGGGCCGCACCAATCTGTTCGAGGAAGGAGCGGGCGAGGTGTCGCCCAAGGAAATCCTGGAGGCCTTCGCCCGGCATTTCCTGAGTTGGCTGCATCGATGGGAGCGCGACGGGCTGAAGCCGGTGGCCGGCGCCTGGGAGGCGCGCATGGCGGGGGTCGACGAGCCGTACCCCTTCCCGATCTACGACGCAGACGGCGCGCCGACCCGCAACGCGCCCCCCGCCCGAGCCGGAGGCGTCGCGCAGGACGGGGCCATGCGCGTGCTGGTCGACGGCCGCGAGCGACGCATCGCGCTGGCGCACGCCTTCACGGCGGCCGCGGATCTGGCGGGAGGGGCCTCGTGAGCGCGCGGACGCGAAACGTGCTGCGGGTCATCCGCCTGGACGAGTCGGACGCGCACATCTTCGAGACGCCGGCCGGGCCCGGTGAGATCGCGGCGCCCGGCGGCTTCGCCTTCGCCGACGCCGACCCTGCCGCCTTGAGCGGGCGGGATCTCATCGCCTTTGGACAGACTTTCCTGGGTCTTGAAAGTTTCGGGCGCGCTACGCTGGTTCAAGCGGCCCGTGCGGACGCCGCAGAAGTGGAGGCCGCAGCGCGGGCCTTGGCCCGGCATTTCGTGGATCGTTACGGCGCGCCCGACCTGGAGTCGGCGCTGCCCGTCGCACGCGACGAGTTGGCCTACGCCGAAAGCCTGTGCGCAGACGCGGAACCGGGCCAGTTGCTGGCGATCGAGCGGGAGTTCGGCGAAGACGGGGTGATCGAGCGCGTGCGCGCGATCAAGCGCCCCGACGCGATGGATCACGGCCGGGTCTGGACCCTGATCCCTGACGAGAACGAAGGGTGAGGATCGCATGAGCGCGCGCGCCGCGAAGGATTTCTGGGTCAGCGCCGGACACGGCCTGTTGACCCGGGGCGAGGAGGGCCGCCATCAGGTGACCGACGCCTTCCTGCGCGCCTATATGGAGCGCCCCGAAATTCGCCCGCCGGAAGAGGCGTGCGCGGCCGAACGCAGGCTTTATCAGCGGTTGCTCGACGATCCGCGCCGGGCGGTCGGCGAGGCCGACATCGACGCGCTGGCCGACCCGGACGCGCGCGAGAACTACCGTATTTTCCTCCCCTTCCGCGACCTGCTGATCGACAGCGAAAGCCTGGAGGCCGCCTATCGCCGGCTGGTGACCGATCCGCCGGGCCCGATCCCGCAGCTGTTCCTGGACCATCTGGTCCATGCGATCCTCCGCGGCGTGCTGGACGGGGTCGAGAACCCGCTGCAGGCGCGCGCCGGCGAGCTGTTCTTCCGCACCCAGCGTGCGACGATACAGGACGGCCGCATCATGCTGGGCGACGCCGAGACCGTCGAGCGGCTGGCGACGACGGGCGGCTTCGGGGATCTCGGACGGCTTTTGAAGGAGAGCGCCGCCCCGATGCGGGAGGTCGATCTGGACGTCCTGAGCGAGGAGACGGCCGCGGACTACTGGGATCGCTCGGACCGGTTCGACACTGTCCTCGACCTGACCTTCGCAGGCGCCGGTCTCGACGCGCTGTGCCGCGTCATGGAGAGATGGATCGGCCACTTCTTCCAGCTGCAGTGCCGCATTCATCCGGTGCAGTCGATCCGCGACGAACGCTGGGTCTGGCACACCGGACTGGACGCGGAGTCGAGCGCGCTCTTGAACGCCCTCTATCGCGGCGAGAACCCGGGAGACGAGGCGCCGGCGCGCCTGCTGTCGCTGTTCCGGCTGGAGATCAAGGACGAGGCCGCGGTGATCGAGCGCGTGCGCGGCCGGCCCGTCTATCTAGGCCTGTCGATGACGCCGGACAGGCTGGTGCGGATGAAGCCCCAGAACCTGCTGGTCAACCTGCCCCTCACCGCCGAGTGAGCGCGGACGAAAAAGGAGACGACGCGATGAACGAAGACGCCTTCAACATGAGCGTGCGCAAATTCCTGAAAAAGGTCGGCGTCACCTCGCAGCGCGAGATCGAACAGGCCGTGCGCGCGGCTGTGGAAGACGGGACGATCGATCCCGCCAAACCGCTGACCGCGAAAGTTCGGCTGACCGTCGACGGCGTGGATCTGGACGTCGAGATCGACGGCGCCCTCGAGCTGGAGTGAGCGCCGAGCCATGGCGCGCGTGCGGCAAAGCCGTCTCGACGGGCGTCCGGCCCGGCTGATCGCGCTCGGCCTGTTCTGCGCGGCGATCGCCTTTTTGCTGTGGTACGAGCGCGACAGGCTCTTCCCGCAGCCCGCCGACGCCGAGCCGACCGACCCGGCCGAGGCCGCCTATTTGGCGTGCCGGGAGGCGCGCTTCGACGACATCGACGGCATGAAGGCGGACGGGGTCGTCACCGACGCCCAGGTCGAGCTTTTCCGATCGCGCGCCGACGCGCTGTGCCGCGATCAGCACCCGCCGTCGGGTGGGAGCCTGCCGGGGAGCTGACCTCCTTCCTCTTTCGTTTAAGCCCTCGCGCATCGGGGGAAGCGCGGGGACGGCTGCGCCTATGCGCCGCCGTCTCGACTTTCAGGCGCCCGACTACCCCGGCGCCGCGCGCGCTTCCGCCCG
Organism: Marivibrio sp.; assembly: GCF_040218065.1. NCBI lineage: Bacteria > Pseudomonadati > Pseudomonadota > Alphaproteobacteria > Rhodospirillales > Aestuariispiraceae > Marivibrio > Marivibrio sp. Next base: position 366,234 of record NZ_JAVJQE010000005.1, on the reverse strand, counting down.
CTCCCAGTTGGCGAGCAGGCGTTCGACGATCACGCGCATCAGATAGAGGCCGAACTTCGGATTCTGGTAGTAGAGCTGCAGCATCGCGCTGTTGGTCAGGCTGTAGAGCGTGCAGTCGGTGGCGCAGACGGCCGTGACGGTGCGCGCGCGCTCCGGGGTGAAGAAGGCGATCTCGCCGATCAGCGCGCCGTCGGAGAGCGCATGGTCGATCTCAACCAGCCGCACCGTGCCCGATCCGATCATGTACATCCGATCGGCGTCGTCGCCCTTGCGGAACAGCACGTCCCCCTCGGCGCGCGTCTCGGTGCGCATATAGGGCAGCAAGGCCTCCATCCCGAAGCTCTCGCCCTCATGCTCGCGCCGGATCGTCTTCACCAGACGCAGCATCTGGTAGAGCCGGAACGCGTTGAGCGGCAGCAGGATGGCGTGCAGCACCGCCGTCGGCCAGATCCCCGCGATCAACCCGAAAGTCAGGAACATCGCATTGCCGAAGACCGCCCCCAGGCGCAGCGGGATCATCGTCTTGCGATGCATGGCGGTCAGCGTGATCGCTCCCGCGATATAGCCGATCAAATCCACCCAGAACGGATGCTGGGCCTCGAACATCGGCTCGATCAAAAATTCCGGCATGGCGGTCGCTCCCCCTCCGCCGCGCGGATCTCGCGGCGCCTGAAGCGTGGAGCGGGCCCGCTTCGCCTGTCAACGCGCTTGGCCCGCCGCCGACGATGGGTCTAGGCTGGCGAGTCCTTAGCCGGCTTACCGCCTCCACGCCCTTGCGACGGAAAGGCCGCCCCGCCCCGTGACAGCCTTCAGCGCCGACCCCGCCCTTTTGCAGATGAGTCTGGTCTTCGCGGTCATCGCGGCGGCGCTGATCCTCTACGCAACGGAGAAACTGGCGCTCGAAGTCACCTCTCTGCTGGTCATCGTCACGCTGATGGCGTTGTTCCAGGCCTTGCCGGTGCGCGACGCGGACGGCGCGAACGCGTTGTCGCCGACGGTGCTGCTCAGCGGTTTCGCCAACCCCGCGCTGCTGACGGTGCTGGCGCTGCTGATCTTGGGAGAGGGGTTGAGCCGAACCGGCGCGCTCGACCGGGTGGCGATCCTGGTGCATCAGTTGTCGCGCGGCTCGGCGCTGTTGAGCTTCGCGGTAGCGCTGCTGCTGGTGGCGGGGACCAGCGCCGTGCTCAACAACATCCCCGTTGTGGTGATCTTCATCCCGATCATGCAGGCGTTGGCCGTGCGCAACGACCGCGCGGCGGCGCGTTACATGATGCCGCTCAGCTTCGCCGCGATCCTGGGCGGCATGACGACGCTGATCGGCTCGTCGACCAACCTGCTTGTCTCGAGCGCGCTGATGAAGATGGGCGAACAGGGCTTCGACTTTTTCAGCTTCACGGTCCCCGGTCTGGTCGTGGCGGGCGTCGGGCTGGTCTATGTGATTTTCGCGCTGCCGCGGCTGATGCCGGATCGGCGCACGACCGGCGTCTCCTTGCGCGCCCAGGCGGCGCGCCAGTTCAAGGCGCAGATCTCGGTCGAGCCAGGCGACCGCTTCGACGCCATGCGGCCGGTCAGCGGCTTCTTCCCCGAACTGCCCGGCGTCACCGTGCTGTCGATCGAGCGCGGGGCGGAGACCTTCCTGCCGCCCTATGAGGAAGATCTGGCGCTGGCGCCCGGCGACGTTCTGGTGATCGCCGCCACGCGCGAGCGGCTGACCGAGCTGTTCCAATCGACCCCGCACAGCCTTCGGCCCAGCCTCGCCGCCGACCGGGAGGCGGGGGCGGAGGATGCGGCGGTCGCCGATACGGCGCCCTGGCTGCAGGCCGGCCAGTCATTGGCCGAGGTGATGGTGCCGCCCAACTCCCGCCTCGTAGGGTTGACGTTGGATCGCGCCGGCTTCCGCTACCGCCACGGCTGCGCAGTGCTGGGGGTGGAGCGACGCAGCCGCATGATGCGCCGGCGCCTGGTCGACATCGCGCTGGAGGCCGGCGACATCCTGCTGATCCAAGGGCGGCGCAACGAAATCGACGCCCTGCGCGGCAGCCAGGAAGTGGTGCTGATGGAATGGTCGGCGGAAGATCTGCCGCAGGCGCATCTGGCCCAGCGCGCCGCCGCGATCTTCCTTGCCGTCGTCGGCTGCGCGGCGAGCGGGCTGGTTCCGACCGAGGTGGCCGCGCTCGGCGGGGCGACGGCGATGATTCTGTTCGGCGTCGTCAGCCTGGACGAGGCGGTGCGCGCGATCGACCGCAAGATCATCCTGCTGATCGCGGCGGCGCTGGCGCTGGGGCTGGCGATGCAGCGCACGGGCGGGGCGGATTTTCTGGCCGAAGGCATGCTGGCGTTGGTGGGCGACGCGTCGACGCCGGTCGTGCTGTCGGCCTTCTTTCTGCTGGTCGCCGTGCTGGCGAACGTGCTGTCGACCAAGGCGACCGCCGTCCTGTTCACGCCGATCGCCGCGTCGGTCGCCCATCACGTCGACGCGCCGGTGGAGGCTTTCGCCGTCGCCGTGGTGTTCGCCGCCAATTGCTCCTTCGCAAGCCCCGTCGGCTACCAGACGAACCTGTTGGTGATGGCGCCCGGCGGCTATCGCTTCCTGGATTTCGTCAAGGCGGGCTCGCCGCTGTTGATCCTGTGCTGGCTCGCCTTCAGCTTGTTCGCGCCGGTGTGGTTCGATCTGTGATCCGGCGCCGGCGCGCGGCTGGACACGGCGGCGCGCCGCCCCATCTGCAAGAGGTCACGAGGGGAGCGAGATGGACAATGACTGAGACCGAGAGGCCCGAGGACGCCCCGCGCCGCCGCAGCGACGCCGTCGAGCAGGCGGTCGCGGGATCGGAGGCGCTGGCCCCGCCGAGACCGACGCGCGAGGAGGGCGCCCGCGCCGGCGAGCCCCGCCGCGTCGGCGTAGAAATCGAATGCGTCGCCCTGGACGTGGCCCGCGGGGCGGAGTTGGTCCAGGCGCATTTCGGGGGGTCGATCCGCCAGGAGGATCCCTACCGTTTCGTGATCGAGGGGGCGAAGCACGGCGATTTCACGGTCGAACTCGACACCAAATACGCCCACCCCAGCCCGCGCTGGGACAGCGTCGACGTCGAGGGCGAGTGGCTCGCCGATCTGGTCGGACTGCTGCGCGACCTCGACCGCGGGGCGAGCGAGCTGATCGGGCGCGTCTCCGAAGATTTCGTGCCGATGGAGATCGTCAGCCCGCCGATCCCTTGGGACGATCTGGGCTCGCTCTCGCCGCTCTACCGCTCGATCCGCGATGCGGGCGCGACGGGCACGGACGAAGGAGCGCTTTACGCGCTCGGCCTGCATCTCAACCCGGAAGTGGCGGAGCTTGAGTCCGGTTGGATCGCCGCCGTCCTGCGGGCCTACATGATGACCAGCGCGTGGCTGCGCCGCTCGATCGACATCGACCTGACGCGCCGCCTTCTGCCCTATATCGACCCGTTCCCGCGCAGCTACGCCAAGCGGGTCGTCGATCCGGGCTACGCGCCGAACATGACGACGCTGATCGACGATTATCTGGCCGAGAACGCGACGCGCAACCGCGAGCTCGACATGCTGCCGATCTTCGCCGAAGTGGAGGAGGCGCGCGTGCGCCGGGCGGTCAAGGACGACCGCATCAGCGCGCGCCCCGCCTTCCACTACCGCCTCCCCAACACCCGCTTCACCGAGGCGGAGGACGGCCCGGTCGCCGAATGGAACCGGTGGGTGCTGGTCGAGCGGCTGGCGGCCGACCGCGCGGTCGCTGAGGAAATGGCGGCGGCTTACCTCGACCATTACGACGCGCTGGTCCCCAGCGACTGGACCGGCGAGGACTGGGCCGAGAAGTCTGAGCGCTTCTTGCGCCGGTTGATCGGATGACGTCGGCCGTGCGCCGCCTGTTCCGCCGCAACAAGCCGCTGATCGGCGTCACCGGATCGCGCCGCGGCGGCTGGACGGCGTGGGCGTTCCACAAGTTGGCGATCTGGCGCGCCGGCGGGCGCGCCGTACGCCTCACGCCGCGCCGGCTGCCGACGCTGGAGGGGGTGGCCGCGAAGCTCGACGGGTTGATCGTCGGCGGCGGCGACGACATCGGCCCCGGCCTCTACGGCGGGCTGATCGAGCCGGAGGTGCGCCTCGACCCGGAGCGCGACGAGCTGGAGCTCAAGCTGCTCGACCTGTTCGCGCCGACCGGCCGGCCGGTGCTGGGCGTCTGCCGCGGGGCGCAGATGATCAACGCCCATCTGGGGGGCACGCTGGTCTCCGACATCTACGCCGCCTTCGACGACGTGCCGAAGATGCGCACGCCGCTGCCGGCCAAGCACGTCACCTTCGAGCCGGACAGCCGCCTGCGCGCCATCCTGGGCCGCGAGGTGTGCAAGGTGAACAGCCTGCACCATCAGGCCGTCGACCGGATGGGCCGGGGCCTGCGCGTCGTCGGGCGCGACCGCTGGGGCGTCGTGCAGGCGATAGAAGGGATCGGCGGGCGCTTCCTGATCGGCGTGCAATGGCACCCGGAGTTCCTCGTCTTCACCCCGGCCCAACAACGCCTCTACCGCAGCCTCGTAGCCGCCTCGGCGGCCGAAACCACCGGCGCCGAGCCCGACGACATCGCCACCTCCGCCCTCGACCTGCGCGCGGAGGAGCGCGCGGCGGGGTGAGGGCGTGGGCGCCGCGCCCCCTCACCCGCCGGAAACGCATCGCCTGAGGCCCCCGCCTTCGCGGGGGCGCCGCGACCCATCATGCAGGAGTCCCCGCGCAGGCGGGGACCTTCTCGGGCGCGCTCACCCGCCGAAAACGGGCGGCCTGAGGCCCCCGCCTTCGCGGGGGCGCCGCGACCCATCATGCAGGAGGCCCCGCGCAGGCGGGGACCTTCTCGGGCGCGCTCACCCGCCGAAAACGGGCGGCCTGAGGCCCCCGCCTTCGCTGGGGGGCGCCGCAGCCCTTCATGCAGGAGTCCCCGCGCAGGCGGGGACCTTCTCGGGCGCGCTCAGCCCGCCGTCAGTTCCGCCAGGGTCTCGACCGGGCGGCCCAACGCCGCCAGCACGCGGGCGGCGAGCGCGTCGGCGTCGAGGCCGGCCTGGGCCAGTTGCGCGGCGGGGCTGGCGTGTTCGATGAAGCGGTCGGGCAGATGGCAGGGGCGCACGCGGCCAACCGCCTCGCCCAGCCCCTGGCGCACAAGGCTGTCGATCACCTGGGCGGAGAAGCCCCCGATCGCGCCCTCCTCCAGCGTCAGGACGAGCTTGTGCTCCTCGGCCAAGAGCTTGACCAGCCGGTCGTCGATCGGCTTGGCGAAGCGCGCGTCGGCGACGGTGATCTCGACCCCCGTCTCAGCGAGGCGCGCGGCGGCGGCCTCAGCGTCGGCGAGGCGGGCGCCGTAGGAGAGGATCGCGATCTCGCGGCCCTCCCGGATCACCCGGCCGCGGCCGATCTCGAGCGGGGTTCCGCGGTTGGGCAGCGGCGCGCCCGTCCCCTCGCCGCGCGGAAAGCGCACGGCGGACGGGCGGTCGTCGATGGCCGCGGCGGTGGCGACCATGTGCTTCAGTTCCGCCTCGTCGGCCGGGGCCATCAGCACGAAGCCGGGCAGGCAGCCGAGATAGGCGATATCGTAGCTGCCCTGATGGGTCACGCCGTCGGCGCCCACCATGCCGGCGCGGTCGATGGCGAAGCGCACCGGCAATTGCTGGATCGCCACGTCATGCACGATCTGATCGTAGGCGCGTTGCAAGAAGGTCGAGTAGATCGCGGCGAACGGCCGAAAGCCCTCGCAGGCGAGGCCGGCGCAGAAGGTCACCGCATGCTGTTCGGCGATGCCGGCGTCGTAGCAGCGATCCGGATGGGCGGCGCCGAACTTGTCGAGGCCGGTGCCCGACGGCATGGCGGCGGTGATCGCGACGATGCGCGGGTCCTCGTCCGCCTCCTGGATCAGGCTTTCGGCGAAGACGCTGGTGTAGCTGGGCGCCTTGGGCGGGCTTTTGTGCTGCTGGCCGGTCGCGGCGTCGAACTTGGCGACGCCGTGATAGCAGTCGGCCGCCGCCTCGGCCGGCGCGTAGCCCTTGCCCTTGACGGTCAGCGCGTGGATCAGGATCGGGCCGCCCGCGGGTCCGCGGCAATGGTCGCGAGCGCGTTCCAGCACCGCCGCCATCTCATCGACGTCGTGGCCGTCGAACGGGCCGCAATAGGCGAAGCCGAGATCGTCGAACAGCGTCGGCCGGCCGGCGAAAGAGGGCGGCGGGCCGTCAGCGGCGGCGAGCGCCGCGAGGCGCTCGGCCTTCTCCGGGCGGCGCGCGCGCAGATCGCGCAAATGCCGGCTGAGCGCGCCCGACGGCGGCGCGATCGACATGTCGTTGTCGTTCAGGATGACAATCAGCGGTCGGCCGCTGGCGCCGGCGTTGTTCAGCCCCTCATAGGCCATGCCGCCCGACATCGCCCCGTCGCCGACGATGGCGACGACGGCGTTGCCGCGGCCTTCGTAGTCGCGCGCGGCCGCAAAACCGAGAGCGGCCGAAATGGCGGTCGAGCTGTGCGCGGCGCCGAACGGGTCGTAGACGCTCTCGCGCCGGCTGGTGAATCCGGCCGGACCGCCGTCCTGGCGCATGGCGCGCATCGCCTGGCGCCGGCCTGTCAGGATCTTGTGCGGATAGCACTGATGGCTGACGTCCCAGATCAGCTTGTCGTCGGGCGTGTCGAAGACCCAGTGCAGCGCCGTCGTCAGCTCGACCACGCCCAGGCCCGCGCCCAGATGGCCGCCGACGCCGGAGACGATCTCGATCATCTCGGCGCGCACCTCTCCGGCGACCTGGGCCAGCGCCGCGCGCGGCAGACGGCGCAGGTCGCTTGGCGCGTCAATCCCGTCGAGCAGCCGCGGCGCGCGGCCCGCGCCGGGCGTCATCGCCGCGCCGCTCAGCAGCTTGGCCTTGGGGTGGTGCATGTTCATGGCGCTGGCCTCCAGACCGCTCGTCCCTGTCTTTCGGACCCGTCTGCGCGTCGGCCCCCGCGAGAAGTTCGCGGCCCCGATGCGTCCCGTCGGCGCGCCTTAGTCTCTGGCGTCTTCGTCCGGCGCACGGCCGACCGACGAGATGGACCCAGGACGCCATTAAAACCCGGCGGAGGCCGACCTGTAAACAATTGTTTACGTCAGAAATACTTGACACTTCCAAGGCGCGCTCGACGCGCTCTCGAAACGCGCCCGCGAAAAAGAAACGGCGGCGCCCCGTGAAAAGGGCGCCGCCGCTGCGGCTCGCTATAGGATCGGGCTGCTTAGCCGCCGTTGCCGCCATGCGAGGCGACGTAGTCCACGACCGTGGCCGCATCGCCCTCGTCGCGCAGACGATAGGTCATTTTGGTGCGGCCCTGCGGGTCGCCGCCGTTCTCCTCAATGAAAGCTTCCAGGAAGCCCTGCGGATCCGGGAGATAGGCGGCCATATTCTCTTTCGTCCAGACCAGACCGAGTTCGCCGGCCTGGCTGTTGATCTTCGAATAACGATAACCGTCGGCCGTGCCGGCGGCGCGCCCGACCACGCCGTACAGCGAGGGTCCGACTTTGTGCTTGCCTTCCTCCAGCGCATGGCAGGCCATGCAGCGCTTGAACAGCGTCTCTCCGTCCTGAGCGACAGCGGCCGCGTTGCCGGAGACGAGCGCCGCGCCGAACGCCGCGGCCATCATCACAGTGCGTTTCATACCCATTAGTCCCCTTGTCATTCAGCCTAAGAAATCGGCTTGCGTCGCTCCACTTAGTGCGGCGCCGGCGGACGTCCAGGCGTTTAAGACCTCCGCCGTCGGCATATTAACCGGCCCGCCCCAGCCTCGCACCCCTCGTTTCCAGCCTTGATGCGGCGAAATAATGGCGCTGGCGGCGCATACGGCCAAACCGGCGCCGCAAATCGAAAAAGTCCTTCGGCGACCGGCCTATACCATAGTGCGCGGATTGCGGGTGCGGCGCGCATCGCTCTTGGCCCTGTATAGCCGTGTCGACGCGTGGATGTTCCGAACCCGCGGTCTGTATTCGGATAATGGCGGAGCGGATCTGCGCCGCACATTCCGAGATAATTAGGGAAAAACGATCCGACTTTATCTTGTCGTCTTGCGGCGGCGATCTAGAGCGGGCTCGTTTGCATTACATGGCGGATCGCGCTAACTATTGGGCGCGCCTGTGAAATCGTCGACCCGGGACACCGGGATACGCGAGAACGCCGCCGCAGGACCGATGGGGATTCCAGGTCGGAACGGTCCCGCAGCGCAACGAAGCGATAACCAACCATAACGTACGGGGGAGGATGCTTCCGATATGAGCGACGCACAAGATAAGGCGAATCTATACGAGACCGACTACGAGATCGGTCAGGACAATCTCAAGAAATGGGGGATGGACGTCCATCACCCGGTGTTCTGGATCGCCGCCGGCTTGGTGCTGGTCTTCGTGATCGGCACGCTGGTCGCGCCGACCCAGGCGAAGGAGATGCTGGACGGCGCCAAGTGGTGGTCGATCGCCCAGTTCGATTGGCTGTTCATGATCGCGGGCAACCTGTTCGTGATCTTCAGTCTCGTCTTGATCGTCCTGCCGGTCGGCAAGATTCGGCTGGGCGGCGACAACGCGAAGCCTGAGTTCAGCTATTTCTCCTGGTTCGCGATGCTGTTCGCGGCCGGCATGGGCATCGGCCTGATGTTCTGGTCGGTGGCGGAGCCGACGGCCTACTACACCGGCTGGTACGAGACGCCGCTGGGCGTCGAAGCCAACACGCCGGAGGCGATCGGCAAGGCGATGAGCGCCACCATGTTCCACTGGGGCCTTCACCCGTGGGCGATCTATGCGGTGGTCGCGCTGTCGCTCGCCTTCTTCAGCTACAACAAAGGGCTGCCGCTCACCATCCGGTCGGCCTTCTATCCGCTGATCAAGGACCACAGCTGGGGGCCGTTCGGTCACATGATCGACACGGTCGCGGTCGTGGCCACGCTGTTCGGTCTCGCCACCTCGCTCGGCTTCGGCGCGCAACAGGCGGCCGGCGGCATCGACTACCTCATGGGCGGCGAAGGCGGCGGCTCGATGGGGCTGCAGATCGCCATCATCATAGGCGTCACCTGCGTGGCGTTGATCTCGGTGATCCGCGGCCTCGACGGCGGCGTTAAGCTGCTGTCCAACATCAACATGGGCCTCGCCGGTCTGCTGCTGCTGTTCGTGATGATCGTCGGGCCGACGGCCTACATCTTCACGACGATGGGCCAGACCGCGGTCGGCTACGTCACCGACATCTTCTCTTACAGCAACTGGATCGGCCGCGAGGACGAGGCTTGGTTCCAGGGCTGGACCATCTTCTACTGGGCCTGGTGGATCTCCTGGTCGCCGTTCGTCGGCATGTTCATCGCGCGCGTCTCCTACGGCCGCACGGTGCGGGAGTTCATCACCGCGGTGCTGCTGGTCCCGACGATCGTCACGCTGGTGTGGATGAGCGTCTTCGGCGGCTCGGCCCTCGATCAGGTGATCAACGGCGTGGGCGAACTGGCCGGCGGCCTGGGCGCGGTCGAGCTGGCGATGTTCCAGATGCTGGAGAACCTTCCGATGGCGGCGATCACGTCCGGCATCGGGGTCATCCTGGTGCTGGTCTTCTTCATCACCTCGTCCGACTCCGGCTCGCTCGTGATCGACGCGATCACGGCCGGCGGCAAGGTCGACGCCCCGGTGGTGCAGCGGATCTTCTGGGTTGTGATCGAAGGCGTGGTTGCTGCGGCGCTGCTCTTCGGCGGCGGCGCGGACGCGCTGACCGCCCTTCAGGCGGCGGCGATCACGGTGGGCCTGCCGTTTACGGTGGTGCTGATCGTGATGTGCCTGTGCCTCTATCTCGGCCTGAAGCACGAGAAGGACTACGTCTCCGAAGTCGCCTGATCGCGACCGACGGACGTCGAGACGCGAACGCCCCCGCCGCAGGATCGCGGCGGGGGCGTTTGCTTTGCGGGGCGCCTGCCTGGCGGGAACGAGCTGGCGGGAACGGGCTGGCGGGAACGGGCTGGCGAGGACGGGCTGGCGAGGACGGGCGCGCTTAAGCCTCGACCGCGGTCTGCTGGTCGAAGAAGGACGCGGTGGAGGGCAGCTCCGGGGCCTGCATCTCGAAGGGGATGGAGCGGATGCGGCCCGTGCGCTCGCCCGCGACAAGCAGCCCCTCATAGCCGTTCGGCATCGGGTTGGGGCTGAGCGGCCGGGCGTCCTCTGCCGAATAGACGCAGATGAACAGGGTGCGCGGGGCGCTCGAAAGATTGGGCGCGCTGCCGTGCAGAAGTCGCGTGTGCATCAGGCAGACCGAGCCCGCCGGCCCGGCGCAGCGTACGGCGCGGCCGGCCGCTTCCTCGGCGACGGCGTCCTCCACCGCCCCGACGAATCGACCGTCGCGCCACAGCCCGTGCAACGGGCCGCGATGCGAGCCGGGAACGACTTCAAGCGGCCCGTTCTCGTCCGTCACGTCGTCGACCATCAACAGCGCGGTCACCACGTCGTCGTTGGAGTGCGGGGTGAACAGGAAATCCTGATGCCATTTCACCTCGGTCTTCGCGCCCGGCAGCTTGGCGTTGATTTTCGAATGATGGAACGTGACGTTCGGCCCGATCAGATCCGCGACCAAGCGCGTCATCCGGCTTTCCGCCATCGCGCGATAGTAGGCGTGCGAGACCTCCACCGGCGCATTGACGCGCCGCAGGCCCGAGCGCGCCGGCGAATGATCGGGATCCAGATCGAAGCGCGGCTTGCCGTTGATCGTCTCGCCGAAGGGCGCCTGATGGGAAAGGCTCTCTGCGGTCCAGCCTGCGAAATCGGCCTTCAGCGCGGCCAGCAGATCCGCATCGACGGCGTCCGCGACCAGCAGATATCCGTCGCGCCTAAAGGCCTCGCGCTGCGCCTCGCTCAATCCCGACATCGCTCGCTCCCGTTTCATCCCAGCCAGGCGAGCCTAGCAAGAGAGGGGAGCGGGGCGAAGGGCTTTCCCGCCCGTCGGCTCACCCGGTCGCGATGGCCGGATCAGGACGGGACTCGCGCTGCGGGGCTGCGTGCTCGCCGTGCGCGTTTTCCTGGGCGGCGAACAGGCGATCGATCAGCTGCGCGATCTGTACAAAGGCCTGTTCGGCCAGCTCCTCGGTCCCATGATAGACGGTCATCGGTCGCCCTCGCGATGCTGCGGCCCGCGACGGGCCGCCTCTCCCGACGTGAATAGCGCGCAGCGCCCGTCCGCGACCGCCCCCATTTGAGGGGGGCGTGCGCCTCTCAGCCGCGCGTGCAGACCGCCTGCAGTTTGTTGCCGTCGGGGTCGCGGACATAGGCCGCGTAATAGTTCCGCCCATAGGCGGGCCGAGGCCCAGGCGGCCCCGCGCAGGCGCCCCCGAGGGCGAGCGCCTTCTCGTGGAAAGCGCGGACCTGTTCCCGACTGTCGGCTGTGAACGCGACGTGCGTGCCGTTTCCCCAGGTCGCCGGGCGCCCGTCCTCGGGCGTGTAGAGGTAGACCGTCGGCGGCCCGCCCTTCTCATAGGCGGGCGGCTTGCCGGGCGGCTTGTGCAAGCGCTCGAAGCCGAGCGCGCCGATCACCGCGTCATAAAACCGCGACGCGCGCGACGGATCGTTGGTCCCAAGCGTGATGTGGCTGATGACGCTCAAGGCGCGCCTCCTCTTCCGACCGGGCCGCCCAGGATAGAGGGCGAATCCCGCGCGGGTAAGCTCGAATTTAGGCCGCGGCCGCTAAAACCGACCGGCGCGGTAATCCTCGATCGCCTGCTTTATTTCGGCCTCGGTGGTCATCACGAAGGGCCCGTATTGCACGACCGGTTCGCCGATCGGGCGCCCCGCGACCAGGATGAAGCGGCCCCCGTCCGGCGCGTCGACCGCGACCCGATCCCCCTCCTCCAGGACGGCCAGCGCGTTGGCGGCGCAGGTGCGCTCCCCCACCTTCACCGATCCCTCGAAGGGATAGAGGAAGCAGGTGTGGCCGGCGGGGATCGGCGTCTCGAACCGCCCGCCGGCGGGGATCGCGACGTCGAAGAAAATCGGCTCGACCGCGATTCCGGAAACCGGCCCGGCGACGTCGCCGAAACGCCCGGCGATCACGCGGACCTTGACCCCGCCTTGCGCCTCGACCTCCGGAATCTCCGCCGGGTCGATGTCCTGATAGCGCGGCGCGACCATCTTCTGCGCCGCCGGCAGATTGACCCAAAGCTGAAAGCCGCTCATCTCGCCCTCGGTCTGCTCCGGCATTTCCGAATGGACCAGGCCCCGCCCCGCGGTCATCCACTGCACCCCGCCCGGCTTCAGCAGGCCTTCCGCGCCGGTGTTGTCCCGGTGGCGCATCAGGCCCTTCAGCATGTAGGTGACCGTCTCGAAACCGCGGTGCGGATGATCGGGGAAGCCCGCGATGTAGTCGTCCGGGTTCGCGGTCCCGAAATTGTCGAGCATCAAGAACGGGTCGAGCCGACGCAGCCCCGCCGTCCCGATCGATCGCTTCAAGACGACGCCCGCCCCGTCGGACGTGGTCTGGGCGGGGACGATGCGGGTGACGCGGCGCATGATCTTTCTCCACGCAAGGGGACCTTGGGTCCGCCGATAGATCGCGCGCCAGACCGCCCGCGTCCAGAGGGCGGCGCGGAAACAAAGCGTTGCCGTCGGCGCGCGAAAGCCGGACGGACGGATGCGGATTGACGAGGAAATGGCGCTCCCTAGGGGACTCGAACCCCTGTTTCCGCCGTGAGAGGGCGGCGTCCTAGGCCACTAGACGAAGGGAGCGCAAAGCGGCGTCGTTTGACGTGCGCGCGGGTTCTAACCGCTCGCCCGGCGCCGATCAAGCCGATTCTATCCGGCGGATTGAGAAAGCCGTCTCACGCCGCCGCTTGGCCGCGCGCGGCCGCCGTCAGCCGGTCGACGTCGGCGGGATCAGTCGACCAGGCGGTGACGAAGCGATGGCAGTCGGCGCCCAGCGCCGGCCAGGGATAGAACTGAAAACCCGCGTCGCGCAGCATAGCGGCGGTCTCCGCGCCGAGGTGGATGAAGACCTCGTTCGCCGCCGGCTCTTCGGCGAGGCGCGCGTCCGCGGCGGCGCGCACGCCGTCGGCGAGGCGCTTGGCCATCGCATTGGCGTGGCGCGCATTGTCGAGCCATAGCCCGTCGGCGAGATAGGCCTCGAGTTGCGCCGAGAGGAAGCGCATCTTGGAGAACAGATGCCCGCCGCGCTTGCGCCGGAAGGCGAAATCCCGGGCGTGCGCCGGATCGAAGAAGATCGCCGCCTCCGCCGCCATCGCCCCGTTCTTGGTCGCCCCGAAGCTGAGCGCGTCGACGCCCGCCTTCCAGGTCATCTCCGCCGCCGTGCAGCCGACGGCGGCGATCGCGTTGGCGAACCGCGCGCCGTCCATATGCAGCGCCAAGCCGTGCGCGTGCGCGACCTCGGCCAGCGCCGCGACCTCGTCGGGCGTGTAGACGGCGCCGGCCTCGGTGACGTTGGTGATGGAAAGGCAGGCCGGCTGCGCGTGATGGACGACGCCGCGCCAATCGCCGGCGAGCGCCTGTTCGACCGCGGCGGGCGTCAGCTTCGCCGCCGGGCCGTCGAGCGGGATCAGCTTCGCCCCGCTGGTGAAGAGCTCGGGCGCGCCGCACTCGTCGACGTTGATGTGGGCGTCGCGGTGGCACAGCGCCGCGCCGTAAGGCGGGACGAGACTGGAGAGGATCAGGGCGTTCGCCGCCGTGCCCGTGGCGACGGGGAAACTGGCGATCTGCTCCTCGGCCCGCTCGAACGTCGCGGCCAGCGCGCTCTCGAGCCGCTTGGTCACAGGGTCCGCGCCGTACGGCATCGCAGGCTCGGCGTTGACCGCCGCCAAATGCTCAAGGATCGCGGGCGCGGCGCCCGTTACGTTGTCGGAACAGAAGTTCATCTTTGTGAGCCCCCTTTCAGCGGCCGGGCCTACGGCGCGTTGAGGTCGATCTCGCCGAGCGGCGCGCCGTCCTGCGCGTCCAGAACCAGGATGCGCGCGCCGTCCGGTCCGTCGATATGGAGATAAAGCCGCGGTCCGTCGGGGCGCATCTCCACCAGACGTTCGCCCGCCTGCAGACCGATCGACGCGGGCGCGCGCATCGCCGCCGCCTCTTCCGCGCGCTTGCCCGCGCCGGTCGCGATCAAGTACACCAGAACCGTGACGCCGCCGATCAGCAGCACGCCCATAAAGATGACGACGCCTTTTAAGGCCTGCATGCGCGCATCCCTTCCGCCGCTTTGGGAAAGAGCCCGCCGCCCGTGACCGCCGACCCCGAACCGTACGAGGGAGACGACGACCACGCCCGCGGCGAGACGCGGCGGTTCTCCGTCGGCGAGGACGCGGCCGGCGCGCGACTGGACCGCTGGCTGGCCGATCGGTTGGCGGATCTGTCGCGCAGCAGGGTCAAGACGCTGATTCTCGGCCGTTTCGTAACGGTGGACGGCGAAACGGTAGCCGAGGCGAAATGTCCGGTCAAACCCGGCTCCGAGGTCGCAGTGCATATTCCGCCGCCGGCGCCGGCGGTCCCGAAGGCGCAGACCATCGCGCTGGCGGTCGTTCATGAGGACGCGGATCTTATCGTGATCGACAAACCGGCCGGCATGGCTGTCCATCCGGCGCCGGGCAGTGCGGACGGCACGCTGGTCAACGCGCTGTTGGCGCACTGCGCGGGCGCCCTCTCCGGCATTGGCGGCGTGGCGCGGCCCGGGATCGTCCATCGGCTGGACAAGGACACAAGCGGATTGATCGTCTGCGCCAAGACGGACGCAGCGCACCAGGCCTTGTCGCGTCAGTTCGCGGATCACAGCGCGGGCCGGCGCTATCTGGCGGTGACCTGGGGACGCCCCAGCCCTGCGGCGGGCCGAATCGAAGGCCCGATCGGCCGCGACCCGACGAACCGCAAGCGCATGGCCGTCGTGCGCGCCGGCGCCGGCAAGCCGGCCGTCACCCATTACGAGACGATCCAGGCCCTGGGCGTCGGGGCGAGCCTCGTCGCCTGCCGGCTTGAGACCGGGCGCACCCATCAGATCCGCGTCCATCTGGCCCATATCGGCCATCCGCTGATCGGCGATCCGCTGTATGGGCGAACCACGGCGGCCAGGCGCAAGGCGCTGACCGATAAGGGGCGCGCGGCGGCGGAGGCGTTCTCTCGTCAGGCGCTGCACGCCGGGCGGCTCGCCTTTCAGCACCCGACGAGCGGCGAGCCGTTGTCTTTCCAGGCGCCCCTGCCCGCCGACATGGCCGCCCTGATCGCGGCCCTCGCGCCCTGAAACGGCCGTTATTCGATGGTTTCATGAGGCTGACCGCTCGCGCGAAGCTCTTGAAAAATCGCGCGAAAGGCCCAATTGATTCGAGCTTAAGCGATGTCTGCGCGACGGCGTCGAGACTGCGACCAGACGGGTTCGATCAGACGACTGCGACCACGGGGAAGACGAGGTCTATGAGCAACGGCTCCAAGGGCATTCCGACACTGACGCCGGAAGGCAATCTGCAACGCTATCTGGACGAGATTCGGAAATTTCCGATGCTTGAGCCGGATCAGGAGTACATGCTCGCCAAGCGTTGGCGGGAGCATGACGACCGTGACGCCGCCCATCAGCTCGTCACCTCGCACTTGCGTCTCGTCGCCAAGATCGCGATGGGCTACCGCGGCTACGGGCTGCCGGTGGCCGAGCTGATCTCGGAAGGCAATGTGGGCATGATGCAGGCGGTCAAGCGCTTCGACCCCGACCGCGGCTTCCGCCTGGCGACCTACGCCATGTGGTGGATTCGCGCCGCAATCCAGGAGTACATCCTGCATTCCTGGTCGCTCGTCAAAATGGGCACGACCGCAGCGCAGAAGAAGCTTTTCTTCAACCTGCGCAAGATCAAGGGTCGTCTGCAGGCCTTCGAGGAAGGGGACCTGTCGCCTGAGCATGTCAAACACATCTCGGACGAATTAGACGTCCCGGAGCAGGACGTGATCTCGATGAATCGCCGTCTGGCGGGCGGCGACAATTCGCTGAACGCGCCCTTGCGCGCCGACGGCGAAGGCGAGTGGCAGGATTGGCTGGAGGACGATTCCGAAAGTCACGAGACCACGATCGCCAACAGCGAGGAGCTGTCCATCCGCCGCGATATGCTGCAGGACGCGATGAAGACGCTGAACGATCGGGAGCGTCGCATCCTGACCGAGCGGCGCCTGAAAGACGAGCCCAAGACCCTCGAGGAGCTGAGCCAGGAATACGCGATCAGCCGCGAGCGGGTGCGGCAGATCGAGGTGCGCGCCTTCGAGAAGCTTCAGAAATCCATGAAAAATCTGGCGGTCGAGCGGAAGCTGCAGGCGGTCTGAGCGCCCTTCGAGCGCTCACCCGCTGGCTGAGCGCCGCCCGCCGATCGGCCGGCCGGCCGGCGTGTCCGACAGATCCTCTTCCGGCTCGGGCTCCGGCTCGTCGTCCGGTCGCCCGGCTTCGGTCGACTGACCGTCGCCCCCCGCCGCGCCGCCGGCGCCTGCACGGCTCGTCTCACGGTCGGCTTGGGCGGCCAGTTCGTCCTCCACCGCCTCCAGCCGGTCGAGGTCCGCATCGCGCCGAACCTCCTTGCCCCATTCTTTTTCAAGCGTCTTCTGGGTCTTCGCGAGCTCCTTCAGCTTCATCTCTTGCGAGAGTTGCAAATAGCCGCCCACGATCGGAGGGAGCGCGAAATAGATGATCCATCCGAACGCGGCCGAACCGAACATGATGGTCCAGTTGATCGGATCCATCAGCAGTTCGAACGCCGCCTCGATCGAGCCGCCGCCGTCCCAAAGATCGAGCACCACGATCAAACAGCCCGCAAGGTTCATCCAGCCGACCGTCCTGGCCGCGTACTTGCGGGGGTGCCGATCGACCAGATAGGCGACGCCCGTAGGGATCATGCCGCCGGCCAACACCATCACGCTGTCGAAGAAAAGCGTCACCAGCACCACGGCGATGACGAGCGACAACGCGCGCGCGCCGCCCGACGCGCGCTTCGCCTTAGCGGCCGCCTCGCCGCCCGAGGCCCCCTGTTTAGGCTTCTTCGCCATCAGAACCACCACACGATGAAGGTGATGAGCGCCGAGACGGTGGCCCCCAAAGCGGAGAACGTGCTGGCCAATTGCCCGCCGATCTCGCGCGCGAGTTGCTGACGGTTCTTGATGTCGCGCTTGGCGGCGATGGTCTGCTCCACCGATTGGCTGTAATCGCGCACCGCGCCGGCGAAATTGTTCGCGTCCGCCTTCACCTCCGACTGGTCGTCGACCACCTCCAACAGATCGGAAAGCCGGCCGCCCTTGGCCGCCTTGCGCAGCCGGTCCGTCACCTTCTTGCGGCGTTGGCGGCTGTGGAATCGCTCGATAGACGGCTCAAGAATCGTCGCCGCCATGGCGCACAGAGCGGGAAACTCACCCTTCTTGTGCAGGTAGTCTTGGATGTTGGCGAGCAGACGGATTTGCGCGATTCGGCCGGCCGGCTCGTCGCCCTCGCGCTCGATGTCGCGAAGCTCGGAGCCGCTGGGGCGCTTGTAATGCACCATGACGTAGGCGGCGACGTCGCGGTCGATCAGGCGGCGCGGGCGCTCCTCCGCCCCGCCGCGCCGCTTCGCCAGGCGTTCGAAGGCGGGCAACAGATGCTCGATGGTGGCGATGTAGTCCCGCTCGAACAACGGCGACTGGCAGGGCAGATTGGGGTTCAGATCGTAGGCCACCCGCTCCACCCCGAAGCCGAGACCCGACTGATTCATCACCATCTTCGACTTGTCGAGACGGGTGAGAAAGCGCAGCTGGTTGGGCTCGACCTTGCGCTGCTGCTCCAGCCAGAATTGACCGAGACCGAGCTGGATCGTCTTGGCGAAGAGGTTGCGCGCCTGACCGTCCTGGGCGTGAAGCCCGATCAGCGAGCCGACGCCTTCGATGGTCGCGGCGAAGTCCCGCAGCCGGATCGGGCCTTCCGGGTCGAGCGCGATCAGCACGCGGGCGACCAGCTTATCGACGTCGTCGCCCTCTCCGACGCCGCTCTTCGCCTCGTTCACCGCCTCGACCCGATCGTCCTCGCTCAGCGAACGGCGCAGCCAGGTGTCGAGCGAGCCGTCGCGGATCGGCGCGGCTGCCGCGTCCCAGTTGCGGTGCAGGGCGTGGGCCAGCTCTCGGGCGGTGAAGTAATCGCGCCCGCCAAAGGTGAAGCCGCGCGACGCCTTGGTCGGCATGACCTGCTGCTTCGGGGACAGCCGCCGGCCGTTGAGCCACATCGACAGATCCTCCAGCGTCCACCGCTCCTTCGGATCGTCGTTCAAGAGGCCGCGCAAGGGCTCCATCATGGTGAGCGAGATGCGTTGGTTCTGCACCAGGGCCGCGTAGGAGCCGACATTGAGCCGGCGCGCCATCACGTCCTCGTCCGACAGGCCGGCGAGCGGCGTCTTGCCGGTCAACAACGCCACCACGGCGACGCCGACGGCGAACAGGTCATGCTCGGCCGACCCTTCGCCGCGGCCCGCCGGAGCGGCGAGACCGCACTCCATCGTCTCGAACAACGCCGGTTGGTTCGTGCCAGGCTGGGCGGAGAAGCATTCGCCGATATAGAGTTCGCGCTCGTCGCTGTCGAAATAGAACAGATTATCCGGCCGGATGTTGCGGTGATAAACGCCAAGCGCGTGCATATCGCGCAAGATGTTGACGATCGGCGTCAGAAAGATGCGCGTCACGCGCTCCTCGGTCATCGGGGCGATCTCGGCCGTCAGGGCTTTGAAAACCCGTCGCCCTGCCGGGCGCTCCATCACGACGACGGGGCAGCGCCGCTGCTCCGCCGGCCAATCGACGACGCCCCAATCGACGACGCGCTGCAGGTTGCGGTGATCCACCCGATGGACGGAAGAGACGATGTCGAGCCGCGGCGGCAGTTTGGGATCGCACACCAGCCCGTAAAGCGCCCGGTCGCTGTCGCGAACGTGGGTGACGCGCACCGCGACGGCGGGCGGATTGTCGAGCTCGGGGATCGGCTGGTCGGGATGGACCTCGTAGCGATCCTTGATCAGCAGCGGGCCGCCGCCGGAGGGGACGCCGCCCTCGACCTCGCCGTCCTCCGTCCCCGCCTCGCCGCCGCTGACTTTGAGCGCCGCCATGCCGCCTGGTTCCCATGGCTGAAGCGCCCGCTCGACCCCGCCGCCGGACGCACCGTTACCGCACCGAGGCTAGCATGATTCTGCGCAGTGGCCAGCAGCGGCGCGCCAAGCGGCGCTCAATCCTCGAACGGGTCGCGAACGCGGATCGTGTCGTCGCGCTCCGGGCTGGTCGAGAGTAGCGCGACCGGGGTGTCGATCAGCTCCTCGATGCGCCGGATGTACTTGATCGCCGTTGCGGGCAGATCGGCCCACCGCCGCGCGCCGTAGGTGCTCTCCTTCCAGCCGGCCATGGTTTCGTAGACCGGCGTCGCGCGCGCCTGCAGCGCCTGGGAGGCGGGCAGGTGATCGTAGGTCATGCCGTCGATCTCATAGCCGATGCAGATCTTGATCTCCTCCAACCCGTCGAGCACGTCGAGCTTGGTGAGCGCGATCCCGTCGACGCCGGCCACCTTCATCGCCTGGCGCACCAGCACCGCGTCGAACCAGCCGCAGCGCCGCGCCCGGCCGGTGACGGTGCCGAACTCTCGGCCCCGTTCGCCCAGGGTGCGGCCGATCTCGTCGTCCAGCTCAGTCGGGAACGGACCGCTGCCGACGCGGGTCGTGTAAGCCTTGGTGATGCCGAGCACGTAGCCGATCGACTTCGGCCCCGCGCCGCTGCCGGAGGCCGCCTGGCCCGGACCGGTGTTCGACGAGGTGACGAACGGGTAGGTCCCGTGGTCGACGTCCAGCATCACGCCCTGCGCGCCTTCGAAGAGCACCCGCTTGCCCGCGCGGCGCGCCTCGTTCAACACCTGCCAGGCGACGCCGGCGTAGGGCAGGATCTGCGGCGCGATCGATTCCAGCTCGGCCGCCAGATCGTCGGCCGAAACAGGCTGGTCGCCCAGGCCCTTGAGCAGGGCGTTGTGGTGGACCAGCAAATCCGCCACGCGCTGGCGCAACAGCGCCGGGTCGGCCAGATCGCACACGCGCACTGCGCGCCGGCCGACCTTGTCCTCGTAGGCGGGGCCGATGCCGCGGCCGGTGGTGCCGATCTTGCCGGCGCCGCGCGCCGCCTCGCGCGCGCGGTCGAGCGCCCGGTGCACCGGCAGGATCAGCGCCGCGTTTTCCGCGATCACCAGGCTCGACGGGTCGATCTCGACGCCTTGCGCGCGGATGCGCTCCATTTCCTCGACCAAGGCCCACGGATCGATCACGACGCCGTTGCCGATGACGCCCAGCTTGCCCGGCCGCACGACGCCGGACGGCAGCAGGCTCAGCTTGAAGGTCTTCTCGCCAATCACGAGCGTGTGGCCGGCGTTGTGGCCGCCTTGATAGCGCACGACGATGTCCGCGCGCTCCGACAGCCAATCGACGATCTTGCCCTTGCCCTCATCGCCCCATTGGGCGCCGATCACCACCACGTTGGTCATACCGGATCGTCCTTCATCTCTCTCAAAAAAGGCGCGGGCCGCGCCGGGTCTGGTTCGCGCGCTCGCTCAACCCAGGGCGCGCGGCTCGCCGCCGGGGCCGTCCTCTGGGTCCAGGTAATGGGTGCATCCAAGCCGGCGCGCCTGCCGCGCCGGATCCTCGTCCGACCCCGCATCGAGGCCCGCCACCGTGATCCAGCCGGCCGCCCGAAGCCGGGGGCCGACCTCCAGCGCCGACGCCGTCGGCAGAAAGCAGCGCGCGGCCGGCTTAGGCGCCGGCGCGCCGCGCATCACCGAATCGAGATACAAGGAAAACCCGGTCGCCGCTTCGCCGGCCTTGTCCGGGCCGGCCCCGGCGGCGTAGCGCCCGCCGCGCCCGAGCTCCCCGCGCACGCCCTTCGCGAACAAGGTGAAGCTGAGACCCGTCTGATACTCGAAACCGCGATGCTCGACCGCATCGACGGTCACCGAGAGGTCCGGCGCAGCCTCGGCGAGGCGCGGCAGCACGGCGGACAGACGATCGATCTCCCCGGCCGTCGACGAAGGCAGGCCGAGCGCTTGCAATCCCTCAAGCGCCGGCCCGGCGCGGCCCGACGCGTCAAGCAACGCGCCCAGCACCCGCGCCGCTTCGCCGCCCAGGTCGCGCACGGCGGCGGCGTCGCGCCGGTCCAACGCCGAGCGAGCGGCCGCGCGCGTCTCGGCGTCGAGACCCAGCGTCTCGAACAACGCCGGCGCCAAGGTCGGCAGCGCGATATCGACCGAAAGCCGCTTCAACCCGACCGCCGCAAGCGCGTTCGCGGCCAGAGCGATCGCCTCGGCGTCGGCCTCGGCCGCGTCGGACCCGATCAGTTCGCAGCCGGCCTGGGTCACCTGACGCTCGGGGCGCAGCTGCTGGCCGCGCACGCGCAGCGTCGGGCCGGCGTAACACAGGCGCACCGGACGCGCCTGCCGGGCGAGCCTGCTGGTCGCGATGCGCGCCACCTGCACCGTCATATCGGCGCGCACGCCCATCATGCGCTGGCTGACCGGATCCATCAGACGGAAGGTCGACGGAGCGACGGCCGCGCCCGGCCCGTCCAACAGGCTGTCCTCGAACTCCACCAGAGGCGGCTCGACGCGCTGATAGCCCTCGGCCTCAAAGCGCGCGATCAGGCCGCCCACCGTTGCGGCCTCGTGCGCCGCATCCGGCGGCAGCACGTCCCGCAGCCCGTCGGGCAGCAGGGATTTCGACGCGTCCCCGCGCATGGCTCGTCGCCCCAATCGAAAGAAAGCGGCCCGGAGGCCCCGAAAAACCGGCGCACGGGTAGCGCGTTTCGCCCCGGGCGGCAAGCCGGGCGCGCAGCCGATCGATTTATCGGAGCGCATTCCGGGCGCGACGCGGAAACCTTTTCTTTACGACTTCAACCGCACACTAATGCGGAAGGCCCGCCTCCAAGGCGCCGTACGCGCCGGGCGCGCAGGCGCCGCAGCGATTGTAAGGACAGCCGAACCTCATGGCGCTCGACCTCTCCCGCATGACGTTCCTTCTGGTCGTGGAGGACAGCCCCATGCAACGGCTGATCCGCGATCTTCTGGCCGATCTCGGGGCGGGGCGTGTGGTGGAGGCGGCGAACGGAACGGACGGGCTGGTCGCCGTCGCCGAGAACGAGGTCGACATCGTCATCTCGGACTGGATGACGGAGCCGATGGACGGGCTGGACTTCGTGCGGCGCCTCCGCGCCTGCGGCGGCGGCGGCGATCCGACGGTCCCGATTATCATGCTGACCGGCCACACAGAGCGCCACCGCATCGTCGAGGCGCGCGACGCCGGCGTGACCGAGTTTCTGGCCAAGCCGGCGACGGCGCGCGGCGTCAGCAGCCGCATCCGTTCAATCGTCGAGGCGCCGCGCCCCTTCGTGCGGCTCGGACGCTACGCCGGCCCGGACCGGCGCCGGCGCGCCGCGAACGAGGACGACCGGCGCCGCCGCGCGCTGGACGCCGACGCGGCGGATTGAGCGCGAACCCGACCGGCGCGGCCTAGGCGGCGCCGACGCCGTCCGAGAAAAGGCTCGTCGCCCGCGCCCGCGCCTTGCGCGCGCCGGCGCCGTCGCCCAGTCCGTCCCGGGCGCGCGCCAGCATGCGCCAATTCTGCGGACTCGTCGGCTTGAGGGCGAGGCGTTCGTTCAACAACGCCCGCGCCTGCGCGAAGCGCCCCGCGCGCAGGGCCGCTTCGATCAGCGTCAGGGCGATCACGTCGCGCTGCGCGTGACTGCCCCCCAGCTTGTGGGTCTCGTAGCGAATCGGCAGCAGGCGCTCCACGGCCTCGTCGTAGTCGCCGCGCGCGAAAGCCTGTTGCGCGCGGCAGAACGGCAGCCCCACCTCGCGGGTCATGGCGACGTTGTCGTCCGCGCCGCCCTGAACATGTCGTTCGGCCGCGGTCAACACCTCCTCCGCCAGATCGTCCCGCCCGTCGGCGACGAAGGTCATCATCGCATGCACGTCGTTGAAGGCGTAGAGACTGTCGGTCGCCGAGGGCGCCCATTTCTCGGACAATTCCGACCAACGCGGGCCGACGTCCTCGCCGTACAGCGCAAGGCGCCAGAGGAGCGCGGCCGAATCCAGCTCCTGATACTTGTTTTCGGCGCCCGGACCGCCGCGCAAATACCGGTCGTAGATATCGAACACCCGGTCGATCTCGCCGACGTCCAGATGGAACAGCGACAGGTGCCACCACAGGTGATTGGCGAAATTGCCGTGCTCCCAGTCGTCCCGGCGGCTGGTCATCCACCAGATCCCGCCCTCCTGCCTGCCGGTCATCTCATGGACGTGCGCGACCGCGTGGATCGCGTAGGCGTCTTTGGGATTAAGGGCGACGGCGCGCCGGCCCATCTCCTCGGCCCGGCCGAAGTCGCGGTTCTCCTCAAGCCCGAAGGCGTAGAAGCCGAGAACCCAGCCGTAGCCGGGCGCGCCCTCGTGCCATTCCGGCAGAACGCGGGCGATGCGGTCGCGCTGATTGACCGTATCGCCCAACAGCACGTCCGAGAGGTGGGCCAGTTGGAGGGCGAGGAGATCGCGCGGATGATCGACCAGCACGCGGTCCCATTCTGCGCAGGCGCGGCTGAAATCGCCGTCGACCCAGGCGCGCACGGCGGCCATATGGCCCCGTTCGCGCTCGTTGGCGCGCGCGACGAGCGCCTCGGCGCGCTCCAGCGCGGCCTTCATCGGTCGGTAGACGCGGGTCTCCATGGCCTGGGTCAGCATGCCGGCCTTGAACAGCCAGCCCATCACGAAGTCGGGAGAGCGCGCCAGCGCGGCGTCGATCTCCGCGATCGGATCCCCTTCGAAGCCGAGGGCCATGGCGTGCGCGCGCTCCAACGCCGCGACGTTCTCCGGATCGGCGGTGCTGAGCGGCGCGCCGCGCGGATCGGTTTGTCCCTGCATGGTCTGCTCTCCCGGCGCCGGCGCCGCGGCCGCGCCCGATGGTTGCGGTCGTCATCAGGGTAAGGGTTTCGGCCGGCGAACGCGAGGGGGCGCCGCTCACAAACAGGTCACGCGCCGCTCACATTTTCAGGCGCGCCATCGCCCGTTGGGCCTCCAACAACGAGTGAAACGGCGAGGCGAGGCGCACGAAAGCGCCGGCGTACGCCCCCAGCGCGCAGATCAGCCCGCTCAGGAAGACGCCCGCGAACAGCGGGTTGTCCCCCAGGCCCGCGAACATCGCCGACAATGTCGGCGTCGCGCTGTCGGCCGTGCTGAGCAACCGGTCCGCATGCAGCATGACCGCACGCTCCATGTTGACGTCGAGCGCGATCAGCAGGCTCACCTGCGCCAGCAACACCACCGCGAAAGCGTCGAGCCGGTGGAACAGGAAGATCCCGTGCGGGGTGGAGAAGAACAGCCCGGCCAAGGCCTCCGAGCGGCGCGCGCGCCAGCCGATCACGAGGCCCAAGAGTGCGAACAAGGCCACGTGGACGGCGAGGAACAAGCCGACCGGCCCGCCCAATGCGTCGAAATAGCCGCGGTAGGCCTGGGCGCAGGCGTAGCCTTCGGCGCAGGGAACGAAGGCGACGATCGCCTCCGCCTCCGCGGCCAGCAGACGTTTTAGCCACACGACCTCCATCGCGAAGATCACCAGACAGACGAGCGTGACGGCCGCCACGTCCCGCGCCGCCGCCGCCAGCCCCCGGCGGCGCGCCGCGGTCAGCACCGGCCAGGCGAAGCTGCGCGTCCAGGCGAGGCAGCGCCGGTCGCTCATCAGGCCGAGAAGCGCGACCGCACCCGCCGTCCAGGCCGCCAAGGCGCCCGCGGTGTCGGCGTGAACGTAATCGCCCAACATCGGACCGGCCGGCCCGAGCGCAATGCGCTTGGCGATCCACCAGTCGAAGGCGAAATAGGCGACGATCCAAGCCAGCCCCGCCATCGCGAGCGGCGCGGCGAGGCGCAAACCCAGGCCCGGCGGCGGCCTGCCGCCCCCGCCGACCTCCCGCCAATGAGCGGGCTCGGGCTCTCGGTTGATGATCATCGCGACGATCAGCAGAGCGCGAAGCCGGTCGCCCGGTCAACCCTAGGAATGATCCGGACATTGCCGCCCTGCGTATCCAGATATGACGGGCGCGCATGCAGACCCTAAGCAGCCTTTCGGCATATGCATGGCTGGCCTTCGGAGTTTGCACGACCGCTTATGCTGCATTGCAATAATGTGACGGTTAGAGACGCGGCGCGTCGCGCCGGTCGCCCGTTAAGCCCGGTTACATTCGCGGTGCGGCTGCGGTTTGGGAAAAGCCGCCGTCGACGTGTTTGGCCTAGACGACCGCGCCCCGACGATCGGGACGACGCGGCGCAAGATCGAAGGATGGAAGAAGAGATGACGACCGATATGATGGAGACCCGCAGCCCCTGGATCGACGGCGGTCGCTGGCTGACCGGCCTGCGTCGCGATCAAATGTTGACCCCGGCCGAGTTGGCCGAACAGGTCGGCGCCCCCTCCGCCCGCTGGATTGAGGAGGTCGAGGCCGGCCGACGCCCGATCCCGTCCAGCCTTTACCTCAGCTTCGCGCGCCAGTTCGCGATGTCGGCGCCTGATTTCGCGGCGCTGTGCCTGAAGTTCTACGACCCGAAGGCGCATGAGGCGTTGTTCGGCCCCGCCACGCCGGCGCTCGCCGAAGTTCGCGCCGCGGCCTGAGGCGCCGCGCTGCGCCGCGGCGCGGCCCGAGCGGATTGAAAACCGCCCCCGGAGACCGGTTGCGCAGCGATCGGGGTTCGGGGGCGTTTTCGTATCCGAATTCTTTTTTAGAATTATTCCAAAAACTGCTTGAACCTCCTGATTTAAAGTTTATCTATCAAACTAGAGAGGACGATAGAGGCGACCTTTCGGCCGATATCGACGCAGATCTAACCATCGGATGATAAGGAGACCCGTAATGGCCCAATTGGAGACGGACATCGACATCGGAATCGACGCGGACGGGCGCCAGGAAATCGCGCACGGTCTGGCGCGCGTGCTGGCCGACAGCTACACGCTTTACGTCAAGACGCACAATTTCCACTGGAACGTCACCGGCCCGATGTTCCACACGCTGCACGCCATGTTCGAGGAGCAGTACACCGAACTGTCGACCGCGGTCGACGAGGTGGCCGAGCGCATCCGCGCGCTGGGCGCCTATGCGCCGGGTTCCTACAAGGCGTTCGCCGAGCTGACCTCGATCGAAGAGGAGACCGGCGTGCCGACGGCGCAGGACATGATCCGTCAGCTTGTGAAGGGCCATGAGACCGTCGCCCGCACGGCCCGCGAGGTCTTCCCCGCCGCGGAGAAGGCCGGCGACGAGCCGACGGCGGATCTCCTGACCCAGCGCATGCAGTTGCACGAGAAGACCGCCTGGATGCTGCGCAGCCTGTTGCAGTGATCCGCGCTGGCGGCGGAGACCGGAGACTCGGCCCGGCCGTCGCGCCGGGCCGATTTGCGGTTCGGCCCCGTTGACTAGCCCGCCGCCTCGTGTAGCCTTGGCGGCGACATAGCCCGCGCCGCCGTCGAGGGAGAGAGCGTCGGACCGCCCGAATGCCGGGCGGCCGCAGACGCCGCCGAAGGAGCAACCGCCCCGGAATCTCTCAGGCGAAAGGACCGCGACAGCGCATTTCGGGCGTTCTGGAAAGCGGGCGCCGCCGTCTGGCGGCGCTCCACCGACGGGGAAAACCCGACCCGCGCGCAGGCTGACGCGGGGTCGGGCGACACTCTCAGGTTTTCGACAGAAGGGGCGTTCCATCCGGCTTGGCCGGAGGGGCGCCCGCGCACAGTCGGGACGGGAATCGCCGTCCCCGCCCCGTGCGGCGCCCTGTTTGACGAGGCGACGAACGGGAGCGAGCATGGCGGCCGACGCATCCAAGACGCGAAGCCTGGCGGAAACGCCGCTCGCCCCGCTGCACGAGCGGCTCGGCGCGAAAATGGTGCCGTTCGCCGGCTACTCCATGCCCGTCCAGTACCCGGACGGCGTCCTGAAAGAGCATCAGCACACCCGCGCGGCCGCCGGGCTGTTCGACGTCTCCCACATGGGTCAGGCCTTTCTGATTGCGGAGGACGGATCGGACCCGGCCGCGCTGTTGGAGGAGTTGGTCCCTGCGG
Source organism: Marivibrio sp. (assembly GCF_040218065.1). NCBI lineage: Bacteria > Pseudomonadati > Pseudomonadota > Alphaproteobacteria > Rhodospirillales > Aestuariispiraceae > Marivibrio > Marivibrio sp. The sequence goes on along the minus strand of NZ_JAVJQE010000005.1, from coordinate 339,150 downwards.
AATTGCAGGCGCTCGAGGCCGGCCGCCAGCGTTACACGCAATTCACCAATGAGCGCGGCGGGATCCTGGACGACCTGATGGTCACCCGCCCGCTCGCGGATCTCGGGCGCGAGCGGCTGTATCTCGTCGTGAACGCCGCCTGCAAAGACGCCGACTTCGCGCATCTGGAAGCCCGACTCGCCGGACGCGCCCGGGTCGAGCGTCTGGAGGATCGCGCGCTGATCGCGGTCCAGGGACCGGAGGCCGCGGCCGCCGTCGCCGCCGTCTTCGACGATCAGGCGCTGCTTGCCCGCCCCTTCATGAGCCAAACGCTCGCCCGGTTCGACGGCGCGGTCTGTTGGCTCAGCCGGTCGGGCTACACCGGCGAGGACGGCTATGAGATCTCCTGCCCCGCCGACGGCGCGGAAGCCCTGAGCGAGGCGCTGTTGGCGCGCCAGACGGTGAAACCGATCGGGCTCGGCGCGCGCGATTCGTTGCGGCTCGAGGCCGGGCTGTGCCTTTACGGTCACGACATCGACGAGACCACAACGCCGGTCGAGGCCGGGCTCGCCTGGTCGATAGGCAAGCGCCGACGGGCCGAAGGCGGCTTTCCCGGGGCCGAGACCGTCCAGCGGCAATTGGCCGAAGGGCCGGCCAGGAAACGGGTCGGGATCCGCCCTGACGGCCGCGCGCCGGCGCGCGAAGGCGTCGAAATCCAGAGCGAATCGGGCGAAAGACTGGGTGAGGTGACGAGCGGCGGCTTCGGCCCCACCGTCGGCGGGCCGGTCGCCATGGGCTATGTGCCGAGCGCCTTTGCGGCGCCCGGCACGCGGGTCGGCCTCAGCGTACGCGGCAAAGCGCTGCCGGCCGAGGTGCGCCGCCTGCCCTTCACGCCCGCCAACTTCTATCGCGGATGACGAGCAACTAGGGGGAACGCAAGGCGATGAGCCAAATCTATTTCAGCGAAGATCACGAGTGGATCGAGGTCGAGGGCGACGTCGGCGTCGTCGGAATCACGAATTACGCCCAGGAACAGCTCGGCGACGTCGTCTTCGTCGAGACGCCGGAAGTCGGCGCGGCCCTCGACCAAGGCGACGAGGCCGGCGTGGTCGAAAGCGTCAAGGCCGCGAGCGAGATCTACAGTCCCGTCAGCGGCGAGGTGAGCGACGTCAATGAAGAGCTCGCCGATAATCCGGGCTTGGTCAACGAGGAGCCGGAGGACGGCGCGTGGTTCTTCAAGATCAAGCTCTCCGATCCCGGGGAGCTCGACGATCTGATGGACGCCGCCGCCTACAAGAAGTTCTGCAAAGATCAGGACTGAGCCGTCCGGCCGTCGCGGCCGCATTTCCAGCCTTTGGGGAAGAAAAAGATGAGCATCGATTGGCAGCACGGCGAGCGTCTGACCCTGGAGGCGCTGGAGGTGCGGGACGACTTCCTGCGCCGGCACATCGGACCGACCGAGGACGAAGTCTCGGCGATGCTGGCGACGCTGGCGGCGGACGGAGTCGCGGACCTAGACCAATTGACCGACGCCGCCGTGCCGAAGTCGATCCGGCAGACGCAGGAGCTGTCGGTCCCGGACTCGATCAGCGAGCGCCAGACCCAATCGGCGCTGCGCGCCATGGCCCGGCGCAACAAGGTCTTCGTCTCGATGATCGGGGCGGGCTATCACGGCACGATCACGCCGCCGGTCATCCTGCGCAACGTGCTGGAGAATCCCGGCTGGTACACGGCCTACACCCCCTATCAGGCGGAGGTCAGCCAAGGCCGGTTGGAGGCGTTGCTGAACTTCCAGCAGATGGTCGTCGATCTCACGGGGATGGAGCTCGCCAACGCCTCGCTGCTGGACGAGGCGACGGCCGCGGCGGAAGCCATGGCGATGGTCAAGCGCGCCAACCGCAAGAACAAGGCCGAGCGCTTCTTCGTCGACGCGGACGTCCATCCCCAGACGCTGGCGGTGCTGAAGACCCGCGCGGCGCATCTCGGCCTGCAGATCGTAATCGGCGACGCCGAAACGGATCTGGAGGCCGAGGGCGAGCTTTTCGGGCTGCTGGTGCAGAACCCTGGAACCTCCGGACGGCTGCGCGACGTCTCCGGCCCGATCGCGGCGATCCACGCCAAGGGCGGACTGGCGATCGTCGCGACCGACCCGATGGCGCTGGTGCTGACCAAGTCGCCCGGCGCGATGGGCGCCGACGTCGTCGTCGGCTCGGCCCAGCGCTTCGGCGTTCCGATGGGCTATGGCGGCCCGCACGCCGCCTTCTTTGCGACGCGAGAGGAGTACAAGCGCTCGACCCCCGGCCGGATCATCGGCGTCTCGGTCGACGCCGAAGGCCGCCCGGCGCTGCGCATGGCCTTGCAGACGCGCGAACAGCATATCCGCCGCGACAAGGCGACCAGCAACATCTGCACCGCCCAGGTGCTGCTGGCGGTCATCGCCGGCTGCTACGCGGTCTATCACGGGCCGGAGGGGCTCAATCGCATCTCCGGGCGCATCCACCGCAAGGCGGAGATCATCGCCGAGGGGCTGCGCCGGCTGGGTCACGGCGTCGTGCACGACTGCTTCTACGACACGATCAAGCTGTCGGTCCCGGGCCAGGCGCACAAGCTCGCCGCCCGCGCGCGGGAGAGCCGCATCAATCTGCGCGTCTACGATCCCGACCATTTGGGGATCAGCGTCGACGAGACGACGAAGCGCGAGGACCTGCAGACGCTGTTTCGCGTCTTCTCGCCGAAGGCCGGCGCGGCGCTCTCGGTCGAGGGTCTCGATCGCGAGGTCGGCGGCACCATCCCGGGCAAGCTGGTCCGCCGCGGCGAGATCCTGACGCATGAGGTCTTCCGATCCTACCACTCCGAGACCGAGATGATGCGCTATCTGCGCTGGCTGCAGGCGAAGGACGTGGCGCTCGACCGGGCGATGATTCCGCTCGGCTCCTGCACCATGAAGCTCAACGCCGCGACCGAAATGATCCCGGTCACCTGGCGGGAGTTCGCCCATCTCCATCCCTTCGCGCCGCTCGACCAGGCGCAGGGCTATCAGCAGCTGTTGGAAGAGCTGGAAGCGTGGCTCGCCGACATCACCGGCTATGAGGCGATCAGCTTCATGCCCAACGCCGGCAGCCAGGGGGAGTACACCGGCCTGCTGGTGATCCGCCAGTATCACGCAAGCCGCGGCGAGGGACATCGCAAGATCTGCCTGATCCCCTCCTCCGCCCACGGCACCAACCCGGCCAGCGCCGTGATGGCGGGCCTCGAGGTGGTGGTCGTCGAGTGCGACCATCAGGGCAATGTCGACGTCGCGGACCTCAAGACCAAGGCGGAGAAGCACGCCGACGATCTCGCCGCCATCATGATCACCTACCCCTCCACCCACGGCGTGTTCGAGGAGAAGGTCTCCGAGATCTGCGACATCGTCCACGCGCACGGCGGTCAGGTCTATGTCGACGGCGCCAACCTCAACGCCATGGTGGGGATCTGCCGGCCGGGCGATTTCGGGGCCGACGTCAGCCACTTGAACCTGCACAAGACCTTCTGCATCCCGCACGGCGGCGGCGGGCCGGGCATGGGCCCGATCGGAGTGAAACGCCACCTCGCGCCCTTCCTGCCGGAGCATCCGCTGGTCGACGGCGTCAACCCGGCGGCCCATGAAGGCCAGCCGGTCGGCCCGGTCTCGGCCGCGCCTTACGGCTCCGCCTCGATCCTGCCGATCAGCTGGGCCTATATCCGGATGATGGGGCCGCGCGGTCTCAAGCGCGCGACCCAGGTCGCGATCTTGAACGCCAACTACATGGCGACGCGGCTCGGCGACCACTTCAAGGTGCTCTACACCGGGCGCAACGGGTTGGTCGCGCACGAATGCATCCTCGACTGCCGGCCGTTCGAGGAGACGGCGGGCGTCACCGTGGAGGACATCGCCAAGCGGCTGGTCGATTTCGGCTTCCACGCGCCGACCATGTCCTGGCCCGTCCCCGGCACGCTGATGATCGAGCCCACGGAGAGCGAGAGCAAACGCGAGCTGGACCGCTTCTGCGACGCGATGATCCAGATCCGCGAAGAGATCGCGGCGATCGAGCGCGGCGATGCCGATCGCGAGAACAACCTCCTGAAGAACGCGCCCCACACCCACCATCTGCTGACCGCCGAGGCCTGGGAGCGACCCTACAGCAAGGAAGCCGCCTTCTTTCCGCTGAAGCAGATCCGCGAGGACAAGTTCTGGCCGCCCGTCGCGCGCGTCGACAACGTCGCGGGCGACCGCAACCTCATCTGCACCTGCCCGCCGATGGAGGATTACCGCGCGGCGGCGGAGTGATCCGCCGCCCGCGGGGGCCTCAAGGCCTGGTCGCGCCGCTCCTTGCGGGCGTCGCCGACGGGCGGCGCGCCCGGCCGCGCGGGCGACTTCTGACCGTCGATCGACGCGCCGCCTCGCGACCAAGGCTCGACGTCGCCCGGTCGGATCGCGGGCTGAGGGTCGGGGCGCTTAAAGCCCGTCTGCAGGCTCAAACCCGGATAGGCGCGCCGCCATTGGCGGGGCACGGGGTCCAAGAGACCGGGGGGCGGTCCGCCGATCGACTGCGCGCGCTGCGCGGCGCAGCGCTCATCGCTTGGCGTCGTCCGAGGAAAGCCCCTGCGCCGCCAGCGTATCGAGGGTCTCGCCGAGCAGCGTGTAGGTGAGGAACGGCGCGGCGAGGCAGGCGGCGAGCGAGGGTAGGACCACGCGCACCGGCTGCTCGATCAGGGATTCCCACAAGACCCCGCCCGTCGCGCCGATCCCGACGAGGTAGGCGAGCGCATAGGTCCCCGCCAGCCAGCCATAGGTTCGCCGCCAGGAGAACCCATGCGCCCGCGCCGCGCGATACCGCAGCCAGAAATGCCAGGGCGTGTGCATGACGGCGCGTACGGCGAGGGTGGCGACGGCGACCTGGGCCGCGGACGCCAAGACCAGGTCCGCGTTCCGCATTGTTGGATCAACCCCGCGCCCCTCAAGTGCTTGGAGAAAGATGATGGAGCAATAGAAAGTCACGCATAGCAGAGCGTCGACAGTCGCCTCGACGCCGATTGCACGCGCGCACCGTGCGTGGCGCGACCTCATTGCAAAGCCTCGTACCGAAGGTCAATCATCGCCTTGCCAAGCGCTTCACGGTGGGATTGTTTGGAGAAATCAAAACCGCCGTCAGCGAAGGTTTTCTCCACGGCGCCGCGAACGCCGGGATCGCCGAGCTCATCTGCAAGGAATTTTTGCAAGCCGCTGAGATTGATCAACCGGCTCAACTCTCCCGTCACCTCCGGGCGCTCCGCTTCCGGGAATTGTGCGAGCTCGGCGTCCAGATGCTTCTGCACCAGCGCCTGCTCGCGCTCGACCAGCGCGTGGTCGAGCGCCTTGCCGGAAAGGCCCTTCAGATCGTCGGGAAGCTCTCCCGTCCTGAGGGTGTCGAACAGCGCGAAATTCTCCGGCGCCAACTTGTGATGGACCGCGCGCATCACCGACGCCGCGCGCTCGTCGACCAATTCGCCGGCCGGACTGTCGAGCGCGCCCAGAGAGTTAAGCGAGGTGACGTCCGCCGCCGCGCCGAACCAGTGCGAGCGCACGGCGCCGTCTTCTTCCTGCAGGATCTCGTCCATCCGCCGCGAGGCCTCCATCTTCACCAGCTCGGATCGCGCAGCGGCTGGTAAAGACCCTCCAGTCCTTCCGCCTCATAGGCGGCGAGCAGCTCGGGAATGATCTCGCGCACCCGGATCATCGCCTGCTCCCGCGGCATGCCGTCGCTCAGCCTCGGATCATACAGCGTACGCAGCAGAATCTTGTCGTTCAGCGGGAAGTCGAGGCGCAGAGCACGGTGCTCGACAAAAAGCGAGTCAAAATCTTGCACTGTGTCGCCCATCAGACCCAAACTTTGAATAATTTCTTCCAATATGCAGTTAAGATAATCAGAATCTTCTGCCAGCGGGCTAAAGACCACATCGATTCTTGGATGATACTCTTTTTTGTTTTTGACAAAGTTTACAAAGCACGCGTAGTGCTCGATACCTCTTCTTAGGATGTTTTTCTCTTTTAATAAAAAAAATTTATGTTCGTATTCCTTTTTTGATGGAAGCACTATCCTAATGTTTGGAGATGTTATCGAAGCTGGGGAAACAATCCACACGCGCCTTCCGATCAGCTTTTCCAATTCTTGCGTGAAGTTTGCGGCCTGGCCGCGAACCTCTGAAGCAACGTTGGAAAACCCCAGGCGAAGCGGGTACTCCCATCTCGTCAGACGATGACGAAACAACTCACGCTCAGTTTCAGGCGTAACGTCGTCTCGGAACGCCACCTTTTCGAACCGATCGATAAGCGCTTCGGGTCCGGCATGCCTGGCCGTCTCGGGCGTCGATTGATGATAAAGCGCAACGCCGAGCGCGATCCCCGCCCCGACAAGCGAGGCGAGGAGAACGCTCGGACGCCGCAATGAGACGCACGCTTTAGCGCCCACGACGCCCTCTACCTGAGGACTTGTCGCCGCGAGACGGTTCTTCACCGTCCAAAAATCCTTGCTCTCGCAACCATTTCAGAAGTCGCCGACCAAAGGCGGTTTGGGCGTCGCCGCCGCCGGGCTGCAGCGCAGGCCGCCGACCGGGTGCGGGCTTTCTCGGCCGCTGTCCGTCCGGCAAGGGGACCAAAGGCGGCGGCGCGCGCGGGTCGTCCGGCGTTTCTTCCGGTGTGTTTAGCTCAGGGTCAGGCTCGTTCTCTTCCTCACGCTGGGGTGCAGAAGGCGCATCGAGGCGCGGTCGACTGATATCCCCATGCTCGAACCTATCGGTTCGATCCGAGACGCCCTCCACCCCCGGCGGCCCGTGGAACAGCAGTTGCTGCACGGTCAGCGCCTCGTGGAGGGCGTCCAGCTGATCGTCCGTCATTTGATCCGGCGGCGTCTCCAGAAGACCGTCGAGGCGCTCGCGCAGGCGGGCTTGCGCCTCGGGCGCGCTGGCGTAAGGAGCGCCGTCCGGGTCGCGCACCGGCTCGCCTGTGCGCGGGTCGGTCAGGATCGTGCCATGCTCGGGATCGAACCGTTTTTCCGGCCAGCCGAGGTCTTCACCGCTCGACGGATCGACGGTCGAGGGCGCGCCGGTGTCGGGATCGTGGAGCTTCCAGGGGAAGCGGCCGTCGCCGCCGTCATCTCTCGGGGCGGGGTGCGACGTCGAGCCCGGCTTACCGCCGGTCTCCGCATTCCCCGCCGGGTCGGTGCGCTCGGGTCGGGAGGCGTCGGTCTCAGCGCGCGAGTCCAGCTCGGTCAGGTAGACGGGCGCTTCCTCCCGGCCATACGGCCGCCGCTCCCAAGTCCGTCCCGTCGCGGCTGGGTCGTCCCAGCGGCGCTCCAGGGCGGTCGCCTGAGGCGGCTGCGGCGGCCAGGGCTCCACGTCGACCGGCCGGATAACGGGACGCGGGTCGGGCCGCTTGAACCCGGTGTGCACGCTCACGCCCGGATAGGCGCGCGCCCATTGGCGGGTCACGTGGTCGAGCAAACCCGGGTCGCGCTCTGCCGATGGACTGCGCGCGCTGCGCGGCGCAGCGCTCATCGCTTGGCGTCGTCCGAGGAACGACCCTGCGCCGCCAGCGTATCGATCGTCTCGCCGAGCAGCTTGTAGGTGAGGTACGGCGCGGCGAGGCAGGCGGCGAGCGAGGGGAGGACGATACGCACCGGCTGCTCGATCAGGGATTCCCACAAGACCCCGCCTGTCGCGCCGATCCCGACGAGATAGGCGAGCGCATAGGTCCCCGCCAGCCAGCCATAGGTCCGCCGCCAGGAGAACCCATGCGCCCGAGCCGCGCGATAGCGCAGCCAGAAATGCCAGGGCGTGTGCATGACGGCGCGCACGGCGAGGGTGACGAGGGCGAAATGAGCCGCCCCCGCGAGGATCAACGATGCGAACGAGACCGACGCTTTGGGAGATATGTCCTGGAAACCGACAATCGCGGTGTAGGCGATTATGCAAATCGCTCCATCGCAAATTATTTCGACAGATACGGCGCGCGCGTATTGGAAAAGGCGGGCGTTCACGGCAACACCTCATACCTTAGGTCAATCATCGCTTTGCCGAGGGCTTCACGATGAGAACGTTGTGAGAAGTCGAAACCGCCCTCTCCAAAAGCTTCTTTGACCGCGTTTCGAACGCCCGTATCTCCTAAGAGGTCGGCGAAACGCTTTTCGAGGCCGCTGAGATTGATCAACCGGCTCAACGCCGCCGTCACCTCCGGGCGCTCCGCCTCGGGGAACTGCGCGAGTTCGGCGTCCAGATGCTTCTGGACGAGCGCCTGCTCGCGCTCGACCAGCGCGTAATCGAGCGCCTTGCCGGAGAGGCCCTTCAGATCGTCGGGAAGGTCCCCCTTCCTGAGGGTGTCGAACAGCGCGAAATTCTCCGGCGCCAGCTTGTGATGGACCGCGCGCATCACCGACGCCGCGCGGTCGTCGACCAGTTCGCCGGCCGGACTGTCGAGCGCGCCCAGAGAGTTAAGCGAGGTGACGTCCGCCGCCGCGCCGAACCAGTGCGAGCGCACGGCGCCGTCATCCTCCTGAAGGATATCATGCATCTTCTCATATTTGAGGGAATTGAGCGGGATCGAGCTTTGCGGCTCCATCCGACCTCGTTTGTCGCGACGCTCCTTGCGGGTCTCGCCCGCAGCCGGCGCCGGCGTCTCGCGGGCGGTCCGTTCGCCGGTGGAGCGATCCAGCCGGTCGAGCTCGGCCGCCGCGACCTGTACGCCTTCACCGCCGCCGTCGTCCGGATAGGCCTCGCGGATGCGTTCGGCTTCTTTCAGGAACGCCGACGCGCGCATTCCGCCGTCGGCGGCCTCGGCGCGCAGGGCGTCGAGCGCGTCCTCGCGGCTGAGGCCGCTGTTGTGGTCGGGGGCCGGGGCGTCCGCTTTCAGCGGTGTCGGCCCGCGCTCCAACCACGCCTGCTCTTCGGCCGCCTCTTCGGGCGTCATCCGCTCCCACCGGCCGGTCCAGCCGTTCCATCTCCAGCCCGGCCGCATGATCATCGGCCGCGGGTGCGGCGGATGCTCGCCCGGGCGGGCGGGAAGCTTCTGGAGCTTGGGCTTTTCGTCCCGCGCCGGCCAAGGCTCCACGTCGCCCGGGCGGATCGCGGGCTGCGGGTCGGGGCGCTTGAACCCGACGTGCCGGCTCACGCCCGGATAGGCGCGCCGCCATTGGCGGGTCACGTGGTCGAGCAGGCCGGGATCGCGCTCGCGCCAATAGCGCGGGTCGCGCATCAGCGAGCGGATGCGATCGTCGACGGTGGCGCCCTGGGGCGTCAGGGGCGCTGAGCCGGGCGGCTCTTGCGCGATTTCGCGGAGGTCCCCGCCTTCGCGGGGACTCGGCCGCTGCGGGGCTTGGGCGGCGTTGCGGCGCGCCAGCGCCTTCAGGCGATCCTCGCGCTGACGCTCGGCCGCCTGGTCCGCCGCCGTTTTGCGGGCGCGGGCGGCCTTGTCGCGGGCGGCCTGTTCTTTCTCCCGCTCAGCCTTCCGGGCGCGGATCGCGGCCATCTGGTCGGGGCGGGCGGAGTCGGGAGCGGAGTCGGGGGCGCCGCCGGACGCGAGATCGGGGCCGGCGTCGGCGTCGGCGCTTGATATAGAGAGGTCCCCGCCTGCGCGGGGACTCCCGAACGCGGCGGCGGGGGCCGGCGTCCCGGCGGCGGGCTGGGCGGCCAGGGCGCCCGGGCCGGCGGGGGCGTGCGAGGCGGTGATCTCGTCCGCCGCGCTTTGATGGGTTCCGGTCACGAAAAACTCCTATAACGGGCGCCGCCGGGCGCGCCAAGGGGTGTCGGGGGAGGCGGCGCGGTCTGGGCGGCGAAGAGAAACCGAGGATCGGCGCGCGAAACCCGCAGCGGCCGATCCGACGAACCTGGTCAGCCAAGCGTAAAAATCTCACTTTGTCTACTAAAAAGTGTTATGTGAGCGTTATTGTTCTCTGTTGTATAATCATATGTAGAACAAAATTCCTCAGGGTCGCTCCTCCACCGGCACGGCCGGGCGGGGATCGCTCGCCAGGATGGCGAAGGTCTCGTGATCCTGCCATTGGCCGGCGATGCAGAGATATTTCCGCGCGATCCCTTCGCTCTGGAAGCCGGCCTTGAGAAGGAGCCGACGGCTGGCCTCGTTGTGGGTGAGGCAGGCGGCCTCGACCCGATGGAGCTGGAGGCGACGGAAGGCGAAGTCGAGGGCGAGGTGCAGCGCCTCCGTCATGTAGCCCTGGCGGATGAAGGGCTGGCCCGTCCAGTAGCCGACATTGGCGCTCTGCACCACGCCGCGGCGCACGTTGGCCAGCGTCACGCCGCCGACCAGCCGGTCGCCGTCTCGCGTGAAGACGAAAAAGCCGAAGCCCGTGCCGGCGCGCCATTCCATCAGGAACCGGTCGAGGCGCCGGCGATAGCCCTGGGGCGTCAGCGCGTCGCGCGGCCAGGTGGGCTCCCACGGCTCGAGGAAGCGCTTGCTCTCGCGGCGGATGGCGATCCAGGCGCGCTGATCGCGCCGGGCCGGGCAGCGGATGTAGACGCTGGGGCCGATCAGCCGAAGGGTCGGCGCGCGCCGCCCGAAGAGACCGAAGAGACCCGCGCCGCTCACCGCTCCTCCGCCTCCCGGCTCGCCGGCGCCGTCACGCCGCGCGCGCAGCGCCCGGCAGGCGCGCGGCGATCGCCTCGTACGTCTCCAACCGCGACAGAGGGCCGAGCGCGGCGAGCGTCGGCGGCGCACGGAACAGCGTCTCCGCGGCCGAGCGCACGGCCTCCGGCGTCACGGCCTCCAGCTTCGCGATCTGCTCCTCCACGGGAATCGCCCGGCCGTGGATCAGAAGTTGCTGTCCCAGCTGGTCGCAGCGCGCGCCGGTGGATTCACGCGCCATCAACATGGCGGCCTTCACCTGGGCGCGCGCGCGCGCGACCTCCTCCTCCGGCGCGGCCTCAGCGGCGGTGCGCGCGATCTCCTCGCACAGGACGGGCACGAGCTCCTCGACGTCGGCTTCGCCGGTGCCGGCGTAGACGCCGAAGATCCCGCTGTCGGCGAAGGCGCTGTTGAAGGAGAAGATGGAATAGACGAGGCCCCGCTCCTCGCGGATCTCCTGGAACAGGCGCGAGGACATGCCGCCGCCGAGCAGCGTGTTTAGGACGGCGGTCGGATAGAAGTCCGCGTCCGCATAGGCGGGTCCGGGGAAGCCCAGGATCAGATGCGCCTGTTCGCTGTCGCGGATCTCGCGATGCTCGCCGCCGGTGTAGGCGGCGTCTTCGACCGCCGCATCGCTGGTCGCCGGCAGGGCGTCGAAGGCCTCGGCCGCGCGGGCGACGAACTCCTCATGCTCCACCGCCCCCGCGGCGGCCAGCACCATGCGGTCGCCGGCGTAGCGCCGCGCCATGAATCCCTGCACCGCATCGCGCGTCATCGCCCCGACGGTGTCGACCGTCCCCAGCACCGGCCGCCCCATCGCCTGGGCCTGGAAGGCCTGCTCCTGAAAGTGATCGAAGATCACGTCGTCGGGCGTGTCGAAGCACTGCCCGATCTCCTGCAGGATGACCGACCGCTCGCGCTCCAACTCGGTCGCGTCGAACGTCGGATGCAGCATGATGTCGGCGATGATGTCGAGCGCGAGCGGCGCGTCCTCCGCCAGCACTTTGGCGTAATAGGCGGTGTTCTCGCGCGCGGTGTAGGCGTTGAGGAGTCCGCCGACGGCCTCGATCTCCTCGGCGATGCGCCGAGCGCTGCGCCGCTCAGTGCCCTTGAAGGCCATATGCTCGAGGAAATGGGCGACGCCGTTGATCGCCGCCGGCTCGGCCCGGGCGCCGGCGCCGACCCATACGCCGAGGCTGACGGTCGCCACATGCTCCATCCGATCGGTCGCCACGGTCAGTCCGTTCGACAGCCGGGTCGTCCGGATCGTCGTCTCGTCCGTCATACCGGGGCTCCCGCTCTATTGTTCGCGCGGATGGCGTCTTGCAGGTCGCCGAGACTGTTGCGCATCTCGGTAAAGCGCTCGGGCCGGTCGTAGAGATCCGACAGGCGCTCGGGCAGGGCGGGACGGATCCCCGTCGCCGCCTCGACCGCGTCGGGGAACTTGGCCGGATGGGCGGTCGCGGCCGTGACCAGCGGCGTGCGCGGGTCGCGCCGCGCGGTCCAGCCGGCCAGAATCCCGATCGCGGTGTGGGGGTCGACCAGTTCGCCCGTCGCCTCCAGCACGCCGGCGATGGCGGCCGAAGTCTCCGCGTCGGTAAAGCGCGCGCCGGCGAAAAGCTGGGTCGCGCGGCTCCAACGGCCCTCGTCCAGCGGCAGTTCGCCTGACGCCCGGAAGGTTTGCATGACGTGGGCCGTCTTTTCGCCGTCGCGGTCGAGCAGGTCGAACAGCAGGCGTTCGAAATTGCTGGAGACTTGGATGTCCATCGACGGGCTCAAGGTCGGCGCGACGGTGCGGATCGACATGTCGTTGGATTCGAAAAACCGCGTCAGGATGTCGTTCTCGTTGGAGCCGACGATCAACTGGCCGACCGGCAGCCCCATCTCACGCGCGCCGTAGGCCGCGAAGACGTTGCCGAAATTGCCGGTCGGCACGGCGAAGGCGATCTCGCGATCGGGCGCGCCGAGGGAGACGCCGGCGTGCGCGTAGTAGACGATCTGGGCCATGATCCGCGCCCAGTTGATCGAATTGACCGCCGAGAGATTGACCTCGTCCCGGAACAGCGGGTCGTTGAACAGCCCCTTCACCAGATCCTGGCAATCGTCGAACGACCCGTCGACCGCGATATTGTGGACGTTGGCGGCGTCCACCGTCGTCATCTGCCGGCGCTGCACCTCCGAGGTCCGGCCCTTGGGATGGAGGATGAAAATGTCGATCATGTCGCGGTCGCGGCAGGCCTCGATCGCCGCCGAGCCGGTGTCGCCCGACGTCGCGCCGACGATCGTCACCCGCTCGCCCCGGCGGCTCAAGATATGGTCGAACAGGCGGCCCAGCACCTGCAGCGCGAAATCCTTGAAGGCCAGAGTGGGACCGTGGAACAGCTCCATCACCCAGCTGTTCGCGTCGAGCTGCTTCAGCGGCGCCACCGCGTCATGATCGAAGCCGGCGTAGGCGTCGGCCAGCAGATCGGCCAGGGTCGCCTCGTCCAGCGCGTCGTCGACGAAGGGGGCCATCACGCGCGCCGCCAACTCGACGTAGGACAGGCCGCGCAGCGCTTTCCAATCCTCGGTCGCGAAGCGCGGCCACTCGGCCGGGACGTATAGGCCGCCGTCGCGGGCCAGGCCCGTCAGCAGGACGTCGTCGAAGCCGAGTGCGGGGGCTTCCCCGCGAGTGCTGACATACCGCATGGAGGCGACGCACCCTCTTCTATTCGGCCGCGGCCTGGATCATGTGCACGTCGCGCTGCGGGAAGGGAATGGTGCAGCCGGCGTCTTCGACCGCCTTTTTCGCGCCCTTCTGAACGTCCCATTTGACGGCCCAGAAATCGGCCGTGGAGACCCAACAGCGCAGGTTGATGTTGATCGAGCTGTCGGCGAGCGCGGTGACCATGGTCATCGGCGGCGGCTCCGCCTTGATCCGGTCATCCGCCTGCATGAGCGCCATCAACGCCTTCTGGGCCGCATCCACATCGTCGTCGTAGGCGATCCCCACCTCGAAATCGAGGCGACGGGTAGGATTGCGCGAGTAATTGGTGATCGCCTGATTCCACAGCGCGCTGTTCGGCGCGGAGATGTAGACGCCGTCCGCCGTGGTGAGCGTCGTGGTGAAGAGGCCGATCTCCTCCACCGTGCCGCCGAGCGATCCGGCCTGGACATACTCCCCGACCTTCAGCGGGCGCAGCGCCAGCAGCATGATGCCGGCGGCGATGTTCTGCAGCGTGCCCTGCAGCGCCAAGCCGATCGCGAGGCCGGCCGCGCCGAGGACCGCGATGATGGAGGCCGTCTGAACCCCGAAGCGGCCGAGCACGGCGACGATCGTGATGATCAGGATCGTGTATTTGACGAGGCTGGCGAGCAACGGCTTGACGGTGCCGTCCATCCGCTTCTGGCGATCCAGCAGTTTGCGCACGGCCGCGCCGACGCGCCCGGCGATCCACCAGCCGACGATCAGGATCAGAATCGCGCTGACGATGTTCTCGCCGTACTCCAGCACCATCGGCGCCGCCTGATCGTACAGCGCCTGCATCTGCTGCGTGGTCTCTTCCATCTCACTCGGTCTCCAGATAGCGGCGCTTGAGATGCGCCTGGAACGCCGTCGGATCGAGCGGCCGGCCGGTCGCCCGACGGATCACCTCCTGCGTCGGATAGCGGCTCGCTTGAGAGTGCACAGCCCCGGCCAGCCAATCAAGCAGCGGCGTAAAGTCGCCCTCGGCAAGGCGGGCGGGGATTTCCGGCCGCGCTTCCTGCGCGGCCGCCATCAGCTGCGCCGCCGTCATGGCCCCCAGCGTATAGGTCGGGAAATAGCCGAACGCCCCGTCGAACCAGTGAATGTCCTGCAACACGCCCTCGCGGTCGGTGTCCGGCCGAACGCCCAAGAGCGCCGAAAGCTCATCCCGCCACGCGCCCGGCAGATCGTCGACCGCGAGATCGCCCGCCATCAACGCGCGTTCGAGGCGCGTGCGCAGGATGACGTGCGCGGGATAGGTCACCTCGTCCGCCTCGACCCGGATGAGGCTCGGCGTCACCTGATTGTAGAGGCGCTTCAGGTTGGCGGGCTCGAAGGCGGGGTCCGGACCCAGGGCGGCCGACATTCGCGGCGCCAGCCAAGCGATGAATTCCGGCGATCGACAGGCCTGCATCTCCACGATCAGCGACTGGCTCTCATGCATCGCCATGCCGCGCGCCCGGCCGACCGGCTGGCGCGCCCACGCCGACGGAAGCTGCGCCTCGTAAAGCGCATGGCCGCATTCATGCAGCGAGGCCATCACCGCCATCGACGGATCGTCCTCCTTCACCATGATGGTGATGCGGTTGTCGCCGGGATAACCGGTGGAGAAGGGATGCGCGCTTTCGTCCAGGCGTCCCCGCTCGAACGGGAAGCCGACGCGCGCCAGCAGGTCGCGCACCAGCGCGCGTTGCCCGTCGGCGGGGAACGGACCCTGCGGCGCCGCGGGCGCCGGGGCGCGCCCCTGCTTCTCCAGCACAGCCGCCAGAAAATCCGGCAGAAAGGCGGCGTAAGCCTCCAGCACCGGGACGACGTCGTCCGCCCGCGCGTCGGGCTCGTACTGGTCCATCAGCGCATCGTAGGGGTCGAGACCCAGCGCCTCGCCCTTAACCGCCCCGATCTCGCGGGACAGCCGGACGACCTCCTCCAGATGCGGGCGAACGGCGGCGAAATCATCCTCGCCCTTGGCCGTGCGCCAACGGGCTTCGCAGGCCGAACAAGCGCGGCTGTGCGCAGCCACCAGATCGACGGGCGCGGCGGCTGCATGCAGGTGGTCTCGGCGCATCTCGCGCAGATTGGCCGCCGCCCACGGGTCCTCGGGCGGCGCCTCCTCGGCGGCGCTCAGCAACTCGCCCAGCGCAGGGTCGGTCAGCAGTTCGTGCAGCACGACCCGCAGTTCCGCCAGCTGATCGCCGCGCGGTTCGGCCGCGCTCGCCGGCATCATCACGGCGGCGTCCCAATGCAGAACCGTCGCACATTCCTCCAGAACCGCGATGCGGCGAAACCGCGACTCGAGGTGCGAATAAGCGTCGGCGGCGGTCATGGGCTCCCCTGGGTTAGGATCGGGTGTCGCCGGCGGTCTTGTCGCCGCCGCGCGGACGCCGGTGGTAGACGACGTAGATCACCGCCAAGGCGATCGCCAGGAAGAACCAGGTCAACGCGTACTGCAGGTGATCGTTGCGGATGTCGAGGCGCCACTGGCGGGAGACGGGGTAAAGACCCGGCGTCTCGTCCCGACCGTCGACGAGGTAGTAGTTCGGCAGTTCCGCGGCGAGCTCCGCCTCCATCTGGTCGAGATTAGGGTCGTACCACATGTTGTTCTGCGGCTCGTTCTCCGGCAGGAAGACGCGCTGCAGGCCGGTCACCTCGCGGGGGAACCGCAGGATGCCCTCGACGGTGACCGCGCCGTCGATCAGGCCCTGCTCGCGGGTCTCCCGCTCGCGCTTGTCGAAGGGGACCCAACCGCGGTTGACCAGGATCGTCTGCTCGCCGTCCACGTCGGTGCGCTTGAGCGGCGTGAGGACGTGGATCCCGGGGTTGCCGTTGAGCGATCGGTTGAGGAGATAGAATTCCTCCTCATGCAGGAAGACGCCCTCGGCCTCGACCTTGCGGTACTCCCACTCCTCGCGGTCGAGGGCGGGGGTCGCGGGCAAGTCGACGGCCTCTGCTACGGCGCGGCTTTGCAACTTGTCTATCAGCTCCTCTTTCCACTCCAGCCTCTGCAACTGCCACACGCCCAGCCAGACGAGGACGATCACCGATGGAATGGTGAAGAGGGTCGGGATCAGCTTGGGCCGAAACGGCATTGGGGTCTCCCATTACGGCGCGCACCGGATCGTGCGGCGTCTCAGTCTTGGTCGAAGCTGCTGCGGCCGGTGTCGCCGGCCCGGTTGACGAACTGCAAGGCGATCAGCAGGCCCTTGGCCTTGGGAATCGAGAGGATCGTCAGCACCACGATCAGCGGCGCCGTCACCGCCAGCGTTCCCCAGACCGACCAGTCGTAGCCCAATAGAAAAACCATTCCGAAGCCGACGCCGAGCGCGCCGATCAGCAGAATCAGAAACGGCACGGCGCCGTCGCCGGCGTCCTCACCGCTCAGATCCAGCCCGCATACGCCGCAGCGCGGGGCCACTTTGAGGAAGCCGCTATAGAGCCGCCCCTCGCCGCATCGCGGGCACCGCCCTTTCCAGCCGGTCGCCCATGGGCTAGGATAGCGATTCGGATCGGGCGCCGCCTCCTCGTCTTCGGGCTGTTGGTGCGGGTTGCTCATCGCTCTCTCAAAGGCTCTTTGACGGGGCGTTGGAGCGGTCGGCGCTCGCTTGAAAAAACGGCGGGCGCCGGTCCCGATCGGCCGGCGCCCGCCCCCTTGATGGTCGTCGCGTCTCGCGCGGGCGTCCGAAGCCGCCCGCCAGGCCGCCTATCAGGCGCCCCACCAGTAGATCGAGACGAACAGGAACAGCCACACCACGTCGACGAAATGCCAGTACCAAGCGGCCGCCTCGAAGCCGAAATGCTGATTCGGCGTGAAGTGGCCCTTGTAGGCGCGCACCAGGCAGACCGCCAGGAAGATGGTGCCGACGATTACGTGGAAGCCGTGGAAGCCGGTGGCCAGATAGAAGGTCGAGGCGTAGATCCCGTCGGTGAAGCCGAAGGCGGCGTGGCCGTACTCGTAGGCCTGCATCGCGGTGAAACAGACGCCCAGAATGACGGTCAGCCAAAGGCCCTGAATCAAGCCCTTCCGATTGCCCTCGCGCAGCGCATGGTGCGCCCAGGTGACCGTGCAGCCGGACAGCAGCAGGATAAGCGTGTTCATGAAGGGCAGATGGAACGGGTCGAAGGTCTGGATCCCCTCAGGCGGCCAGACGCCGCCGGTGGCCTCGACGCGGCCCGGCATGTTGGCCTGATCGACGAACAGGCTGGCGTCGAAATAGGCCCAGAAGAACGCCACGAAGAACATCACCTCCGAGGCGATGAAAAGCGCCATGCCGTAGCGCAGGCCGAGCTGCACGACCGGCTTGTGGTCGCCGGCGTTGGCCTCGCGCACCACGTCGCGCCACCAGTAGAACATGGTCGCCAGCACCAGGACGATTCCCGGCACAAACTTGATTACGCCGAGTTCGAGACCCAGCAGATCCGGGTGCATGTAGAGCACTGCGCCCATCGCAAGCACGAAGCCGGACAGCGCGCCGAGCGCGGGCCACGGGCTCGGGTCGACCAGATGATAATCGTGATTGGGCGCGTGATGTTCGCTTGCCATCCTACTTCCCCTAGGTGACGGGGCCCTTCCCCCAAAAAACTCCGATGACCGGTTTTCGGTCCGCCGCCTCCGGGCTTACTGCGTCCCGGCGGCCGCGTCCAGGCTCGAGACCTGCTCGCTCGCCTCGCCCTTCTTCGGAAAGAAGGTGTAGGAGAGCGTGATCGTGTTCACATCGTCCAGATCCGGATCTTCCTCGATCGCGGGATCGACGTAGAAAGTGACCGGCATGTCGATCGACTGGCCCGGCGTCAGCATCTGTTCGGTGAAGCAGAAGCAGTCGATCTTGACGAAATACTGACCCGCCTTGATCGGCGTCACGTTGAACGTCGCGGTGCCCAGCGTCTCGTGATCGGCGAGGCTCTCCGCCTTGTAGAAAGCCAGATGCGACTCGCCGACCTTGACCGTCATCGGCGCCTGCTTCGGCCGAAAGGACCAGGGCAGGTCCTTGTTGACGCTGGCGTCGAACCGCACGGTGACCTCGCGGTCGATAACCTCGCTCGACCCGGCCCCGACCTGGGTCGTGCCGCCGAACCCGGTGACCCGGCAGAACAGGTCGTAAAGCGGAACGCTGGCGAAGCTCAACCCCACCATGGCGACCACCCCGCCGGCGGCGGCCAGCGCCGTCTTGCGGTTCTTCGCCGCGCGCGCCGCGCGGGGATCTTGGGTCCGGGTCGCTTCGTCGTTCATCGTAGATCCGCCTTCAGTAGCCCGAGCTCATCTTCACGATGGAGACCAGGTAGACGATCACCACGAAGGCGACCACCAACCCCGCAACCGCCAGATTCTTGCCGCGCTGGCGGCGGTGCACCTGCTTCGGGTCGCGGCGGATGTCGCCGTCGAATTCCTCGTTCTCGTCCTTCAAAACCTTCGCCGTCACTTTCCCGCGCTCCTTCGGATGCGTTTGCCGCGCCTCAAAGCCACGCGGCCTGCGCCGCGTCGATCATCAGCGCGCCGAAGATCGCGAACAGATAGAAGATGGAATAGCCGAACATGCGTTTGGCGGCCTTGTCGCCCGCCGCGTCCGGCTCGCGCAGCACCGCGATCGCGGAAACCAGAAACAGCCCGCCCAGCACCAGAGCCGACAGGCCGTAGACCGCCCCCGCCGCGCCCAGCGCCCAAGGCGCGAGGCCGAGCGGGAAGAGAATTGCGGTGTAGATGAAGATCTGCCGCTTGGTCGCCTCGCGTCCGGCGACGACCGGCAGCATCGGCACGCCCGCCTTGCCGTAATCGCCGGCCCGGAACAGCGCCAGCGCCCAGAAATGCGGCGGCGTCCAGAAGAAGATGATCGCGAACAGCGCGATTGAGGCGAGCGAGACGTCGCCCGTCACCGCGGCCCAGCCGATCATCGGCGGAAAAGCGCCGGCCGCGCCGCCGATCACGATGTTCTGCGGCGTGCGGCGCTTCAGCCACATGGTGTAGATGAAAACGTAGAACAGGATCGTGCCCGCCAGCAGCCCCGCGGCCGCGTAATTGACGGCGATCGCCATCAGCGCGACCGAGAAGAGCGACAGCACGACTCCGAAGGCGAGCGCCTCCTCCGCCGGAACGCGCCCCATCGGCAGCGGGCGCCCGCGGGTGCGGGTCATGACCGCGTCGATGTCGCGATCGTACCACATGTTGATCGCGCCGGCGGCGCCCGCGCCAACCGTAATGCACAGGATCGCCACCGCCGCCAACAGCGGATGGATGTCGCCCGGCGCGGCGATCAATCCGGCGACGCCGGTGAAGACCACCAAGGACATCACCCGCGGCTTCAGCAGTTGGTAGTAGTCGCGCACCTGCGCCGGCCGACCGCTGAGCGCGACCGTATCCGGCATCCCGCCGGCGTAGCGGCGTTCGATCTCATGGCTGAAGGCGCTGTCGCTCACGTCCGGCGTCACTCGTCCTCAAGCTCTTGCGAGCGGTTGTCTTCGACCGTCGGCCCCGGCCCGCCCCGTCGGACGGGGCGGATCGGGGAACCGGCGACCCCTTGCGTCGACCGCCGCTTACTTGACCCGCGGCAGGTCGTTGAAGGTGTGGAACGGCGGCGGCGAGCTCACCGTCCACTCAAGCGTCGTGGCGCCTTCGCCCCAGTAGTTGGCCCCCACCTTCTTGCCGGCGAAGAGCGTGTAGAGCAGCACGGCGACGAAGAAGAGGGTGGAGGCGAAGGCGATGTAGGCGCCCCAGCTGGAGATGGCGTTCCACTGGGCGAAGCCGTCCGCGTAATCGATGTAGCGGCGCGGCATGCCGGCGAGGCCCAGGAAGTGCTGCGGGAAGAAGGTCAGGTTGACGCCGACGAAGGTCGTCCAGAAGTGCACCTGGCCCGCCCATTCCGGAATCTGCCGGCCGGACATCTTGCCCATCCAGTAGTAGACGCCCATGAACAGCGCGAACACCGCGCCCAGCGACAGCACGTAGTGGAAGTGCGCGACGACGTAATAGGTGTCGTGCAGCTGCAGGTCCATGCCCGCGTTCGCCAGCACCACGCCGGTCACGCCGCCGACCGTGAACAGGAAGATGAAGCCGACCGCCCAAAGCATCGGCACCGTGAAGCGGATCGAGCCGCCCCACATCGTCGCGATCCAGCTGAAGATCTTGATGCCGGTCGGCACCGCGATCACCAAGGTGGCGGCCGTGAAGTAGGCGCGCGTGTCGACGTCCAGGCCGACCGTGTACATGTGGTGCGCCCACACGACGAAGCCGACGACGCCGATCGCCACCATGGCGTAGGCCATGCCGAGATAGCCGAACACCGGCTTCTTCGAGAAGGTCGAGATCACATGGCTGATCATGCCGAAGGCCGGCAGGATCATGATGTAAACCTCCGGGTGCCCGAAGAACCAGAACAAATGCTGGAACAGGATCGGGTCGCCGCCGCCGGCGGGGTCGAAGAAGGAGGTCCCGAAGTTGCGGTCGGTCAGCAGCATGGTGATGGCGCCGCCGAGCACCGGCAGCGAGAGCACCAGCAGGAAGGCCGTGACCAGCATCGACCAGGCGAACAGCGGCATCTTGTGCAGCGTCATGCCCGGCGCGCGCATGTTGAAGATCGTCGTGATAAAGTTGATCGCGCCGAGGATCGACGAGGCGCCCGCAAGGTGAAGCGCGAAGATCGCCAGATCGACCGAGGCCCCTGGATGTCCCAACACCGACGAGAGCGGCGGGTAGATCGTCCAGCCCGTGCCCGCCCCGTTGCCGACCAAGGCCGAGAGCAAAAGCAGCGCGAAGGCCGGGATCAGCAACCAGAAGCTGATGTTGTTCATCCGCGGGAAGGCCATGTCCGGCGCGCCGATCATCAGCGGCACGAACCAGTTGCCGAAGCCCCCGATCAGGCCCGGCATCACCACGAAGAAGACCATGATCAGGCCGTGCGCGGTGATGAAGACGTTCCACTGCTGCCCGTCGGCCAGCACCTGGACGCCGGGATTGTGCAGCTCCATGCGCATGATGACCGAGAAAAGGCCGCCGATGAGACCGGCGACGATCGAGAACACAAGGTACATCGTGCCGATGTCCTTGTGGTTGGTGGAGTAGAGCCACCGGGCGATGCCGGTCGGCTTGCCGTGATCGTCGTGATGATCGGCCGCTGCAGCGTTGCTCATACCTGTCTCTCCATTTCCGTAATCCGCACGGGCGCACGCCCGAATGCGGATCGGTCCTTATTCGCTATCCGCCCGGCGGCGCCTCAGCGCTCCTCGTCGAGCGCGACCTGAACCGCCTCGCCGCCCTCGGGCGCGGCCTCGGCGGTCCGGCGTTCGGCCTCGCGATCCTCAAGCGTCGGGTCGAGCGCCGCGAATTCCTGCTTCGCCTCGGCGACCCAGTCGCGATACTCCTCCTTGGTGACGACCTTCACCGCGATCGGCATGTAGGCGTGATCCGTGCCGCACAGCTCGGAGCAGAAGCCGTAATACATACCCTCTTTGCCGGCCTTGATCTCGGTCCACGTCTCGTTCAGGCGGCCTGGAACGGTGTCCATGCGCACGCCGAAGTCGCTCAGCGCCCAGTTATGCAGCACGTCGGCCGACGTCATCTGCAGGCGGATCTTGGTGTCGGAGGGCAGCACGACCATGTTGTCGGTGTCCATCAGACGCAGCACGCCGCGCTCCTCGGCCTCTTCATGGGTGCGGGCCGCGAGAAAGGCGTCAAAGCCGAAATTCTCGTCGACATACTGGTATTCCCAGTACCATTGATGGCCGACGATCTTCAGCGTCATCTCCGAATCGGCGACGTCGTCGGTGGCGTAAAGCAACTTGAGCGAGGGGAAGGCCAGCACCACCAGGATCAGCACCGGGATGCCGGTCCAGACGACCTCGAGCACCGAATTGTGAGTCGTCTTCGACGGGGTCGGGTTGCGCTTCTCGCTGAAGCGCCAGCAGGTGTAGACCAACAACAGCAGCACGAAGATCGTAATGACCGTGATGATCGGCAGCAGCCACAGGTCGTGGAAGACTTTCATCTGCTCCGCGATCGGCGTCACCGGCTCCGGCAGCCCCAGCTGCCAGGGCTCGGCCTTCGCGGCCAGCGCCGCGCCCGCGCCGCCGACCAGCGCCGTGAGGCCCGCGGTGAGCGCGCCGAGGCGCTTCGTCATCGAAAAGGTGAAGGATCCAAGGCTCACTGCGATCACTCCCGTCGCTTTATGGCCGACCGCTTCGTCAAAGCGGCCGCGTCGCGCGAAGGCGACGACTTTATGCACGAGACCGAACCCTGAGAGGGGGTCCGGTTCGGGCGTTCAGTCTAGCGGGAGAAGGCGCGCGTTCAAGCGAGCCCGCTGACGTCCCCCCAAGCCGAACGTCCCGTCCACCGGCCGCGGTTAAACACCATGAGGAGCGCGGAATCAATTGGTTTGACGGGGTCTGCGACGACCTGTCATGGCCGCCCTGCCGCGCGTCCGCGCGACAGTATAGCGCAGCCCGCGGCGCCGCGGCTGACGGAACCGAACCGGTCAGGAATCCCGCTCGCGCCCTTCGATGATCTTGCGCGCTCGCTTTAGGCCCGTCCACAGCAACAGCACGATGATCGGGATCGACAGGCCGGTGACGTAGACCGAATCGATCGGCAGGGCGTCGGCCTTCTCCAGCGCCTTCGCACCGTAGTTGATCAGGCCGACCAGATAGTAGCTGATCGCCGCGATCGAGAGACCTTCGACCGTCTGCTGGAGGCGCAACTGCAGCTTCGCGCGTCGGTCCATCGAATGCAGCAAATTCTGATTCTGCCGCTCCAGCGCGAAGTCGACGCGCGTGCGCAGCAGGTTGGCGGCGCGCGTCGCCCGGCGCGACAGGTCCGCCAGCCGCTCGGAGACCGACCGGCAGGTGCGCATGGCGGGTCCGAGGCGCCGATCGAGGAACTCCCCGATCGTCTGATAGCCTTCGATCTGCGATTCGCGCAATTCCGACAGCCGCGCCTCGACCAGGGCGTAATAGGCGAGCGCCGCGCTGAACCGATAGGCGGTGCTGGAGGCCAGCCGCTCGATCTCGGCCGACTGCCGGGTCAGCTGCTCAAGCAGATCGCCGTCGTCATCCTCGCTCTCCGCCCGCCCGGCCTGCGCCATGCGCGACGTCAGATCGGCGAGAGCGCTGTCGATCCCGGCGATCTTCGGGCTGGTCTTCCGCGCCAACGGCAGGGCCATGAGCGCCAGATTGCGGTATGTCGCGATCTCCAACAGCCGCTGGACCATCCGCCCCGCCTTGCGGGAGTGCATGGTCTTGTCCTTCAATAGAATGCGATTGTGGCCGTCCGGGTGGATGCGCAGATCCGTCACCACCGTCGCCGAGCCGTTGGACAACGAACTCATCACCAGACTGCCTGGGACGAACAACCGCTCCAGCATCGCCTGATCCGGCTCCGGATCGTCGCGGTGGAGAAGGGTCAGCTGGGTCGCCACCAGCAGTTCGCCGGGCAGACCGGCGAACCAGTCCGCCGGCAGCGTCTCTCCGGCCGGGCTGCTGAACGGCTCTTGCTTTTCGCGCGGGCGAAAGACGGTGTAGCTGGTGAACTCCGAATGCCGCTCCCAACGCAGCCGGAAGGCGCCGAAATCAGCCTTGAAGAAGTTCGCGCCCTCGGCCGGCGGGTTGATCCCGAAGCGGTCGCACAGCTGGGCCAGATGCGCGCGGTCGTCCCCGGCCGTTCCCTCGCCGGTCACCATGGCGTAGAGCGCCACGTCGATCGGCGCCGACAGCTCCTCGAACGGCCGGGCGTGCAGCTCGTTGCTGAGCGCGTAGCGATCCGGGTGCTCCGCCGGCGGCAGCACGCGCTTCGGCGCGCTTTCGCGCTCCGCGCCGTTGGTCTTCGATCCGCCCATGGCGTCCGCTCTCGTCCCCCGCGCGTCGCCCCCGAAGCCGGAGACGAGACGCGTCTGTCGTTTTCCCCGCGCCCGCCCCTTGGACAATGCCGGGCGGCGCGCCATTTCCGTGGCGGCGGCGTCATGCTATCACGCCGTCAGGGCGGCTTATCGCCCGCCGCGCGCGCCGGCGCAAGGGCGCGCGCTCGTCACAGCCTATACGCAGAGGACGCCATGGCCGATCTCGCGAAGACCGACGATCTTTTCTTTCAACGCACCGGCCTCGACCGGTCGCGAGTCGAAGCGATCGTCGACGACACGCTCGGCGGGGCCGACGACGGGGAGCTTTTCCTGGAATACAGCCAGGCGGAAAGCGTCACCTTCGACGACGGCCGCATCCGCAACGCGGCCTTCGATTCCAGTCAGGGCTTCGGCCTGCGCGCCGTATGCGGCGAGGCGGCCGGCTACGCCCATGCAGGCGACTTGTCGGAAGAGGCGATGAAGCGCGCGGCCCAGGCCGTGCGCGCCGTCAAGCACGGCTATTCCGGCACGTTGGACGGGCCTCCGCCCGGCACGAACCGCAGCCTCTATCCGGACGTAAACCCGATCGCGACGCTCGATTTCGACGCCAAGGTGAAGCTCTTGGAGGAGATCGACAAATACGCGCGGGGCAAGGACCAGCGGGTCAAACAGGTGTCCGCCTCGCTGGCCGGCGAATGGCGCGCGGTGCAGATCCTGCGCGCCGACGGCGAGCGCGCGGCCGACATCCGCCCGCTCGTGCGCCTCAACGTCTCGGTCGTCGTCGGCCAGGGCGACCGGATGGAGAGCGGCTCCTACGGCGCCGGCGGGCGCGCGGACTACGCCGCCTATATCGATCCCGCCTTCTGGCGCGGCGCGGTGGATGAGGCGCTGCGCCAGGCGCTGGTCAATCTGGAGAGCGAGCCCTGCCCGGCGGGCGAGATGACCGTCGTCCTCGGCCCCGGCTGGCCCGGCATCCTGCTGCACGAGGCGATCGGCCACGGCCTCGAAGGCGACTTCAACCGCAAGAAGACCAGCGCCTTCTCCGGCCTGTTGGGCGAGCGCGTGGCCGCGCCCGGCGTCACCGTCGTCGACGACGGCACGATGTCGGATCGCCGCGGGTCGCTGACGATCGACGACGAGGGCACGCCCACCGGCCGCACCGTCCTGATCGAGGACGGCATCCTGAAGGGCTACATGCAGGACCGTATGAACGCGCGTCTGATGGGCGTCGCGCCGACCGGCAACGGCCGGCGGCAATCCTACGCCCACGCGCCGATGCCGCGCATGACCAACACCGTCATGCTGTCCGGCGACAAGGACCCGCAGGAGATCCTGGCCTCGGTCGACAAGGGCGTCTACGCGGTCAATTTCGGCGGGGGCCAAGTCGACATCACGAACGGGAAGTTCGTGTTCTCCTGCACCGAAGCTTATAAGATCGAAAACGGCAAGGTCGGCGCGCCCTTGAAGGGCGCAACGCTGATCGGCAACGGGCCGGACGCGCTGACCAAGGTCTCGATGATCGGGAACGACATGGCGCTCGACCCCGGCATCGGCACCTGCGGCAAGGACGGCCAGGGCGTGCCGGTCGGCGTCGGCCAGCCGACGCTGCGCCTCGACGGGCTGACCGTCGGGGGGACGGGGTGACCGGCGCCGCGCCGGCGTAGCGCTGCGCGGCGGGCGGTCTGGGGAGGAGGCCCGAGGATAATGTTCGGAGTGCGCGCGGCGCTGGCGGCCGCAATGATGCTGGGCCTCTCCGCCTGCGAAGACGACCGGGCTGCCGGCGACGGCGCCGCGACGGACGACGAGCGCGAGGCCAGCATGAACTGCCGGCGCGATCTGCCGCCGCCCAGCGTCGCGGGCGACGTCTCAGGCGATCTGTCGCTGGTGGTCGAGGATTTCAGCTACGAGGTCGTCGACGGCCGCCACCGCTACAATCACACGCGGCGCTTCCGCGAGACCGGCGGCGTGCCGGTCACGATCTATCGCGGCAAGGTCTGCGTGGATGACGGCGCGGAATGCGTCGACGCCTGCGTCAGCTACCGCGTTCCCGCCGGGACCACCTTTGTCCAGGCCGACCACCATGTCGCCACCAAGCGCGAGAGCGACCGGATCACCCTGCGCTACTGGGCGCGTGACGACGCCGGCAACCTGTTCGAGCTCGACCGCGTGATCGAGACCGACGGCCGCACGGCGCGGGTGATCGACTAGCGCGTCGAGCGCTGGACGCGGCCCCTCGATCGGCATAGAAGCGCGGGCATGAGCGACGAGCACCCCCCCGCCCGGAAGATCCTGCTGCAGCCCAAGGCCTGGAAGCGCTTCGCGCAGGGCGCGCCCTGGGCCTTCAGCAACGAAATCCAGATGGATAATGCGGCCCGCAAGCTGGCCGCGGGATCGGTCGTCCGCATCTGCCTGCCGGAGGGAGAGCCGATCGCGCTGGCCCACTTCAATCCGCACAGCCTGATCGCCGCGCGGGAGCTGAGCCGCGATCCGGCGGCGCTGGAGGCCGGACGTCTGCAGGACGGCTGGCTGCAAGCGCGCCTCGCGCGGGCGGCGTCGATCCGCGAGCGCCTGTTCGACCGCCCCTTCTATCGCCTGATCCACGCTGAGGCCGACGGCCTGCCCGGCCTGGTGATCGACCGCTACGGCCCCGTCTTCGTCGTCCAGGCGAACACCGCCGGCATGGACCGCCTGCTGCCGGAAATCGACGCGGCGCTGACCGAGACGTTCGGCGCGGCGGCGATCGTTCACCGGAATGAGTCCGCCTCCCGCGCGCTGGAGGGGCTGACGCAGATCGTCGCCGTCTCGCGCGGGACCGTCGACGGGCCGATCGCGGTGGAGGAGAACGGCTGCGCCTTCTTCTGCGATCCGCTCGCCGGTCAGAAGACCGGCTGGTTCTTCGACCACCGGGAGAACCGCGCCGCCGCCGCGCGCTTCGCGCCCGGCGCGCGGGTCCTCGACCTCTACGGCTACGCCGGCGCCTTCGCGATCCCCGCCGCCAAGGCCGGCGCGGCCGAGGTCGTTACGGTCGACCGCTCGAAGGAGGCGCTGGCGCTCTGCGCGCAGGCGGCGGAGGCCAACGGCGTCGCCGATCGGGTGCGGGGCGAGAAGGCGGACGTCTTCACCTGGCTGGAGCGCGCGACCGCCGACGGCGCGCGGTTCGACCTCGTCATCGCCGACCCGCCCGCCTTCGTGAAAGCCCGCAAGGAAATCAAGCAGGGCGCGCGCGCCTACGCCAAATTGGCGCGACTGGCGGCCCGGGCGACGGCGGAGGGCGGGACGCTGTTGCTCGCCTCGTGCAGCCACCTGGTCGACGAGGCCTTGTTCCTTGAGGAATGCCGCCGCGGCCTGACCGAAGCCGGCCGGTCCGCCCGCCTGCTGCGCCGCGGCGGGGCCGGCCCCGACCACCCGCTGCATCCCGCGCTGCCGGAGAGCGGCTACCTCAAAGCGCTTCTTTTCGCCCTGGATTAAGCGACGGCGCCCGGCGGCGCGGCGCAAGGCCGGCGCGGCGGTTTCGCCTTATTTGTCCGGACCGCTCGGCGTCCGGCGCCGCGAGGTCCCCTCCCGGCGCTTGACCGCCGCATCCGATTTCGCTAAACGTATGTTCAGTCAATTGGAGCGCCGTCGCGATGACCAAGCCGCAGGAAACCCGCCGAACCGAGATCCTGGAGGCCGCGATTCAGGTGATCGCGGAGAAGGGCTTGAGCGCAACCACGATGGAGCGGGTGGCCGGCCGCGCCGGCGTCTCGCCCGGGACCGTCACCTTCCATTTCGCCCGCAAGGAGGCGCTGCTGCTGGCGGCCCTGGACCATGTGGTCGCCCTGTTCGACGTCGCGCGGAGCGAGGCGCTCGCCGCCGCCGGCGACGACGCGGCGCGCGCGCTCGACGGGCTTGCGGCGGCGAGCTTCGCGCCGGACGTCTACACGCCGGAGAAGATCGCGGTGTGGACCGCCTTCTGGGGCGAAGCCAGCGCGCGGCGGATTTATATGGCGCGGGTCGGACCCGCCGACGCGCGCTTCCACCGGGATGTTATGCGCGAGACGCGGCGCCTTCTGGCCCGGGCCGGCGCAGGCCGTGGCGACCAGGCGACCGCCGAAGCGCTGGCCCGCGGGCTTACCGGCCTGGTCGATTCCCTGTGGCAGGAACAATTGGCCGCGCCCGGGTCGATTGACGCCGCCGGCGCGCGCACCCTGATCCGCGCCTATCTGGCGGCCGCCTTTCCCCGAGAGCCCCTGTGGCGCGATGCGCCGACCCATGAAGAAGGAACGAGGGCATGACCGACATCCCCGCGCGACAGGAACCCGTCTACGGCCTGGCCGCCTGGACCTATCAGAACGAGGAGCTGCTCGCGCTCGAGTATGAGCGCCTCATCCTGGGAACCTGGCAGATCGTCTGCCACCAGAACGATCTGGCCGAGCCCGGCGATTATGTCACCTTCGACCTGATGCGCGATTCGCTGGTCTTCATCCGCGACCGAGACGGGACGGTCCGCGGCTTCCAGAACGTCTGCCGCCATCGCGGGGCCCGGCTGCTGGACGGCAAAGGGTCGCTGAAGACGCGCCTGATGTGCCCCTATCACGGCTGGGCCTACCATCTGGACGGACGGCTCGCCGCGGTGCCGGCGGAGGCGACGTTCCCCGGTCTGGACAAGAGCTGTTTCGGGCTGAAGGAGGTTGAAACCGAGATCTTCCTCGGCTTCGTCTTCGTGCGAGTGACGGGCGAGGGACCCTCAGTCGCCGAGCGCTGGGGCGATTTCGCCGATCGCATCCGCCCCTACAAGCCCGAGGAAATGGTCGCCGCCGGCGAGCTCCACATCGAAGAGTGGGCCTGCGACTGGAAGACGGCGATCGACAACAACCAGGAGAATTATCACATCCCGGTCGGCCACCCCGGCTATTTCCGCTTGCTGGAGCGCGGGATCGAGGATTTCGGCAACGATCTGGGCGTCGGCGGCAGCACGACGCGTCACGCCGCCAAGCTGTCGGAAAACTGGGTCGAGCGGATGTATCAGCAGCTCGCGCCGAAGGCGCTGACGCATCTGCCGGAGGCGGAAAGGGTCACTTGGCGATTCTTCTCGATGCTGCCGACGCACGGCATCGACGTCTATCCGGACAGCATGGACTTCTTCCAGATCCTGCCGCTGGGGCCGGGTCGCTGTCAGGTGCGTCTCGGCGCCTACGGTCTGCCGAACCCCAGCCGCGAGGTGCGGGTGCTGCGCTATCTGAACCAGCGCATCAACCGCCAGGTGCTGCACGAGGATCGCTGGCTGTCCGAGCGCGTGCAGCAGGGCCTGCTAAGCCACGGCTACAATCCCGGCCCGCTGTCGACGAAGGAGGACGGGGTGAAGGAGCTGCACGACATCGTGCGCGCCGCCTGCCCGGTCGCCCGTCTGAGCGAGGCCCCGCCGCCCGGCGCGGTGCGCGCTGCGGACGCCGAGATGGCGGCCGCCCGGCGCGCGGCCGAATAGGCCAGGGCGAAAGCCGAGCGAGAGCCGGCGCGGCCCCGGCCTAACGCCCGGCCCGCCGCCTGAAGGTGCGCCACCCGCCGACCGCCAGGAACAGCGCCAGCACGGCCGCCACCACGCCGATGAAGCCGTCCGGGCCGCTTGCGTCCATCGCCGCGCCGGCGGCTGAGGGGCCGATCAGACTGCCGAAACAGTAGCTCATGACGAACAGCGCGTTCGCAGCCGCCAACGCGCCGCCTTGGAACCGCGCGCCGAGCTCGGCCAGGGCGACAGTGTAGAGGCCGGCGACCGTGCCGCCCCACAGGAACAACAGCGGCCAGAGCAGCCAGGGGTCGCCCAGCGCCAACGGCAGCAGCATCGCGCCCACCAGCCCCACCGCCCCCACGCCGAGCAGCAGCGCCCGTCGGTTGACCTTGTCGGTCAGCCATCCGAGCGGGGCCTGCAGCACGACCGTGCCCGCGATGGCGACTGAGAGCATCATCACCGCTTCGCCCTGTGGAACGCCGTTGCGCAACCCGTAGATCGGCAACAATGAGAGCATCGCCGTGTCGACCAGGCCCGAGACGAAGATCGCCGCGAAGACCGTCGGGGCCAGCCGGATCGCGGACCAGCGCCCGCTTTCCGTCGACAACGCCAGATTGGGCGCGCAGCCGACCGCCGCCAGGATCGGCACGCCGGCGAGCGCGATGAAGCCGACGATCGTCAGGAAGGGCGTCCACCCGTCGAGCGGCAGAACCGTCAGCATCGCCGGGCCGCCGGCGAATCCGACGCCCATCAACGCACTGTAGAGACCGGCGTAAAGCCCGCGATTGTGCGGCTTGGCCGCGCTGTTGAGCCAGGTTTCGCTGATCACCCAATGGACCGACATGCCGACGCCCACCAGAAAGCGCAGCACGAACCAGGCCTCCAACTGCCGGAAGACGGCCATCAGCAGGAAGCTGACGATAATCAATGCGATGCCGGCCAGCAGCGTCGGGATCACCCCGAAGCGCCGCACGATCCAGGGCGTCGCCGTCGACATGAGGATCGTCGCCAGCAGCGGCATGGAGGAGTTGAGGCCGATCAGCGTGGTGGAGACGCCCTGACGCTCCAGCAAGAGCGCCAGCAGCGGGATCGAGGTGCCGAAGGTCAGGCCCACCGCCAATAGGCTCGCCAATACGGCGATCAGGCCGCGCTTGCGCTGCGCCGGGGTCAGGCCGGCGACGGCCGCGCGCGCGGACCCCTCAAGGCCGACCGGCGGATGCGGGAACGGCTCATAGGCCGGCGGCCGATCCTCGCTCATGCGCCCGTCCTTTCCCCGACGCCCCTCAGCCGCGCCGGTGCGCGGGCTGATAGAAGCGCGGGCTCACGACCCGCGCGGCCGCGTCAACTTTGCCCTGCGTGATCTCCTTCAGATAGTAGATCTCCGCATCCAGGATCGTCCCTTCGCTCGCATAGGCCGCATCGACCGTCGCAAGCGCGATGTTCTTCTTCAGGATCGGCGACCAGCAGGCCGAGGTGACCTGACCCGCC
The DNA here is from genome assembly GCF_040218065.1 of Marivibrio sp. NCBI lineage: Bacteria > Pseudomonadati > Pseudomonadota > Alphaproteobacteria > Rhodospirillales > Aestuariispiraceae > Marivibrio > Marivibrio sp. The sequence goes on along the minus strand of NZ_JAVJQE010000005.1, from coordinate 308,029 downwards.
TCCTTGCCGCGGCGATAAAGATAGGCGCCGATCGCAGGTTTACGGCCGGTCACGTCGAGACCGACGAGACGCTTCTTCGGGCCGCCGCGCTCGCGCTCGGCGACCAGCGCGCGTTTGCCGGTGAAGTGGTCTTTCGACAGATCGACCGCCCAGTCAAGACCGAGGCCGGCCGGGGTGCGGGTCTGCGACTCGCGAATGGCGTGGCGTGCGCCGACGAACTCGACGTTGATCAGGATGTGCCCCGCCTCAATCCGCACGCGGTCCAAGGCCTTGGAGCCGATCGGGCGCAGATAGGTCTCCTCGCCCTCCGCCATCAGCGCGTCCCACAGGTCGAGCGCGCGATCCGGCGCGACCCAGAGCTCATAGCCCAGATCGCCGGTGAAGCCGGTGCGGCTGACCGTCAGCGGCGCGCCCTCCGCCGTCTTGAAGTCGCCGACGCCGAAGAACGGCAGGGCGGCGGCCTCGTCGAGCCCGACGCGGCGCAACAGCTCCTTCGACATCGGTCCTTGCAGGGCGAGCCCTGCGATCTCGTCGGTCACCTCCTCGACGCGCGCGTCGAAGCCCCAGGCCGCATCCTCGAACCAGGCGAGCTGATGTTCGGCGCAATTGATCCGGAATTCGCTCTCCGACAGACGGAAGATCGTCCCCTCCTCGACCACGCGCCCCTTGCCGTCGCACCAGGGCGCGTAGGCGACGCGACCGGGTTTCAGGCGGTCGATCCGCTTCGTGACCAGCCGATCGACGACCGCCTCGGCGTCGGGTCCGTGGATGCGATATTTCAGCATCGGCGAGACGTCGTAGAGGGAGCTTCCGGTGCGCACGGCGAAATACTCGTCCTCCAACTCATAGAACAGGCTGGCGGTCGTGTAGCCCTGCCAGGCCTCCCAGGCGTTGGCGAGGTTGAGCGCCGCGAGGCGCGGGTGAAACGGCGAGCGCTTGAGCGTCGGCCCGCGCGGCAGCAGCGGGCTTTGAGTTTGCTGAGGCGTCATGTCCAGGCTCTCGATCATTGCGCGCCTCCGTCCGCCGATGCGGGTCGGCGCAACCCCGCCTTGGCCGCGGCGAGCGCCGCGCGCGCGCCGTTGAGGCCCGGTTGGCCGGTTATTCCGCCGCCCGGATGCGCACCCGCGCCGCACAGGAACAGACCTTCGATCGGGGTTCGGTACTGCGCCCAGCCGGGAGCTGGGCGCAGCAAGAAGACCTGGTCCAGTCCGAGCTCCAGATGATGCCAATGCCCGCCCGGCGCGGCGAAACGCCCCTCGATCTCCTCCGGCGTCGTGAGCGTCGCGCTCTGGACGCGGGCCTTCAGGCCGGGAATCAACGCGTCCATTCGGTCGACAAGGCGCTTGGCGAACGCCTCTCGCGCCTCGGCCCAGTTGGTCCCGCGCAGGGTGCGCGGCGCGTACTGCACGAGCGCGGCGGCCCGCGTCTCGCTTTCCAGCGTGACCTCAAGCGGCGGGTCGTCGGGCAGTTCGCCGTACTTCGCCTGATCGAAGGCGGTCTCGATATGGGCCAGGCTGGGCGCGTGGACCAGCCGCTCCCCCGGCGCCGCCGCCTCCGGCGCGCCGTCGAGCGCGAGGTCGAGGCGCGCCGTCATCCCCTCGCCGCGGGCGCAGCGCAGCGTGCGCACGAAATCGGCGTCCAGCGCGCGCGGTCCCACCAGATCGATCAGGGTCGTCTTCGGGTGCGCGGACGAGAGGATCACGGGGGCTTCGATCGTCTCGCCGCCGGCCGTCTCGACCCCGACGGCGACGCCGTCTTGAGTCAAGATTCGGGCGACCGGCGCGTCGGTGCGGATCTCCGCCCCTTCTTCGCGCGCCGCACGGGCGAGCGCGTCAATCAAGGCGTCGGCGCCGCCGTCGACAAGCGCCGCCGCCCCCGCCGGCGCGCCGGCGCCGGGCGCATGGCGCAACACCAGGGGGAAGACCGTGTTGGGGGAGCGCGCGCCCATCTTCTGCCCCATCACCGCGTCGAGGGCGAGCAGCCCCTGCAGTTCAGGGGTCTCCAACTCCTCCTCGGCCAGATCGGCGACGGGCAGCGGCAGGATGCGTAGAAGGTCGCGCATGTCGTCCCGCCCCATCCGGCGCACGGCGAAGCCGAGCTTCATCAGCTTCCAGCGCTCGCCCCAATCGGCGAGATCGAGGCGCGGCGGCGTTTCCTCCAGGAACGGAGCCAGCCCGGCCGCGAGCCGGGCGAGCCGAGTCTGCAAACGCCGCCAGCCGTCGGCGTCGGCGGCGCTCTCGCCGGCGATCGCGCGATGCGTCGCGCCCGGGTCGTTCGGGTCGAGCGACAGCGGCCCGCGTCCTTCGCGCAACAGACCCGTGCGCTGCGCCGACGCGCTGAAGGCGAGGCCGCGGCGTTTGAGCTGCAACGCCTCGACGACGGTTGCGGACAACCGATGGACGGACGGCGCCAGACCGGCCATGCCGCCCAACTCCTCGCCGGCTTCGAGCAACAGCGTGCGTCGGCCGGCGTGCGCCGCCAAGGCGGCGGCGATCAGTCCGTTGTGACCGCCGCCGATCACGATCGCGTCGTAGCGAGATTGGCTCACGCCGCCCTCCCCTTCAGATCCTGCAACATCTCGCGGGCCGCATTCGCGCCGGGCGCGCCCATGACGCCGCCGCCCGGATGGGTGCTGGAGCCGCACATGTAGAGCCCGCGGATCGGCGCGCGGTACTGCGCCCAGCCCGGTATCGGCCGGTTGAACAGCAGTTGGTCGAGCGTCAGCTCCCCGTGGAAGATGTTGCCTTCGGTGAGGCCGACCTGATCCTCCAGGTCGGCCGGGGAGCGCACCCAGGCGTCGAGGACCAACTTGCGGAAGCCGGGCATGTGCGCCTCGATCGTCTCCAGCACGGTCTCGCCCATCGCGTCGCGATCGGCGGCGGTCCAGGCGCCGGTCGCGAGCTTCGGCGGCGCGTATTGAACGAAGACGGACATGTAATGCTTGCCCGGCGGGGCCATGCTGCGGTCGAGCGTGGAGGGCAGGAAGATGTCGAGATAAGGCTTTTGCGACCAGGTCCCGTTCTTCCAATCGTCGTAGCCGCGCTCCAAATACTCCATCGACGGGCTGACGTTCAGGCCGCCGCGCATCAGTTTCGGATCGTGCCGGGTCGACGGCGAATCGGGCAGGCCGTCGAGCGCGATGTTCAGCTTGGCGGACGAGCCGCGAATCTTGAAGCGCTCCACACCCTGGACGAAATCCTCCGGCAGGTGCTTGCGCGGCGCGATTTTCAGGAAGGTGCGTTTGACGTCGAGATTGGAGACGACGGTGCGCGCCTGCACCTCCTCCCCGTCGGCCAGCACGACGCCGGCGACCTTGTCGCCGTCCATCAGCAGCTCAGCGACCTCCGCCTCGGTGCGGATCTCCGCGCCATGCTCCTGCGCGGCGCCGGCCAGCGCCTTGCTGATCGCGCCCATACCGCCGACGGCGAAACCCCAGGCGCCGACATGCCCGTCGAGATCGCCCATCACATGGTGCAGCAGCACATAGGCGCTGCCGGGCGAATAGGGGCCGAGCGCAGTGCCGATGATCGAGCCGCCCGCCAACGCGCCTTTCACCGCCTCGCTTTCGAAGTACCGATCCAGGAAATCGCCGCAGCTCATGGTCCAGAACTGCATCGCCTGATAGAGACCCTCCTCGCCGAGCGGCCCGAAGGCGTCGGCGATATCCTTCAGCCCCATCAGATCGCGCCATTTGAAGCTGGTCGGATCGGGCGGCGTCTTCAGCAGCAGCGGGCGAATGGCGCGGCACTGGCGCGTCAGATCGCGCATGAAGTCGTCGAACGCCTCGGCGTCGCGTTTGGAATGGCGCGCCACCTCCCGGCGCGTCAGCTCGGCGTCGGGATACATCGCGAAGCGGTCGCCGCCCGGCAGCATCGACGTGGTCGTGCCGTAAGGAATGATCTTCAGCCCGTGTTTGGGCAGATCCAGATCCCGCATGATCTCGGCGCGCAGCAACGAACACACATAGGAGCAGGAGGAATAAGTGAACCCCGGATAACGCTCCTCAGAAATGGCGGCGCCGCCGATCGCCTCGCGCCGCTCAAGCACCAGCACCTGAGCGCCCGCCCGCGCCAGATAGGCCGCCGCGGCCAGACCGTTATGTCCCGCCCCGATGACGATCGCGTCGTACCGTTTCACCGATCGCTCCCCGCTTCCTGCAGCGCCGCCGCAATGACGGCCGAACCGCGACAGGCTAGCCCGAGGATCGCCCCCTTGTCCAGTTCACTGAATGACCTTTCAATCAATAACAGTTCAATTATCTATACAGTTCATTGTCTTATGCTGCATTATTGCATAAAATGGCGACCAAATAAGAGGGTGACATGCCAAAGGAAGCCCAGACCGCCCAACGCCGCCGCCAGTTGATTGAGGCGACGATCGCCGTCATCGCCAAGCAGGGGCTGACCGGGCTGCGCATCGCCGACGTGGCCGCCGTCGCCGGCGTCAGCTACGGGGTCGTCAACTTCTACTTCAAAAGCAAGGACCAGCTGCTCGCCGACACGCTAGAGCATCTGGCTGCGGACTATGAGGAAGCGGCCGCGGAGGCGCTGGCCGCAGCCGGCCCTTCCGCGGTCGATCAGCTTCATGCGGTCATCGCGTTGGATTTCTCGGACCGGATCGCCGGGCGTCGGCAGATCGCGGCCTGGACGGCCTTCTGGTCCGAATCCCGGGCCAACCCCGCCTTCCGCAGACGGTGCGTCGCGGTGCAGGACCGCTTCCTGGCGATGTGCCGGCGCCTGATGCGCGAAGCGCTGGTCGAAACCGGGCGACGCGAAGATCTGGATCTTCTGGCCGCGGCGCTCAACAATCTGGTGACAGGCTTGTGGGTCGAGCTGCAACTGCGCGGCGCCACGCGCGAGGCCCGGCTTGAGGCGCGGCGCGTGTGCGTCGCCTATCTGCGGGCCTTGTTCCCGCAGGCGGCGCCGGGCGATGTCGAGGCGGACGAGGAGACGGCGGCGTGACAAGGCGCGGGCGAGGCTCGAATACCCGGCGGTGGAGGACGGCCGCGATTGTGCTCTGTCTGGCGGGACCGCTCGCCGCCTGCGCCCCAGCCCCGGGCCCAGACCCAGACCCAGGCCCAGACCCGGACGCGCCGGCGGCGAAAGGCGCGGACTCTGAGGCGTCATCGGTGGAGACGAAGACCGCCGTCGAAGACGATTGCGATTGCCGGCGCGCGGTGAAGACGCCGCTCAAAAACCCGGTTCGGCCGGCGGGAGAAGACGGCGGCTCCTAGTCCGCGCCGCCTCTTACCTCTCGCCCCTCGTCCGGCGTCGCGGCTCAGCCCCTATCCCGTTCCAGCAGGATCACGGCCTCATCCGACCAGCTGAGCCAAACGGGCGCGCCCTCGGCGAGGGACCCGCCGCCCGGCTGCTCGTCCGGCCCGGCGACCGCGATCGGCTGCTCCAACCCGTCAACGCGGACGTGAAAGTGGCTGCGATCGCCGAGATAGGCCGCGGCTTCGATCTTGCCTCGGACGGAATTGGCGCCCCCCTCCGGCGCACTCTCGGACAGCGTCAGCTTCTCAGGCCGAAGCGCGGCGATAAGGCGCGCCGACTTTTGCACATAAGGCCGGCGCGCCGGCGCCTTGATCGCACCGAAGCCGGCGGCGTCGAGGATCGCCTGATCGCCGGAAACCTCCCGTACGGAGGCCTCCAGGAAATTCATCTGGCCGATGAAGTCGGCGACCGTCATATCGGTCGGGTCGTTGTAGATCTCCTTCGGAGAGGCGACCTGCAGCGCCTTGCCGTGCGCCATCACCGCGATCCGGTCGGACAGCGTCATCGCCTCCTCTTGATCGTGGGTGACGAAGACGAAGGTGACGCCGAGCGATTGCTGCAGCTGACGCAGTTCGATTTGCATTTCTGTGCGCAGCTTCTTGTCCAACGCCCCCAGCGGCTCGTCGAGCAGCAGCACCTTCGGACGCCGGATCAGGGCGCGGGCCAAGGCGATGCGCTGGCGCTGGCCGCCGGACAGCTCGTTCGATTTGCGCTGTCCGTAGCCGCCGAGCTTCACCATCTCCAGCGCCTCGTTGACGCGCCGCGTCTCTTCCTCGCGGCCGAGCTTCTCCTTGCGCAGGCCGTAGGCGACGTTCCGCTCGACGTTGAGGTGAGGGAAAATGGCGTAATTCTGAAACACCATGTTGGTCGGCCGCATGTGCGGCGGCGTGCCCGAGACCGGCGCGCCGTCGATGTAGATTTCGCCGACGTCCGGCGTTTCGAACCCGGCCAGCATCCGCAAGAGCGTGGTCTTGCCGCAACCGGACGGGCCGAGCAGCGAGAAGAATTCGCCGGTCCCGATCGACAGGTCGACCTGATCGACCGCCGTGACCGAGCCGAAGCGTTTCGTGACCGTCTCGATCCGCAGATAGGAGTCGTCGCGCGCCATCCGTTCCATCGCTTTCTTCAGGTTATAGGGTCACTCGCCGCCCGCCTGGGGCGTGCCGAAGCTACGTCCGCGCAGCCACTGCGCCAGGAAGACGACGACGAAGGTCACCGTGATGATGCAGGCGCCCAGCGCCAGCACGCCCGGGAGCTTCTGCGGGAAGCGGAGCTGGCTGTAGATGAAGATCGGCAGCGTCTGCTCCGTCCCGGCCAGGAAGAAGGCCATGATGAATTCGTCGAACGAAATCGTGAAGCACAGCAGTAGGCTCGCCAGGATGCCGGGGAAGACCATGGGAAAAGTCACGCGCCAGAAGGTCCACCAGGCGTTGTCGCCGAGATCGGCGGCGGCCTCCTCCATCGATTTGTCGAATCCCTCGAAGCTCGCCATCAGGGTCACGATCGAAAACGGCACGCAGATCAGGATGTGCCCCATCGTGACGGTCCACAGCGACAGCTTGATGTCCGCCTGCGTCAGCAGGATCAGGAGCGCGACGCCCATGATGATCGGCGGGATCACCAGCGGCAGCATGATCACGCCGAGAACCGGCTTCACGCCTTTGATGCGGAAGCGGGTCACCGCTTTGGCGCCGAAAATCCCGAGGATCGTCGCGGTGACGGACGCGATCACGCCGACCTGGATGCTGTTCCGCAGCGCCGCGTGCATCTGCCGGTCCCCGAACATCTCCGCGTACCATTTGGTGGTGAAGCCTTCGAGCGGGAAGCGGATGTAAATCGAATCGTTGAACGAGAACATCGGCAGCAGCGCGACCGGCAGATAGAGAAACGCCAAATAGACGATCGCGTAGATCATCAACGGCCGGTTGGGCCGCTGCAGATGGGCGAGCTTGCTCATATCATCCGCCTCATATCATTCGCTCTTGGGCCTTGCGGCTAAGCCAGATCAGGCTGACGCACAGGATCGTCACGATCGCCATCATCGCGATCGCCAGCGCGGAGCCCAGCGGCCAGTTGTTCAACTTTCCGAACATCTTCTGAACGATGTTCGCCAGCATCAGCCCGTCCGGCCCGCCGACCAAAGCCGGCGTCACGAAGTCGCCGAAGGTTGGGATGAAGATCAGGAAGAGGGCCGCGATGACGCCCGGCGCCGAGAGCGGCAGCGTCACCCGGAAGAAGCGCGCGACCGGCCCGTCGCCCAGATCGGACGCCGCCTCCAACAGCGACCTGTCGATCTTCTCCAGCGAGACGTAGATCGGCAGGATGGCGAAGGCCGCCCAGGCGTGCGCCAATGTGATCACGACCGCCTCCGGACTGTAGAGCAGAAACTCGAGCGGCTCGGAGATCAACCCGAGGGACATCAGGCCGGAATTGATCGCCCCGTTATAGCCCAGCACCACTTTCCATGCGAAAACGCGCAGCAGATAGCTGGTCCAGAAGGGGAGCGTCATCAGGATAACCCAGACGAGCTTATTCTTCTTCACGTGGAAGGCGACGTAATAGGCCATCGGATAGGCGATCAGGACGGTCGCCACAGCGCAGGTCCCGGAGATCGCAATGGTGCGCAGGAACAGCGCCTCGAATATCGGGTTGGAGAAGACCTGTTCGTAGTTCTGCAGGGTGAAGGTGGCGGTGATGTCGAAGCCGGATTGGACCCAGAAGCTGAGCGCCACCATCATCGCCGTCGGCGCGCACATGGCGATCGCCATGACGAGCAGCGTCGGCGAGAGCAGCGCATAGCCGCGCAGCGAATCGCTGCGCCGGAAGCGCGTCGCCAAACTGCGACGGGTCGCGGGACTGGCGGAAGCGGCCGGCCGGTCGCCGAGCGTTGCGCTTTGAGCCACGTGGTCTTCCCCCTGATCGCTAAGACGCAAGAGCGCGCCGACCGGCGCGGCCGGGCGGCGCGACAGGCGGGCCGGGCGCACGCCGATCGCGTCCGCCCCGCCCGCGAAGCCGCGGTCGGCGCCGACGCCGCCTTATGCGGCCGTCGGCGCCGAGTCCTCAGAAGCCGGCTTTGATGTTCTCGAACTCCTGGTTCATCTTGGTCTCGAACTCCTGGCTCTGCGGGATCTGGAACTTGCCCGCCTTGAGCACGTCCGTCGGGTTCGAGCTGAGACCCAGATTGGCCAGCTGCTCTTCACTGAACTGCTCGAACGCCTTGGCGTTGGAACTGCCGTAGCCGTAGTCGCCGATCAGGAAGGTGCCGGATTCGACGCTGATCAGCGAATCGATGATGTCGTGCGCCAGATCGACGTCGGCGTCTTTGTGCATCATCGCCCCGCAGACCCAGGTCAGAGCGCCCTCCTTCGGATCGGCGAACTTCACCGGCACGCCTTCGCCGCGCAACTTGACCGCCGATTCGTTCCAGGTCATCGCCGCGACCAGTTCGCCCGACGCCAGCGCCTGCTCCAACGTCGTCATGTCGTCGGTGTAAGTGCGGATCAGCGGGCGCTGCTCGCGCAGAACGGCGGCCACCTTCTGGAAGTTCTCCTCGGTGGCGATCTCCTCGAACGGCACGCCGGCCTTGATCGCCGCGCACCACCAGGTGTCGCCGGCGGACGCGATGACGCCGAGACGCCCCTCATGCTCCGGATTCCAGAGGATGTCCCAAGACTCCTCCTCCGGCGAGATCAGATCCGTACGATAGGTGACGGAGGTCTGCCCCCACTCCATCGGGACCATGTAGGGCCGACCGTCCTCCATGTTGCCTTCCAACTGGTAGAGCGACGGAATGACGTTTTCCCAGTTGGAGAGCTTGGCCGGATCCACCGGCTGGAACAGACCGGTCGCGACCCACCGCGGCACCGCCTGGTTGCACGGATGGGCGACGTCGGCCACGAAGCCGGCGCGCATTTTGGTCAGGCCTTCCTCCGACCCGCCGAAGGTCGAGAAGCTCGGCGGCTCGCCGTGCTTGGCGATGTAGGGTTGGAACAGCTCCGGAATGTCGTAGCCGCCCCAGGTGAAATACGTGGCGTCGGAACCGGCGGCCTTCGCCGAGCGCGGCGCCGCCGGGACCATCGCGACCGTCACGCCGACGGCCGCCATCGCGGAAAGCATGTCGCGGCGCGACAGCTCGCCTTGCCCGTACGCTTTGACCTTGTCCTTGATCTTCATCACGAGTCTCCCAGTTCTTCAGTCGTGGTTTGGCGTGGGATCTCGGAACAAGTCCAAGAATTCGTTAGCTTTTCTACATCCCATGCGCCGTCGAAATCCCCGAATTTTGACTGTATGGTCAGTCAACAATACGGGCTTATCGTCGAAAACGTCAAGCTGACGTTCCGCTCCCTTGGAGGGCAACCGACTCGGTTCGCCGGTCTTCGCCAGGCGCGGCCTCCGCAAAATCCGCCCCGTCCTGTTCCAGCGACTGGGCGGTCAGATGGTCGAATTCGGACCCGAGGAAATGCTTCGGAAAGAGCTGCGCGAGATACTGCAGGCACGTGCGCATCGCCACGTCGCGCCGGAACTGCTGCGGCGCCATCAGAAGCTCGAGCCACAGCCCGTCCGTCATGCATCGCAGGCCCCGCGCCGCCAACGACGCGTCGACGGCGTAGCCCCCCTCCTTCGCGACCTCGCGGCACAGATCCTCGACCGCGTCGGCGAAAGCGCCGTCGGCCTTGGCGCAAACGTCCAGGTAGGTCGGGCGGCTCTTGGCCTCGCCCCAAAAGGCGTACCAGACCGCGATCTTCTTGCGATTGCAGACCTTGGGGCTGAAGTCCGCGCGCAGCAGCGCCAACAGCTTGTCCCGGGCGCGCGAGGGTTTGGCGATCGCCTTCGACCAGGTCGAGCGATACTCCTCCGTCAGTTGGCGCAACGTCTCGACGAGCAGCTGCTCCTTGCTGGTGAAGTGAAAATTCACCAACCCTCGCGAGACCTGCGCTCGTTGCGACACTTTCGCGAGCGTCATATCGGCGAAGCCGTCGGCCGCGATCACCTCCACCGTCGCCGCGATCAGCTGCTGGCGGGTCGCCTCCTTCTTCTCGATACGAGTTACGGGCGCGGCGGACTTTTTCGGTGCTGGCATCGATTCCCTTGGTCGTTCGTCAGGCCCGCCGCGCGGGCGCCGCATCGCGCGCGCCCGAGGCGTCGAGCCTGCCTGAAACCCACGGACGCGCCGCCCCTCCGACGCGTGCAAGCGGCCTATAATGCGTCATCCTGAGGATATGTGAAGTCTTAATTTTGGCTGAACGTTTGTTCAGTGTGTGGACAATCGGCTTGGGCCGTGCCATTTTGGGCTCGTCTGAACGCATCCGCGCGTCCGACGCCGCGCGCCCCGAAGCGGGGCCGATCGCCGCGCGTCGCCGCGCGAACAAGGGCGCCGAGCCGGCGCGACCCGTAACAGGAAGGCTAGCCGTTATGAAGAGCATGAGCCCCTCGAACGTCACAGAGCCCACAGTCGACGCCCTCGCGGTGGCCGATTCCGCCAAGCGGCATCTGATGCAGCCCTGGGACATGGTCGATCAGCTGGGCGACGAGGCGCGTCCCGTGCTGGACCGCGCCGAGGGCGTCTATCTCTACGACGGCGAAGGCAACCGCCTGATCGACGGACCGGGCGGCATGTGGTGCGTCAATGTGGGCTATCGCCGGCAGGAGATCGCCGACGCGATTTCGCATCAGGCGATGCAGCTGGGCTACAATTCGCCCTGGTTTTCGACCAGCGCGCCGGCGGCGGAATTGGCCCAGCGCATCGCCGAGAAGACCCCGGGCGACCTCAACCGAATCTTCTTCACGACCGGCGGTTCGACCGCCGTCGACACTGCGCTGCGTTTCGTTCACTTCCTGAACAACCTGCGCGGCCGGCCGGAGAAGAAGATGATCCTCTCGCGCGGCGACGCTTATCACGGCTCGACCTACCTGTCCGCCAGCTGTTCCGGCAAGATGCGCGACAAGGACCATCTCGACACCGCGCGCGAGCTCGTCATCCACCTTTCCTCCCCCAACCCCTATCGCCGGCCCGAGGGCATGACGGAGGCCGATTTCTGCGATCATCTGGTCGACGAGATGGAGGCGAAGATCGAGGAGATCGGCGCCGACAAGATCGCCTGCTTCATCGGCGAACCGATCCTGGCGTCGGGCGGCGTGATCATCCCGCCCGAAGGCTACCATAAGCGCGTCGAGGCCTTGTGCCGCAAGCACGACATCCTGATGATCGCCGACGAGGTGGTCACCGCCTTCGGTCGGCTCGGCCATTGGTTCGCCTCGAAGGAGGTGTTCGGCGTGCAGCCGGACCTCATCACCTTCGCCAAGGGCGTGACCTCCGGCTACGTGCCGCTCGGCGGCGTGGCGATTTCGGAGAAGCTGTTCAGCGAGATCGAGCGTTCCGAGGACGGCGTCATGTTCGCCAACGGCTACACCTATTCGGGCCACCCGATCGCCTGCGCGGCGGCGCTCGCGAATATGGACGTCATCGAGCGCGAGGATCTGCTGGCCCATGTGCGCGACATAGAGCCCTATTTCCTCGGCCGACTGAAGGAGCTCGAGGATCTGCCGCTCGTCGGCGAGGTGCGCGGGCGCGGCCTGATGGCCTGCGTCGAAGCGGTGGCGAGCAAGACGAAACGCACCCCTCTCGCGCTGGACAAGAAGGTGGGCGAGCGGATCGACCGACATACCGAGGCGATGGGCCTCGTCGTGCGGCCGATGTACAACATGTGCGTGATGTCGCCGCCGCTCGTGATCGAGCGCCCGCAGATCGACGTGATGGTCGAGATCCTGCGCGAGGGCGTGCTTCGCACGCAGAAGGACCTTGAGGCCGAAGGCGTCTGGTCACCGGCCGACGCGGCCGCCTGATCCGCCCGCCGACCGCCGTGCGGTCGGCGCGCGAGGCCGCAACGGGGGGACGGTCCATGCCGCGGGATCCGCAGTTCGACATCCTGTTCGAGCCGGTGCGAATCGGCCCGAAGACCGCGAAGAACCGGTTCTATCAGGCGCCGCACTGCTCTGGTATGGGCTGGGGCTGGCCGCGGGCGCTCGCGGCCATGCGGGGGATGAAGGCCGAAGGCGGCTGGGCGGTGGTCAACACCGAGTACTGCTCGATCGACCCCAGCTCCGACGACGCGCCCCACCCCTATGCCCGGCTTTGGGACGCCCGCGACGTGAAGGCGAACGCCCTGATGGCCGAGGCGGTGCACGCCCACGGCGCGCTCGCCGGGGTCGAGCTGTGGCACGGCGGCGCCTACATCTCGAATCTCGCCAGCCGACGCCCGACGCTCGATCTGCAAAGCCTGCCCTCGCGCGGCGATCCGGTGCAGTCGAAGAAGCTGGACGCCGCCGACATCAAGGACCTGCGCCGCTGGCACCGCGACGCGGCCGCCCGTGCGGCGGAGGCGGAGTTCGATCTGATCTACGTTTACGCGGCGCACGAATATCTGCTGCACCACTTCCTGCTGCCCGACCTCAACGATCGGCGCGACGCGTATGGCGGCTCGCTCGAGAATCGCGCGCGCATCGTGCGCGAACTGATCGAGGAGGTGCGCGAGGCGAGCAAGGGGGAATGCGCGGTCGCCGTGCGCTTTCCCGCCGCCCATGTCGGCGGACCCGGACCGTCGGACGATGAGATTTCCGCGCTCTTGGAGCACCTCGGCCCGCATGCGGATCTTTGGGATCTGGTGGTCGATGACTACAGCCTTGAAATGGGACATTCGCGCTTCGTCTCGGAAGGCGACGCCGCCGCCCGGTTGATCGAAGCGAAGCGGCTGACCGGCAAGCCGAGCGTCAGCGTCAGCCGCTACACCACGCCGGACGCGATGGCCGCGATGGTGCGCAAGGGCGCGCTCGACATGATCGGGGCGGCGCGCCCGTCGATCGCCGACCCCTTCTTGCCGAAAAAGATCGAGGAGGGTCGGCCCGAGCAAATCCGCGAATGCATCGGCTGCAACATCTGCTACGCCTCCAACTCCCGCGGGGCGCCGATCCGCTGCACCCAGAACCCCACGATGGGCGAAGAGGGGCGGCGCGGCTGGCATCCCGAAAAGGTCCCGGACAAGGGCTCCGAGCGCGCGGCGCTGATCGTCGGGGCCGGCCCGGCCGGACTGGAGGCGGCCTGCACCCTGGGCGCGCGCGGGTACGCCGTCACCTTGGCGGAGGCCTCTGATCGTCTCGGCGGGCGGGTGACGCGGGAGGCGGCGCTGCCGGGGCTCGCCGCCTGGGGCCGCGTGCTGCACCACAGAGAGGAGAAGTTGACCCGCCTCGCCGCCGTGGCCGCCTATCTGGAAAGCCCGATGGACGCGGCCGCCGTGCGCGAAATCGGCGCCCCCGTCGTCGCGATTGCGACCGGCGCGCGCTGGCGGCGCGACGGGATCGGACGCTGGTCGCAGGCGGCGCTGCCGGATCTGGCGGGAGGACCGCTGTTCACGCCGGACGATCTGATGGAGGTCGACGGGCTCGACCGCCTGCCGCTAGGGCCGGTGCTGCTGTTCGACGACGACCACCATTACATGGCCGCCGTCCTTGCGCTCGCCGCGGCGGCGAGCGGGCGCGAGACGATCTTGGTCACCACCGCCGGGCGCGCCTGCGCCTGGGGCGCGAATACGGAGGAGGATTATCGCACCAACGCCGCCCTGATCGAGGCCGGGGTGCGGATCGTCCCGAATCGCGCCGTCGACGGCTTCGACGGGAAGCGCGCGCGCACGCGCTGCGTCTTCACCGGCCGCGCAGAGGATGTGAGCGCGGCGGCGTTGGTGTGCGTCACATCGCGCGATCCGTCCTCTTCGCTCTATGATGCGCTGATCGCCGATCCGGAGGGGCTGGCCGCGGCCGGGATCGAGACCGTGGTGCGGATCGGCGACGCGCTCGCCCCCGGCCTGATCGCGCATGCGATCCACAGCGGCCACGAATTCGCGCGCGAGCTCGATCGCGCGCCGACGCCGATGCTGCACGAAGCGCCCGGCGTCTGACCTGGGAGACCACGACCAAGAGGGAGACCGTCATGAGCGACGCCGAAGAGATCGAATATCCGGACGACCTGATCGCCTTTCTGGAAAGCGTCTGGGGCTGGGGCTTTCTCTCGCCCGGCGGACCGGAGGAGGTCGCGCGGATCGTCGAGGGCGTCGATCTGCGCGGCAAGAAGGTGCTGGATATCGGCTGCGGATCGGGCGGGATCGCGCTGCGCCTGGCGCGCGATCACGACGCGGGCGAAGTAGTCGGCATCGACGTCGAGGGGCCGGTCGTCGCCAAGGCGGAAGAGCGCGCTGAAGAGATGGGCCTCGCCCATCGCGTCTCCTTCAAGAAAGTGACGCCAGGGCCCCTGCCTTTCGCGGACGAGAGCTTCGACGTCGTCTTCAGCAAGGACTCCATGATCCACATCCCGGACAAGGAGACGCTGTTCGCCGACATTTACCGGGTCCTAAAGCCGGGCGGCGAAATCGCCGCCGGCGACTGGCTGATCAGCCACGACGGCGAGCCCTCGCCCGAAATGGCGACCTATATCGAGAGCGAGGGGTTGAGTTTCGGCATGGCCTCGCCCGCGCGCTACAAAAGCGCGATGGAGGCGGCCGGCTTCACCGACGTGCGCCTCGTCAACCGCAACCCGTGGTACAAAGAGGTCGCGCGCGAGGAGCTGGCGCAGATGGAGGGGCCGCTCTATGAGGCGGCCGCCAAGGCCTCCAGCCCGGCGACGGTCGACCACAACATCCAGACTTGGCGACTCATGCTGGGCGTGCTGGAGACGGGCGAGCACTGCCCGCACCATCTGTTCGCGAAGAAGCCCGACTGACCGCGCGGCGGCCTCTCAGCTCCGCTGAGGCGCCCGGCTCAAGCCCGGCCATGACGTCCTCGTCTTCGCGTTCAGCGAATACGGAAGTCGTCATCCCCGGGGGTCGAGACCGGGAATCTCAGGCGGACCGCTCAACGGTCAAGGGCCGATCTTCGCCCGCGCGCGCCCCTCAGGACGGCTTGTCCAGCGCGGCGCGCACCGCCATCAGCACGCCGACGGCGGCGGCGCTCACCCCCATGGCGAGGGGCAGGCCGGCCGGCCCGATCAACTCCATCACCGCGCCTGCGATCGGCGCGCCGGACATGGTCCCCAGCTCCCAGGTCAGGATGAAGGCGGCGTTGGCCGCCGCCATGCCGCCGACGACCGCGAAGCGCGCGCCCAGAAGCGCCAGCGCCACCGTGTAGATTCCGATCAGACAGCCGCCCCACAGCACCAGCATGGGATAGAGCAGCAGCGGCGACGCCGTCAGCGGGACCAGGAGCGCCGCCCCCGCGACCGAGATCAAACACAGGATCACGATAAGCCGGTGTCGGTCGCGGGTTCGGTCGGCGAGCCAGCCGATCGGGAACTGCAGCAACAGCCCGCCGCCGAGCAGCGCCGCCTGCAACAGCGCCGCCTGGTCTTCCGGCAGGCCGGCGCGCACGCCGTAGAGCGCCATCATGCCGAGCGCCGCGCCCTGGGCGACGCCCATCATCAGCCCGGCGCTCATCAGCCGCGGGGCGATCCGGAACACCTTGGCGAGCGCCGCCTTCGCCAGCGGCTCGAAGCCGGGCGCGCCGGGCCGTCCGGGCGCGATCGCCAGCGCCGACAGGATCGCCAACGTCGCGATGGTCGCGAAGGCCGCATTCCCTTGCGTCCCCACCGCCGTCAGCAGCAGAGGGCCGGCGGCGGTCCCGCCGATGAAGGCGGCGATGTAAAGCGAGAGAACCCGTCCGCGCTCGCGCTCCTCGGCCGCCTGGTTGAGCCAGCTTTCGCTCGCCACCCAGTGGACCGACATGCCGAGACCGGCGAGGAACCGCAGGATCGTCCAAGCCCAGTAACCGGGAATCACGATCATCGCCGCAACGCCGGCGGCGAAGACGACGGCGCCGCCCAATACGGCGCCGGTGTAGCCAAGCCGGTTCAACACCGTTCCGATGAAGGGCGCGGTGAAGAAGATCGCGCAGCTGCTGGCGGCGGCGTTGACGCCGATCCAGAAGGCGCTGACGCCCATCTGGTCGAGCTTCAGCGGCAACAGCGGCAAGAACATGCCGATCGCCAGCCCGAAGAAGATGTTGCTGACGATGACGGCGGCGTAGCCGCGCAGGCGCTCCTGGCGCGGGATGGACGCCTGCGCCCGGGACATGAGCTAGCGACCGACCGCGTAGCCCTGCATGCCGCGCGGGTTGGCCGCGCCCTTGATCGTCCCGTCGTCGTCATAGGCCGCGGCCGACAGCCGGCCTTCCGACCAGGGCGGACCTTCGTGCACGTCGTGCCCGCGCGTGCGCAACGCCCCCAGCACGTCGTCGCCGAAGCGCCTTTCGGCCACGATCTTCCGGGGCGAGGCGTGCCGCGGGAAGAAGCTGTTCGGGAAATGCTCGGAATGCCAGGCGGGGGCGTCGATCGCCTGCTGCAGGTTCATACCGTGATCGATGTGGCGCAGCAGCATGATGATCTGCATCTGATCCTGCTGGTCGCCGCCCGGCGTGCCGAACGCCATGTAGGGCCGCCCGTTCTTGTGGGCGAGCGAGGGGGTCAGCGTCGTGCGCGGTCGGCGCCCCGGCTCCAACGCCGACGGCGCAGCCGGGTCGAGCCACGCCATCTGCAGGCGCGTGCCGAGACAGAAGCCGAGTTTGGGGATCGCCGGCGAGCTCTGCAGCCAGCCGCCCGAGGGCGTGACGGAGACGAGGTTCCCGTCCCGATCCGCGACGTCCAGATGGCAGGTGTCGGAGGCGTGCATCTTGCTTTCGGCCGCCGTCGGCTCGCCGCCGCCGAAGCCTGCCATGACGCCCTCGACAGGCTTGCGCCGACAAGCCGCTTCGTAGTCGATCGACCAATTGTTGCCGGCGATCACGCCCGGCCGGAACTCGCCCGACGCCTCGGCGGCGTCGATCAGCCTGCGCCGCTCGGCGGCGTACTCGGCCGAGAGCAGACGGTCCAACGGCACCTCCGTGAATGCCGGGTCGCCGTAATAGGTGTCGCGATCGGCGTAGGCGAGCTTGATCGCCTCCGTCACCGTATGGACGAAGTCGGGGCCGACCGGGTCCATCGCCGCGATGTCGAAGCCTTCCAAGAGCGCCATCGTCTGCAGCAGCACGGGGCCTTGGCTCCACGGGCCGCATTTGAACAGCTCGTAGCCGCGGTAGGTGTAGGAGACCGGCTCCTCGTAATGGGCCCGCCAGCCGTGCATGTCCTCCATCGTCAGCAAGCCGGCGTTCTTCTGGCCGGTCGCGTCCATATGCGGCTCTTCGGCGCAGAAGCGCGCGATCTCCTCGGCGACGAAGCCGTCGTACCAGCAGGCCCGCGCGGCGTCGATCTGGGCGACCCGATCGGACCCGGCGGCCTCCGCCTCGTCCAGCACTCGGCCCCAGGTCTCAGCCAGCGCCGGGTTGCGGTAGAGATCGCCGGTCTTGGGCGCGGAGCCGTCGGGCAGATAGATGGCGGCGGTCGACGGCCAATGCTCTCGCAGCATCGCCTCGGTCGCCTTGATCGTCTCGACCGCGCCGAAGGGCAGCGGGCAACCCTTGGCCGCGTAGCCGATCGCCGGCTCCAGCACCTCGCGGATCGTCATCGTGCCGTAGTCGCGCAGCATCAGCGCCCAGGCGTCGAAGGCCCCCGGAATGCAGGTCGCCATCAGGCCGGTGCCGGGGATGACCTCAAGGCCCAGCGCCTTGAAACGCTCGATCGTCGCGGCCTTGGGCGCCGGCCCTTGGCCGCAGATCACGCGCGGGCGCGCCTCGCCCTTGGCCTGGATCAGGATTGGCACGTCGCCGCCCGGCCCGTTCATGTGCGGCTCGGCCACCTGCAGGACCATGCCGGCGGCGAAGCCGGCGTCGAAGGCGTTGCCGCCGCGCTCCAACACGCCCATCGCCGTCTGCGAGGCGAGCCAATGGGTCGAGGCCGCGACGCCGAAGGTGCCGCGGATCTCGGGCCGGGTGGTGAAGGGGGGCGGGGCGCTGGCGGTCATGGAGATCGATCCTCGAAAAAGCGTTCTGAAGGCCCGCGTCCGGGGCGCGACAACCCGGCTGAGTGTAGGGACGCCGCCCGACGCGGCAAGCCCGGCGACTCCCTATCTGCTGTGCCGGCTGGGAAAAAGCGGCGCTCCCTCAACCGCCCCCTTGCCCCGCCCCCTTGCCCCGCCCCCTTGCAAGGCGCGCGCAGACTCATCAGGTGAAGGATGAAGGCGGACGAAAAGGTTAGTCCGTCGATTGTGAAGGCTACAGGAGACGCCCGACGAAAGGAGGGTTCTCAATGCAAATCAGTCAGGTAATGACTCCCGATTGCGAATGGATCGCCTTGGATGCAAGCGTTGTAGACGCCGCCCAACGGATGCGCGATCAGGATATCGGCGCGGTCGCCGTCGGCGACGGGGAAAAGCTCGTCGGCGTCGTGACGGACCGCGACATTGTGGTGCGCGCGGTCGCCGAGGACGCGACGCTGCGCGACGCCAAGGTCAGCGACGTGATGACCGACAAGGTGCTCTACCTGTTCGAGGATCAGACTACCGACGAAGCGGCGCGCAACATGGCCGAGACCGGCGTGCGCCGCATGCCCGTCGTCGATCGCGACAAGACGCTGAAGGGCGTCGTCACCGTGGGCGACCTCGCCAAGGCCGGCGAGGACGCGCAGGCCGGCGATGCGCTGCGCCAGATCGCGGCGGCGTGATCGCGCAGAGCTGAGCCTCAGAGCGCTTCCAAGCGCTCGCGCAGCGCCGTCGCCGAGAGGCGGCGGCGTTTTGCGTGCGCGCCGTAGAGATCCGCCCAGGGGTCCTCGCGCTGGCCGAGCCGCCGGAACAATGAGCCGAGCGTCACCCGTTGCGGGTCCATGCTCGTGGAGAGTTCGTCCCAGTCGAGCGGCGCTGCGACCGGCGCGCCCGGCAAAGCGCGCAGGCTGTAGGGCAGGATGGTCGTCTGTCCGTAGGCGTTGCGCAGCCAATCGACGAAGACGCGCGCGCCGCGATCCGCCTTGCGTTGGGCGACGGTGAGGCGGTCCGGGTCGTCCGCCGTCAGGCGTTCCGCCAGCGCGCTCGCCAGCGCGCGACTGGTTTCGAAGTCCGACCGGCCGTCGAGCGGGACCAACAGGTGAAGCCCGCGCGAGCCCGTCGTCATCACATAGGCCGGCGCGTCCAGTTGGGCGAGAAGATCGCGCGCGGCCCGCGCGGCCGAAACGATCGCAGGCATCCATCGCCGCCGATCATCGGCGTCCGTCGCATCCGACGGCGGATCGAAGTCCAAAATCAGGCGATCGGGCGCGTCCAAGGCGTCGGCGCGCGACAACGCGCCGTGGAACTCGACCGCCCCCTGATCGGCGAGCCAGGCGAGCGCCTGCCAACTGTCGGCGGTCGGCTGCACCATCGTCCCGCCTTCGATCGGAACGGCGACGCGGTCCAGCCAGTCGGGATAGTGATCGGCGACGCGCTTCTGGAAGAAGACGGCGCCGTCGACGCCGTCCGGCGCGCGCTTCAGGCTGAGCGGTCGGCCGGCGTAATGGGCGAGAAGCTCTTTTCCAACTCTTGAGTAATAGTCAACGACGGCGGCCTTATCGATCCCGGCCGCCGGGAAAAAGAGCTTGTCGGGATTCGACGGCTCGATCGCCTCGGGCGGGCGCTCAGCCATCGTCGCGCCCCTCGCGCCGAACCTGGTCGAGGGTGCGCCCGCTCGCGACCGAGCGCGTCTCGGCGGCGGTCGGATTGCGCCGTGCGTCCGCCGCCCCGTCGCGCGTCTTGATCATCAGCCAGTTGTCGGAGGCTTTCTTTCCCATCCGCTGGAAGGCGTAGCCGCCCGAGAGCTTGTCGCCGTCCAGCCGCACCACGAGATGGCCCGACTCGTACGCGTCCTTGAGGTCGGCGGCGTCCTCCGGCGGCGACCCGCCTTCCGGATCGACCGGATAGTCGAAGCGGCCTCGATCCCAGATCAGGACGGGTCCGGCTCCCTCCTCGCCGTCGGGAATCACGCCTTCGAACGCTGCATAATCCAGATCGTGATCCGGCGTCGGCACGGCGAGGCGCTTTTCCCGCGGGTCCGTCGAGGGTCCCTTGGGCACGGCCCAACTCTTCAGGACGCCGTCGATCTCAAGCCGCACGTCGTAATGATGCGTCGTCGCGTCATGCTCTTGGATCACGAAGATCGGGCGCTCGTCGCTCATCGGCTCCCTCTTTCAAAGCCTCCCCGATCAGAGCAGCGCCTTCACCTGGCTCGATACGGCGATGTGTCCCTCTTCGGCGAAGCGCTCATGGTTTCGCTCGATGTCGGAAAGCTTGTAGAGATAGTTCACCATCATGCCGCAGGACTGCTGCAAGCCCTTCTCGGAGACGTCGCCCATCCAATTGATGCGCTCCACCTGCGCGCCGTTCGACAAATGGAAGCGCGCGACCGGATCGCGCGGCCCGTCGCCCTTCTTCTCGCGCACCAGATACCGGGCGCACAGCCGCATCAGCGGCTCGCGCAGCGCTTCGACCAGCGCCGGCTCCTCGGTCCAGGCCTCCTCGGCGATCAGCTTGGGCAGATGGCCCTTGGCGACCGTACGCCCGGTCGCCTGCTTCAGGCGCTTGCGATCTTCCGCCGTCAAAATCCTGGGCGCGCCGTCGGCGATCGCCCGCTCCATCCATTTCCGGAATCCGGGAACAGGGGACAGGGTCGAAAAGGTCTTCAGATTGGGCAACTCGTGACGCAGATCCTCGACCACGCGCTTGATCAGGAAATTGCCCAGACTGATGCCGCGCAGCCCATTCTGGGTGTTGGAGATCGAGTAGAAGATCGCCGCGTCCTGCTGGCGCGGATCGGCGGTCGGCGCGTCCTCGTCGAGCAGGGTCTGAACGTTATCCGCCAATCCGCGAACCAGCGCCACCTCGACGAAGATCAACGGCTCCATCGGCATGTTGGGATGAAAGAAGGCGTAGAGCCGCCGATCCGCGGCGAGACGGTTATGCAGATCCTGCCAGCTGCGGATCTCATGCACCGCCTCGTATTCAATCAGCTTCTCCAGGAGCGCGGCCGGCGACTGCCAGTTGATCGCCTGCATCTCCAGAAAGCCGACGTCGAACCAGCTGCGCAGCAGGCCCTTCAAATCACGCTCGAGCGGTTCGAGCTCCGGCGCCTCTTTCAGAAAGGCCAGCACGTCGGCGCGCATGTCGACCAGGAACTTCACTCCCTGGGGCAAGGCGTTGAACTGGGTCAGCAGCTCGATCCGCGGCGCGGTCAAGGCGCGGCGCAAGCGGTCCTGCGCGCTCCGGCGGGCGGCCTCGTCGTCGGCCGCCTCGTACTCAATGACGGCGGCGTCGACCGCGTCGCGCTCAGGCCCGAAATTGGCCGCAAGCACCTTAAGGAACTCCAACCGGCCGGCGCGCCCTAGATCGAGATAGATTTGCCCCAGTCCGGCCGCGCGTTGGCGCGCCGAGACTTCGCCGCCGCGGCCGTCGAGACAGGCGGCCATCCGATTTTTGAGATCCGTGCGTTCGCGAGCGCCCAGATCGCTTCGACCGGCCAGCGGCGCCTCCGCTCCGCTCAACTCGCGCCAAGCGGTGCGCACGCTCTCCCAAGTGCGCATGAGGAAGCTCGGCCCTTCTCCCGCGCCGGGGTCCGACGTCGGAACGGCGCGCTTGATCTCGGGCGCTTTCCCTTCCGGCATGGCGACGGTTTCTTTCACGATCGACCTCCGCGGCGCGTCAAAGTTTCGATATGAGCAGCCGTTGACAAGGGGGCAAGGGGCGTCTCTCTATCGAGCCTAGCCGCTGATCGAGACATCAAAAAGACGGGAGCGCCATGATGGACGCCGCCGGCCCGCTTTCGGGCGTCACCGTGATCGATATGACCCGTGTGCTGGCGGGTCCCTATTGCACCATGGTGCTGCGCGATCTGGGCGCGCGGGTCATCAAGGTGGAGCCGCCGGGGCCGGGCGACGACGCCCGCGGCTTCGGGCCCTTCATCGACGGGCGCTCGGCTTATTTTCTGTCGCTCAACCGCGGCAAGGAGTCGATTGCGCTGGATCTGAAGAACGCCGACGATCGCACGGTCTTCGAGGCCCTTCTGAACCGCGCCGACGTACTGGTGGAGAACTACCGCGCCGGCACGCTCGAGAAGCTCGGCTACGGCTGGGAGGCGCTGCATGCGACCTACCCGACGCTGATCTACGCGGCCGTCTCCGGGTTCGGGCAAACCGGCCCCTACGCCGCCCGCGCGGCCTACGACATGGTGGTTCAAGGCATGGGCGGCATCATGAGCGTCACCGGTTGGCCCGGCGGCGAGCCGACGCGCGTCGGCACCTCGGTCGGAGACATCACGGCCGGCCTGTTCACCGCGATCGGCGTTTGCGCCAGCCTGAAGGATCGCGAGCGCACCGGCGAGGGCGCGATGGTCGACGTCGGCATGCTGGACTGTCAGATCGCGATCCTGGAGAACGCGATCGCACGCTATGCGGTCAGCGGCCAGGCGCCGGGCCCCTTGGGCGCCCGCCACCCCTCGATCACGCCGTTCGAGAGCTACCGGGCCGCCGACGGTCACGTCATCATCGCCGCCGGCAACGACAAGCTGTTCGCCAAACTGGCGCACGCCTTGGGTTTGCCGGGCCTGATCGACGATCCGCGCTTCGCCGACAACCAGGCGCGCAACGCCAATGTCGACGCGCTGAAAGCGGAAATGGAGGCGGCGCTGACCGGCGAGAGCGTCGATCATTGGCTGGCCGCGCTGGAGGAGGCCGGCGTCCCCTCCGGCCCGATCAACGACGTGGCGCAGGCTTTGGACGACCCGCAGGTGCGCGCGCGCAACATGGTGGTGGAGATGCTGGATCCCGGCTTGGCGCGCCCCTTGATCATGGCCGGCAACCCGATCAAAAGCTCCGCCTACCCGGACCCGTCGACGCGCCCGCCGGCCCCGGCCCTGGACCAGCACCGGGCGGCGCTGCTGCGCGAACTCGGCCTCGGCGAGGGCTGAGGCGTTGGCCGACGACGATCGCCTCCCGACGCATCTGTGGGTCGGCGCCGCGCTCGCCCGCTGTTCGGCAGAGGGCGTGCCCGCTATGGTCCTGCACAAGGGCGAGCGGATGTCGGGGGTCGTGCTGGTCAAGATTTCGCGCCTCGCCGAGGGCGGGGACGCGGTCCGCCTGCTGACCCAGCAACGTGATCTCGACGGCAGGCTCGGCTGGGTCCCGGCGCTGAAGGAGGACCGGCCGAGCGAAGCGGACGCCGACGCCTACATCGCGCGCGCCCGGGCGCGCGACCCCGACCTCTGGGCGGTGGAAGTGGAGGATCCGACAGGCCGCAATCCCTTCGACCCGAAGGAGGCCGAGGAATGATCCCCCGTTGGATCGACGCAAAGACGGTCGAGCGCCTGACCCCGTTCGGCCCGCTGATGGACTGGCTGGAGGCCCGCCATCGTGAGCCGCCGGCGAAAACCGAGCGAGTCCTGATGCAGGACGAGAGTCGGACCGGTCCGCCCAACGCCTTCCTGACCCTGCCGGCATGGGCCCCTGGGGCGGCGATGGGCGTGAAGATCGCGACCGTTTTTCCGCAAAATGAGGAAGAAACCGACGGGCCGCCGACGGTTCAGGCCGTCTACCAGTTGTTCGACGGGCGCGACGGCCGACCCGCGGCCTTGATAGACGGCACGATGATGACGCTGCGCAAGACGGCGGCCGACAGCGCTCTCGGGGCGCGGCTGCTGGCGCCGGCGCGACCGGCGCGGCTGTTGATGGTCGGCGCGGGGTCGCTTTGCCGCCATCTGATTGAGGCCCACCGCGCCGCCCGACCCAGCCTGACGCAGATTGCAATCTGGAATCGAACGCCCGCGCGCTCGGCGGAGAAGGCGGCCGCGCTGCGCGCCGAAGGAGTCGCGGCCGAAGCGACGACGGACCTGGAGGCGGCGGCGCGCGCCGCCGACGTGATCTGCTGCGCGACCATGAGCGATCGACCGCTGATCCTGGGCGACTGGTTGAAGCCCGGCTGCCATCTGGATCTGGTCGGCGGCTACACCCCGGCCATGCGCGAGGCCGACGACGCGGCCGCGGCGCGCGCCCGGATCTTCGTCGACTCGCGCCCCTTCACGCTTGGCTGCGTCGGCGATCTGACCCAGCCGATGGCGGCAGGCGTCGTCGACGAGAGGGACGTCCTGGCCGACCTCTACCAACTGGCGCAAGGCGCGCATCCCGGACGCGGCGACGACGCGGCGGCGGTGACGCTGTTCAAGAACGGCGGCGGCGGGCATCTTGATCTGATGACCGCCCGGTTCGTCGCGGCCGCGGCGTCGGGCTAAGCCGGCGCGCTCGACGGGCCACGCGGTCTCCCCGCATCCAGGGGTCCGGCCGCGCCTTCCCGGCCCGCCATCAAGGCGTCGGCGTCTGCTTTTCGCGGTGTTCGAGCGACACCTCGATCGGCGGGACGTCCGTCCCGAAATCGCCGGCGGCGTGGCGGGCCTTGAGGTCTCGATCGAGACTGGTCGCGATCGAATCGATCAGTTTCGCCCCGCCCTCGCTCTCCACCTCGGCGAAGAACACGATGGTCAGCCGGCCGGGGAAGTCGACTTGCGCCATCGCCGTCAGGACGTCGGCTATGTGACTGTCGACCTCCGCCTGGATGGCGCCGGCCAGCGCCGCGCCGATCCGACGCTCGCGATAGGCGGGGCGGACGTAGAACAGCTCGGGATAGACTGACAGGATCAGGCGCGGCTCCTCCGCGGGCGCGTCGCCGACCGGATAAGCGCTCAGCGCGCATTGCCAGCGCACGTAGCCGACCGGCGTCTCGTCCTCCGGCGCATAGGCGATGAACAGATGGTGCGTCTGCGGATCGAACCCGTCCAGATAGGCGGCGGCGCTTTCCTCAAAGGCGGGATCCGCGTCGAGGTCGGCGCGCAACGCCGCCAGCGCGGCTGCCGCCTCCGCCGCCTTCAAGGTGAGGCGCATCAGGCAGGCCGTCTCGTCCAGTTCCTCCGGCGCGCCGCCCATGACGCGATAGAAGGCGGCCGGCGTGCCGAGCGCCTCGTTCGCGGCGCGTCGGCTGTACGGGTCGTAGCCGTCGGCGGCCGCCATCCGCGACCGGGTCGCGGCGCCCAGCGGCTTGAAGCCGGCGGCGGCCTGGACGGCGGCGAGCCACGCGCCCGGCCCTTTCGGATCGCTCGCGGCCATGGCGCGCGCCTCTCCTGTTGATCAATTTCGGGGCTCGGTCGGATCAGCGCGAGCATGCAGCCGCGGTCCGCGGCGTCAAGAGGGCGGGGCTGTGCTGTGCGTCCCGTCACTTGCAGGGATTGGGAAAACCGCTAGTGTAATTGCAACCAAAGGCCGTCCACTTAAAGCGGCGTCCGAAAGGGGCGGCGGTCGCCGTCTTGATTTTGCGGGAATGGAGAAAGGTCAAAGCGACGGAACGCCCGCGCGCGTGCGTCGCGTTATTCGGTCTGGCAGGAACCGACGCTGATGCCGCAAACGCTGGACACCGCTTGGTTGATCGTCGCCTCCGCACTCGTTCTGGTGATGCAGGGCGGCTTTTGCGCGTTGGAGGCGGGGCTCGTCCGCGCGCGCAACAATATCAACGTGGCCGCCAAAAACTTGGCCGACCTGTGCCTCTCGACGGCCGCGTTCTGGGCGGTCGGCGCCTGGATCATGTTCGGGGAGGGGTCGCTGTCCGATCCGAGCCCGGCGGAAGTCGAGGTCGGGTGGGCCGCCGCCCTGCTGTTGTTCCAGGCGCTGTTCTGCGGCACGGCCACGACCATCATTTCCGGGGCCGTGGCCGAGCGGGTGGGCTACGTCGCCTACGGAGCCACCGTCGTCTTCATCGCAATCGCCGTCTATCCGGTCGCCGGGAGCTGGGCCTGGGCCGGCCTCGACGGCGGGCCGCCCGGCTGGCTGGAGGCGATGGGGTTCGTCGACTTCGCCGGCTCGACCGTGGTGCATTCGGTCGGCGGGTGGGCGGCGCTCGCCTTCTTGATGGTGATCGGGCCGAGGGCGGGGCGGTTCGGCCCCGACGGCCGCAATCCGCAGGCCAGCAACGTGCCGCTGTCGGCGCTTGGGGTCGTGTGCCTGTGGGTCGGCTGGTTCGGCTTCAACGGCGGCTCGACGCTCGCGTTTGACGGGACGGTTCCGGTGGTGGTGCTGAACACCATGCTGGCCGCCTGCTTCGGCGGAATCGCCTCTCAGCTGCTTTCCCAGGCGATCTACCGCAAGGTCCGGATCGAAGCGCTTTTGAACGGAATCTTGGGCGGATTGGTCGCAGTCACGGCGGGGGCGCACATCCTGCCGGCGTGGGGCGCTGCGACGGTGGGCGGGATCGGCGGGTTGGCGGTGGTCGGGGCGTCGCATCTGCTGGTGCGCTGCCGCATCGACGATGCGGTGGGGGCCGTGCCGGTTCATCTGGCGGCGGGCGCGGCCGGCACGATTCTGCTGGCGGTGCTGGCCGAGCCGGCCGCGCTGCCGCTGCCGCGCGCGGAGCAGTTGGGCGTACAGACGCTCGGCGTGCTGGCGATCGGCGGCTACAGTTTCGCGGTCTCGTTCCTCGCGCTGAAGGCGATCGACCGCGTGACGCCGTTGCGCGTCAGCGCGGCGGCGGAGGCGCGCGGTCTCAACATGGTCGAGCACGAGGAAAGCTCTGCGCTGATCGACATGATCGACGAGATGGAGCGTCCCGGCCAGGAGCCGGAGGCCCTGCCGACGCCGGTCAAGGTGGAGACGGGCGCCGAGATCGAGCCGGTCGCCCGCCAATACAATCAAGTAGTCGGGCGCGTCCACGCCTACACCCGCCATCTCGAGGAGACGATGGAGCAACTTGTCCGCGCCAAGTCGGACGCCGAGGCGGCCAACAACGCGAAGTCCGCCTTCCTGGCCAATATGAGCCATGAGTTGCGCACGCCGCTCAACGCCGTGATCGGTTTCGCCCAGGTGATGGAGGAGGAGAGTTTCGGCCCGCTGGGCGGGGACGGCCGGTATAAGCAGTACGTCGTCACCATTCGCGAGGCGGGGGCCCATCTGCTCTCGGTCATCAACGATCTGCTGGAGCATTCGCGGATCGAGGCCGGGCGGTTGGAGCTGGATGAGGAGTCTGTCGACCTGGTCGAGCTGCTGCATCAGGTGCGACGCCTGACCGAGGAGAACGCGCATCAGGGCGGGGTTGCGCTGGAGGCGACCCATGACGAGGACCTGCCGCGCCTGCACGCCGATCAGCGGCTGGTCCGCCAGGTGCTGATCAATCTCGTCTCCAACGCGATCAAATTCACCGAACGCGACGGCAAGGTGCGCATCGACGCGCGTGTCGAGCCGGACGGGCGCATGGCGCTGGTCGTCTCGGACACGGGCATCGGCATGGCGCGCGAGGAGCTGCGTCGCGCGCTCGAGCCCTTCACCCAGCTGAACGCCGCCTATAACAAGAAACATCCCGGCACGGGCCTCGGTCTGCCCCTCGTCAAGGCGATGATGCGCCTGCACGGCGGCAGCCTGACGATCGACAGCATGCTGGGCCACGGCACGACGGTGACCGCGCGCTTTCCGGAGACGCGCACGCTCTTCGTCGATCGCGCGCCGGAAGGCGCCGGCGCGGCGTGAGGACGCCGGCGCGGCGTTAACGCCTGATTCAGGGACAGACACGGTGGCTGGGGCGGCAGGATTCGAACCTGCGAATGGCGGTACCAAAAACCGCTGCCTTACCGCTTGGCTACGCCCCATCGCGCGCCGACCGCGTCGAGGCGGACAATAGGCGAGCCGGGCCGGCTTGCCAAGATCGGCGGCGGCCGGACAGGCGCGGATCAGGCGCCTGGATAAAGCCCGGCGAAGGGATCGTCGCGATCCTCGTCCTCGGCGGCCACGCCGCACTCGCGCGCCAGCCGGTCGATCAGCGCGGGCAGATCCGCCTGCGTCATCGCCAGCAGGAAATCGCCGCCGGGCGCGAGACGCATGGCCGGTCCCTGGCGGCATTTGTTC
Source organism: Marivibrio sp. (assembly GCF_040218065.1). Classification (NCBI taxonomy): domain Bacteria; kingdom Pseudomonadati; phylum Pseudomonadota; class Alphaproteobacteria; order Rhodospirillales; family Aestuariispiraceae; genus Marivibrio; species Marivibrio sp. The sequence continues at coordinate 279,898 of NZ_JAVJQE010000005.1, read as the reverse complement.
AGGCAATGGATGCGCTCCACCCGGCAGGCGATTCGCCGCTCCGCGATGCGCGTCTCCAGGGCGCGGGCGAGGCGCTCCGAGTCGCGGTCGCCCCCGCAGCACGGCTTGTTCGACCCGCTGAGCGGGTTGACGCAGACCAGCAAGCGGTCGGGACGGCGCGCCTCGCTCATTCCGGGACCCCCTCGGTCAGCAGCGCGCCGGCGGCGATCCACCAGGCGCCCGGCGCCGTCCCGCGCAGGCGGGCGGCGAGCGCCTCGGCGCTCGCGCGGTCTTCGGTCAGCGCGAAGCAGGTGGCGCCGCTGCCGCTCATCGCGGCGAACAGACTTTCAGGCTCGGCGGTCAGCGCCTGCAAAACCGACCCGACCGACGGCGTCGTCTCGATCGCAGGATCGGTCAGGTCGTTGCCCAGACCGCGCAGCGTCGCGGCCAGATCGCGCGCGGTCGGGCCGAGGGGTCCGAGCGTCCCGGACGGGGCCGAGATGCGCCCCCGCAACGCCCGGAAGACCGTCCCGGTCGGCGTCGCAACGCCGGGATTGACCAACAGGACGCCCGCCGGCGCGAGCGGCCCCACGGGTGTCAGCCTTTCGCCGATCCCGCCCATCCGCGCAGGCTCGCACGCCAGACAAACCGGCACGTCCGCGCCAAGCGTCAAGGCGGCCTCAGCCAGCGCCGCCGGATCCGGCGCGACGTTCCACAGCGTCGTCAGCGCCCGCAGGGCCGCGGCGGCATCCGAGGAGCCGCCGCCGATCCCGCCGGCGGCCGGCAGGTGTTTCTCAAGCGTCAACGCCGCCCCCGCCCGCACCCCGCTCAGTCGGCGCAAGGCCCGCGCCGCGCGCAGCACCAGATTGTCGTCGGAGGGAAGTCCCGCCAGATCGCCGGCCCGCGGCCCCGTCACGCAAAGCGACAAATCGCCGGCCGGCGCCGCGGATACGCGATCGCCGATGTCGGCGAAGGCGACCAGACTGTCCAGCAGATGATAGCCGTCGTCGCGCCGCCCCAGAATTTTGAGCGAGAGATTGATCTTCGCAGGCGCGCTGCGTCGGAGGCCGAGAGGCGTCACGGAGGGGCCGGGCGTGGCGGGGTCGTTCATGCCTGACGCGCGCTCCACCGCCAAACCTGGGTCGGACGTCACTGGCCGGCGGTTTCCGTCTCGCCCTCAAGCGCGGCGAGGCCGCCTTCGAGCTTGACGTCGATCTGCTCCAGGAGGTCGTCGTCCGCGTCGAGCGTGCGCACGCGCTCCCATTGGAAGCGCGCTTCAAGCTTGCGGCCGACCTTCCAATAGGCGTCGCCCAGATGGTCGTTGATCACCGGGTCCTGCGGGCGCAGCTGAACCGCGCGCTCAAGATGACGCACCGCCTGTTCATAGCGGCCGAGCTTGTAATAGACCCAGCCCAGGCTGTCGACGATGTAGCCGTCGTTCTGGCGCTGCTCCACCGCCTCGCGGATCATCGCTTCGGCGCGCTCGATATTCATGCCCTTGTCGACCCAGCTGTAGCCCAGATAGTTCAGCACATAGGGATCGCCCGGTTTGAGGTCGAGGGCGGTCAGAAACGCTTCCTCGGCGCGCGGCCAGCGGTCGGTGCGCTCCAGCGTGATCCCGTAATAGTAATAGACCAGCCAGTGACGGTCCTCGACCGTCTCGATCCGATCCAGCGCGCGGGAATAAACCTCGACGCCCTCCTCGAAGCGCTCGCGCAGACGCATCAGATAGCCCATCTTCATTAGCGCCTCGATGTCTTCCGGGCGCTCGGCGGCCATCTCGTCCAGGTGCTCGACCGCCTCCGCATCGCGCTCCAAGGCGATCAGATTGTCGGCCGTCGCAAGGCGCGCCGACCAGCCGTAGTCGGAGTCCGCAGGAATCAGCCGCAGCTCTTCGATCGCCTCGCGATGGCGGCTGCGCGCCTCCAGCACCTCTGCGACCAGCAGGCGCGACAGCGCCATCTGCGGGTCGAGGAAGGTGGCGAGCCGGCCATAGGCCAGCGCGATCGAATCCGCCTGTCGGCGCACGCCGGAGGCCAGATGATAGAGCCCCTCCGCCACGCCCGCCGGCGGATCGACCACCAGCGCGTCGAGCGCGCCGTCGGCCTCGAGCGACCGGATGTCGCCCTCGACCACGGTGATCTCGGGATTGGCCGCGTCATAGGCGCGCAGCATGCCCAGCACCGCGTCGCTCGGCTGGCCGGCCTCCAGCCGCACCCGGGCGTAGGCGCGCAGCATGCGCACCGGCATCTGCACCACCGGATCGAGCGCGCCGTCCGACCCCTCAGCCCCTTCGCCGCCGTCGCTCGCATCGTCGAGCGGCGGCGGCGCGAAGGTCTCCAGCGCGGCGTCGAGGCGCCCGGCGCGCTTTTCGATCAGACCGCGATGCAGCGTCACCAACTGACCCCAGCCGCCGTCACCGTCGATCTCCTCCAGGGCGGCGAGCGCGGAGTCGGTCTGACCGGCGCCGGCCAGCGCCCACGCGGCGAACAGCGGCGCGGCGAAGCGTGCGAGGCTGGTGCGCTCGGCCGCGTCGGCCTCCTCGGCGGCGGTCTCGTAGTCGCCGGTCTTCAGCGCGTGGGCCGAGCGGGTCAGCGTCGCCAGCCCCATGCCGATCGGGCTGCGCGCGTCGATCTTCTGCGCGAGGTCATGGGCGCGCTCGAACCGTCCGGCGTTGATGTTGGCGATAAAGGCGCGCCGCACCAGGCGATCGTCGTCCGGCTGCTCCGCCAGGACCTGATCGAGCAGGGTCGCCGCCGCCTCGTAGTCGCTCTCGTTCTCGGCGTGGCGCCCGGCGAGATAAGCGCCGAAGCCGCCCCCGTCGCCGGCCAGCGCCGCCGCCGGCCCGTCGAGCGCGCCCTCCGCCGCTTCAGCGACCGCGATGCGGAAGGTGACGGCCCCGCCGTCGGCGGTCTCCACCGTCTCAATCGGCCGGTCAACCGCGGCCCCGGCGGCCGCCTGAACCGGCGCGACGCCGGCGTTGGACGCCGTGTCCGACGCGTGCGCGCAGGCGCCGAGCGCCAGCAGCGCCGCCGCCCCTGTCAGCCCGCGCCGCAGCCCCGTCGCCCGGGTCACCCGGTTTCCACGCTCCGCCATGCCGCCTCGATTCCCGCCAGAGCCAGACGCCCGCGCCGCCCCCCGCGCCCGAACGTCGTCCATTCGCCCCAGAGCATATAGCAACGCAGCCGCCGGGAGAAAGGGCGGAGGGTCGCAGATCGACATGCACGCTCACAACGCGCGCATCCGCCCTTCAGGCGGGCGATCAGGGGATCACGCGATCACATATTCGCGTAAACCGGCCCCTCGCCGCCCTGCGGGCTGACCCAGTGGATGTTTTGCGACGGGTCCTTGATGTCGCAGGTCTTGCAGTGGATGCAGTTCTGCGCGTTGATCTGGAACTTGGGCTCGCCGTCGTCGTCCTCAACCACCTCGTAGACGCCGGCGGGGCAGTAGCGCTGCGCCGGCTCCGCGAATTTCGGCAGGTTATGCTGAATCGGGACCGACGCATCTTTGAGGGTCAGATGGCAGGGCTGATCCTCTTCGTGGTTCGTGTTGGTGAAGCTGACGTTGGTCAGCCGGTCGAAGCTGAGCACGCCGTCCGGCTTCGGATACTCGATCTTCTTGCACTGGTCGGCGGGCTTCAGGACCGCGTGGTCCGGCCCGTGATGCTTGAGCGTCCAGGGCGCGCGCCCGCGCAGGATGACCGTGTCGAGCGCCGAATAGGCGATCGCCGCGAACAGCCCCCACTTGAAGGCGGGGCGCACGTTGCGGACCTTGTAGAGTTCGTCCCACACCCAGCTCTTCTGCATCGCCTGCTCGAAGGCGGCGATCTCGCGCGGGGCCTCCGCCCCCTCCTCGGCCGGCTTCAGGGCCGCGTAGAGCTGTTCGGCCGCGATCATGCCGGACTTCATGGCGGTGTGCGTGCCCTTGATCTTCGGCACATTGAGGAAGCCCGCCTCGCAGCCGACCATCAGACCGCCCGGGAAGGTCAGCTTGGGGATCGACTGCCAGCCGCCCTCGTTCAGCGCGCGCGCGCCGTAGGAGATCCGCCGACCGCCCTCAAGCACCTTGGCGATCTCCGGGTGATGCTTGAAGCGCTGGAACTCCATATAGGGGTAGAGGTGCGGATTCTCGTAATCCAGCCCGATGACGTAGCCGACCGAGACCAGATTGCCGTCCAGATGATAGAGGAACGAACCGCCGTAGGTCTTGCTGTCCATCGGCCAACCGCAGGTGTGGACGATATGGCCGGGCTTGGACTTCTCCGGCTCAACCTCCCACAGCTCCTTCATGCCGATGCCGTAGGTCTGGAACTCGCCCGGCTTGCGCAGCTCGAAGCGCGTCATCAGCTCCTTGCCGAGATGGCCGCGGCAGCCTTCCGCGAAGACCGTCTGGGCGGCGTGCAGCTCCATGCCCGGCTGGTACATCGGGCCCTTTTCGCCGTCCTTGGTGACGCCCATGTCGCCGGTGGCGACGCCCTTCACCGAGCCGTCCTCGTGGTAGAGGATTTCGGCCGCCGCGAAGCCCGGATAGATCTCGACGCCGAGCGCCTCCGCCTGCTCGCCCAGCCACCGGCAGAGCGCGCCCAGCGAGATGATGTAGTTGCCGTGATTGTTCATCTGCGGCGGGGTCGGCAGCTTCATCGACCCCTTTTCCGTCAGGTAGAGAAACTCATCGTCTTTCGCGGGCGTATCCAGCGGCGCGCCGTCGGCGATCGCATTGGGCAGCAGTTCGAACAGCGCTCTCGGCTCCAGCACCGCGCCCGAGAGGATGTGAGCGCCGACTTCGCCCGCTTTCTCCAGCACGCAGACCGCGATCTCACGGCCCTGCTCGGCCTCCAACTGCTTCAGGCGGATCGCCGTCGCCAGCCCGGACGGACCGGCGCCCACGATCACCACGTCGTATTCCATGCTTTCGCGTTCGGCGCTTTCGCTCATGACCTGCTCTTCCCAGCTGTGTCGCGGCCGCGCGCTCACCGTCGGCGGCCCCCCGTCGATCCAACCCGCGCCCGTTCTAGACGATCGGGCGTGCGGTTCCAAGCCGCGGCGTGCTAGGCTCGCGGTCGAGCCGAGGACGCGCGCCGTCCGTCGGCGCTGAGCGAGAACCCTATTCGGCTTCGATCCACGAACAATGACCGGCGACGACCAGAACCTGCGGGAAAACGACGCGGCGCTCGCCGCCGCGCTGCTGTGGCAGGCGTCGATGGGCGCGGACGAGGCGATCTCGGACGCGCCCGTCGATCGCTACGCCGAGTTCGCAGAGAGCGAACGCCGCAAGGCCGAACGCCGCGCCCGGCCGGCGGCCCGCGCCCCCCATAGCGCCGACGCCCGCTCGCCGGGTCCCCAGCCCTCCCCTGGCGGCGACGTCGCCCCGCGACCGGCTCAGGCGAGCCCGCGCGCTCTGCCGGACGACGCGCCCCTGGGCGCCGCCGAGGCGGCGGAGAAAGGGCGCGCCGCCGCCGCCGCCTGCACGTCCCTGGACGGCTTGCGTGCGGCGTTGGAGGCGTTCGACGGCTGCCCGCTGAAGCTGACGGCGACCAACCTCGTTTTCGCCGACGGCGCGCCCGACGCCGACGTCATGCTGATCGGCGAAGCGCCCGGCGCGGACGAAGATCGTCAGGGAAAGCCGTTCGTCGGCGTTTCGGGACAGCTTTTGGATCGGATGTTGAGCGCCGTCGACCTGGACCGCACGCGGGTGCACATCACCAACGTGCTCTATTGGCGCCCCCCCGGGAACCGCACGCCGACCGACGCCGAGGTTGCGGCCTGCCGCCCCTTCGTCGAGCGTCACATCCAATTGGTCGCGCCCAAGGTGATCCTGCTGATCGGCGGCAAATCGGCCAAGTCGCTGCTCGGGACCGAGCAGGGCGTCACCAAGCTTCGCGGCAAATGGTTCGATTACCCGGCCGGCGGCGATCTGGGCGCCCTGCCGGCGCTAGCGACCTTCCATCCCGCCTATCTACTGCGCAATCCGGCGATGAAGCGTTTCGTCTGGCGCGATTTGCTGGCCCTGCAGCGGCGGATGCGGGACCTCGGGCTGGAGTCGCCGAAATAAGGCGAGTTCGTCAAAAGTTTGGCGAATTCAAAAACTCTGAATCGCCGCAAATCAACGGCTTAGCGACAAGTAGGTTGCCGATTGTGGCGCCTTCCCTTATCTAGCGTGGGTGTTTTCGTGCGCGCGCTCTCCGGCCGAACCGGCCGGAAGCCGGTCGGGAGAGACCGATTAAGCGCCCCGTCGTCGCTTCGGGAGGGCGACCCTTGATGGCCGACAGCTCCGCCCGATTCTGGGGGCCGTTCGAGCGTTTCAGCCGCGCCGCGGCCGCAGGCGCTCTGGCGCTCGGCCTGGCGGCCGGCTTCGCCGCCGCCGAAACGCCGGCGCCGGAGAGCGCCGCCCTCGACATTCGTCGCGCGGTGGAGGCGCCCAGCGTCGATCACGCCGCGTTGCCGCGCGTCCTGAGCGAGGCCGACGCCGCGCGCTACGCCCGAATCTTCGCGCTCCAGCGCGAGGGGGCGATGCAGTCCGCCGACCGCGAGATGGCGCAGCTCGAGTCGGACCTGCTGCTGGGCCACGTGCTGTTTCAACGCTACATGCACCCGACCGCCTGGCGCTCCAGCTATCTGGAGCTCAAGGGGTGGATGGCCGAATACGCGGACCATCCCGGCGCCCAGCGCATCTATCGCCTGGCGCTTAAGCGCCGACCGGCGAACTACAAATGGCCTCAGGAGCCGCGCTCGGTCGCGCTGCCCGGAATTGAAAAGCTGAGCGGCGAAGCGTCCCTGGAGGGCGAGGGAGATCGGCTGGTCGAGCGCGCGCCCGACCCCTACGCCGGAAAGACCCGGTGGGAGCGCGGTCAGATCCGCAGCGTTCAGCGCCAGATCGTCCGCTGGGTGCAGCGCGGCTCGGTCACGCATTCGCTGGAGCATCTGCGACAGGACGCGCATCAGCGGCTGTTCACGCCGCTGGCCTACGCTCAGAGCCTGGGGGTGATCGCGCGCGGCTATTATCGCTACCACAAGGACGCCGAGGCGATGGACGTCGCCGCCGAAGCCGCGCGCCGCGGCGGGGACGAGGCGGCGCGGGCGCATTGGTGGGGCGGTCTGGCCGCCTTCCGGGCCGGCGCGTTCGAGACCGCCTACGCCCATTTCGCCGCGCTTTCCGCCGCCCGCACGGCGGACGCCTGGCGCCGCGCAGCCGGCGCCTACTGGGCGGCGCGCGCGGCGCTGGTCGGCGGCCGGCCGCAGCAGATGAACGCGATGCTGAAGCGCGCCGCAGAAACCCCGCGCAGCTTTTACGGCCTGCTGGCGACGCGGGCGCTGGGGCAGGCGCCGGCGCTGGACTTTTCCCTGCCGGCCTTGAGCGCGGACGAAGTGGCCGTGCTGATGCAGATTCCGGCGGCGCGGCGCGCCGTCGCCCTGATCGAGGTCGGGGAGAGCGAGCGCGCCGACGCCGAACTGCGCCGCTTCGTGGACGCGCTGCCGCCGGCGATGGCGGAGACGCTGCTGGCGTTCGCCGACGCCGCCGGGCTCGCCGACCTCGCCTATCGGGTGGGACGCGATCTGGTGCGCCGAGAAGGGCTGCGGCTCGACGCGGCGCTCTACCCGCTGCCGGGCTGGCGCCCGCAGGACGGCTTCCGGATCGACCGGGCGCTGGTCTACGCCTTCGTGCGCCAGGAAAGCCGGTTCCGCGCGCGGGCCGTCTCCTATGCGGGCGCGCGCGGGCTGATGCAGCTGATGCCGGCGACCGCCGGGTGGATCGCGGGCGAGCGCTATCGCGGCGCCAAACGCGCGGAGCTGTTCGAGCCGGCGCTCAATCTCTCCCTCGGCCAGCGCTACATCGCCATGCTGCTGGACCAGCCGGACATCGCCGGGAACCTGTTCTACGCGGCCGCCGCCTATAACGGCGGCCCGGGGAACCTTAACAAGTGGCGCGACAAGATCGAGTATGTCGACGATCCGCTGCTATTCATCGAAAGCCTGCCCTCGCGCGAGACGCGGGACTATGTCGAGCATGTGATGGCGAATCTCTGGATCTACCGCCACCGCATGGGCCAGGCCACGCCGACGCTGGACGCCTTGATCGCCGGCGCCTGGCCGATCTATATGGGGTTGGACGCGACGGAGATCGCGGAGCAGCCGATCGCGGCTGTCGAGTAGGCGCCGCCCGCCGCCCGCCGCGGCCGGCGTCGGTCCTCAAGCCCTTGCCGGAGCCCGAACGCCCATGGCGATCGACGAAAGCCTGCCCTTCAAGCCCGTGAACATCGCGGTTTTGACCGTCTCCGACACCCGCGACATGGCCAGCGACCGGTCCGGCGAGACGCTGGTCCGGCGTCTGGAGGAAGACGGCCACCATCTGGCCGACCGCGCGATCGTGAAGGACGACGCGGACGCGATCGAGGCCAAGCTGAAGGACTGGATCGCCGACCCGAAGATCGATTGCGTCGTCACCACGGGCGGGACCGGCCTGACCGGCCGCGACGTGACGCCGGAGGCGTTCGCCCGCGTCGCCGAGAAGGAGATCCCCGGCTTCGGCGAGTATTTCCGCTGGATTTCGGCCGCGAAAATCGGAACCTCGACGATCCAGAGCCGCGCGATGGCGGTGCTGGCGAACGGCACATACCTCTTCGCGCTGCCCGGCTCCACCGGCGCCTGCAAGGACGGATGGGACGAGATCCTGCGCGCCCAGCTCGACTTCCGCCATCGGCCCTGCAACTTCGTGGAGCTGATGCCGCGCTTGAAGGAGACGTAGGCGGTCGGCTCCTCGGCTCGCGACGAGGCCCGTCATCCCGGCCGACGAGGCGTGAGCCGTGCGGCGTGCGGATCATCCTACTGCATGGACTGACTTGACGACGGCCTTCCCTCTGTTCCGACGGAGCGGGACGCCGAAACGGGCGCGATCGACCGCGTTTCGGCGGCCTCTTCACTCGATCGGAACGAAAAAAGAACTTTACGCGTTCCGCCTTCGTTCCTAAACTCCCCTGCATGAGCGAGGTCTTCGACGACGGATCTATTGACGCCGGCTACGGCCCCCATCCCGACGACGTCCTGGCGGATCGGCCGGTGAAGGGCCGCGGCGCCGTGTCCAACCGCGCGGGGCGCTTCGAGCCGCGCGGCGCGCTCGCCGCCGACGACGGCTGGGGTGAGGGCGAAGATCCCGATTTCCCGCCCGCCAAGCTGCGCACGACGCTGGGCGTCGACGCCGCGCGCACGGTCATCACCCGCAACCAGAGCCCGGACGTGCCCTTCGATCGCTCGATCAATCCCTATCGGGGGTGCGAGCATGGCTGCGTCTACTGCTTCGCCCGCCCGACGCACGCCTATTACGGCCTTTCCCCCGGTCTGGATTTCGAATCCAAGCTGTTCTGGAAACCGGGCGCGCCGGATCTGCTGGCGAAGGAGTTGTCGAAGAAAAGCTACAAGCCCGCGCCGATCGCGATCGGGACGAACACCGACCCCTATCAGCCGGCGGAGCGGGAGACGCTGGCCATGCGGCGCATTCTGGAGGTGCTGGCCGCCTTCAACCACCCGGTCACGATCGTCACCAAGTCGGCGCTGATCCTGCGCGATCTCGACATCCTGGCGCCGATGGCGGAGAAGAATTTGGTCCATGCGACGCTGTCGGTGACGACGCTGGATCGCCGCCTGGCGAATGCGATGGAGCCGCGCGCCTCGACGCCCGCGCGGCGGCTGGAGGCGATCCGGGGCCTTGCGGCGGCGGGGGTGCCGACGGCGACGCTCGTCGCCCCGATCATCCCGGGCCTCACCTGCCATGAGAGCGAGGCGATCCTGAAGGCGGCGGCCGAGGCCGGCGCGGGGAGCGCCGGCTACGTCATGCTGCGCCTGCCGCTGGAGATCGCGGATCTGTTCGAGGAGTGGCTGGAGGCGCACGCGCCGGAGCGCAAGGAGCGCGTCCTAAACCATGTGCGCGCGATGCGCGGCGGGGCGCTTTACGACAGCGCCTGGGGGACCCGGATGACCGGCGCCGGCGCTTACGCCGAGACGATCCGTCAGCGTTTCGCGCTCGCCCGCCGGCGCCTCGGCCTCGACAAGCGCAGCCTGTCGCTGGATTGCAGCCGCTTCAGCCGTCCCCCGACGGCGGGCGATCAGATGGCGTTGTTCTAAGCGACGCGCCCTCACAAGTAGGCGAACGGCTTGTTTTTCGCGAGGTCCTTGGAAAGCCGTTTGGCGATGCGGCCCATCAGCTTGCGCCCGTCTTTCGAGATGCAGAGTTGGTCCGGGAAGGGCGGCCCTTTGGAGACGCGGTCGATCAGGCCGCGCTCCGCCAGCAGGATCAGCAGGCGGCGAATCGATTCCCGGCTGACGCCCAGATTCTGGAACAGCTCGAAAAGCACCGTCTGGCTCAACATCGGATAGATCTTCAGGTTGGCCGGACTGTCGACGCCGTGTTCGGCCAGCAGCGTCTTGTAATGCTTTTCCGAGAGGCCCGCGTCGGAGAATTCGGTCAGGAACAAGAGGATCGTATAGGCATGGACGCTGGCGAGGTGCGCCGCATCCTGACGCGCCAGCGCCGCGCCGGCGCCGTCCAGAGTGCGCTCGATCTCCTGAGCGAAAAGGCGCAACGCCAACGCCGGGGCGCGCATCGCCGGATCGCCGGGCGTCGCCGCCGCCTTCCCCGGTTGCTTGCCGGCTTTCGGCGCGTCCGCGCTTTTGCCCTTCTTCGCCACGCTCGCTCTTCTCCCCACAGACCCCCTTGGCGGGGCGGTCGGCGCGCGCCATATCCAGATCAGGGCGCGCCCGTCAGCCTTTCCTAGCGCGCGCGCCTCCTGTAAAACCGCCGTCGACGGCGGCGCCGCGCGCCGAGCGTACAGCATGATACGCTAACGCCATCGCCGATCAATTAAGATCGGCGGCGACAGGCGAGCGCCCGCGACCAAGTTAAGGGAAGAGTGTCCGGTGACGAAGCCCCCCCATCCCCGCCGCCCCGAGTCCGGTCGCCGGCCGACCCCGACCGTGCTGTGCATCCTGGACGGGTACGGCGCGCGCGAGGAGACGGAGAACAACGCCATCGCCGCCGCCGCGACGCCTGTGATGGATCGCCTGACGGCCGGCAACCCGCACGCCGTCCTCGACGCCAGCGAAGATCACGTCGGCCTGCCCGCCGGCCAGATGGGCAATTCCGAAGTCGGCCACATGAATATCGGCGCCGGCCGGGTCGTGCTGCAGGACTTGCCGCGGATCGATCGCGCGGTCGAAAGCGGCGAACTCGCCCGCAATCCGGCCCTGCTGGACTTCGTCGAGCAGATCAAGGCGCATGGCGGCGCGGCGCACCTCCTGGGCCTGCTGTCGCCGGGCGGCGTGCACGCCCATCAGGATCATATGGCCGCGCTGGCCGAGGCGCTGGTGGATCTCGGCGTGCCCGTCAGGGTTCATGCGATCCTCGACGGCCGCGACACGCCGCCGCGCAGCGCCGAGGCCTATCTGAAGAGTTTTCAGGCCGCGGCGCCGCGTGCGCCGATCGCCAGCGTCTCGGGCCGCTATTTCGCGATGGACCGAGACAAGCGCTGGGAGCGCGTCGAGAAAGCCTATCGCGCCGCCGCTGAGGGCGAGGGCGAGCGCGCCGAGGATGCGCTGGCGGCGCTGGCCGCCGCCTATGCGCGCGGCGAGACCGACGAGTTCGCGACCCCGACCGCGATCGGCGACTACGCCGGCATGGCCGACGGCGACGGCCTGTTGATGGCCAACTTCCGCGCCGATCGCGCGCGCGAGATTCTGACGGCCCTGTTGGATCCGGGGTTCGACGGGTTCGCGCGGCCGCATCGGATCGATTTCGCCGCCGCGCTTGGCATGGTGGAGTATTCAGAGGCGTTGAACGCCCGTCTGACCCCGTTGTTCCCCCCGGACGCGCCTCAAGACACGCTGGGCGAGACGGTCTCGCGCGCCGGATTGACGCAGCTGCGAATCGCCGAGACGGAGAAGTACGCGCACGTCACCTTCTTCTTCAACGGCGGACGAGAGACGCCGTTCGACGGGGAGGAGCGGATTTTGGTCCCCTCCCCCGACGTCCCCACCTACGATTTGAAGCCGGAGATGTCGGCCGAGGAGGTCACGGACCGGTTGATCGACGCGATCGAAAGCGCGCGCTTCGATCTGATCGTGGTGAATTACGCCAATCCTGACATGGTCGGTCACACGGGAGACTTTGACGCCGCGGTAAAGGCGATCGAGGCGGTCGATCGCTGCCTCGGCCGGTTGGTGCAGGCGGTCGAGGGCGCCGGCGGCGCCATGCTGATCACCGCCGATCACGGCAACGCCGACATGATGGCCGATCCGGCCAGCGGCCAGGCCCACACCGCGCACACCATGAACAAGGTGCCGCTGGTCTATTGCGGCCCCAACGCTCATCGGCTGCGGCTCGAGAGCGGGCGGCTCGCGGATCTCGCGCCGACGCTGCTGGCGATCATGGGTCTCGACCAGCCCCAGGCGATGACGGGGAGGCCGTTGATTCGGTATGTCGAGCAAAGCGCGGCGGAATAACCCGCGCGGGCGCGGAACTCCCGGCGGCGCGCGCACAGGCGCCGCAGCGCTGACGCTGGGCGCGCTGTTGCTGACGTTCGCGCCGGCGCCGCCGCTTTCGGCGCAACAGCCGAGCGAGGCGGAGCTCGAGAGCCTCAACCGACAGATCGAGCAGACCCGCGCCAAATCCCGCGCGCTGGAGGCGGAGGCGCAGAAGCTCGCCGCCGAAATTAACGCGCTGCGTCAGGAGTTGATCACCGCCGCGCGCTCCGCTCAGCAGCGCGAGGCGCTGATCTCCGCGCTGGAGGAGCAACTGCAAGGCCTTGAAGCCGATTTGGCGGAGCGCCGCGCGGCGCTCGCGCTGCGTCACGGTCAGCTGAGCGGGACGTTGGGCGCGCTCGCCCGGCTGTCCAAGGATCCGCCCCAGGCGGTCTTCCTCTATCCCGGCGAACCGACGGAGGCGGTGCGCGGCGCGATGCTGCTGCGCGCCGCCGTGCCGGCGCTGGAGGGGCGCGCGCGCCTGTTGCGCGACGATTTGGAGGCGCTTGCCGCCGTGCGCGCCGACATCGACGCCAAGATCCGCGAGCTGGATCAGGCGGACGCCGACCTCGCCCGCGACCGCGCGGCGTTGGAGGATTTGATCGCCAAGAAACGCAATCTGTACGAGCGCACGGCCGCCGAGTCCCGCAAGACGCAGCAGGCCTTGGACCGCATGGTGCGCGAGTCGCAGAGCCTGCAGGAGCTGGTCGCCCGTCTCCAAGAAGCCGAGCGCCAGGCGAAGCGCGCCGCCGAAGCGGCCCGCGCGAAACCCGACGCGCCGACCCCAGACGCCGCGGCTCCCGAGGAAAGGGCGCAGGTCGCGGCCGCGCCCGCGGCGCTCGCCGTCCGGCCGGAAGGGATGCGCCCCTTCCCCGAAGAGGGGTCGATCACGGCGCCGGCGCGCGGCGACATTCTGCGCCATTACGGCGAGAGCACAGGCTTCGGCTTCAACGCAAAGGGGCTGTTCGTCGCCACCCGACCCAACGCCCAAATCGTGGCGCCGTTCGACGGCAAAGTGATCTTCGCCGGTCCGTTCCGGGATCTGGGGCGTATATTGATTGTCGAACATGACGGGGGCTACCATACGGTCCTCGCCGGATTCGATCGGATCGACGCCGTCGTCGGACAGTGGGTGCTGGCCGGGGAGCCTGTCGGCGTGATGCCCGAGCGGCTGGCGCCCGGCGCCGCGCACAGCGTCGCGGTCGACGCCGGGGCGCGTGACGCGGACCGGCCGCAGTTGTACGTTGAACTGCGGCGCGGCGGTCAGCCCGTCAACCCGCTGAACTGGATCACCGCTGGCAGTCTGAAGGTGCATGGATGATGTTTGACCCCGCCGCCTCGCGCTCCGCCCCTCTCAAGGTCGAGCGCGCCTGCGCCGTCGCCCGCCCCGACCCGTCGGCGCAGCGCGACCCCTGGCGGGCGGCGCTGGCGGCGCTGGCGGCGCTGGCGGCGGCGACGCTGCTGGCGGCCGCGCTCCTCGGGGCGTCTCCGGCCTTCGCCCAGTCCGAAGGCGGCGGCGAGACGGAGGCGGCCGCGCAGAGCGAGCGCGACACCTTCGAGATGCTGGACCTGTTCGGTCAGGTGTTCGAGCAGGTGCGTCGCGAATATGTCGAAGACGTCTCGGACAAGAAGCTGATCGAAAGCGCGATCCAAGGCATGCTGCGCAGCCTCGATCCGCACTCGGTCTATCTGACCGAGGAGAGTTACGACGCCATGCGCACCAACACGCGCGGCGAATTCGGCGGGCTCGGCATCGAGGTGACGATGGACGAGAGCGGCTATGTCCGCGTCGTCTCGCCGATCGACGACACGCCCGCCTCCCGCGCCGGCGTCGAGGCCGGCGACCTGATCACCCATCTCGACGACGATCCGGTGCAGGGCCTGACCCTGAACGAGGCGGTGGAGATGATGCGCGGCCCGGTGGGCAGCGACATCACCCTCACCATCGTGCGCAACGGCGAGGACCCGTTCGACGTCACCATCACCCGAGATCAGATCCGCATTCAATCGGTGCGCAGCCGCACCGAGGACGACATCGGCTATATTCGCATCACCAGCTTCTCAGGGCAGACGCAGGCCGGTCTCGACCGGGCGATCGACAAGATCAAGGAGGATTTGGGCGACTCGTTGCAGGGCTTCGTGATTGATCTGCGCAACAACCCGGGCGGCCTGCTGGATCAGGCGATCTCGGTGTCCGACACGTTCCTGGATCGCGGTGAAATCGTCTCCACTCGCGGCCGCGATCCGGAAAGCATCCAGCGCTTCCAGGCGACGGAAGGCGACCGGGCCGACGATCTGCCGATCGTGGTGCTGATCAACGGCGGGTCCGCCAGCGCCTCGGAGATCGTGGCCGGCGCGTTGCAGGATCACGGCCGCGCCGTGGTGCTGGGGACGAAGAGCTTCGGCAAGGGGTCCGTCCAGACCATCATGCCGCTGAACCGGCGCGGGGCGGCGATCAAGCTGACGACCCAGCGCTATTACACGCCGAGCGGTCGCTCGATCCAGGCGAAGGGAATCGAGCCCGACATCGTCGTCGAGCGCGCCACGCTCGAGGTGATCGAGAACGAGAACCAGCGCAGCGAAGCCGATCTTCGCAACGCGCTCGACACCGACGAGAACGGCCCGAATGAGGGCGACGAGGAGACGGCCGACCGCGCGGTCGACGACTATCAGTTGGCGCGGGCGCTGGACCTCATCCAGGGAATCGCGCTTTATCAGAGGCGGGCTGCGCAATAGGCGGGAGGTCCCGCCTCTCGCGGCGGCTCGAAACTGAGCGCGTGCGCGCCCGCCGGTCCGCCGGGACGGCGGGTCCGTAGCGGGTGAGGCGGGGCGAATGAAGGCGCCGAAGCTGAAGCTCTCGATTCCGAAGCCGTCGCTGGCCAAGCTCGGCGGCCTCAAAGTCTTGGCGGCCAAGGCGGCGGCGGCGCCGGCCGGCCTCCTGGCGCGCTTTCGCAAGGGCGACAAGGCCGGGGCTCCGGCCGACGGCGCGCCGGCGCCCTCGGCGGAGGTCGACGAGGACGACCTTCCCTCTCATCTGAAGCCGACCTTTCTCGAGAAGCACGGCCGGCTTGTCGGGGTCGCGGCGGCCTATCTGCTGTTCTTTGCAACCCTCGGCGGCACGGCGCTTTACCTCGTGCTGAACGAGGAGGCGATCCTGGAGGCCGAGAGAGAGCGTCGCCCGTCGATCACCATCGACCAGCTGCGCCCGGAAATCGTCCGCGTCCAAGAGGAGGCGTCCGACGAAGGGACGGCGTCGACGACGCCCGACGGCGCCGCCGACGAAGAAGGAGCGGCCGAAAGCGCGTCTGCGGACGCCGCGTCCGGCCAGGAGGCGGCGGGGGAAGAGCCTGCGGCGGAAGAGCCGGCGGAAGGGGATGAGGTCGCGCTCCTGACCCCGGCCCCCGATCCCGCCCTGATCGAGGAATCGCCCACCGGCCCGTTGCCGAGGATCGGCGAGGACGGCCGGACGCCGTGGCGGGTCTACAGCCGACCGCACAACGCCTTGGAGACGCGCCCGCAGATCGCCGTCGTGGTCACGGAAGTCGGGGTGTCCGCCAGCACCACCGAGGAGGCCATCGCCCTGCCCGGTCCGGTGACGCTCGCCTTCGCGCCGTACGCGCGCGATCTGGCGAACCAGATCGAACAGGCGCGCCAAGCGGGGCACGAGGTGTTGCTGACCCTGCCGATGGAGCCTCGCGATTTCCCGCGCAGCGATCCGGGTCCCTACGCCTTGATGACCTCGCTCGATTCGGAGGCGAATCTGGAGCGGCTGAATTGGATCCTGAGCCGGGCCGTCGGCTATGTCGGGCTCGCCAACTATCAGGGCAGCGCCTTCACGGCCGACGAGCGGGCGCTGCGCCCGATCATGACGGCCTTGGCGGAGCGCGGCCTGCTCTATTTCGACACCCGCGAAGACCCGTCCAGCGCAGCGCCGCAGATCGCGGAGATCGCCGGCGCGCCGGCGGCCAGCGCGGATCTGATCGCCGATCAGGAGCTGACCCGGAGCGCGGTGCTGCGCAAACTGAACGAGGCCGAGGTTGTCGCCAAAGCGCAGGGCACGGCGATCGTGCTGCTGCGTCCGACGCCGATGGCGATGGGTCGGTTGGAGAGTTGGGCGGCGGACTTGACGGAAAAAGGGATCGTCTTGGCGCCGCTTTCGGCGATCGTGCGCGCCCGCGCCAGCGGCGCGTGAGCCTCCCGACCGTCGGCTTGCGCCCTCAGAGGGCTTGACCATCGTGGGCGCAGCGGGCAGCAAGAATGGGTGATGCGCACACCCGATGACGATCCCCGCCCCTATCGCCCCTGCGTCGGCCTGATGTTGGTCAACGAGCGCGGTGCGGTGTTCGTGGGCAATCGCATCGACACGCCCGGCGATCATTGGCAGATGCCCCAGGGCGGCGTCGACGAGGGAGAGACGCCTCGCGAAGCGGCGTTGCGCGAGCTGGGCGAGGAAGTCGGCCTCTCCCCCGATCAGGTCGAGATCATGGGAGAAAGCCGGCAGTGGCACGCCTACGATCTCCCGCCGGGTCTGTCGCGGCGCGTCTGGAAAGGACGATATCGCGGGCAGACGCAGAAATGGTTCGCGCTTCGATTCCTAGGCCGCGATTCGGACATCGACATCGCCGCCCATACGCCGGAGTTCTCGGCCTGGCAATGGGCGTCGCTGGACCGGCTGCCCGATTTGATCGTCCCCTTTAAACGGGAGATCTATCTGCGCGTGGCGGAGGAGTTCCGGCCCCTGATCGAGCGGCTCGCCGCCGAGGCGCGCGACTGACCGCAGCCGCTCACGCGCCGCGGCGATGAATGCCGCATTCGGTCTTGTCCCGGCCCGCCCATCGACCCGCGCGCGGATCGGTGTCGCCTGCGGCCGGTTTGGCGGTGCAGGGGGCGCAGCCGACCGACGGGTATCCGGCCGCCCAGAGCGGATGGCGCGGCAGACCGTAACGCGCGAAATAGGCGGCGAGGTCCGACGCGGACCAGCCGGCAAGGGGATTGAGCTTCAACCGCGCGGCGCCGCGCGGCGCCGGCTCGATCTCGACCGACGGCGTGGTCGTCCGGGCGGCGCCGTGGAAGCGTTTGCGCCCGCTGATCCAGCCGTCGAAGCCCGCCAACGCCCGGTCCAGCGGACGCACCTTGCGCATGTCGCAGCAGGCGTCGGGGTTGCGCGCCCACAGGGCGTTTGACGGATCGACGCGCCGCCGGTCCGCCTCGTCCGGTTCCCAAATCCGGACGTCGCGCAGGCCGAGGCGGTCGATCAGCAGGTCCCGATAGGCGCGGGTTTCCCGAAAGTGCATGCCCGTCTCCAGAAAAATGACCGGAGTCGCGGGATCCACGCGGGCGACGAGATCGAGCAGCACGGCCGACTCCGCGCCGAACGAGGAGACTGTCGCAAGACGCCCTGGCGTCGTCTCCTTCAGGGCTGTCGACAGCAAAGCCAAACCGTCCAATGGAGCCAGCGCGGCGTAGGCGGCGCGCAGGGCGTCCGACGGAAGCCGCTCGGTTTCGGGCGGATCGGGGGTCAGGCGCGACGCGAAAGGCATGGGCGGTCCATTCCAATGCAGGGCGGGTTCGGCGTTTATTACACAAAAGTTTTATGTGATACAATAATTTTACACATAGCTATTGTCTTTTTGTCGAAGCCATTGCGACTCGCCCCGCCAACCCGGCCCGTGCTATGACCGAGGGGCGTTTGGCGAAGAAGTCGTCCGCGCCGGGCTTTGAAGGCCCTCTCTCCAGCGCAGAATGCGCCGCTCGAACCCCGCGACGCCGCCGCGCCCTCGGCGCGGCCGGCGCGCCTCTTGCGGTCGGCCGGCTTCGTGGGAGCGAGGGCGGCCCGGTGGGATTTCTGCGATGGCTCTCGACATCGCCGGCGCCAACACGCTCGCCCTGTTGGATCGGGCCGCGCTCGCCGCGGACCGAATCGGCGCGCAAGTCATCCTGCAAGGGTCTCGAGCGCCGACCGGCGGAGCCGGCGGCGCGCGGAACGCAGACGCAACCGCGCCGGTCTTGGGCGGTCCTCGACCCGCGATTCTCGTCGGCGCGGAAGGGCTGTCGCTGCTCCAGGCGCCGCCCGACGCCTCCAACGAGTCGCCGGAAAGCGACGCGGCGCGCGGGCGCGACGGCGCGCAGCGCGTGCAGCAGGAAGGCCGCGAGGGCGAAACGCCCGGCGAAGAAGAAGCTGGGACGACATCCGAGGGCGAGCAGGGGGGCGAGCAGGGGCGCGAGCAGGGGGCCGAGGAGACCGGCCCGGACGGTTTGACGGAGGCGGAACGCGCCGAAGTGCAACAGCTCCAGCAGCGCGACGCTGAGGTCCGCCGACACGAGCAGGCGCATCAAGCGGCCGGCGGTCCCTACACCGGGGCGGCGACCTACCAATACACCCGCGGACCGGACAGCCGCCTATACGCCGTCAGCGGGGAGGTGCGGATCGATTCCTCCGTCGTGCCCGGCGACCCGGAAGCGACGATCGCCAAAATGCGGATCGTGCGCCGCGCCGCCCTGGCGCCGGCCGAGCCGTCGCCGCAGGATCTGCGCGTCGCCGCCCAGGCTCAGCAAAAACTCGCCCAGGCGCAGGCGGAATTGCGCCAGGACCGTCTGGAGGAACGTCGGGAGGCCGCAGCGCAGGCGGAGGCGGACCGGGCGGAGCGTGCGATCGCCAGCGACGAGCGCTCCGGGCCGTCCGCCGCGGACGCGGACGTCGCCTTGGCGGCGCGCCGCGCCTTCGAACAGGCGGCGGCGCAGCAGAGCGTGCGCGCCTCCGCGCCGATCGATCTGACGGCGTGAGGTCGACCGGGCGGGATCCCGCCGCTTACGCCGCCTCGCGAACGGCCTCGTACTTGTCCGCTTGCTTGTGAATTCGGTTCAGCATGATGCCGGCGACGGTCTTGCGAACAGGGTCGTAGAGCCGAATGCCGCTGGCCTTGGCGATCATGGCGACCGCCTTGTCCATATGCTGGCGGCGGTAGTTCTTATAGACCGGCGCCATGTACAGACGATGGCAACGCTCCCGATCGTACTCCTCCACGCCGTATAGGTTGGCGGCGTAGTAGGCGTAGGAGAGCTCGTCGTCCTCGGTCTCGTTGATGCGGCTGACTGCGACCTTGAGCCGCCCGAGCTTGCCCAACCCCTCGATATCGAGATAGCGGCGCAGCGCGTCGTAGAACAGCTTGTAGTGCCGAAACTCGTCAGCCGCGATGGCCCGACAGATCTGCTGAAGGACGGGCTCGTCCGTCGCCTCGGCGATCGCGCTGTAGAAGCTGCTCGTGCCGGTTTCGACGATGCAGCGGGCGACCAGTTCGCCAGAGCGCGAGCCGCGGATGCTCTCCGTGGCCTCGACGTCGGGCCGGAAGCCCTCGACGAACCGCTTGAAGGAGGCGTCGAAGTCGAAACTCGGATCGACTTTCTCCGCCCAGGCGGCGAGCGCCTGGCCGTGCTGGATTTCCTCTCGACCCCACTTCCGGGCCGCGTCCTGGAACTCCGGATCGTCGGAGAAGACGTTGCAGAGATAGTCGGTGTAGTCCGCCCCATTGTACTCGACCATCGAGGCGGCCTTGATCAGCTTAACGATCTCGGGATCGACCTTGCTGCGATCGAAGGCGTCCCAATTGATGTCTTCCAGCGTCCAACCGGCTTTCATGCGCTGCACACGATCACCCTTTTCGTGTGATCGACCCCTTATTGTTTGTCCGTCGGCCTCTCGTCGTTCCGGTGCGCGTCCTTTTCCGCGGCGCCCTCCAAAAAAACAAAGGCCGCGACGCTCGACCGCCGCGGCCCTTGGCGCTTACTTGCGCGGGCGCTGTCGCCGAAGCGTCAGCGGTAGGCTGGCGCCTCGGCGGCGGCGAGCTTCGCCTCGGCGACAGCGAGCTTGGCCTCAAGAGCCGCCTGCTCGCGTTCGTCCTTGGCGCGCGACGCATCCTCTTTCAGGTCCCGTATTTGGGATTGCACGTCGCCGACATCAATATCTTCGACGGGCGTCGCCTGATCGGCCAGCACCGTGCAGCGGCCCTCGGCGACTTCGAGGAAGCCGCCGGCGACGAAAAGCCGCTTCTCGACGCTCGTTCCGCTGAACATCGCGATCGTGCCGGGGCGGACATTGGCGATCACGGGCGCGTGGCCCGCCATCACGCC
Source organism: Marivibrio sp. (assembly GCF_040218065.1). Classification (NCBI taxonomy): domain Bacteria; kingdom Pseudomonadati; phylum Pseudomonadota; class Alphaproteobacteria; order Rhodospirillales; family Aestuariispiraceae; genus Marivibrio; species Marivibrio sp. The sequence goes on along the minus strand of NZ_JAVJQE010000005.1, from coordinate 259,283 downwards.
CATGTCGCCCTCTTCCGCCGGGACGACGACCATGTCGACGTCCTCGGAGATCAGCAGCCGCTCCGGCGAAACCACGTCGAAGCCAATCTGATCGGCCATGGATCATCCTTCCTTACATCAGATCGCGCGCCGGCCGAACCGGCCGACGCGGGCGGCCTTAGGCGGCCTCCTTCGCCATCTTCTTGGCCTTCTCGATCGCCTCGTCGATCGTGCCGACCATGTAGAAAGCCGATTCCGGCAGATCGTCGTGCTCGCCCGCGACGATGGCCTTGAAACCCTTGATCGTGTCTTCGAGCTCGACGTACTTGCCCGGGCTGCCGGTGAAGACCTCGGCGACGTGGAAAGGCTGGGAGAGGAAACGCTGAATCTTGCGCGCGCGGGCCACCGTCAGCTTGTCCTCTTCCGAGAGCTCGTCCATGCCCAGAATAGCGATGATCTCCTGCAGGTTCTTGTACTGCTGCAGGGTCTCCTGGACCTTTCGCGCGATCTCGACGTGCTCTTCGCCGACCGTATTGGCCTCGAGAATGCGCGACGTGGAGTCGAGCGGATCCACCGCCGGGTAGATGCCGAGCTCCGCGATCGACCGCGACAGAACCGTGGTCGCGTCCAAGTGGGAGAAGGTCGTCGCCGGCGCCGGGTCGGTCAGATCGTCCGCCGGCACGTACACGGCCTGCACCGAGGTGATCGAGCCCTTCTTGGTCGAGGTGATGCGCTCCTGCATCGCGCCCATATCGGTGCCGAGCGTCGGCTGGTAGCCCACCGCCGAGGGAATGCGGCCCAGCATGGCCGACACCTCGGAGCCCGCCTGCGTGAAGCGGAAGATGTTGTCGACGAAGAACAGGACGTCCTGGCCTTCCTCGTCGCGGAAGTACTCCGCCTGCGTCAGGCCGGAGAGCGCGACGCGGGCGCGGGCGCCCGGCGGCTCGTTCATCTGGCCGTAGACCAGCGCCGCCTTGCTGTCGCCGTCCGGCTGGATGACGCCCGACTCCATCATCTCGTGATAGAGGTCGTTGCCCTCGCGGGTGCGCTCGCCCACGCCGGCGAAGACCGAGTAGCCGCCGTGCCCCTTCGCGATGTTGTTGATCAGCTCCATGATCAGCACGGTCTTGCCGACGCCCGCGCCGCCGAACAGGCCGATCTTACCGCCCTTCGGATAGGGGGTCAGAAGGTCGATGACCTTGATGCCGGTGACCAACTGTTCGGTTTCGGTGGCCTGATCGACATAGTCCGGGGCCGGACGGTGGATCGGATAGCGCTTCTCCGTCTTCATTTCGCCGCGCTCGTCGATCGGCTCGCCGATCACGTTCATGATGCGGCCCAAAACCTCCGGACCCACCGGGACGGTGATCGCGTCGCCCTGATCCTCGACCTTCTGGCCGCGCTGCAGGCCTTCGGTGGTGTCCATCGCGATGGTCCGCACCGTGTTTTCGCCAAGGTGCTGCGCGACCTCGAGCACGAGCGTCTTGCCCTGGTTGTCGCAGTGCAGGGCGTTCAGGATCGCCGGCAGTTCGCCGTCGAATTGGACGTCGACGACGGCGCCGAGCACCTGGGTGATCTTGCCAACGCTGTTCTTCGCCATGGGTTTGCTCCTAGCTTGCGGCCGTTCGTCAGAGCGCCTCGGCGCCCGAGATAATCTCAATCAGCTCGTTCGTGATCTGAGCCTGACGCATCCTGTTATAGGTGATGCTCAAGCTGTCGATCATGTCGCCGGCGTTGCGGGTCGCGTTGTCCATCGCGGTCATCCGCGCGCCCTGTTCGGACGCGAAGCTCTCCAGCATCGCCCGATAGACCTGCACCGACAGGTTCTTCGGCAGAAGGCTGTCGAGGATCGCCTCCTCGTTGGGCTCGAAATCGTATTGCGCCTCGGGCTCGCCGCCGGACGCCTGCTCTTCGTCCTCCTGATCCGGCACCTGGAAGGGGATCAGCTGCAGCGGCGTCACCTCTTGGCTGATGGCGGACAGGAACTTGTTGTAATAGACCGTGCAGACGTCGAACTCGCCCTCGTCGAACATCCGACGGATTTCGGCGACGACTTCGTCCGCGTGTTCGAAAGCGGGGGCGGGCTTCAGCAGATCCTCGTACTTGGCGACGATCTTGTTCCCGTGGTCCCGGCGCAGCAGGGTCACGCCCTTGCGCCCGACGACCATCAGCTTCACCTCGCGCCCCTGATCCTGAAGCGACTTGATGCGGGCTTTCACCGCGCGCGAGATCGACCCGTTGAAGCCGCCGCACAGGCCGCGGTCCGAGGTCACCACCACCAGAAGGTGGACCTTGTCGGAATTCGTGCCGCCGAGCAGCGGCGGCGCGTTCTCCGGCGTGATCCCGGCGGCGAGCGAGGAGAGCATGCGCTCCATGCGCTCGGCGTAGGGACGCGCGTCCTCTGCGGCCGACTGGGCTTTCTTCAGCTTGGCCGCGGCGACCATCTTCATGGCCGACGTGATCCGCCGCGTCGACTGGACGCTTTTGATGCGGCCGCGCAGGTCCTTAAGACTGGGCATTCACTAGCCTCCCGATCGGGCGGCGGCGGGCCGGGGACGGGGCGCGCCCGTCTTCCGGCCGCGGCGTCACGACGCCTTCGCCGCCCTTCTCGTCATCTTCTCGCGCAACGCGCGCCGGCGATCAGGCGTAAACCTTCGCGAAGGCGTCGAGCATCTCGACGACCTTCTTCTCCGTCTCCTCGGTCAGCTGACCGCTGGAGTCGATCTCGTCCAGCACCGCCTTGTGCTCGTTGCGCGCGTACTCGAGCAGCTTCGCCTCGTACTTGGTCACGTCGCCGGTCGGGATCTTGTCGAGATAGCCGTGCGTGCCGGCGTAGATCGAGACCACCTGCTCGGAGACGCTGAGCGGCTGATACTGCGGCTGCTTCAGCAGCTCCGTCAGGCGCGCGCCGCGGGCCAAGAGCTTCTGCGTGGCGGCGTCGAGATCGGAAGCGAACTGCGAGAAGGCCTCCATCTCACGGTACTGCGCGAGCTCGAGCTTCACCGAGCCGGCCACCTTCTTCATCGCCTTAGTCTGAGCGGCCGAGCCGACGCGGCTGACCGACAGGCCGACGTTAATGGCGGGGCGAACGCCCTTGTTGAAGAGGTTGGTCTCCAGGAAGATCTGGCCGTCGGTGATCGAGATCACGTTGGTCGGGATGAACGCCGAGACGTCGTTGCCCTGGGTCTCGATGATCGGCAGCGCGGTGAGCGAGCCGGCGCCTTCGTCGTCGTTCATCTTCGCCGCGCGCTCGAGCAGGCGGGAGTGGATGTAGAACACGTCGCCCGGATAGGCTTCGCGGCCCGGCGGACGGCGCAGCAACAGCGACATCTGACGGTAAGCGACGGCCTGCTTGGAGAGATCGTCATAGACGATCAGGCCGTGCATGCCGTTGTCGCGGAAATACTCGCCCATCGCGCAGCCGGCGTAGGGGGCGAGGAACTGCAGCGGCGCGGCGTCCGACGCGGTGGCCGCGACGACGATCGTGTAGGGCATCGCGCCCGAATCTTCGAGGGTCTTCACGACCTGCGCGACGGTGGAGCGCTTCTGACCGACCACGACGTAGATGCAGTAGAGCTTCTTGCTCTCGTCATCACCCGCGTTGACGGTCTTCTGGTTGATGATCGCGTCGATCGCCACGGCGGTCTTGCCGGTCTGACGGTCGCCGATGATGAGCTCGCGCTGGCCGCGGCCGATCGGGACCAGCGCGTCGAGCGCCTTGATCCCCGTCTGCACCGGCTCATGCACGGACTTGCGCGGGATGATGCCGGGCGCCTTCACCTCGACCAGACGGCGCTGGGACGCCTTGATCTCGCCCTTGCCGTCGATCGGGTTGCCGAGCGCGTCGACGACGCGGCCCAGCAGCTCCTTGCCGACCGGCACGTCCACGATGGCGCCGGTGCGCTTGACCGTGTCGCCCTCGGTGATCTCGCGGTCGGAGCCGAAGATCACGACGCCGACGTTGTCGGTCTCAAGGTTGAGCGCCATGCCTTTGACGCCGCTCTTGAATTCGACCATCTCGCCGGCCTGGACGTTGTCCAGCCCGTAGACGCGGGCGACGCCGTCGCCGACCGAGATCACCTGACCGACCTCGGCGACGTCCGCCTCGGCCCCGAAATTCGCGATCTGGTCTTTGAGAATCGCGGAGATTTCCGCAGCGCGGAGTTCCATGCCCTTAAGCTCCCTTCATCGCAAACTTCAGCCGCTGCAGCTTCCCGCTGAGCGACGAGTCCACCATATGGCTGCCGACCTTGACCACGAGCCCGCCGAGAAGCGACGGGTCGACCGTAAGATCCATCGAAACCTTGCCGCCGACCGCCTTCTTGAGCGCGTCTTCGAGCGCGCTCTTCTGGGCGTCGGTCAGCTCATGCGCGGCCGACACTTCGGCGACGACTTCGCCGCGCCGCTTCGCCAGCTGCGTCAAATAGGCCTTGGCGATCGCCTGCAGCGCGAACAGGCGCCGCTTGGCGGCGACAAGCGCCACGAATTTCCGGGTGAGGTCCGCCGCTTTCATCTTGTCGACCAGGGCGGCCATCGCCTTGCCCTGCTCGTCACGGCTGAGAACGGGGCTGCGCACCAGGCGCATCAACTCCTCGCTCTCGTTCAGCATCGCAGACAGCGTGCGCAGGTCGTCCGCGACCGCGTCCAGCTGTTTGCTCTCATCCGCCAGATCGTAAAGCGCGTGCGCGTAGCGATCGGCGATGTCGGAAACGCCACCTTTGGCTGCCACGGTTGGGAAACCCCTGCTGCGATCGTCAGTGTGCACCCCAGAGCGGACCGCCCGCGCCGCGTTGCGCCCCCTCGCACGCCCCTGATCGAGGGTCGGCGGCGGACGGTCGCGACGACGCGACCCCCCGTCTCGCCCGGCCTGTCGGCCTTTGGGCGGCGGCGGATCGTGCGACCCCTCTTCTCCCCCCGGACGGCGCGGAAATCCGCGCTTTCCGCCCGAAGTCCGCGGCGATGTAGCATAAGGGTCCGGCCCTTGCAACAAGCCAAGGTCGGGGCTCGCCCGGATTCAACTTGCTGCGCAATCCGGGGGCTTACATGAAGCTGTAGGGATCGACGTCGACATAGACGCGCACCTGGCTCGGCGACTTCAGGCCCGAGAGCCAGTCGCGCAGCGCCTTTTGGACGCTGATCGTGCGGTCGGCCTTCAACAGAAGCCGGCGGCGATAGCGCCCGCGCAGCAGCGCGAGCGGCGGCGGCGCGGGCCCCAGGACCCGCAGCCCCTCCGCCGCCGGCGCGGTGCGGGCGAGGGCCTTCGCCACCTCCTCCACCGGACGCTCCTCCGGCCCCGAGACGATGATCGCCGCCAACCGCCCGAAGGGCGGCCAGCCGCCGGCCGCGCGCTGATCGGCCTCGACGGCCAGGAACCCGTCGCGGTCGCCCGCGGCGATCGCCTGCAGGACGCGCGCGTCGGGATTCGCCGTCTGCAGCAGCACGCGCCCCTTCCGACCGGCGCGACCCGCGCGCCCGGCCACCTGACTCAGGAGTTGGAAGGTGCGCTCCGCCGCGCGCAGATCCCCGCCGGCCAGTCCGAGATCGGCGTCGATCACGCCCACCAGCGTCAGCATCGGGAAGTGATAGCCCTTGGCGACGATTTGGGTGCCGATCACGAGGTTTGTTTCGCCCGACGCCATGCGGTCGACGAAGGCGGCGGCCGCCAACGGCCCCATCAGCGTGTCCGAGGTCGCGATCTCCAGCCTGGCCTGCGGAAACAGGAGCGCCGCCTCCTCCGCGAGACGCTCCACCCCGGGCCCGCAGGGAGCGAGCTGATCTTCCGCGCCGCATTCCGGGCAGTCCTTCGGGGCCGGGATCCAATGGCCGCAATGATGACATTCCAGACGCTTGGAGAAGCGATGCTCCACCAGCCAGGCGTTGCAATTCGGACATTGCAGCCGGTGACCGCAGGCCCGGCACAGCGTCAAGGGCGCATAGCCGCGCCGGTTGAGGAACAGCAACGCCTGCTCTCCCGCTGCGAGGCACCGCTCCAAGGCGGCGCGCAGAGGCGGCGCGATCCAGGCCTGGCGCGCCGGCGGGTCGCGGCGCAGATCGACCATCTCGATCGTCGGCAGGTCGGCGCCGCCGTGACGCTCCGGCAGGTCGATGCGGGCGTAGCGCCCGGCCTCGCAGTTGGCGACCGTCTCCAAGGACGGCGTGGCGGAGGCGAGGACGATCGGAAACCGGCCCAGATGGGCGCGGACCACGGCCATGTCTCGCGCGTGGTAAATGACGCCGTCTTCCTGCTTGTAGCTCTGGTCGTGTTCCTCGTCGACGACGATCAGCCCGAGTTCGGGATAGGGCAGATGCAGGGCCGAGCGCGCGCCGACCACCACCTTGATTCGCCCCTCCGCGACTAACCGCCACGTCGAGCGCCGCTGAGCCGCCGTCAGATCGGAATGCCATTCCGCCGGCGGCGCCCCGAATCGGTCGGCGAAGCGCTCCAACCACTGGGCGCTGAGCGCGATTTCAGGCAGCAGCACCAGCACCTGACGCCCCGCCGCCAGCGCGGCCGCAATCGCCTCGAAATAGACCTCGGTCTTGCCGGACCCCGTCACGCCGTCGATCAAGGTGGCGGAAAATCCGCCCTCGCTCGCCTTCCGGCGCAGGTCGTCCGCCGCCTCGGCTTGCGCCGCGGACAGGCTCGGACCGGGTCGGTGCGCATCGGGCTCCGGCGGCTCCAGATCCTCGCGGATCTGCACCGGAACAAGGACGCCCGCGTCGGCCAGCCCGCGAATGACCCCGGGCGTCACGCCCGTCTCCCGGGCGAGATCGGCCGCGGGCAGGGCGGGGCCGTCGCGCAGGAACTCGACCACCCGCTGGCGCGCGGCCGTCATGCGGAGGGGCGGCGGCTCGTCGGACAGGGCGTAGGCCGTGCGGGTCTTCGGCGGACCCAAGGCCTGCGGCGCGCTCATCGCCATGCGAAGCACCGCGCCGGGCGGGGCGAGCGTGTAGGCGCTGATCCACTCGATCAGCCGCCGGTTCTCCTCGGGCAAGGGCGGAACGGGCAGGATCGCCTCCACCGCCTTCAACTTCTCATCCGGAACGCCGCCCCCGGCTTCGGCGCCGTCCGGGGGATCCCAGACGACGCCGACCATCTCGCGATTGGCGAGCGGCACATGCACGAAGGCTCCGGGCCGGGCGGTCATGTCGTCCGGCAACCGGTAATCGTAGGCGCCGGCCAGCGGCAGCGGCAGCAGCACCTTGACCCGCCGGACGGAAGCGGAGAAAACCGGCGACGTCGCGGCGGGGTCGGACTGTGTCGGGGCGGCGTTCATGGCCCATGCTTCTAGCAGCGATTCCCCGTCGTGAGCGAGCGGGAGAATCGGCTTATCGTCCCTTCGCCTTCGCTGCGCCGACGCCGGCCCAGCATCAAGCCCGAGGATCGAGACCATGAAATTCTTCATCGACACCGCGGATCTCGACGAGATCCGCGATCTCGCCGCCACCGGCATGGTCGACGGCGTGACGACCAATCCCTCGCTGGTCGCCAAGACCGGCCGCAGTTTTCTTGAGGTGGTCGAAGAGATCGCCGGGATCGTCCCCGGTCCGGTCAGCGCCGAATGCGTCGCGACCGACCATGAGACGATGCTGAAGGAAGGCGAGAAGCTGGCCAAGATCGCGTCCAACATCGCGGTCAAGGTGCCGCTGACGGTCGACGGCCTGAAGACCTGCAAGGCGCTCAGCGATCAGGGCGTGATGGTCAACGTCACCTTATGTTTCTCGCCGGCGCAGGCCTTGCTGGCGGCCAAGGCGGGCGCGGCCTTCATCTCGCCTTTCGTCGGCCGGCTCGACGACATCGGCCAGGACGGGATGGAGTTGATCGGCGACATCGTGCAGATCTACTCGAACTACGATTTCGACACGGAGGTGCTGGTCGCCTCCGTGCGCGGACCGCAGCATGTCGTGACCGCCGCCAAGATGGGCGCCGACGTCGCCACCGTGCCGCCCAAGGTGCTGCGCCAGCTGTTCGACCATCCGCTGACCGACAAGGGCCTCGACGCCTTCCTGGCCGACTGGGGAAAGACGGGGCAGAGCATTCTCTGAGCCGCTTTTTTCGTTCGGACCGCGGCCGAATCGCGCTACCGATGGCGTCACCACCGTCGAGTCGCGCCCTGGGGGACGAGCCATGAGCCAGAAGCCGAAGACCGACAGCGCGGCGGCCGAGCCGACGCCAGAGCAGGTGGCCGACTATCTGCGGCGCCATCCGGATTTCCTGGTCAAGCGCCCGGACCTCTTGAGCGTGCTGGACGCGCCCGGGCGCCGCGACATGGGCGACGGCGTCGCCGACTTCCAAGCCGCCATGATCCGCCGGCTGCGCCGCCAGATGGAGGACGCCACCGAAGTCGCGCAGGAGCTGATCGACACCAGCCGCGACAATCTGACCAGCACGACGCGCATCCATGACGGCGTGCTGGCGCTGCTCGCCGCAAGCTCCTTCGAGAAGCTCATCGAAGCGGTTCACAGCGATCTCGCCATGATCCTCGACATGGACGCCGTCGCGCTGTGCGTGGAGAGCAAGGAGGCGGAGGCCTTCCCGGTGCGCGCGGTGACGCTGGTCCCGCCCGGTTTCGTCGACCGCCAGATCGGCCGCGATCGCGACCTGCTGCTGCGCGACGACGTCTCAGGCGACCCGGAGATCTTCGAGAGCGCCGCCCCGCTGATCCGGTCCGACGCGCTGGTGCGCCTCAAGATCTCGGACCATGCGCCGCCGGCGCTGCTCGCCTTCGGGAGCCGGGAGGTCGGCAAATTCCATCCCGGCCAGGCGACCGAGCTCATTCAGTTCCTCTCCCAGGTTCTGGCCGAGTTGATCCGGCTGTGGCTCGACCTGCCGGAGTGAGGGGCGTCCGCCCATGCTCGACGCGGCAGACGATCTGCAGGCCGCCTTCGCCGACTTCCAGGCCTGGCTCAGAGACGAGCGGCGGGCGAGCCCCAAGACCGGCGAGGCCTACGGGCGCGACCTGTCCCAGTTCTTCCGGTTTCTGACCGACTACGAAGGCGCGCCGCCGAGCCTCGAAAGCTTGGCGCGCCTGGAGCCGCGGGCCTTTCGCGCCTGGCTGGCCGAGCGTGCGGACAAGGGCGTCTCCGCGGCGAGCCGCGCGCGCCAGCTCTCGGCGCTGCGCAGCTTCTTCGCCTGGACCGCCAAGACCGGGCGCTGCCGCTGCGAGGCGATCCAGCTGATCCGCAGCCCCAAAGTGACCCCGCCGGCGCCGAAACCCCTCTCCGCCCCCGATGCGGAAACCGCGGTCGAAGCGTTCGCCGATTTCGCGCGGGAGCCCTGGGTGGGCAAACGCGACGTCGCGATCGCGACGCTGCTCTACGGCTGCGGTCTGCGCATCGCGGAGGCGCTGGCGCTCGACGTCCGCGACGCCCCACGGGGCGATCAGATGACGGTCCTCGGCAAGGGGTCCAAGGAGCGGATGGTCCCCGTCCTGCCGGCCGTGCGTCAGGCGATCTCGGCCTATCTGGCGGCGTGCCCTCATCCGGCGACGCCGGAACGCGCGCTGTTCGTAGGCGTGCGCGGCGGGCGGCTAGACTCGGGCCAGGTGCGCGCCGCGATGCGCCAGGTGCGCCGAGCGCTGGGCCTGCCCGAAAGCGCCAGCCCGCACGCCCTGCGCCACAGCTTCGCCACCCACCTCTTGGGGGCCGGCGGCGACCTGCGCGCGATCCAAGAGCTGCTCGGCCACAGCTCGCTTTCCACCACCCAGCGTTACACTGAAGTGGACGCGGAACAGCTGATCCGCGAATACGCCAAGGCGCATCCGCGCTACAATCGCTGAGGGAGGCCGCGGGCGTCCCGCCCGCCTGATCAAGGCCTGTCCGAGGCGCCTCTCGCGCGTGCGCCTCAGTACGCGACGCGGGTCAGATAAAGTCCGGCCGCGGGCGCCGTCGGGCCAGCCTGAGCGCGCTCGCAGGCGTCGAGAATCCGGCTGACGTCCTCAGGCGTCCAGGCGCCTTCGCCGACGCGCTTAAGCGTTCCGGCGAAGTTGCGCACCTGGTGATGGAGGAAGCTGCGCGCCTCGACGATCAGCTCGATCGTCTCGCCGTTGCGCCGCACGTCCAGACGGTCCAGCGTCTTCACCGGGCTGTCCGCCTGACATTCGGCCGCGCGGAAGCTGGTGAAGTCGTGACGCCCGATCAGCCGGTCGGCGGCCGCCTGCATCGCGCCCTCGTCAAGCCGCCGGCCGACCCACCAAACGCGTCCCTTCGCCAGCGTCGGCGGCGCGCGCCGGTTCAGAATGCGGTAGAGATAGGCGCGGCCGACGGCCGAGAAGCGCGCGTGGAAATCCGCGTCGACCGCCTCCGCCCGCAGCACCGCGACCGGCTGGCGGCCCAGATGATGGTTGATCGCATCGCGCACCGTGTCGGCGTCGACCGGCTTCTCGATGTCGACATGAGCGACCTGACCCAGCGCATGAACGCCGGAATCGGTGCGGCCGGCTCCCTGCACGACGGCGCGCTCCTGAGTGAAGGCCGTCACCGCCTCCTCAAGCGCCTGCTGGACGCTCGGCCCCGTCTCCTGGCGCTGCCAGCCGACGAAGGGGCCCCCGTCATATTCGACCGTCAGCTTCCAACGGGTCATCGCGTCCCGATCAGGCTCTCATCGAAGGGCGTGTTCTGATAGGTCTGGTTGATCCAATTCGCGATGAAGAGGTGACCGTGGCTGCGCCAAACGTTGCGCGGCTCGCGCGCGGGATCGTCGCCGGGATAATAATATTTCGGCAGGTCGATCGGCTTGCCCTCGCCGAGGTCGCGCTCGTACTCGTCGCCCAACGTCCGGGCGTCGTACTCCAGATGGTTCAGCATATAGATCTGGCGGCGCGGACGATCTTCGGCCATGCAAAGGCCGGCCTCCTCGGAATCGAGGAGGATCTCGACCCCCTCCAGCGCCTCGAGATCGGCGCGCCGCGTCTCGGTGTGGCGCGATACCGGGATCGAAACCTCGTCGCAGAAGCCGCGCATCAACGGCGCGGTCGACGCCTCGACCCGATGCGGATAGACGCCGAACATTTTGCGCGGCAGCTCGTACTTCTCCACGCCGTGGAAGTGCTTCAACGCGGCCTGGGCGCCCCAACAGATGTCCAGGGTGGAGGTGACGTTGGTCTGCGTCCAGTCAAAGATTCGACACAACTCGTCCCAGTACTTCACCTCTTCGAAGGGCAGCGTCTCGACCGGCGCGCCGGTTACGATGAAGCCGTCGAACTTCTGATCCCGAACCTCGTCCCAGGGGCGGTAGAAATTCGAGAGATGATGGCGCGAGACGTTTCCCGGCACGTAAGAGCCGGTGGTGACCAGCGTCAGTTCGATCTGAAGGGGCGTCGCCCCGATCAGGCGCGCGATCTGCGTTTCGGTCTTCTGCTTCTGCGGCATCAGGTTCAGGAGACCGATGCGCAGCGGCCGGATGTCCTGGCGGATCGCGTCCGCCTCGGACATCACCACCATGCCTTCGGCTTCGAGATTCTGGCGGGCGGGCAGGTCGTCGGGAATCTTGATCGGCATCGGCTTCTACTTCCGTCGCTTCAGGTCTGAAAAGCGGGACCCCGAACAGCGTGGACGCCGCTAAGTAATGCAAATGACGCGGTTTCGCCAGACGCAATCTCGTGAGGCGGCGTGAGCCGCGCTCGGACGCGCGACTTGGGCTTTGCACTCCCGCCTCGCAAGCGCTAACTCAAGGGGCCGCAAGACCGAGGGCCCGCCGCGCGAACCCGGGCCCGGCGGGGGAGGACCGTCGCGATGACCAAGACGCCGCGCGATCTGGAGGCGTTGCGCCGCGAGATCGACGCCATTGACGATCAGATCCACGATCTGATCCTGAAGCGCTGGGAGACCGTGCGCCATGTGGCCGAGGCCAAGGGGCCGGGCTCGGGTCTTCCGGTCAGGCCGGCGCGCGAGGCGGCGATGCTCCGCCGCTTGGCGGCGCGCCATAAAGGCCCCTTCCCCTTCGCGGCCCTGGCGCGCATGTGGCACGAGATGATCGCCGCCTTCACCATGCTGCAGGCGGAGTATTCGGTCGCCGTCTACGCCAACGCGCGCGAACATGCGCTGTGGGATCTGGCCCGCGACCAGTTCGGCAGCCAGACGCCCATGCGCGCCTACGCCTCGAAGCGCGACGCGCTGGCCCAGCTGTTCGAAGGCCGACACGACGTCGCCGTCCTGCCGCTGCCGCGCGACGGGGAGGAGAACCCTTGGTGGACGGCGCTCGCCGCGCCCGATGCGCCGAAGGTGGTGATGCGCATTCCCTTCGCCGGCGTCGGCAGCGTGCGCGGGCCGATGCGCGACGCCCTGGCGGTCGCGCGCCTGACGCTGGAGCCGACCGGCAGCGACCGCACCCTGGTGGTGGTCGAGACCAGAGAGCCGCTGAGCCGCACCGGCTTGAACGCCATCCTGCAGCGCGCCAAGTTGTCGCCGCGCTTCACCGTGTCGGCGCATAAGGACCAGGGCTGGTATCATCTGGTCGAGCTGGGCGACTTCGTCGCGTCTGACGACCGGCGCCTCGAACTCATCGAAGTGCGCGACGCGGTCGTCGGCGTCTCCATCATCGGCGCCTACGCCGAGGTGCTGGGACCGGAAGACGGCGCGAGCCGACCGCCGACGGACGATCCGCCGGCTGACGACCCGCCGGAAGACGCCGCCGGTTGACGCCAGCCGATCCGTCGAAGCTCAGTCACCCGTCCGAAAAAAGGCCGATCCGCCATGACAAGCCCGTCCGACGCCCCCTCACCCGCCGCCGATCAGCCGCTGTCCGGGCGGCCGGTCCCACGCCCCGGCGTGATGGACGCGCCGCTTTACGTACCCGGCACGCATAAGGCGGGCGACGACCCGGCGATTCTGTCGGCGAACGAAAATCCGCTGGGCTGCAGCCCCGCCGCGATAGACGCCTTCAAGTCGGTCGGCGACAGCCTGCATCGCTATCCCGAGGGCGGCTCGGTCGATCTGCGCGAGGCGATCGGCGTGATCCACGGGCTCGACCCGGCGCGGATCGTCTGCGGCGCGGGCTCGGACGAATTGATCACGCTGTTGGTGCGCGCCTACGCCGGGCCGGAGGACGAGGTGCTCTACAGCCGGCACGGCTTCCTGATGTATCCGATCACGGCGCGCACGGTCGGCGCGACGCCGGTCGCCGCGCCGGAGCGCGACCTGAGCACGGACGTCGACCAACTGCTGGCGCACGTCACCGAGCGCACGAAGATCGTCTTCGTCGCCAATCCCAACAACCCGACCGGCAGCTGGATTCCGGAAAGCGAGCTGAAGCGCTTGCGCGACGGCTTGCCCGATCACGTGTTGTTGGTGATCGACAGCGCCTACGCCGAATACGTTGCGGCCGACGGCTACGGCGACGGACGCGCGCTGGTCGATGCGGGCGAGAATGTGGTGATGACCCGCACCTTCTCGAAAATCTACGGGCTGGCGGCGCTGCGGCTCGGCTGGGGCTATATGCCGGCCGGCGTCGTCGATGTGTTGAACCGGCTGCGCAGCCCCTTCAACATCAACGCCGCCGCGCAGGCCGCCGGCGTCGCGGCGGTGCGCGATCAGGATTTCGTCGCGCGCTCGGTCGCCGAAAACGCCGAGCAGCTGCGCCGGCTGCAGCAGTCGCTGCAACAGCTGGGGCTGGAGACGCCGCCGTCCGTATGCAATTTCACGCTGGCCGGCTTCACCGACGAGGAGACCGCCGCCGCCGCCAACGCCTGGCTGCTGGAACGCGGCGTGATCGTGCGCGCGATGGGCGCCTACGGCCTGCCGCGCCATCTGCGCGTCACGGTCGGGACGAAGGATGAGGTCACGCGGCTGCTGGACGCCTTGGCCGATTTCATGAAGGAGCGGGGCGGAGCATGAGCGACGGCGAAAGCGAAAATGAAGGCGCGTCGAAGGCGCCGCTTTACGACAAGGTCGCGCTGATCGGCCTGGGGTTGATCGGCTCCTCGCTCGCCCGCGCGATCAAGCGCGGGGCGCTGGCCGGCCGGATAGACGGGCACGCGCGCTCGGAGCGCACCCGCGATCTGTCGATGAAGCTGGGGTTTCTCGATCAGGTGCACGCGCGCGCCGAGGACGCGGTCAAGGACGCCGATCTGGTGGTGATTTGCACCCCGCTCGGCGCCTATGAGGCGGTGCTCGAGGTGATCGGGCCGCATGTGAAGCCCGGCGCGACGGTGACGGACGTCGGCTCCTGCAAGGGCGCGGTTGCGGACGGCTTCGCCCGTCATCTGGGGCCGGGCGTCCACGGCGTACCGGGCCACCCGGTCGCCGGCACCGAGAATTCCGGCCCCGACGCTGGCTTCGCCGAACTGTTCGAGAATCGCTACTGCATCCTGACGCCGACGCCGGAGACCGACCGCGCGGCGTTGGAGCGGCTCTCGACCCTTTGGCGCGCCGTCGGCTCGATCGTCGAGCTGATGGACGCACGCCACCACGACCGGGTGCTGGCGATCACCAGCCACCTGCCGCACCTGATCGCCTACACCATCGTCGGCACGGCCTCGGACCTCGAAAGCCAGCTGAAACGCGAGAAAGCCGATCAGGCCGCGATCGTCGAGACGCAGGAGGTGATCAAATACTCCGCCGGCGGCTTCCGCGACTTCACCCGCATCGCCGGCTCAGACCCCGTGATGTGGCGCGACGTCTTCACCCAGAACCGCGAGGCGGTCCTGGAGATGCTGGGCCGTTTCCAGGAGGATCTGGTGGCGCTCCAGCGCGCGATCCGCTGGGGCGAGGCCGACAAGCTCGAGGATTGGTTCACCCGCACCCGCGAGATCCGCCGCGGCGTGGTGGAGCTGCGCCAAGCCGGCCGCTTCTCGCCGACGGAAGGGGACGAGGCGAAGGACTAGACGCCCGCCCCTACCCCTCCTCGATGATCCGATAGGGATGCTGCAGCGGGACCGCGTCTTCGGCGATGCGCTCTGTCACGCCGCGGCGGTAGGCCGCGTCCTGCACCAGCTTCACCACGAAGGAGTCGGGATCGAGCGCCGAGGCGCCGACCCGCGCGCGGACATGCTCCAGCGCGTCGCCTGTCCGGGCCGCCGCAAAGCGACGGCCCGTCGCCGGCACGTCCGCCAAGGCCAACGGCTTGCCCTGATGCAGATAATGGCCGCGAGTGGAGACGTAGGCGTAGGCCGAGCGCTCGACCCGCCCGTCCTCCATCTGCAGCTTCACACCCGGCAGTTCGGCGTAATGGTAGTTGGCCGCGCCGCGCTCGGTCTCATGCATGATGGCGAGCTGTTCGTCGTCGAGCCAGGTGACCCAGATCTCCGCCGCCGTCCCGGGCGAGGCCTGAAGCATCGCAGGGGCCGCGCCGTAGCTTGTGATGTGCGCGGAATAGACCACGTCGAAATGGTGCAGGCGCGCGCGCTGCACCGGGATGACGTGATGGGCGGCGTGGCCGAACTTCTGTTTGAGGCGTTCCGGCGCGCGGTTGGAGCCGATGGCGAGGACCGGCGTGCGCCCGTCGCGCGCGGCCGCATCGAAGGCGCGGATCCCGTCCTCGGCGTAGAGATAGGAGTGTTCCGGCGCAGCGTAGGGGTAATTGCGCGCGCGATGGAGCAGATGCGCCAGCGCGGCTTCGTCCCCGCTTGCGCCGTCACTGCTGGTCGATGCGGTATCGGACATAGGCGTCGTCGATCGCGGCCATGCTTTTCTGTTTCCAGACCCGCTCGGCCTCCTCGTAGCTCGCATACGGGCCGAGGCGTTCTTCGGTGCCGGGCTTGATCGCCTGGAAGTCGGTGTCGGTGTACTCGCCGCCGACCACGAAGAACTGGTCGTGCTTCTCCCGCTCGATATGGAACCGGGCGTAGGCTTCGTCCACGGTCTCCATCGCCTTGGCGCGCCAGACGGCCTTGGCCTCGTCATAGGTCGAGAAGGGGCCGAGCCGCGTCTCCTTCGTCCCCGGTTCGAGCTCGGAGAAGCTGGTGTCGGTGTAAATCCCGCCGGCCACCCAGTACTGTTCCGCCATCTCTCACATCCTCGTTCAAGCGCCTCCCTCTCCCTTCATGGGAGAGGGTCGGGGAGAGGGTGGGCGCCGCAAGGCGCGTGAAAATCCCGGCGCAGAACGCCGGGTCGATTTCCGGCTCGGAAATCGCACCCCCTTCCAACCTCCCCCCACGAAGGGGGAGGCGATGGGCACCCGTTCTATCCCGACGCCCGGCCGAAGTCCAAGGCCCGATCCGCCTTGCCCGGGCGTGCGTAACGGGATAGGCGAAGTGACCGGCGCGACGAACGGGGAGCCCGATGCCCTACACATCCTTACGCGACTTCATGGACCGCCTGGAGCGGGAGGGCCGTCTTGTGCGGGTCTCGCATCCCGTCTCGACGGTCCTGGAGATGACGGAGATCCAGACGCGCCTGCTGGCCGAGCGCGGGCCGGCGGTGCTGTTCGAGAAGCCGGTGCGCGCGGACGGCGCGGCCTCCGACATCCCGGTGCTGGTGAACCTGTTCGGCTCGGTCGAGCGGGTCGCCTGGGGCATGGAGCGCGAACCGCACCAGCTACGCGAGGTGGGTGAGACGCTCGCCTTCCTGCGTCAGCCGGAGCCGCCGGGCGGCTTCCGCGAGGCGTGGGACATGCTGCCCTTGCTCAAGACCGTGATGGCGATGAAGCCTCGTACGACGCGCACCGCGCCTGTGCATGAAGTGGTCCTAAAGGGCGACGACGTCGACCTGAACCGACTGCCGGTGCAGACCTGCTGGCCGGGGGAGCCCGCGCCGCTGATCACTTGGCCGCTGGTGGTGACGCGCGGGCCGGATCCGAAAGGCGACAAGCAGGACGCCTTTAATCTCGGCATCTACCGCATGCAGGTGACAGGGCGGGACACGACCCTGATGCGGTGGCTCAAGCATCGCGGCGGGGCGCAGCACTATCGGCGCTGGAAGGAAAGCCGGCCGGAGCCGCTGCCGGCGGCGGCCGTCCTCGGCGCCGATCCCGGCACGATCCTGGCCGCGGTGACGCCGGTCCCCGATACGCTTAGCGAGTACCAATTCGCCGGCCTGCTGCGCGGGCGCAAGGTCGATCTGGTCGACTGCAAGACGGTGCCGCTGAAGGTCCCGGCCGAGGCCGAGATCGTGATCGAAGGCCACGTCATGCTGGACGAGCACGGCGAGGAAGGACCCTACGGCGACCACACCGGCTACTACAATTCGGTGGAATCCTTCCCGGTCTTCCGGGTTAGTGCGATCACGATGCGCAAGAAGCCGATCTATCTCTCAACCTTCACCGGCCGGCCGCCGGACGAGCCCTCGATCCTGGGCGAGGCGTTGAACGAGGTCTTCATCCCTCTCCTGCAGCAGCAATTCCCCGAGATCGTCGATTTCTGGCTGCCCCCGGAAGGGTGCAGCTACCGCGTCGCCGTGATCTCGATGAAGAAAGCCTATCCCGGCCACGCTAAACGGGTGATGCTGGGCGCGTGGTCCTATCTGCGCCAGTTCATGTACACCAAATGGGTGATCGTCGTGGACGACGACGTCGACGCACGCAGTTGGGACGACGTGATCTGGGCGATGTCGACGCGCATGGACCCGGCGCGCGACATCACGGTGATCGAGAATACGCCGATCGACTATCTGGATTTCGCGAGCCCTGAAAGCGGACTCGGCTCAAAGATCGGCCTCGACGCCACCAACAAACAGCCGCCCGAGACGAAACGCGAATGGGGCGAGAAGATCCGCATGGACCAGGACGTGGTCGACAAGATCGACCGCATCTGGGGCGATCTCGGTCTGCCGGGCTCAGGAGCCAAGATCTGGCGCGATTGAGTCGGCGACGACCTACAACCCAGACGCAGCCATTGCGCTTATTCATCGGTCCGCTTAAACTCCGACGCGAACCAGGAGGGGGTTCGGTGGGGAGCCGTGATCTATCAACTGGACGCTGTCGCTGAGGGGGTCTTCGCCCCGTTGGTCGCCTGTTGGCGGGCTATGCGGCGCGAGGGCGAACGGCTGCCGGATCGCGCGGCGCTGACGCCGGCGCGCCTCGGACCGATTCTCGATTACGTGCATTTCTTGGAGTGGGTGGATCCGCCGGACGACATCCGCTACCGCGTGTCCGGCGCGGCGGAGCTTGCGCGTCTGGGGTCCGCCTCGCTCGGCGAGAATTATATCGACCATCTCGACGAGCACGCCGCCGACTATTGCCGACGCTGGCTGCATCGGCTCAACAGCCATCCCTGCGGCACGCTGATCGCCTCGGAGGAGTACGGCCGCGACGGGCGGGTCCGCATGACCCGCTACCTGACCCTGCCGATGCTCTGCGGCGAGCGCGGGCGCCTTCAAGTAATGAGCCAAGTCGACACGCGCGAGGAAGTGGGCGTTTTCGGGCCCGAGGTTATGTGCGCGCTGAGCTGGCGCGATCGGTTGACCGAACTCACCCCGGTCGATCTCGGATTCGGCGTTCCCGCAGGGTTCGAGCCCTTCGCGCCCGCGGAGCCGTTAAGCGCTGCGACCGGGAGCGCCGCAGCGCCGCCCTGACCGCTGCGGGTCGCGTCCAAGACGACCGCGATTCGGCTCTATCCCTTCTTCGCCTCGCGCTGCAGCGCCCATTTGACGGCGGCGCCTTCCGGACCCACAACCCCGGTCAGGATGATCTGCTGGCTGCGTTTGCCCTCCCCGCGGCCGAGATAGACGCTGTCCGTCAGCGCCATGTCCGCGCCGGCCGCGCGCAGCCGCCAGCCTTGTCCGGAGGGCGTCCGCAACAGGGCGGCCGTGTGATTGTGCAGCAGCGAAACCTGGATTTTCGGATGCAGGTGGAAGCGGATGGTGAAGGGGGCGCCGTCGCCCCCCTCGATCGCGTCCTCCCCGCGCAGATCGTCGCCGCCGGCCGCCAGGAACAGCCGGCGACGCACCTGCGCCCCGATCCCTTTCCAGTAACCGTCATGCGACGCCTCGAGCCAGAAATTGTCGTCCGCCTCGCGGCGCTCGACCTCGGTCCGGGCGCGGCGTCTGCCGACGCGCGCTGTCTTGGGGAGGATTTCGGAGCTATTGGTGTCGTCGATCCCCAGCGTCGAATGCGCGGCTGTCGCGCGCTGGGCTGAGGACCAATCGCCGTCCGGCCGAAGCGAGGCGCCGCAGTTCACGATCAGGCGTTCCTGGCCGGCGCTGACCTCCAGCGACAGCGCGCCCGCATGGGCGCAACCGTCATAGGGGGCCGCCGGCGGCGCGCCGACGTCCACCAGCACCGTCATGCGCGCCGCCGCCAGCCGCTCGAACCCGCCGTGAGGGGCGCGTTTCGGAGGGCGGCCGCGCGCGTCGGCGAGCGCCAGCACGCTGTCGATCTCCGCCGCATCGCCTTCGCGGCTGTCGTTGAACAAGGCCAGCCCGCCGTCGCCATGCCGGAAGAAGCGCACCATCGGAGCCATCTTGTCGATCGCGCTCTGCAGCGCGTGCGGGGTTTCGACCTGGGCGCTTCGAAACACCTCGCGCAGGGCCGTTAGGTCCCGCAGCACCTCCACCTGAAGGCGCGGACTGCGGGTCGCGTGGCAGCCGTCGGGCAGAATGGCGCGCTCCAGCTCCTCCACCAGCAGGCCGAAAGCGCCGCGCCGCTCCTCCGCCCAGTTCGGCAGGCACAGCGTCGCGACGACGTAGCCCATGATCCCCACAAGGCGGCCCGCGTCGAGACCTTCTTGGCCCGCGACACGGTCCAGGTGGCGGACCTGGCGGCCAAGGCTGTCGAGCAGGGCGGCCGTCGCCTCGTCTCCCGCGCCTTCGCTCAACCAGCCGTAGCGCACGATCCATGACCAGACCCGCCGCCCGGCGACGTCCGCGCGCCATGCGATCGCGTCGCCTTCGAGCTTTCCGGCGTGGTCCGCGGCGATCCAGTCGGCCGTCAGGCTCTGCGCGCGGGCCTGCGCCTCCGCTCCGCCGTGCGCGGCGAGGTCGCGCAGCCAGTCGAAGCCGTTCGCCGTCTCCAACCAGCCGCGCCCGGCGCCGATGGCCGTCCAAGGGTTGCGGGCTTGGGCGATCCGCTCGCCCGCGAAGGCGAAAGCGCCTTCCAGGATCTGGCGCCCGCGATCGGGGTCGCCCGCGAAGGGATCGGGCGGCGCGACGTTTGGAGGCGGCGCGCGTCGGCCGGCCAGCGTTGCGCCGTAAAGACCGGTTCCGCGCGCGAGCTTAACCGCGCCGTACTTCAGGCCGGACCAGAAGGGGCTGGGGGGCGAGGGATCGTCGTCCATCGCGTCGACCCGTCCTCGTTCGCGATTCAGCAGGCGCCGCGCAGGCGCGCGATATTGGCCGCATAGGCCTCGGCGCCGCCCTTGAAGGTGGCGCTGCCTGCGACCAGAACGTCGGCGCCGGCCGCGATGCAGCGCGGCGCCGTGTCGAAATTCACGCCGCCGTCGACCTCCAGATCGATCGCGCGGCCGGTCTCCTCAATCAGCGCGCGCAGGCGCTCGATCTTGGGCAGGGCGGTCTCGATAAAGCTCTGCCCGCCGAAGCCCGGATTGACCGACATCACCAGGACCAAATCCACTAAATCCATGACGTGCGCGATCGCCTCCGCCGGCGTCGCCGGATTCAAGACCACGCCCGCCTTCTTGCCGAGCGCGCGAATCGTCTGAAGCGAGCGATGGAGATGCGGCCCCGCCTCCGGATGGATCGAGATCACGTCAGCGCCGGCCTCCGCGAAGGCCTCGAGATAGGGGTCGGCCGGCGCGATCATCAAATGGCAGTCGAAGGGTTTCGGGCTGTGCGCGCGCAACGCCTTCACCACCGCCGGGCCGATCGTGATATTGGGGACGAAATGGCCGTCCATCACGTCGATATGGATGTAGTCCGCCCCGGCTTCGTCGATGGCGCGCACCTCTTCCCCCAACTTGGCGAAGTCGGCCGAGAGGATCGACGGGGCGATGCGCACGGGCTGTTGCATGACGGCTTACCTAGTCTCGGATTCGCGCCCGCGCAAGCGATCTTGGGCGAAGAGCCGGTCGAACCGGGCGCAAACCGGCGCATTCGGGACAGAAAGCCTCTGGCGTCCGTGAAAGCAAGACGGGTAGAGTGAAGGCCATCAGGGGCGCCAAGGGGGAAGATCATGTTCAAGTCCATCGTCTGCGCGGTCGACGGTTCGGAACATTCGCTGCGCGCGGCTGAGACGGCGAGCGAACTGGCTCAGAAATTCGACGCCAAGCTCACCATTCTGACCGTCGCCAAGGCGGTTAAATTGACGCCGAAACTGCGCGAATTCTTCGAAAACGAAAGCCTGAAAGGCGAGGCCACCTATGTGCTTGAGCCAATGACCGAAGGCGTCTTGGCCGAGGCCAAGAAGCGCGCGTTGGCGAAGGGCATGACCAAGGTGGAGACCGTCGTTCTGGAAGGTCAGCCCGCCCGGACGATCGTCGACTTCGCCAAGCGCAACAAGTCGGACGCGATCGTCATCGGCGGTCGCGGCCTCGGCGACATGGAGGCGGCGCTGCTCGGCTCGGTCAGCCACAAGGTCTCCTCGCTGGCGCCCTGCACGGTGGTGGTCGCGAAGTAGCGACCACGCCCAGACGTCGCAATCCCGGCCTTTCCGGCCGCGCGCTCGCTTGACCGGGGCGGCGGCCCGGGTAGAGTGCGCGCGCCTTAACGAGACGACGGCGCGCAGCACGAGGGAGAGCGACATGGCCCATGAGGATCTTCAGGCGACGATCGACGACGCCTTCGACAATAAGATCGGCGAGATTTCCGCGAAGACCGGCGGCGAAATCCGCGAGGCGGTCGAAGAGGCGCTGACGCTGCTCGATTCCGGCAAGGCCCGCGTCGCGGAGAAGGACGCGGACGGCTGGCGCGTCAATCAGTGGCTCAAGAAGGCGGTGCTGCTCTCCTTCCGCCTGAACGACATGACGACCATCGCCGGCGGCCCGGGGGGCGACGCCAACTGGTGGGACAAGGTGCCTAGCAAGTTCTCCGGCTGGGGCGAGACGGAGTTCCGCGCCGCCGGCTTCCGCGCGGTGCCCAATTGCGTCGTGCGCCGCAGCGCCTTCATCGCCAAGGGCGTCGTGCTGATGCCGAGCTTCGTCAATCTCGGCGCCTATGTCGATGAGGGAACGATGGTCGACACCTGGGCGACCGTCGGCTCGTGCGCGCAGATCGGCAAGAACGTTCATCTTTCCGGCGGCGCAGGCATCGGCGGCGTGCTGGAGCCGCTGCAGGCCGGGCCGGTCATCATCGAGGACGGCGCCTTCATCGGCGCGCGCGCCGAGGTCGCAGAGGGGGTCATCGTAGAGGCCGGCGCAGTGCTCTCGATGGGCGTCTATATCGGCGCCTCGACCAAGATCATCGACCGCGAGACCGGCGAAGTGCATATGGGCCGCGTGCCGTCGAACGCCGTGGTGGTTCCTGGAACCACGCCCGGCAAGCCGCTGCCCGACGGCTCGCCCGGCCCCGGCCTCTACTGCGCCGTGATCGTGAAGCGGGTCGACGACCGCACGCGCTCGAAAACCTCGATCACCGAGTTGCTGCGCACCTGACGGGGACCGGTGAGCGCCCTATAGTCACTGTCATGCCCGACGCTGTGAACCGCCAAGAGACCGCCCCGATCGATCCGCTCGCGCTCGCCCGCGACCTGATCCGCTGCGAAAGCGTGACGCCGGCCGAAGGCGGCGCGCTGGACCTGCTGGAAGAGGTGCTGGCCGGCCTCGGCTTCGACTGCACGCGCCTGCCGTTCGAGGAGGCGGGGACCGACCGGGTCGACAATCTCTACGCCCGGCTCGGCGCCGACGGGCCCAATCTCTGCTTCGCCGGGCACACCGACGTGGTGCCGGTCGGACACCGCGACAGCTGGACCGTCGATCCGTTCGCCGCCGAGGTGATCGACGGCGTCCTCTACGGCCGCGGGGCGAGCGACATGAAGGGCGCGATCGCCTGTTTCGTCTCCGCCGTCGCCGATTATCTGGGCGACGGGCGCGAAGGGCCGGGCCGCGGGTCGATCAGCCTGCTGATCACCGGCGACGAAGAAGGCCCTTCGATCAACGGCACGAAGAAGATGCTGCCGGCGCTGGCCGAGCGGGGCGAGCGGATCGACGCCTGCATCACCGGCGAGCCGACGAACCCAAAGCGCCTCGGCGAGATGATGAAGATCGGCCGGCGCGGCAGCCTGAACGGCTTCCTGACGGTGCACGGCGTCCAAGGCCATACCGGTTACGTCCATCTGGCGGACAACGCAGCCCATCGGCTGACCCGCATGCTGAACGCGCTGTTGGAAATTGAGCTCGATCAGGGCTCGGAGCATTTCCAGCCCTCGACGCTCGCGATCTCCACCATCGACGTCGGCAATCCGGCGACCAACATCGTGCCGGGACGGGCGGCGGCGGTCTTCAATATCCGCTTCAACGATCTGCACACCGGGGCCGAGCTCGAGGAGCGCCTGCGCGCCGTCCTCGCCGACGCGGCCGGCGACGGCGCGCGTTACGATTTCGAGGTGCGAGTCTCGGGCGAGAGCTTTCTGACCCCGCCGGGCCTCCTGTCCGACCTGCTCGGGGAGGCGGCTAAGGCCGAGACCGGCCTCGACTGCGAGCTCAGCACCACCGGCGGGACGTCCGACAGCCGCTTCATCAAAGACTATTGTCCCATGGTGGTGGATTTCGGGCTGGTCGGACAGACCATGCATAAGGTGGACGAACGGGTCGCCGTGGCCGATCTGGAGGCGCTGACGCGCATCTACCGCCGCGTGATCGAGGGCTATTTCGCGCGCGCCTGACGGTCCGTCGGGGCCTTTTGCGCAAACGGGAGGAGACGACGACGAAGATGTTGCCGCCGGTCTCCGCCGCTGAAATCGTCGCGCGCACTCAAGCCGCCTTCAAGCTGTTCCTGACCTTCGACGAGAAGCAGTTGGAGCGGTTCGGCGACGAGATGTCGGACGCGGTCAAGAGCTTCTGGGCGCCGATCCTGGTGCTGCCGCTCAGCCTTTGGATCACGCTGATGCGCGATGCGGGCACCGTCGTCGATCAAGCGCCCTTGCTGCCGCGGCTGATCACCGAATTGTCGGCCTACGCGATCGATGTGGTCTACTGGCCGCTCGCCATGGTGATGATCGCGGATCTGCTGCAGAAACCGGAATCCTACGCCCGCTATATCAGCGCCTACAACTGGACCGTCATCCCGATCACCGTCATCGCGACGGGGCTTGCCGCGGTGTTCGGGGTGACGGACGGCACCATGGGGCTGCCCGGCGTCGCGCTGATGTTCTGGATTCTGCTGTTCCGCATCCGGCTGGCGCGCAAGATCTTCGACCTGAATGTCGGGGTCGCCGTCGCCCTCGTCGCCGGCGACTTCTTCCTGGGCCTGCTGGTCTCCGCCATGCGGGCGGGGGTGCTGGTGGGATAGCCGGAAACCCCCTCGCGGCTCACAGCGTCCAGTAGACCAGCCCTTCCGGTATCGAGCGCTTGCGCCACACGCCCTTGATGTCGGCGACGAGGCCGCCCGGCTTCACGAGGCCGCGCAGCGGCAGTTCCGCGAAGCCCGTATGCGGGACGGCGCCGACGACGGCGTCGTAGGCGAGTTCCGGCGCGTCGATCACGTCCAGCCCGTACTCATGGCGGATCTCTCCCGCGTCGGCGACGGGATCGTAAACGTCGACGCTGTGACCCAGCCCCTCCAGCGCGCGCACCAGGTCGATCACCTTGGTGTTGCGGATGTCGGGGACGTTCTCCTTGAAGGTGAAGCCCAACATCAGCAAGCGCGCGCCGCGCGGCAGGTCGGCGTCCAGCCGCCCGGCGATGGCGGCGGCCATGCCGTCGTTGATCCGCCGGCCGGCCAGGATCACCTGCGGGTCGACGCCGATCTTCTCCGCCGCGTAGGCGAGGTAGTAAGGATCGACCCCGATGCAGTGGCCGCCCACCAAGCCCGGCGTGAAGGGCAGGAAGTTCCACTTCGTCCCCGCCGCCTCCAGCACGTCATAGACCGAGAGGCCCATCTTGCCGAAGATCTGCGCGATCTCGTTCACGAAGGCGATGTTGATGTCGCGCTGGGCGTTCTCGATGACCTTGGAGGCTTCGGCGGTGCGGATGTCGCGCGCGACGAAGACGTCGTCGCCGTTCATGGCGCCGTAGACCTGGGCGAGGAGGCGCGCGACCTTCTCGGTCTGGCCGGCGACGACCTTGGTGATGCTGTCGACGCGGTGGACCTTGTCGCCCGGATTGATGCGCTCGGGCGAATAGCCGAGATAGAAGTCCTGGCCCGAGATCAGGCCCGATTCCGCCTCCAGGATCGGGCCGCAGAAATCCTCCGTGCAGCCGGGATAGACCGTGCTCTCATAGACCACGATCGACCCGAGGCCGATGAGCCCGCCCACGAAGCGCGACGCGCTCTCCACCGCGCGCAGGTCGGGCTTGTTGTCCGGGCCGACGGGCGTCGGGACCGTCACGATGAAGATGTCGGCCTCTTTCAAGGCCGCAGGGTCCGAGACATATTCCAGCCGGCTGTCCAGCAACTCGCCCCGGCTCAGTTCGCCCGTGCGGTCGCGGCCCTCGCGCAGCTGCTCCAGGCGCGTCTCGTCGATGTCGTAGCCCATCACCTCGAAACGCCGGGCCAGCGCGACGGCCAGCGGCAGCCCGACATAGCCGAGGCCGATTACAGTGAGGACGGGATCCTTCGCCATAGGGACGCGTGCTCCGACAAGGGGGCGGGCGGGCCGGTGCGGCCGTCGATGCGCTTGGCGATAGCCCCCGAGGCGCAACCTGTCAATCTGAGCCGCCGCGCGCCGCGTATTGAGGTCCGTCATGCCCGTCACCCTGCTCTGGCTCAAACGCGACCTGCGGGTCGAGGATCATGCCGCGCTCGCCGCCGCCGCGCGCGCGGCGGACGAGGCCGCGCCCGTCCTTCCGCTTTACGTGATCGAGCCGGAGCTGTGGGCCGAGCCCGATCGATCCGGCCGGCATTGGGATTTCCTGCGCGAAAGTCTGCAGGAGGCGCGCGTCGCCTTCGCGGCGCTTGGGGTCCCGCTGGTCGTGCGCATCGGGTCGGTCCTCGAAATTTTTCAGGCGCTGGCCGACACGATCGGCGTCGCGGCGATCCACGCGCATGAGGAGACCGGGAGCGGTTGGACCTTCGCGCGCGACGATCAGGTGCGCGCGTGGGCGCGGGACCGCGGGATTCCCCTGCGCGAACATCGCCAGTTCGGCGTCTTGCGCGGTCTCAAGGATCGCGACGGCTGGGCCGCGCACTGGGAGCGGATGATGGGCGCGCCCAAGGCCGAGGCGCCGGCCGTTCTGCCGCCGCTCCCGGGCGAGATCGATCCCGGGACGATCCCGGACCGCCCGCCGGGGCTGTCGGCCGACGCTCCCTGCCCTGGCCGGCAGCCGGGCGGACGCGCCGCGGGCCTCGATCTCCTGGGAAGCTTTCTCAGCCGTCGCGGCGCCCGCTATCATCAGGAGATGTCGAGCCCGCTGACAGCGCAGCAGGCCTGTTCGCGCCTGTCCGCGCATCTCGCCTACGGCACGCTGTCGATGCGCGAGATCGTGCAGGCCGTGCGGGTCGAGCGGCGTCGCCTCGCCGATGCGCCGCCGGCGGCGCGCGGGCTTTGGCCGGCCGCCCTGAACGCGCTGGACGGGCGCCTGCACTGGCATTGCCACTTCATCCAGAAGCTCGAGAGCGCGCCCGAGATCGAATGGCGCAACATGCATCCCGGCTTCGACGGGATGCGCGAGGACGCCTTCGATGCAGAGCGCTTCAAGGCGTGGACCGAGGGCCGCACCGGTTTTCCCATGGTCGACGCCTGCATGCGGATGCTGGTCGAGACCGGCTGGATCAACTTCCGCATGCGCGCGATGCTGACCTCCTTCGCGGCCTATCATCTCTGGCTGCATTGGCGCGAGCCGGCGCTGCATCTGGCGCGCCTGTTCACCGATTACGAGCCGGGAATCCATTACAGCCAGATGCAGATGCAATCGGGGACGACCGGCGTGAACACGCCGCGCATCTACAATCCCGTCAAGCAAGGCTGGGACCACGACCCGGACGCGCGCTTCATCCGACGCTGGGTCCCCGAGCTTGCGCGCCTTGAGGACCCGAAGCTGGCGCACGAGCCCTGGCGCGCGCCGAACGCCGCGCCGGACTATCCGGCGCCGATCGTCGATCTGACGGAGGCGGCGCGCTTCGCCCGCTCCGAGATCGCGCGGGTGCGACGCAGCGACGGCTACCGCGAAGCGGCGGGCGCCATCCAGCGCCGGCTGGGCTCGCGGCGCTCCGGTCTGAAACAGACGGGCGGCGCCAAGGAACGCGCGGCGGCGGCGCGGCGCGCCGCGACGCGGGACCAGATGTCGTTCGACCTTTAACCCAGCAGCTCCAGCGCCCGCGCGCCGACCAGCGACAGGCCCGAGAGCAGCAGGATCCCCAGCACATAGCGGCGGAACTGCGCGTCGGAGGCCCGGCGATAGACCCAAAGTCCGGCGCCCGCGCCGAGGATGGCGGCGCCGACGGCGCCGGCGACGAGTCCGGCGTCCGAGAGCGCGATGCGGCCGCTGGCGTAGTGCCCGATCGCGGCGGTCAACAGGATCGCGAGGTTGAAAGGCTGAAAGACGCCGCGCTGCTCGTCCTTGGGCCAGCCGCGCAGCCCCGCCCAGATCGTCGGCAAGGGACCCGACAGGCTGGCGAGCCCGCCCAGGAACCCGCCGCCCACGCCGACCAGCGCATCCGCCGACCGCCCGCCCCACCGGATGACGGGCGGCGTACGCACCGCAAGCCCGTAGGCGCAATAGGCCAGCAGAAAGAGCCCGAGGCCGAGCTTCACCGCCTCGCGATCAAGCGTCGGCAACAGCAGCACGCCGATCGGCATGCCGATCAGTCCGCCCGCTAGGAACGGCAGAAGCCGCGGCCAGATCACCCCGTGCCGCACGAAAGCCAGCGTCGTCACATGGGCCGCCACCGCGATGGTCGCCGCCACCGGCACGGCGAAGGCGGGCTCCGCCACGTGCAGCCACAGGCTGAGCGCGATCAGGGCGGTGCCCAGGCCGGTCAGGCCCGAGACGAAGCCGGCCAACAGGGCGCCGCCGATCATGACGGTCAGGAAAAGCGGCTCCATCTGGCTCGGGTCTCCGGTTGGGCTTGAAGGGCGGGAGGGGCCTGTCTAGCGTCAGGCGCGCCGCTTGGAAAGGAGAGCTCGCATGACGCTCGACCTCGCCGTCGTCGAGGCCGGTCAGGACCGACCCGGCCCGCCGCTTGTCATCCTGCACGGCCTGTTCGGGGCCAAGAAGAACTGGGGCGCGCTGCAAAAGCAGTTCGCGCGGACGCGGTCCGTGATCGCCGCCGACCTGCGCAATCATGGGCAAAGCCCGTGGGACGCCGCGATGGATTATACGATCATGGCGCAGGACGTCGCGCGGCTGATCGAGACGCGCTGCGCGGGCGGGCCGGTCCATCTGCTGGGCCATTCCATGGGCGGCAAGGCGGCGATGATGCTGGCGCTCTCGCGGCCTGAGCTTTTGGCCTCGCTGATCGTCGTCGACATCGCGCCGGCGCCCAGCCAGTCGGCGCAGTTGACCCATTACGCGGAGCTGCTGCGCGATCTCGACCTATCGCCCTATTCGCGGCGCTCGGAGGTCGACGCGGCGCTCAAGCCGGCGGTCCCGGACGACGGGGTGCGCGCCTTTCTGCTGACCAATCTGGAGACAGCCGGCGACGCGCTCTCCTGGAAGCCCAATCTCGACGCGCTGGTCGACAATATGCCTCAAATCGAGGATTGGCCCGCGCTCGACGGCGTCGAGCCGTTCGAGGGTCCGACCCTCTTCATCGCCGGCGGGCGCTCGGACTATATCGGCCCGCAGCATCAGGCCGAAATCGAGCGCCTGTTCCCCAACGCCGAGATCGAAACCATTCCGGGCGCCGGGCATTGGGTCCACGCCGAGGCGCCGAAAGCCTTCCTGGAGACGGTGGAGCGGTTTCTGGCGGAATAGACGGCGCCCCCGCGAAGGCGGGGCCCTCGGACCGCCCGCTCAACCGAGGGAGCGAGCCGAGGACGGCCCCCGCTTTCGCGGGGACCCCCCATCGACGTCGAACCGACTTGACGGCTGCGCCTCGTCGAGGCTTCAGGGCGGCCCCCTCAGGCCGCTTCGGCCTCGAGCGTCTCGCCGTTGATGACGAGGCCGGTCTCGTCGGCGGTGACCTTGACCGCGTCCCCGTCCTTGATGCGGCCCTCCAGGATCAGGGTCGCCAGCGGGTTCTGCAGATTCTTCTGGATCACCCGCTTGAGCGGCCGCGCGCCGTAGACCGGATCGTAGCCCGCATCGGCGAGCCAGGTCTCCGCCTTCTGGTCCAGCTCCAGCGCGATCTTGCGATCGGCCAGCAGCTTCTTCAGATAGCCGAGCTGGATCTCCACGATGCCGGTCATGTTGTCTCGGCTGAGCCGGCGGAACAGCAGCAACTCGTCCAGCCGGTTCAGGAACTCCGGCCGGAAGGCGGACCGCACCACCTCCATCACCTGGCCGCGCACCTGCTCGACGTCGTCGCCCTCATTCTGGCCGGCGAGATACTCGGCGCCGAGGTTGGAGGTCATGACGATCAGCACGTTGCGGAAATCGACCGTCCGGCCCTGGCCGTCCGTCAGGCGGCCTTCGTCCAGCACCTGGAGGAGGACGTTGAAGACGTCCGGATGGGCCTTTTCCACCTCGTCGAACAGTACGACCTGATAGGGCCGGCGGCGCACGGCCTCGGTCAGCGCGCCTCCTTCGTCATAGCCGACATAGCCCGGCGGCGCGCCGATCAGGCGGCTGACGGAGTGCTTTTCCATGAACTCCGACATGTCGATGCGCACCATCGCGGTCTCGTCGTCGAACAGGAATTCCGCCAGCGCCTTGGTCAGCTCCGTCTTGCCGACGCCGGTGGGACCTAAGAACAGGAAGCTGCCGATCGGCCGGTTCGGGTCCTGCAGCCCGGCGCGGCTGCGCCGCACGGCGTTGGCGACCGCCTTGATCGCTTCGTCCTGCCCGACGACGCGACGCGCCAGCAGGCCTTCCATCCGCACCAGCTTCTCGCGCTCGCCTTCGAGCATCTTATCGACCGGGATGCCGGTCCAGCGGCTCACCACGCTGGCGATGTCCTGCTCGCTCACCGCCTCGTTCAGCATGTGCTCGGCGCCGTCCTGCTCCTCAGCGGCGGCGAGCTTCTTCTCAAGCTCCGGAATGACGCCGTAGGCGAGTTCGCCCGCCCGGTCGAAGCGCCCGCCGCGCTGCGCCTGATCCAATTCGATGCGGGCGGCGTCCAGCTTCTCCTTCAGCTCGGACGCGCTGGCGAGCTTTTCCTTCTCCGCCTTCCAGGAGGCGGTCAGGTCGGCGCTCTCCTTTTCAAGCGCCTCCAGCTCGTCCTCCAACTTCTCAAGACGATCCTTGGAGGCCTTGTCGGTCTCCTTCTTCAGCGCCTCACGCTCGATCTTCAACTGGATGATGCGCCGGTCCAGCTCGTCGATCTCCTCCGGCTTGCTGTCGACCTCCATGCGCAGGCGCGAGGCCGCCTCGTCGACCAGGTCGATCGCCTTGTCCGGCAGGAACCGGTCGGAGATGTAGCGGTTGGAGAGCGTCGCCGCCGAGACGATCGCCGCGTCGGTGATGCGCACGCCGTGATGGACCTCGTACTTCTCCTTCAGGCCGCGCAGGATGGAGATGGTGTCCTCCACCGTCGGCTCGGCGACGAAGACCGACTGGAAGCGCCGCGCCAGCGCCGCGTCCTTCTCGATATGCTTGCGGTATTCGTCGAGCGTGGTCGCGCCGACGCAATGCAATTCGCCGCGCGCCAAGGCGGGCTTCAGCATGTTGGAAGCGTCCATCGAGCCTTCGGCCGCCCCGGCGCCGACCAGCGTGTGCAGCTCGTCGATGAACAGCACCACGCCGCCGTCTCCACCGGAGGAGGCGGAGGCGATCTCCTCCAATACGGCTTTCAGGCGCTCCTCGAACTCGCCGCGGAACTTGGAGCCCGCGACCATCGCCGACAGGTCGAGCACCAGGAGCTTTTTGTCGCGCAACGCCTCCGGCACGTCGCCGTTGACGATGCGCTGGGCCAACCCTTCGACGATGGCGGTCTTGCCGACGCCGGGTTCGCCGATCAGTACGGGATTGTTCTTGGTCCGACGCGAAAGAACCTGGATGGAACGGCGGATCTCCTCGTCCCGCCCGATCACCGGATCGAGCTTGCCGTCCTGCGCCGCCTTGGTCAGGTCGCGCGTGTATTTCTTCAGCGCGTCGTATTTGTCCTCGGCCCCTTGCGTGTCGGCGGTGCGGCCCTTGCGCATCTCCTGAATGGCCTGATTGAGCGCCTGCGGCTTGAGGCCGGACTCCTTAAGCGTCTTGGCGGCCTGCGTCCCCTCGGCCATGGCCAGCGCAAGCAGGATGATCTCGGCGGTCACGAAGCTGTCGCCGTTCTTTTTGGCGAGCTCCTCGGCCTGGCTCAGCGCCTTGGCTGTCGCCGTGTCGAGATGTAGCGAATTGGCGCCGCCGCCCTGCACCTTCGGCTGACGGCCGAGATCGGTCTCGACCAGCGAGAGCGCGCGCTTCGGATCGCCGCCGGCCGCGCGGATCAGCGTGGCCGCCAAGCCCTCCGAATCGTCGAGCAGAACCTTCAGCAGGTGGTCGGGGGTCAGGCGCTGGTGATCGGAATTGATCGCCAACGTCTGGGCGGATTGAATGAAGCCGCGGCTGCGGTCAGTGAACTTCTCGATATTCATCGCTCGTCCTCTTCTCACGTCCCCCGCGTCGCGCAGCGAGACATCCAAGAACCGACGCGTCGTAGCGAGCCCGCTTTGCGGCGCCCGCGCGCGTCCCTCTGGATGTATATTGGAGGCGCGGGCGAGGCGTGCAATAGACTCGAGATCTGCAAAAACGCCGACGCCGCGCTTCTCGCGCGCCCTCAGTGCGGCGCGCGGCGGAACGATCGGGGCGCTGTCTTTCCGTCCCCTTGACCCGCCGCCGCGCGCGGCGCAACACAAACGCAACAGAGTTTTGCTAGACGCAAGGGTTATGAGGAGAGAGCTCCATGCCTGACGCAGCGCTCGCCGCCGGCCGAGCGGCGACGATCCTGGCCCAGCAGCCGCACTTCTTGATCCTCGAATGGCCGGACGGCGCGCGCCGCCGCTTCGAGGCGCTTTGGCTGCGCGATCAGGCGCAGGGGGGCGCCTTTCGCCATGGCGACAACGACCAGCGGCTGTTCGACGTCGCCGACCTGCCCGAGGACCTCTCGATCGCGACGGCTGAAATGCGGTGCGACGGGGCCCTGGCGGTGCGGTTCGAGCCGGAGGGGATTGACCTCGCCTACGACGCGGCCTGGCTCAAAGCGCACGCCTCCGACTCGCTGCGCGACGCCGCCTGGCCCGCCAGCTGGGACGCCGCGGCGATGGGCGAGCCGATCTGGCACGACTACACCGCCGTGACCCGCGATCCGGCGGCGCTCTACGGCTGGCTCGACGCGATCCGCCGCGACGGCGTGGCGCTGATGCGCGGCGCGCCGGTCGAGCCGGAGACGGTCTGTCGCTTGGCCTCGCTCTTCGGCTATGTGCGCGAGACCAACTACGGCCGGTTGTTCGACGTGCGCGCCGAAGCAAAGCCGACCAACATGGCCTTCACCGGCGAAGGGTTGGGGGTGCACACGGACAATCCCTATCGCGATCCGGTTCCGACGCTGCAGCTCCTCCACTGTCTGCAAGCGGACGCCGACGGCGGCGGCGAGAGCCTGGCGGTCGACGGGTTCGAGGCCGCGCGGCGCCTCTATGAGCGTTCGCCGAAAGACTACGATCTGCTGACCCGCTGGCGCGTCCCCTTCCGATATCGCAGCGGCGGCGTCGACCTTCAGGCCCGCCGTCGTCTGATCGAGGCGGACGAAGCCGGCCGGCCGATCGCCGTGGCCTACAACAATCGCTCCATCGCGCCCTTCGACCTGCCGGCCGACGCGATGCGTCCCTTCTACGACGCGTATCGCCGTTTCGCCCGAATCCTGCGGGAGCCGGACCTGCCGCTTCGCTTCACGCTCGCGCCGGGGGACGTCTTCATCGTCGACAATCGCCGGGTGCTGCACGGCCGCGGCGCCTACGGCGCGGGGGCGCGTTGGCTGCAGGGCTGCTACGCCGACATCGATTCGCTGCTGAGCCAACTGCGCGTCATGGAGCGCGACCGAGACCAAGGAGACAGAGGATGACCGCCGCCCCGATCCGCGAAACCCTGCCGAGCGATCCCGCCTCGGTGACGCCGGAGAGCGTGGTCCCCTTCATCCTGTCGCTGTTCCGCCAGTCGGGCGGGCGCGACTATCTGGGCGAGGCGGTCAGCCAGCAGGAGCACGCGCTGCAATGCGCCGTCTGCGCCGATCAGGAGAACGCCGATCCGGCGCTGATCGCCGCCTCGCTGCTGCACGACGTCGGGCATTATCTGCACGACTTCACCGAGGACGCGGCCGCGCAAGGGATCGACAGCCGGCACGAGGAGGCGGGCGCCGACTTCCTCGCCCGCTTCTTCCCGCCCGAGGTCTCGGAGCCGGTGCGCCTGCACGTCGCGGCCAAACGCTATCTCTGCGCGGTCGAGCCGGACTATTTCGATCGGCTGTCCGCCGCCTCCGTCCGCTCGCTGGAGCTGCAGGGCGGCCCGATGTCGGAGGCGGAGGTCGCGGCCTTCGAGGCCAATCCGCACCACAAGGCGGCCGTGCGTCTGCGCCGCTTCGACGAGACGGGCAAGATCGCGGGCCTGAAGACCCCGGCGCCCGAGGACTTCGCGGATATGCTGGAGGGCTTGCGCCGGTCGGCCTAAGCGCCCTGTCTTACAGGCGATCGCCCGCGCCCTCGTCCTGAGGAGGGCGCCCAGGCGCCCGTCTCGACGGACGCGGCCGATGTCGGGAGACGCTCCGGCGCGCTTGGCGGAGCGCGACGCGTCGCAGAGAGCGGGCCTACCCGCCGTCCTGCTGCGCGCCGCCGCCGCCCTCGCCGCCGCCGTCCTCGCCGCCGCCTTCCATCTCAGGGGCTGCGCCCTCGACCTCGTCGGCGCGGGTGAAGGTCACGAACAGGCCGGTCGCGCCGCGCGGCGGGTTCTCGACCTCGGTCTCGTAGGAGACCGTCTCGCCGGGCAGAATGCGCTCCTCGGCGGCCTCGAAGGTCCAGACCGTCAAATCGTCGCCCTGGGCGTTGCGCAGCGCGCCGCGCAGCAGCGGCGCGTCGATCGGCTCGGCCGTGGTGTTGCGAATCTCGCCGGTGATGCGCAGCGTGCGCTGGTCGCCGTCGATGATCGCCTGGCTCTTCGGCGCCGGCAACTCCAAGCCGAAACCCAACGTGTCGACGGGAAAGCCGATCGCGGAAAAGATCGCGTTCGCCGGACGATAGGCCTTGACGATGTCGTGGCGGAAGAAGAAGCCGCCGACGCATACGCCCACGACCAGCACCAGCAGGAAGATCCACGCGCCCAACGGCGATTTCTTCACCGTCTTCGGCTGGCGCTGGCGCGGGACGATCTCCTCGTCCGGTCCCAGCGGCGGCTCGTCGTAGCCGGCGCTGCGCTCGCGCCCGGGCGGCGGGGGCGGCGGCTCGAAGGCGTCATCCGCGGTCTCGGAGCCGGGGCCGTACTTTCCGCCGTCGGCGAACGCGGGCGGCTCGAACTCGTCCTCGTCGACCTCGGCTGCGGGCGCGGGCTTGGGTTTGGCCGCGGTCTCCTGCTTCGTCGGCGCTTTCTTGGGCGCGGCCTTTTTGGGGCCGGCCTTGGGGGCGGGCGGCTTCTTGGGCGCAGCCGATTTCGGCGCGCCGCCCTCCTCACCGTCGTCGGGCGAAGCGAACCATTTGTGCGCGCACTTGGCGCATTTCACGGTGCGGCCCTGCGCGCCGAGCGCCTCGGGCTTCACCTTGAAACGCGACCGACAGTTGGGACATGTCAGGATCATACGGGGAATCGGCCTTTCCACAGCACGCTTGCCTTATAGGATGTTGCCCTGATTCGCGCAACAAAGCGTAGCCTTTCAAACGGCGCGCCGTCCGCTTTACGCCGCCCGCGCTTCCGTGCGATTGTGAACCATCGGCGCAGGGTCCGCCGTCGGGCTCCGGACGCCCGCGCGCCCCTACCCGTCCGACGCCGGAATCGTCAACCGCCCTCAGCGGCGCCCGCGAGCAAGGTCGACAGAGCCCGCATGATCCGTTTCGAAAATGTCGGCATGCGCTACGGCGCCGGTCCGGAGGTGCTGCACGACGTCAGTTTCGATCTGCCGCCGGGCGCCTTTCGCTTCCTGACGGGGGCGAGCGGCGCGGGCAAGTCTTCGCTCCTCAAGCTGATGTACCTGTTCCATCGGCCGAGCCGCGGACTGATCAACATCTTCGATCGCGATCTCAGCACGCTGAGCCGTGACGAACTGCCGGAGCTGCGTCAGCGCATCGGCGTGGTGTTCCAGGAGTTCCGGCTGCTCGACCACCTGAGCGCGTTCGAGAATGTGGCGCTGCCTCTGCGCGTCGCGGGGCGCAGCGAAGGCCAGATCCGTAAGCATGTGGGCGAATTGCTGGAATGGGTCGGTCTGAAGGATCACCTGAACGCGCGGCCGGCGACCCTGTCTGGCGGTCAGAAGCAGCGCGTCGCCATCGCGCGGGCGGTGATCAGCCGCCCCGCGCTGCTTTTGGCGGACGAGCCGACCGGCAATGTCGACGATCGCATCGCGATGCGTCTGCTTTACCTCTTGGAGGCGCTCAACAAGCAGGGCGCCACCGTGGTCGTCGCCACGCACAATCAGGCGCTGATCGACCGGTTCGACTACCAGCGTCTGCATCTTGAGGACGGCGTGCTGCACGCGCAAACGCCGCCGCGCGCGCCGCGGCCGGAACCCCGCGGCGGCGGTCTAGGCCTGGGGTCCCGGCGATGAGCGCGCGCGGCCGGGCGATCATTCCTTTCGCCCAAGATCCGGCGGGGCGGCTGATGCCGTGGCTGATCGGCTTCATGACCTTCGTCGCCGGATTGGCGCTGGCGGGCGCGCTGCTGTTGCACGATTTCGCCGAAAGCTGGAGCCAGGGGCTCGCCGACAGCATGACGGTCCAGATCCCGCCCCCGGCGGACGAAATGGGCGACGCCGTGGCGGCCGAAGCGCGCCTCGACCGGGCGGTGGAGGACGCGGTGAGGATCCTCGCCGACGCCCCCGGGATCGCCGCCGCCGAGCCGCTGCCCGGATCGCGCATCCAGGCGCTGTTGGAGCCCTGGTTGGGCGAGACGCTGGACCCCGCCAGCCTGCCGCTGCCGCGACTGATCGCGGTGGAGGTGGCGGATATGCAGGAGGTCGATCTAGCGGTGCTGCGCCAGCAGTTGCAGACCGTCGCTCCCGGGGCGGCGCTCGACGATCACGGGCTGTGGCGCGCGCGTCTGGTCGCCTTCCTGCAGTCCTTGCAGTTGGTCGGCTTGGCCGTCGTCGCGGTGGTGATCCTGGCCGCCGCGACGGTTGTCCTGTTCGCCACCCGCGGCGGTTTGCTGGCCCATCACGAAACGATCGAACTGCTTCACTTGATCGGCGCGTCGGACAACTTCATCGCCCGCCAGTTTCAGCGCCAGGCCCTGCGCGCCAGCCTGAAAGGCGGCCTCGGCGGCGCGTTGATCGCCGGACTCACGGTGATCGGTCTCGGCTATGCGGCGGCGGCGACCGGGGCGGAGTTGCCGGGTCCCGCAGTGCTCGATTGGCCGGACTGGCCCTATCTGGCCCTTTTGCCGCTGGCGACGGCGCTGCTCTCTCATCTCGCCGCGCGGCGCACCGTGTTGCGCAGCCTGCGTCGGATGCCGTGAGCCATGGGCGCGCCGCGTTTCTCGCCCCGTGAACGACGACCCTGGCGGCGCCGGCTGTTGGCGACGCTTTTGGGCGCCGGCGCGCTGGCCTGGGCGCTCGGCTTTCTGGTCTACGCCGCCGCCCTGCCGGACGAGGTCGCCGACCCGGACCGACCCACGGACGCGATCGTCGTGCTGACCGGCGGCAGCCAACGACTGGAGACGGGGCTGGAGCTGTTGAGCCGCGGCGCTGCGGATCAACTCTTCGTCTCCGGCGTCTATCGCGGCGTCGACGTCGCCGAATTGCTGCGCATCGCCCAGCAGGAGCCGGGTCGCCATGAATGCTGCATCCACATCGACTACAAGGCCGGCGATACGATCGGCAACGCGCGCGAGACCGCCGCGTGGATGGAAGGGCGCGGCTTCGTCTCGTTGCGTCTGGTGACCGCCGCCTACCATATGCCGCGCAGCCTGATGGAGTTCCGCACCGCCATGCCCGATACGGTGATCGTGCCGCACCCTGTCTTTCCGCCCAACGTCAAGCAGTCCGCGTGGTTTCGCAATCCGGGCACGGCCGCCCTGTTCGCCGGCGAATATACGAAATATCTGCTGGCCCGGGTGCGCATCGCCTTGGAGGCGCTGATCGGCGCGGCCAAGAGCCGCGCGGAGCCGGAGGCGGCCCGGTGACGGTCAAAGCCGCCCGGCCGATGGACCGCGTTCGCTCGATCGTCTTCGCGCTGACGTTCTATCCTCTGACCACGGCGATGTTGATCCTGCTGCTGCCGACGCTGCTGCTGCCGATCCGATGGGCGCGACCGGTCTGCTACCTTTGGGTCGATTTCTTCGATTGGATGAGCCGGCGCGTGCTGAGAGTGCGCTACCGCATTCAAATCGACCGCGAGGCCTCGGACGCGATCGCGCGCGGGCCGGTGATCTTCGCCGCCAAGCATCAGTCGATGTGGGAGACGCTGATTTTCAACGCCTTGCTGAATCGCCCCGCCTTCGTGCTGAAAGAGGAATTGACGCGCATTCCGCTCTTCGGGCGGTTCCTCAAGAAGTTCGAGATGGTGGCGGTCGATCGCACGGCCGGGGCGGCCGCGCTCAAGGGTATGGTCCGCCAGGCGCGCGACCAGATCGAGAAGGGCCGGTCGGTCGTGATTTATCCTCAGGGCACCCGGGTCGCCCCGGGTGAAAAGCGCCCCTACCTCCCCGGCGCGGCGGCGCTCTACAGCCAGATCGACGCGCCGGTGATCCCGATCGCCCTTGACTCCGGTCGGCTGTGGCCGCGACGCGCCTTCGTGAAGCGCGCCGGGACGATCACGGTCAAGGTGCTCGCCCCGATCCCGAAAGGTCTCGACCGGAAAAGCTTCCTGCAAATGCTTAAGGCCCGCATCGAACAAGCCTGTGGATAACGATGTGGAGGATTGCGGCCGCGCCGCAGGGTTTGCGGATTTTCGCCCGTTGGCCAAGCGTTTAACCGACTGCGTCGGCTGCCGAACTATTTGGCCCTCGGCAAACAAAGGCCGAACATCGTTTGACTCCGCCGCAACCCCGCCCCTATACTGAAAAAGATGAAGGATTTCTTATAGTTAATTCGCCGTTCGCAGCGTCGAGAGCAACCGCCGCCGGGCGGAAAAAGCCCGCGATTCCAAGAAGGTGCAGATCGTGACCGACGCGTTCTCCAGGCGCATTTGGGACATGAAGTACCGGCTGAAGCGTCCGGACGGCTCGCCTGTGGACAGTTCCATCGAGGACAGCTGGGACCGGGTCGCCGCGGCGCTGGCCGAGGCCGAGGACGCGCCCGATCGCTGGCGGCCGGTCTTCCGCGCGGCGCTGCAGGACTTCCGCTTCATGCCGGCCGGGCGCATTTGGGCGGGGGCCGGGTCCGACCGGGACGTGACGCTTTTCAACTGCTTCGTCATGGGGACGATCCCCGACAGCATTCCCGGCATCTTCGACGGGCTGAAGGAGGCCGCGGTCACCCTGCAGCAGGGCGGCGGCATCGGCTACGACTTCTCCACAATCCGGCCCAAGGGCGCGGTGGTGCGCGGCGTCGGCTCCGACGCCTCCGGCCCGATCAGCTTCATGGAGGTGTGGGACGCGATGTGCCGCACCATCATGTCGGCCGGCTATCGCCGCGGCGCGATGATGGGCGTCATCCGCTGCGACCATCCGGACGTGGAGGCCTTCATCGACGCCAAGGCCGAGGCCGGACGCCTCATCAACTTCAACATGTCGGTGCTGGCGACCGACGCCTTCATGGAGGCGGTCGACGCCGACGCGGATTGGGATCTGGTCTTTGGCGGGAAGACCTATCGCACCGTGCGCGCGCGCGATTTGTGGAATCGCATCATGCGCTCCACCTACGATCACGCGGAGCCGGGCGTGATCTTCATCGACCGGATCAACGCGCGCAACAATCTGGCCTATTGCGAGACGATCGCGGCCACCAATCCCTGCGGGGAGCAACCGCTGCCGCCCTACGGCGCCTGCCTGCTGGGCTCGATCAATCTCGCACGCTTCGTCGACCGGCCGTTCGCGGAGGACGCCGCGCTCGACGAGGAGGCGATGGCCGAGACGGTCGCGACCGCCGTGCGCATGCTGGACGATGCGATCGACGTCTCGCGCTTTCCGCTGGAGGCGCAGCGCGAGGAGGCGCAGGCCAAGCGCCGCATCGGACTCGGGGTGACGGGACTGGCGGACGCGTTCCTGATGCTGCGCGTGCGCTACGGCAGCGCGGACTCGATCGCCCTGACCGAGCGCTGGCTGGGAGGGCTGCAGCGCGCGGCCTATCGCGCGTCGGTCGAGCTCGCGAAGGAGAAGGGCGCCTTTCCGCTGTTCGACGCCGAGCGCTATCTGGAGAGCGAGACGATCCGGCGCCTGGATGCGGACGTTCGCGACGCGATCGCAGCGCACGGCGTCCGCAACGGCCTCGTCACCTCGATCGCGCCGACCGGCACGATCTCCCTGGTGGCGGACAACGTCTCCTCGGGCGTGGAGCCGGTCTTCTCCTTCCGCGCCAAGCGCAACGTGCTGGCGCCCGACGGCGGGCGGGAAAGCCATGACGTGGTCGACTACGCCTATCGCCTGTTCCGGGAGACGTTCGGGGCGGAGGCGGAGGTTCCCGGATATTTCGTCGACGCCCAAAGGCTGGCCCCCGACGATCATCTGGCGATCCAGGCCGCCGCCCAGCGCCATGTCGACAGTTCGATCTCCAAGACCGTCAACCTGCCCGCCGACATCTCTTTCGAAGCCTTCAAGGACGTGTACGCCAAGGCCTACGCGATGGGCTGCAAGGGGTGCACCACCTACCGTCCGAACGAGGTCACCGGCGCCGTGTTGAGCGCGAGCGCGGAGGACGAGCCGGCGTCCGCCGACGATCCGAGCCTGTCGGTCGAGCCGGCCGAGACGCCGCCCGCCCAGGGAGCGGCCGCCGAAAGCCGGCCGGCGGCGCGCCCCGACGGCGAGGTGGTCTATATGAGCGAGCCGCTGGACCGCCCTCAGGCCCTTGAAGGGCGGACCTACAAGCTGCGCTGGCCGGAAAGCGACCATGCGATCTACATCACGCTGAACGACATCCAAGAAGGCGGCGAGGGCGGCCGGCGCCGGCCGTTCGAGGTCTTCATCAACTCCAAGAACATGGAGCACTACGCCTGGACGGTGGCCTTGACCCGGATGATCTCCGCCGTCTTCCGCCGCGGCGGCGACGTCGCCTTCGTGGTCGAGGAGCTGAAGGCGGTGTTCGACCCGCGCGGCGGCTACTGGATGGGGGGCAAGTACGTGCCCTCTCTGCTCGCCGCGATCGGCGAGGTGATCGAACGCCACATGGTGGAGATCGGCTTCCTCTCCGCCGGCGAACGGCCCGGTCTCGGCGGCGATCCCGCCAAGCGCGCGGCGGCGCAGGCCGGCGGCCGGCCGGGCGCGCAATGCCCGCGCTGCGGCGAAGCCGGCCTGGTGCGCGAAGAGGGCTGCGACGTCTGCGCCAGCTGCGGTTGGTCGCGCTGCGGCTGAGAGGCGCGCTTTCCTTGCGCGCCGCGCGGACTCGCCCTAAGGCTTTCCGTCATGATCTTGCGCCGCTCCCTCCTCGTCGCGCTCGCCTTTCTCGTCCTCGCGACGGGCGGCTACGCCGTCTATTGGTGGATCGCCGCCGCTCAGGCCGAGAGCGCAATCGACCGTTGGATACAGGATTGGCGACGCGGCGGCTACACGGTCGAGACGGCGGCGCGCACCCTCGGCGGGTTCCCCGGCGTGGTCACGCTGGATCTAGACGCCGTACGGCTCATCGACCCCGAAGGCGTCTGGGCCTGGGAGAGCGATCGCCTGCGTTTCGAAGTACGACCCTGGGCGCCGACCGACTACCGCGTTGAGCTGTTCGGGACCAGTCGCCTCACAGCGCCGATCGACGGGACGCCGCGCCGCATCGATTTGGCGGCCGAGCGCGCGGTCGGCGGGGCGGAGATCGATTTGAACGGCGCATTGCGCCGCGCGACCTTGACCCTCGACGCGCTCGCGATCGACAGCGCGGACTTGGCGCTCGACGCGGCGGCCGATCGGGTCGTCGTCACGCTCGACCTGCCGGCCGCGCCGCCGACGGGGGCCGACGATCCCAGCGCCGAGCTGATGCTGAGCGCCGACGGCGTCGACCTGCCGCCGCGCCACGCCGGGCCGCTGGGCGATCGGGTGGAGCGGCTGTCGACCCGCATGCGCGTGATGGGGCCGGTGCCGCAGGCGGGCCTGCGCCGCGCGCTGACGCTGTGGCGCGACGCCGGCGGGCGCCTGGAGACGCCGTGGCTCCGCGTCGGGTGGGGGCCGCTCGGCCTCGACGCCGAAGGCCAGATGACGCTCGACGGCGAGCTGCGTCCCGCAGGCGGCTATCAGGCGCGGATCAGCGGTCTCGACGGCGCGATCGAACGCTTCCGAGAGGCGGGGCTGATCGACCCCACGGCGGCCCGGTTGCTGGTCGGCGGCGCGCGGCTGTTCGCCCGACAGGGCTCGGACGGGCGCGCCTATATCGAGATGCCGCTGACGGCGGAGAACGGCGGGCTCTATCTCGGGCCGATCCGGGTGGCGCAGTTACCGCCGGTCGTGCCCGCGCCGCGCGATCCGACGGCCCCGCCGCCGGTCGCCCCCGCCCCGCCGGCCGGCGCCGTGGAGAGCGAGGATCTGCCCGAGATCCAGGACCCGCCCACCGTCGGTCCCGACTTCCCGCGCGACGGATAGCCGACGCCCTCACACGCCGCCGGCGTCGAACAGCACCAACATGCCCCACAGCGTGAAAAGGCTGGCCGTCGTCGAGAGCGACACGGCCGTGGCCGAGATCGCCTGGCCCGTCCCGTATTTCGAGGAGAAGACGAACACCATCAGCCCGACCGGGAGGCCGGCGGTGATGGTGGCGATCTCCACCCACTCCCGCTCCAGGTGGAAGAGGTAGGTCGCCAGCAGATACGTGATCGCCGGGAAAAGCAGCGTTTTGGCGACGGTGACGACGCTCGCCTGCAGGACCCGCCCCTTAATCCCGTGGCGCACCAGCGAAGCGCCCAGGACGAACAGCGCGCACGGCGCGACCGCCGCCTGCATCATCCCGGCGATCCCGTTGACCGGCTCCGGCACGCCGAGCCCGGAGAGGTTGGCGGCGAGGCCGAGGAAGATGCCCACCAGGATTGGGTTGGTCACCAGCGATTTCGCGACGTTTCGCGGCAGATCGCGCAAGGTTGAGCGATCTTCGGCCCCCTGCTGGACCTCCAGCAGCAGCGTGGTGACGGTGAAGA
The DNA here is from genome assembly GCF_040218065.1 of Marivibrio sp. NCBI lineage: Bacteria > Pseudomonadati > Pseudomonadota > Alphaproteobacteria > Rhodospirillales > Aestuariispiraceae > Marivibrio > Marivibrio sp. Next base: position 216,910 of record NZ_JAVJQE010000005.1, on the reverse strand, counting down.
ACAGGAGCCCGTGCACCGACAGGATAAGGAAGAAAGGCAGCGCGCCCTCTTCGCCGTAGGCGGCCAGCGTGATCGGAATGCCGACCATCACCGTGTTGCCGAAGGCGCAGGCCATGCCGGTCAGCGTCTGCCCCATCGGCGGACGGCCGAAGGCGAGACGCCCGGTCAACATGCCGAAGCCGTAGAGCAGGATCGCGCCCAGATAGAAGCTGCCGAACAATCCCCAGGGCGGCGTCGCCGGCAGATCGGTGGTCCCGACCGTGCGAAGCAGCAGGGCGGGGACGCAAAAGTTGAAGACGAAGCTCGCAACCGCGTCCACTGCGCCGTCCTTGATCCAGCCGAGCGCACGCGCGACGGCGCCGAAGACGACGACGCCGAAGACCGGCAGCATGATGTCGAGCAGGATCTCCATGGGCCGCGCAGATAGCCCTAGCCTCGCCGGAAAAACAAGCGCCCGCGGTTGCCAGCGGGCGGGGTCCGTGGCACTGCTGTCCATGCGGCGTCGCGCCGGTCCCGGCGCGTCACGAAGGAGGCGACGAGCATGCCCGATCTTTGGATCTACGGACGCAAACCCGCAGCGACGATCCGCTATCGCCACGGCGGCTTCAACGCGACCTTTCCGATGAACGGCCACACGGTGGTGGAGCAGGCCGGCATCGAGCGCGAACGCGCCGCCCAGCGCGCAGCCCGCGAGGAGGCCGACCGCGAGCGCCCGCCGACCCCCGAGGGCTTCGAGGCGCAGAACGTCCTCTCCTTCCCCGAGCGCGCCGCGCGCGGCAAGCGCGGGTCGGGACCGGGCCGGCCCGGCAAGCGGCCCGGCGGCTATCGGGAGTGAGCGGCGGCGCGTCGAGCGATTTGTCACACGCGCGCAACCTCTTTACCGTACCCCTCGGCGCGCGGCGGCGCGATTTTTACAAGGACGTGATAATTCGCCGCGTCAGGCCACAAAATGTTGTGGCGTGAATCGGTTCGGGCTAGACTCGGTCCCGATCCCGCCCTCCCCGATCGAGCGGATCGAGAGGGTCGAGCGAGGAGAGCGCGTACTGCGATGCGGCTGAGCTTGAGCGAACACCCGGCCCTGGTGCTGAACGCGGATTTCCGTCCGCTCAGCTACTTTCCGCTCTCCATCTGGTCATGGCAGGAAGCGATCAAGGCGGTCGTCGCCGAACGGGTCAACGTCATCAGCGAATACGACCGCGCCGTGCACAGCCCCTCCTTCGAGATCAAGCTGCCCAGCGTCATCTCGCTGAAGGAATACATTCAACCGGCCCGCCGGCCGGCCTTCACGCGCTTCAACGTCTTCCTGCGCGATCGGCTGCTGTGCCAATATTGCGGCGATCCCTTCTCCGCGCCGGATCTGACCTTCGATCACGTCATTCCGCGCAGCCAGGGCGGCACGACGACGTGGGCCAACGTCGTCTCCGCCTGCGGGCCCTGCAATCTGAAGAAGGGCGGACGCACGCCGGGCCAGGCGTCGATGCCGCTGCTGCGACGGCCGTGCGAACCCTCGACCTTCGAACTGCAGGAGAACGGCCGCGCCTTTCCGCCCAACTTCCTGCACGAAAGCTGGCGCGATTATCTCTATTGGGATACCGAATTGGAGGAATGAACGGCCGGCGCCGGCGCGCGCGCCCGCTCAGAACCGCTCCGACAGCCAGATGGCGAGTTTCGACGCCCGCTTGATCGCGCCGTAGAGGATCGGATAACCGGCGGCGCCTTCCGCGCCGTGCTCCAGCCCGATGTCGCGGTGCTCCAGTTCTTCCTGACGGAAGCGCTCGATCGTCTCTTTCAACTCCGCCTCGTCGTCGGGCAGGGCGTCGCGCTGTTGGCGGTAGTGCTCGTCGATCGTCTCCTCGACCGCGACCGTGCAGGCCATCGCCGCCTTCTCGCCCATCAGCGCGGTGCCCGCGCCCAGCGCGTAGCCGGCGGCGTGCCAGAAGGGGCTGAAGATGGTCGGGCGCACGCGCCGGCGGGTCATGATCTCGTTGAACGCATCGAGATGCACCTGCTCCTGCGCCTGCATGTGGCGCAGCACCTCGCCGTGACGGCCCGCGCCGAGGACCCGCAACTGGCCCTCGTAGATCCGTTGCGCGCCGTATTCGCCGGCCTGGTCGACGCGGATCATGCGCTCGACCTCCTGGGCGCGCCGGCCGCGGAACCCCGGATCGCCCGGCAGGTATTTCGGCCCCAACCGGCTGTTGCGGCCGCGCGGGGCGGGGCTGTCGGTCGTCTGCGCGCTCATCGTCTCTCCTCAGTTGCTGCGCGCGCCGGCGCGACGCATCACGCCCACGATCAGCGCGGCGCCGCCCAGCGACAGCAGCAGATTGTAGGCCGCCATCGACAGGCCGAACAGGGACCACGGCGTTTCGTCGCAGCGCGGAGGCGGCGGCCCTTGCAGGGATTGCTTCAGGCCGCCGAGATCGCTCGGCAGCGCGGCCGCGCCGCTGCAGCCGCTGGGTCCGGCCCACCAGCCGTACTCAACGCCGACATGATAGCCGGCGAGCCCCGCGTTGCCGAGGAGCGCCAGAGCCGCCAACCCCAGCGCCACCGAGGCGACCAGCGGCGCGCGGCGTCCCAGAATCGCGACGCAGGCGAGCCCCAAGGCGATCCACCAGGGCAGGCGCTGATAGAGGCACAGCTCGCACGGCGCCAGACCGACCACATGTTCGAAATAGTTCGCCGCGCCCAGCGTTCCCGCCGCCAGCAGCGCGACGACGATCCCCAGCGCTGCGGGACGGGAGAGAGCGTTGATCGGGGCGGACGAAGCGGTCATCGCAGGAATACTCTCCTGGTCGCGAAGGGCGGCGGCGTCAGATCAGATACTTAATCGCGACGAAGCCGCCGACCAAGAGGATGAAGAACAGCGTCGTCATCAGCCCGAAGCGCTCTTCGATCAGCGTGCGGATCGGCGGGCCGAATTTCCACAGCAAGGCCGCGACCAGGAAGAAGCGCAAGCCCCGCCCCACGATCGAGGCGCCCGTGAAGGCCAGCGGGTCGAGCGCCAGCGCGCCCGAGGCGATGGTGATGATCTTGTACGGGACCGGCGTCAGCCCGCCGCCGAAGACGATCCACCAGCCATATTCGTGATAGCGCTCGCGCACCGACTCCAGCGCGCCGGGCGCGGCGTAGAGATGGACCAGCGGCTCGCCCAGCGTCTCGAACAGGAAATAGCCGATGGCGTAGCCGCCGAGCCCGCCCGCGACCGAGGCCGCGAGGCACACGGCCGCATAGAAAAACGCCCGGTTCGGCCGCGCGATCACCATCGGGATCAGCATCACGTCCGGCGGGATCGGAAAGAAGCTGCTCTCCGCGAAGGACACGACGGCCAGCCACCAGACCGCATGCGGATGCGCGGCCTTGGCCATGGTCCAGTCGTAGAGGCGGCGGAGCGGAGTGAGCATGGAGCGATCGTCTATAGAACAGCCGGCGCGCGCGCAACGCACAACAAGACGCCCTGAAAAGCTTTATATTTGCAAAATCGCTATTTTAAATTGAATGATCGCCGACGAAACGGCCTGGCGTCGCTCGCCATGCTGTGACGACGCGGCGCGCGCAGGAGCGGACGGATCATGACCACCGAAATGAAACTGCATCTTCACAACGAGACGAAAGCGGAGAATCTCTATCTCGCAGTCTATCAGCGACCGCTTTCTGGAGAGCCGGACGGCCTGAATTCGATCGCCTGGACGGTTCAGCCGCTGGGGCCGGGCCAGTCGGCCGACCCGGTGATCTATCGCTTCGCCTATCAGCTCTGGGCGGCGGAGACGACCGTGGTCGGCGACGCGTCGCGCCGCACCACGCTGGTCGACGCCGCGCCAGGCGAACGCTGGAAGTTTCTGCAAGTGGACGCGACCTTCACCGCGATGCACCGGGCCGAGGAGCCCGCGACGTCGCACGGGTATATTGAACTGTTGAACGAGTCCCCGATGATGATCGACGCCGGTTTGGCGGTGGACGGCCGGCCGCTGCTGGTCCGCGAGCGTTTGGGACCGCAGCAGATTGCGGCGATCACGCCGAACCATGAGCTTTGCATCGCCGCGATTCCCGAAATCCATACCGGAGACGCCTTGCCGGCAGACATGGCCAAGCGTCCCGGCGCCGTGATCGACTTCCTGGCGGCGCCGGGGCCGGTCGATCGCGATGTGCGGGTCCGGGACGCCGCCGACGGGGCCGGCGGGCTGACTTGGCAGGTGACGCCGCACATCCATTAGCCGGGTTCGGACCGCCCCCGCCCCCTCCCGCCTTGCCCTCGCCCGCGCTTTGGCGTAGCAATCCGGGCGATCATTCGACACACCGGCGCCGGCCTGTCGCGGGGCTCGCCCGCTTCGGCGCCCAGGGGAAGGGATCTCGTACTCATCATGGCCAGGAAAAAGATCGCGCTGGTCGGCGCGGGCAACATCGGGGGCACGCTGGCGCTGCTGGCCGGCCTGAAGGAATTGGGCGACATCGTTCTGTTCGACATTGTCGACGGCGTGCCGCAGGGCAAGGCGCTGGACATCGCGGAAGCCTCGCCGGTCGAAGGCTTCGACGCGAAACTGGCCGGCGCCAGCGACTACAAAGCGATCAAGGGCGCGGACGTCGTCATCGTCACCGCCGGCGTGCCGCGCAAGCCGGGCATGAGCCGAGACGACCTGATCGGCATCAACACCAACGTGATGAAAGCCGTCGGCGCGGGCATCAAGAAGAACTGCCCGAACGCCTTCGTCATCTGCATCACCAACCCGCTGGACGTCATGGTCGGCGTGCTGCAGCGCGAATCCGGCCTGAAGCCGGAGAAGGTCGTCGGCATGGCCGGCGTTCTCGACAGCGCGCGCTTCCGCTATTTCCTGGCGGAGGAATTCGGCGTCTCGGTCGAGGACGTCACGGCCTTCGTCCTCGGCGGGCACGGCGACAGCATGGTGCCGCTGACGCGCTACTCCACCGTCGCCGGCATTCCCGTGCCGGACATGATCAAGATGGGCTGGTCCACCAAGAAGAAGATCGACGACATCGTCCAGCGCACCCGCGACGGCGGCGCCGAGATCGTCAATCTCTTGAAGACCGGCTCGGCCTTCTACGCCCCCGCCTCCTCGGCGATCGTCATGGCGGAAAGCTACCTCAAGGACAAGAAGCGCGTGCTGCCGGCGGCGGCCTATTGCCGCAAGGAGTACGGGCTGAACGGCCTCTATGTCGGCGTGCCGGTTGTGATCGGCGCGGGCGGCGTCGAGAAGATCGTCGTGATTGAGATGACCAAGCCAGAGCGCAAGATGTTCGATCACTCGGTCGATCAGGTGAAGACGCTGAACGAGGCGCTGAAAAAGGTCGAGGCGGAGCAGAAGAAGGCGCCCGCCAAGAAGGCGGCCGCCAAGGAGGCTCCCGCGAAGAAGGCGAGCGCCAAAAAGGCCGGCGCCAAAAAGGCCGGCGCCAAGAAGGGCGGAGCCAAGAAGGCCGCCGCCAAGAAGAGCTGAGGCGAACGGGGCGGCGTCGCGAACGCCGCCCTTTCCGTCCTGACGCCCGCGCCGCCGCCATGGGGGCGGTTGAACGGCGGGGGTATGCTGCTAAAGTGCCCGCGGATCGCCGCCGCCCGCCGCCTGCGCGCTGTCAGGCGGACGATCGGCCGGGGAAGACAAAGAACCGACAGAACCGAAGCCGCGCCGGGTCCGGCCTATCGCCGCCGGGGCGCGTCTTGAGGACACGGGGAACCAGGAACCCATGAACATCCACGAATATCAGGCGAAGGAGTTGCTTCGCCGCTTCGGTGTGGCCGTACCGGACGGCAAGGTCGCCTACACCGCGGAAGAAGCCGTGCAGGCGGCCAACGACCTCGGCGGCCCGATTTGGGTCGTGAAGTCGCAGATCCACGCCGGCGGCCGCGGCGCCGGGCGCTTTCAGAACGATCCCGACGGCAAGGGCGGCGTGCGCGTCTCCAAGTCGATCGAAGAGGTTCGCGAGAACGCCAAGGCCATGCTGGGTCGGGTGCTGGTCACCAAGCAGACCGGCGCTGAGGGCAAGGAGGTCAAGCGCCTTTACATCGAGGACGGCTGCGACATCCAGCGCGAGCTCTACCTCTCCATGCTGATCGATCGGGCGACCAGCCAGGTGACGATCATGGCCTCCCAGGAGGGCGGCATGGAGATCGAAGAGGTCGCGGCCGAGAACCCGGACGCGATCTGCAAGGTTTCGATCGATCCCGCCAGCGGCATTTCCGGCTTCCACTGCCGGCGCATCGCCTTCTTCCTCGGCCTTGAAGGGCCGCAGATCAAAAGCTGCACGAAGTTCCTGACGGCGATGTACAAGGCCTTCATCGAGCTAGACGTCAGCCTGGTCGAGATCAATCCGCTGGTCGTCACCGGCATGGGCGACGTGATCGCGCTCGACGCCAAGATGAACTTCGACGACAACGCGCTGTTCCGTCATTCCGACGTCGCCGACATGCGCGACGTGGACGAGGAGGATCCCTCGGAGATCGAGGCCTCCAAGCACGAGCTCAACTACATCAAGCTCGACGGCTCGATCGGCTGCATGGTGAACGGCGCGGGCCTCGCCATGGCGACGATGGACATCATTCAGCTGAAGGGCGGCAGTCCCGCCAACTTCCTGGACGTCGGCGGCGGCGCGACGAAGGAGCGGGTGACCGCCGCCTTCAAGATCATCCTGTCGGATGAGAACGTCGAAGGCATCCTGGTCAACATCTTCGGCGGCATCATGCGCTGCGACGTCATCGCCGAAGGCGTGGTCGCGGCCAGCCGCGAGGTGAACCTGGACGTGCCGCTGGTCGTGCGTCTCGAAGGCACGAATGTCGAGCAGGGTAAGAAGATCATGGCCGAGAGCGGTCTGCCGATCATTCCGGCGGACAATCTGGCCGACGCGGCCGAAAAGGTCGTGGCCGCGGTCAAGGAGGCGAAGTAATGGCGGTTCTGATCGACGCGAATACGAAGGTCATCTGCCAGGGCTTCACCGGCGCGCAGGGCACCTTCCACTCCGAACAGGCGATCGCCTACGGCACCAAGATGGTGGGCGGCGTGACGCCCGGCAAAGGCGGGGGCTCGCACCTTGACCTGCCGATCTTCGACACGGTCGCGGACGCGCGCGCGAAGACCGGCGCCGACGCCAGCGTGATCTACGTGCCGCCCCCCTTCGCGGCCGACGCGATCCTTGAGGCCATCGACGCCGAGACGCCGCTCGTCGTCTGCATCACCGAAGGCATCCCGGTGCTCGACATGGTCAAGGTCAAGCGGGCGCTGACGGGGTCCAAGACCCGGCTAATCGGGCCGAACTGCCCGGGCGTCATCACCCCCGACGCCTGCAAGATCGGCATCATGCCGGGCCACATCCACAAGCGCGGCAAGATCGGCGTGGTCTCGCGCTCGGGCACGCTGACCTACGAGGCCGTCGCCCAGACCTCGGCGGCCGGCCTCGGCCAGTCGACCTGCATCGGGATCGGCGGCGATCCGGTGAACGGCACCAACTTCATCGACTGCCTGGAGATGTTCCTGGACGACGATGAAACAGAAGGCATCGTGATGATCGGCGAGATCGGCGGCACCGCCGAGGAGGAGGCCGCGGAGTTCTTCAAGCGGTCCAAGGTGAAAAAGCCGATGGTGGGCTTCATCGCCGGCGTGACCGCGCCCCCGGGCAAGCGCATGGGCCATGCGGGCGCCATCATCTCGGGCGGACAGGGCACGGCGGAGAGCAAGCAGGACGCGATGCGATCGGCCGGCATCCGCGTGGCGGACAGCCCATCGGCTTTGGGCTCCACGATGGTGGAAGCCCTGAAGGGCTAGACGGCGAAGCGCGCCGGCGCCGGCGGAAGACCGGCGCCGGCGTCGCGCTTTTGGGCGGACGGCCGATCCCCGGCGGGGGCTTGGGCAGGCGGCCGACGCCGGTTGACGAAGGAGCGCTGAGGGCGATGGCGTATATCGGCGAGAGCACACCGCTTTACGGGGCGAACGAAACCTATATCGCGGAGTTGTTCGAGAAGTGGCGGAACGATCCCGACGGGGTCGACGCGGGGTGGCAGGCCTTCTTCGAAAGCCTCGGCGACGAGGACGAGGTGCTGCTCGGCAACCACTACGGCCCCAGTTGGGCGCCGCGCCAGACCAAGGTCGTCGGCCGCAACGGCGGCGATCGGGGCGAACTGACGCTTTCGGACGCGCTGAGCGAGCCGGTCAAGGACGGCACCCCCTTCCAGCAGTTGCTGGACTACATGAAGGCCGGCGGCGGCGTCTCGACCGACGCCGACCGGATCCGCCAGGCGACGCTGGATTCGATCCGCGCCCTCATGCTGATCCGCGCCTACCGCATGCGCGGGCACACCGAAGCGAACTTGGATCCGTTGAATCTCGAACATCGCGCGGAGCATCCGGAGCTCGATCCCTCGACCTACGGATTCGGCGACGGCGATTGGGATCGGCCGATCTTCATCAACTACTATCTCGGCCTGGAAAGCGCGACGCTGCGCGAGATCGTCAAGATCTGCCGCGAGACCTATTGCGGCAGCATCGGCGTCGAGTTCCTGCACATTCAGGACGGCGAGGAGAAGAGCTGGATTCAGGAACGCATCGAATCCAGCCGGAACCGCAAGGACTTCACCAATCTCGGCCGGCGCACGATTCTCGAGCGGCTGACCCACGCCGACGTCTTCGAGACGTTCCTGGACCGCAAGTACCGCGGCACCAAGCGTTTTGGGTTGGACGGCGGCGAATCGCTCGTTCCCATGATCGAGCAGATCTTCAAACGCGGCGCGCAGCTGAACCTTGAGGAGGTCGTGCTCGGCATGGCGCACCGCGGGCGGCTCAACGTGCTCGCCAACCTGATGCAGAAGCCCTATCAGCAGATCTTCGCCGAGTTCGAGGGCATGCCGGCGAATCCGGATTCGGTGCAGGGCTCGGGCGACGTGAAGTACCATCTCGGCACGTCGGCCGATCGGGAGTTCGAAGGCAAGACCATCCACCTGTCGCTGACCGCCAACCCGAGCCATCTCGAGTGCGTCAACACCGTGGTGCTCGGCAAGGTGCGTGCGAAGCAGCGCCAGCGCGGCGACAGCGAGCGCGACAAGGTCATGGGCCTGTTGCTGCACGGCGACGCCGCCTTCATCGGCCAGGGCGTGGTGGCCGAGACCTTCCTGCTCTCTCAGCTGCACGGCTATCGGACGGGCGGGACGATCCACATCGTCATCAACAACCAGATCGGCTTCACCACCGCCCCGTCGAAGTCGCGCTCCTCGCCCTATTGCTCCGACATGGCCAAGACGATCGACGCACCGGTCTTCCACGTGAACGGCGACGATCCGGAGGCCTGCGTCCACGTCGCGAAACTGGCGATCGAATATCGGCAAAAGTTCAAGAAGGACATCGTGATCGACATGTGGTGCTACCGCCGCCACGGTCACAATGAGGGCGACGAGCCGATGTTCACGCAGCCCTTGATGTACAAGAAGATCTCCTCGCACCCGCGCGCCCGGCAGATCTACGCCGAGCGGCTGGAGGCCGAAGGCGTCGTCGAGCCCGGGACCGGCGACAAGATGGTCAAGGAGTTCGAGACGACGCTCGACGCCGAATTCGACACCGCCAAGGGCTTCAAGCCGAACCGGGCGGACTGGCTGGAAGGCAAGTGGGCCGGCCTGTCGATCGCGGAGAGCGGCGCGCGCCGCGGCGACACGGCCGTCGACATGGATCTCCTGAAAGAGGTCGGCTACGCGATCAGCCAGACCCCTCAGAACTTCACCGTCAACTCAAAGATCCAGCGTCAGCTTGAAGCCAAGCGCAAGATGATCGAGACCGGCGAGGGGATCGACTGGGGCACCGCCGAGGCGCTCGCCTTCGGGACCCTGTTGTGCGAGAGCACCTCGATCCGACTCTCCGGCGAGGACAGCGAACGCGGCACCTTCTCCCAGCGCCATTCTGTGCTGGTCGATCAGGAGAACGAGAACCGCTACGTCCCCCTCAACAACATCCGCATGGGTCAGGCGCCGTTCGAGGTGATCGACAGCCCGCTCAGCGAGTTCGGGCTGCTCGGCTTCGAATACGGCTACGCCTCGGCGGAGCCCCATGCGCTGGTCCTGTGGGAGGCGCAGTTCGGCGACTTCGCCAACGGCGCGCAGGTGATCATCGACCAGTTCATCAGCTCGGGCGAGGCCAAGTGGCTGCGCATGTGCGGTTTGGTGATGCTGCTCCCCCACGGCTATGAGGGCCAGGGGCCCGAGCACAGTTCCGCCAGGCTCGAGCGCTATCTGCAGAACTCGGCCGAGGACAACTGGCAGGTCTGCAACGTGACCCAGCCGGCGAACTATTTCCACGTTCTGCGCCGGCAGGTGCGCCGTAACTTCCGCAAGCCGCTGATCCTGATGACGCCCAAGTCGCTGTTGCGGCACAAGAAGTGCGTCTCCAAGCTGAGCGAGTTCGGCCCCGGCACGACCTTCCACCGGGTGCTGTGGGACAACGCCCAGCTGGAGGGGACGCTCGCCGCGGACGAGAAGATCAAGCGGGTCGTGCTTTGCTCCGGCAAGGTCTATTTCGACTTGGAGGCCGAGCGCGACCGCCGCGGCATCAAGGACATCTATCTGCTGCGGGTCGAGCAGCTCTATCCCTTCCCCTTCTACGCGCTCGGGCAGGAGCTCTCGCGGTTCCCGAACGCCGACATCGTTTGGTGCCAGGAGGAGCCGGAGAACATGGGCTCCTGGCAATTCCTCGATCGGCGGATCGAACGGGTGCTGGAAGAGATCGCGCACGGCCCCTGCCGTCGGCCGAACTATATCGGCCGCGACGCCGCCGCTTCGCCGGCGACCGGTCTCGCCAAGCGCCACCAGGCGCAGCAGGAGCATATCGTCGACCATGCGTTGAGCTTGAAGCCGATGACGGTCACCGTCGGCGGGGTGAAAGTCGGCGGAACGCCGGCGCTGCGCGCGGACGCCGAGCTGGAGCCCGGCTTCGGCGCCCGAACGGCGCCGGCGGTCAAGGGGACGTCGAAGCAAGCCGGCGGGACAAAGGCCGCGGTCAAGAAAGCGCCGTCAAAGAAGGCCGCGACGAAGTCCGCGGCGAAGAAGACGGCCTCAAAGAAGGCGTCCGCCAAAAAATCCGCGGCCAAGAAGACGGCGGCCAAGAAGGGGTCCGCGAAGAAGTCCGCGGCCAAGAAGGCGACGGCGAAGAAGGGCTGACGGCGAGCGCCGGTGCAGCCGCGCGCAACTTTCACAGGGAATGACGCGCCGCCTAGGGCGGCGTTCGAACAACGGAAGACGGGATTAGGTCCATGGCCACGGATGTGACGGTGCCCACGCTCGGTGAATCGGTCAGCGAAGCGACGGTCATCAACTGGTTCAAGGCGGTCGGCGACGCGGTCGAAAAGGACGAGGCGGTGTGCGAGCTCGAGACCGACAAGGTCTCGATCGAGGTCCCCTCGCCGGTCGCCGGCGCGCTCGCGGAGATCGTCGCCGAGGAGGGAACCGACGTCGAGGTCGGCGCCGTGCTCTGTCGCGTCGAGGAAGGGGCGTCCGGTTCCTCCTCCGGCGGCGGCGAGAAGGAGGCGCCGAAAGAGGAGGCCCCGAAAGAGGAAGCGTCTAAGCAGGATGCGCCTGCGGCGGCTTCGGGCGGCGGCCAGGCGGCGACGCACGAGACCCTGTCCCCCGCGGTCGCCAAGATGGTCGCCGAAAACGACCTCGACCCCTCGAAGATTCCGGCCACGGGTCCCAAGGGCAATCTCACCAAAGAGGACGTGCAGAATTACATGGCCGGCGGCGGCGAGGCCCAATCGGCCGCCGGCGCAAAGGCCGCGCAGCCGGCGGCCCAGGCGCCGGCGAAGAGCCCCGGCGCGCAATCCAAGCCCGCAGCGCCGAGCTACGAGCCGGCCGGAGACCGCCCCCTCGACCCGCGCGGCGAGGAGCGGGTCAAAATGTCCAAGCTGCGCAAGGTCATCGCGACGCGTCTCAAGGAGGCGCAGAACTCGGCCGCCATGCTGACGACCTTCAACGAGGTCGACATGGGGCCGATGATGGACCTGCGCGCCGAGTACAAGGATCGGTTCGAGAAGAAGCACGGCGTGAAGCTCGGCTTCATGAGCTTTTTCGTGAAGGCGGCCGTCGTCGCGCTGAAGGAGCTGCCGGCCGTCAACGCCGAGATCTACGGCGACGAGATCATCTACAAGAACTACTACGACATCGGCATCGCGGTGGGCACACCGCAGGGTCTGGTCGTGCCGGTGCTGCGCGACGCGGACAAGAAGAGCTTCGCGGAGATCGAAGGGTCGATCGCCGACTTCGGCCGTCGCGCCCGCGACGGCAAGCTGACGATGGCGGAGATGCAAGGGGGCACCTTCACCATCACCAACGGCGGCGTCTTCGGCTCGCTGCTGTCGACCCCGATCATCAACCCGCCGCAGTCGGGAATCCTGGGCATGCACAAGATCCAGAAGCGCCCGATCGTCAATTCCGACGGCGAGATCGTCGCCGGCAACATGATGTATGTGGCCCACTCTTACGACCACCGCATCATCGACGGCCGCGAGGCGGTGACCTTCCTGGTGCGCCTCAAAGACGTGCTGGAGGATCCTGCGCGTCTGCTTATCGACGTCTGAGGCCTCGCTCGTCGGCGCGACACCGGCCGGTTGGCGGCGCATCGTCCTCCGCGGCGGCGCCGCGCCCCGCGCCGTCCGGAAGAACGACGCCGACGGCGTCAGGGCGGCGGGCGGCCGAGACGCCGACCTTTCCAGACGCCGACCTTTCCAGACGGCGAGCCGCCCAGACGGCGCCCCGCCCGTCGCCGCCCCGCCCGTCGCCGGCCCCCCGCCGCCGCCCCGACGCCGCCCCGCCGCCGCCCCACCCGCACAGGGGGCCAAGTCTTTGGAGGTTCTGAATTGCATTACACATTTTGTGTAATAAAGCCTGAACCGCGCGCCGGCGCGTCCGCGTTCTACGCTCCTGTGTCGGGCTTCGCCGCGCCGCAGGTCGCCGGACCGCAGGCCGTCGGGCTGCACCTGACCGGGCGGCCGGCCGCCGCACCGCACGCGGCAGGGCGAGAGACGGCGGCGCCCGCATCCCGATCAGACGCGCGGCGCGGGCTTTCGAACGGAGCGCGGTCGTGAGCCGGGACACAGCGCGGACCGCAGCGCTAAAGGGCGCGCGACGCTGCGTCGGCGTGCCGGCGTTAGGCATCGGGCTTTCGATGGTCGGATTCGGCGCGCTGGCCGCGGATCTCGGCTTCTCAGGGCTGCAGGCGCTGCTGGCGACCGCTCTGATCTGGGGGCTGCCCGGTCAGATCGCCTACGTGGAGTTGGCGGCCGCGGGCGCGCCGCTTTCGGTTCTGATCGCCGGCGTCGCCTTCGCCAACATGCGGATGCTGCCGATGACCGTCACCGGCCTTCCGGCGGTTCTGGGGGACCGCCGCCCGGGTTTTGCGGGCCGCCTGCTTCTTGTTCAGTTCATGGCCGTCACGGCCTGGACGCAGATGAACGCCGACACGCCGGATCTGCCCAAGCCCGCGCGGCTTCCTTACTATCTCGGCTTCGTGGCGGTGCTGTACGCCGCCGGGCTCAGCGGCACGCTGATCGGCTACGCCGCCGGCGCGGTGCTGCCGGATCCGGCGATGCGGATCGCGGTCTTCATGACCCCGCTCTATCTGCTGCTGTTGGTGGCCGCGGCTCGCCATCCGACGAATCAGGCGGCGGTCGGATTGGGCGCGGTCTTAGGGATCGCCTTGTTTCCGCTGATCGGCGACGCCTCCGTGCTCGCCGCCGGGCTTATCGGCGGGACTGTCGCGGTCGCCGCCCGTCGACGCGCGGACCCGCGCGATGGCTGATCCGCTTCCCCTGTGGCCCCTCTTGGCCCTGGCCGTGGCCGCGACCTTCGTCTGGCGCTTCGCCGGCGTCGTGGTGGCCGGCCGGGTCGACGTCGAAGGACGCTTCTTCGCCTGGATCGCCGCCGTCGCCTACGCGATGGTGGCCGGGCTGATGGCGCGGGTCATCCTGATGCCGCGCGGCGACATCGCCCCGGAGACGCTGTGGCCGCGCGCGCTGGCGCTCGCGATCGGCTTCGCGGTCTGGAAACTGAGCGGGAAACGCCTTACCTGGGGGCTTGGCGCAGGCGTCGGGGCCTTCGCCGCTCTGGTCGCGTTCGGCCTCGCCTGAGGCGGCGCGGGCCGTCAGGGGAGAGTTCGGCCGCGATGCACGCCTTCACCGTCAGCGAACTGATCCGCGCGCCGATCGACCGGGTATGGGCCGTCGCCGGCGACCCGACCCGCTTTCCCGAATGGATGCAAGGCGTCGATCAGGTCGAGCCCCCGGACGACGGTCCGATGGAGGCCGGCGCCCGGCTGCCGATTACAGTGACCGACCGCGGCCAGACGCGGACCAGCACGCTTAAGCTCGTGGAGTGGGACCCGCCTCACGGCTTCGCCATCGCCGCCGGCAACGACAGCGCCGGCACCCGCTACCGTTACCGCTTCGAGCCGGCCCGAGACGGGACCGCCACCCGCGCCGTCCTGGAGGCCGACGTGATCATCCAGGGCAAATGGCGCTTCTTCGCGTGGCTTCTAAAGAAGGGCATGAAGCGCGCCGACGGCGGACAATTGCGCGCGCTGGCGAGACTTGCGGCGCCGTAAGGCGGCGTCAGATCGGCTTCGGCTCCTCCATCGCGTCGAGACCGTCGTCGCCCCTCTCCTTTTCCTTCGGCTTCAGCGGGTCGACGCGGCGGATGATGATGTCGCCGTTCGGCAGGATCTCCGGCGCTTCATAGGTCGGGATCGTCATCAACAGCATCTCCAGCGCGGAGACGATCTTGCCCAGCCCCTCGCGCGCCAGATCCTCGGGCGAGCCTTTCTCTTCAGCCCCGGCCGCGGCGGGGCCGGCGGCCAGGACGACGCAGATCGCCGCGGCGGACAGAAGACGGCTCGGTCGAAACATCGCTCTAACACCTCCTCAGACGCGGGCGGCCCTCACCACCCGAGATTATAGCGCATCATCAGCGTTGAGTTGACGGAACTCTCGCCGTCGCGCAGCGCCGGCTCGCGGAGCAGCGGGTCGAGGCCCATTTCGGTTCGGGCGTCCACGCTCAGCCCCTCGGTCACGGTGACGCCCGCCCCCAGGTCGAGGCTGTTGCGCACCGGCCCCAAAGCGGTGTTGGGCGCGGTCAGCGGATCGGCCACTTCGAAGACGCTGCGGGCCCCGACCTGAAGATCGACGCCAGGGCTCAACGAATCCGACAGGCTCGCGCCCAACGAGCCTTGCGCCGGATCGAACGGGCTGGCGATCGGCTTTCCCAATTCGGCCTTGGTCTTCAGCGGCCCGCGCCCGATCTCGGCGTAGGCCCCCGGCGTTTCACCCGCCTTCACGCCGACTTCCGCGCCCGGTCCGCTAAGCAGCCGACCGTCGAACGATTTCTGCGGGGCCGGCGCAGGCGCCGCGACGCCGTAGTCCGGCAGCGGAAGCGCCACGCCGCGGTGGTCCGTCGCCGCACGGCCCTCGAGCGCTGGGGAGACATCCGGGGGCGGGGCCTGCAGGGCGGGCGATGCGCTCGGCGTCGGCGTCATCGGCTGGGGGCGCGCCTGATCGGCCGCCAGCGCCGGCCCTGCGAGACACGCGAACGCCGTCGCCGCCACAGCGGCGCGCCATCCTCTGCGTCCTCTCGCATCCCGATGCATGCTCTGCCTCTCGTCCTCAGAAAGTCCTGTCGTCGCGCGGACCGGAGGTGGGCCTTTTCCCCCGGGCTTCCAAGATGCGGCCCGACGTCGTCGATGGGGATAACGCCCGATCATGGCGAGGGCGTGGCGCGGTCGCGGCGCTGGCGCGGCCCGCGGCGGCTTGCCGATCCGCCCCGCCTGCGGCATGGTGCGCGCCAGTTCGGACCGGATTTTCGCGAAGGGGGATCGGCAGATGAGTGACGCCTATGACGTCGTGGTGATCGGCGCGGGGCCGGGCGGTTATGTGGCCGCGATTCGGGCGGCGCAGCTCGGCATGAAGACGGCCTGCGTCGAGGCGCGCGAGACGCTGGGCGGCACCTGCCTCAACATCGGCTGCATCCCCTCCAAGGCGATGCTTCACGCCTCGCAGATGTTCGCCGAGGCCGGCGGCGAGATGGCGCATCTGGGGATCAAGATGTCGCCCAAGCTCGATCTCAAGCAGATGATGGCTCACAAGTCCGAGACCGTGGAGGCCAACGTCAAAGGCATTGAGTTCCTGTTCAAGAAGAACAAGGTCGACTGGATCCGCGGCTGGGCCAAGTTGGCCGGCGGCGGCAAGGTCGAAATCGCCGGCGGCAAGGATAAGGGCAAGACCGTCGAGGCCAAGCACGTCATCATAGCCGCCGGCTCCGAATCCACGCCGATCCCGAATGTCGAGGTCGATGAGAAGCAGATCGTCACCTCCACCGGCGCGTTGGAGCTGGGCAAGGTTCCGAAGCATCTGGTGGTGATCGGCGGCGGCGTGATCGGGCTGGAGATGGGCTCGGTCTGGCAGCGCCTGGGCGCAAAGGTCACGGTGGTGGAGTATCTCGACCGCATCCTGCCGACGATGGACGGCGAGGTCTCCAAACAGTTCCTGCGGATTCTGAAAAAGCAGGGAATGGAGTTCAAGCTGAAGTCCAAGGTGACCGGCGCCGAAAAGACCAAGTCCGGCGTCAAGCTGTCGGTCGAGCCGGCCGCCGGCGGCGACGCCGAGGAGATTCAGGCCGACGTCGTGCTCGTCGCGGTCGGTCGTCGGCCCTTCACCCAAGGGCTGGGCCTCGAGGAGGCCGGCGTCGAGACCGACAAGCGCGGCTTCATCCAGGTCGACGCCGGCTACCGCACCAATGTCGAGGGCGTCTACGCCGTCGGCGACTGCGCGCCGGGCCCCATGCTGGCCCACAAGGCCGAGGACGAGGGCGCGCTGTGCGCCGAGATGATCGCCGGCCAAAAGCCGCATCTCAACTACGACGCCATCCCGAACATCGTCTACACCGAGCCCGAGGTCGCCTCGATCGGCAAGACCGAGGAGGACCTGAAGGAGGCGGGGATCGAGTACGTCGCCGGCAAGTTCCCCTTCTCCGCCAACGGCCGCGCGCGGGCGATGCTGGCGACCGAAGGCTTCGTGAAGATCCTGGCCGACAAGAAGACCGATCGCGTGCTGGGCGCGCACATCATCGGGCGCGAGGCCGGCGGCATGATCCACGAGATCGCGCTGGCGATCGAGTTCGGCGCCTCGGCGGAGGATGTGGCCCGGACCTGCCACGGCCACCCGACGCTGAACGAGGCGGTGCGCGAGGCGGCGCTCGCGGTCGACGGCCGGCCGATCCACATTTAGGGCCGGGCGTGTGACGCCCCGGCCGCCCGCCGCCTCCCAGCCCGCCCTCGGCGATCGCGCCAGCGTCTTCATTCTGCTGGCCGCGGCCTGCGGCTTTTTGATGCTGCCCGTCGGCGACACCTTCGGAAAGATCATGGGCGAGGCCGGCGTGGCCCCGACCCAGATCGCCTGGGGCCGGTGGGCCGCGCAGACGGTGATCCTGACCCCCGTCGTCTTCTGGCTGTACGGCGCCCGGCCGGTTCTGCGGCCGACGCGGCTTGATCTCCAGCTGCTGCGCGCGCTGCTGATCGGACTCGCGACGATCTGCTACTTCACCGCGATCCGCGACGTGCCGTTGGCCGACGCGGCCGGCGTTCTCTTCATCGCGCCCCTGTTGGTGACCGCCCTATCGGCCCTGCTGTTGAAGGAGCATGTCGGGATCCGCCGCTGGTCGGCCGTGGTCGTCGGGTTTCTCGGCATGCTGCTGATCGTGAAGCCGGGCACAGGCGCCTTCCAGCCGGGCGCGTTGTGGGCGCTGGGCGCGGCGTTTCTGTTCGCCGGCTTCATGGTGCTGACGCGCCGCATGGCGGGACTCAACAAGCCGCTGATCACGCTATGGTGGGCGGGGGCGGTCAGCACCGTCGGCATGGGCGCGCTGATCGTCCCGATCTGGACGCCGATCGGCTGGGCGGAAATCGCCATGATGTGCGCCATGGGCGCGATCATGGCGCTCGGCCATCTGCTGATCATCTGGGCGGCGGACAGGGTGGAGGCGAGCGCGATGGCGCCGTTGCCCTATCTTGAAATGGTGATGGCGACGGTGATGGGCTATGTCGTCTTCGGCGACTTTCCGACGGCCGTCACCTGGGCCGGCTGCGGGATCGTCATCGCCGCCGGGCTTTTCGTCGTCTTCCGCGAGCGCCGCGCGGCGCCGCTGCCGGACCATTGAGCCCGCGCCCCGAGAGGCGTAGCATCGGCGCGTCCCCGAAACAGGAGAGCCGAGCGATGGCCGAACAACAATACGTATCCTGGACCCGCATGGAGGACGGCACGGCCGAGGATTGGGCGCTTCTCGACGAGAAGGAGCGCGCCTTCAACGCCGATCATGTGGACCGGGTTTTGGCGCAGCTGAAGACGCTGGACGTGGACTGGGGCGGCTACCGCGTCACCCGCTTCGAGCACTCGCTGCAGTCCGCGACGCGCGCCCATCGCGACGGCGCGGACGAGGAAATGGTGGTCGCCGCCTTGCTGCACGACATCGGCGACATCCTCTCGCCCTATAACCATTCCGAGGCCGCGGCCGCGCTGCTCAAGCCCTATGTCAGCGAACGCGTCCATTGGGTGATCAAGCATCACGGTCTGTTCCAGGGCTATTACTACAATCACTTCATGGGCGGCGACCGCAACGCCCGCGACATGCACAAAGACCATCCGTTCTACGAGGACTGCGTCTACTTCTGCGCCAACTACGATCAGAACGCCTTCGATCCCGACTACGACAGCGAGCCGTTGGCGTTCTTCGAGCCGATGGTCCGCCGCGTCCTGGCGACGCCGAAATTCGGTCATCTGGAATTGGGGAACGACGAGCCGGCGGCGGCGGAGTAGGGGACGGGACGCCTATCGTCCCTGCGCGACGTCGCCCCTCCCTGACGGACGTCGGGGTCCAGGGCGGTCCGCACCGTCGGCGCTCTGCCGCGCTCGGCCTCGTTTTTCATTAGAGCTTGGGCGTGGCGGCGATCCCCGCCGTCGCTCAAATCTGCAGAGCCGGCGTCGGCCCGTCCTCCTCCAACTCCCAGCGCGCCGTCCAGGCCCCGTCGTCCCGCGCCAAGACCAGGTAGTTGCGCTGGGCGACGTAGGTCGCGCGCTGTCCCGGCAGCGGGCGCAGGGCGATCGGATGCGCCGGCAGCGGCGCTTCGCCCAGCGAGGCGAGGAGCCCCAGTCCGCGGGCGTAGCCCTTGGCCGGGGCCGGATGGGTGACGCCGGAGGCGACCAACTGGTGGACCGGTCCGCCCTCGACGGCCAAGGTCCCGCGCGTCGCCAGATGGATCTCGCCGGAGAGCAGCGTCGCGCGCCGCCCGTCTGCGCGATGCAGGTCGATCACCGTCTGCAGGAAGCGCTTCCATTCGTCGCGGTGCGCGCGGCTCTGCCATTGGTCGCGCAAATCGTCCTCGTACTTCTGCATCGTCGGCGTCAGGATCATCACCGCCTCGACCCAGGAGAGCCGGGGGCCCAGCGCCGGCACGCTGGAGAGGATGAAGGCGCGCCCGCCGTCGGGACGCTCGGCGGCCGCGCGCGTCGCCTCCAGGAACCCGGCCCAGCCGCGCTTGCCCATCACCCGCCAGGGTCGGCGCTCCGAGCGCAGGTCCGGCGCGATCAGATCGACGCCGGGCAGCGCCGCCCGCCAGCCCAGGCTGCGGCCGCTCTGATCTATGCAGATCGACGGCGTCTCCTCCGGATGGGCGCCCATCTGAAAGACCAGGAAGCAAGCGCGCGCCACCTCGAACAGCACCTCGCCGATCTTGCGGTCCAGCTTCACCGCCGGCAGCGATCCCCAGCCGTCACAGATGTCGTGGTCGTCCCACATGGCGAGCGAGGGAATTCGCGCGCTGAGCCAGTCGAACGGCGGCTCCGCGAAGGTCTGGAGGTACCGCTCGAACAGGGTCTCATGCAGCGCCGCACGCGCGTCCTCCGCCGTCGCGGCGTCGACGTCCTTCGGCCGCGCCCGCTTGGCCCAGGCCTGCACGGCCGGATGGCATTCCAGGATTTCGTCGGCGTAGAGCTGATCGCCGCCGTGCAGCAACAGGTGGAAGGGACGTTCGGCGTGCTCCGCGGCCATGCACGCCCACATCGCGTTGCGCTCGGCCGGGTCGCGATCCCGGTCGCCGTGCTCCTGGCCGTTGCAAGACGCGTAGGCGAGCCGCAGGTCCCCGTCATAGGCGGCGTTGACGGGATAGGTCTCGCCCTCGAAACGGTATTCGCACGGCCCGCCGGCCGGCAGCGTGAAGCTGTAGCCGAAGGCGCGCCGCCCCGCGCCGGCCAGCAGCGCCCGAGGCGCGGCCGGCCCGCCCTCGGTCTCGATCGCCGGCGGAGTCTCGCCCTCGGGCCGCACCACCACGGCCGCGAGCCGCAGGCGTCCGCCCTCTAGTCCGCGGAAAAAGAGGATCGGGCCAAGCCGATCCGGCGTCTCGCCCCGCATTGCCTCCGCGCCGATCACCCGCACCCTCACGCTCCGTTCGCCCTCGCCCCCCTCTCAAATAGGGAGCGGATCGGGATCGCCAAGCGTGAGAAGGTCAGGCCAACAGCCGTGCGTCGAAAGGATATCGGGTCAGGTTCTCGACCCCGGTCTCGGTGACGACCACCTGGTCCTCCAGCTTGACGCCGCAGGGGCCGCCGACCTCGCCGAAATAGACCTCGACGCACAGGCACATGCCCGGCTCCAGCACGCCGTCATAGCCGCAGGCGCCCCAATCTTCGGGATAGCGCAGGGAGGGGTATTCGTCGCACAGCCCGACGCCGTGATACATCACGCCGTAACGTTGCTGACGGTACTCGGCCGGCAGTTTCTCGCCCCGCTCCATCAGTTCGCGAAAGGAGACCCCGGGTCCGAGCAGCGCCATGTTGGTCTGGATGTGCGCGTAGGCCCGCTTGTAGAGATCGCGTTCGTAGTCGCTGGGCGGCGCTTCGCCGATCTTCCAGGTGCGCGACAGATCGGCGCAATAGCCGTAGGGGCCGACCAGATCGGTGTCGAAGGCCAGGATGTCGCCGTCGCGCATGACGCGCGGTCCGCATTCCTGGAACCAGGGATTGGTCCGCGGACCGGAGGACAGAATGCGGGTCTCGATCCACTCTCCCCCGCGGATATGGTTGCCCCGCTGCAGCACGGCCCAGGCGTCGACCTCCGTCATGCCGGGTTGGGCGGCCTCCTCCATCTCGGCCATCGCGGCCTCGCACGAGGCGATGGCGCAGCGCATGGCGTTCAGCTCGTTCGCGTCCTTGATCTTGCGCGCGTGCTCGGTGACCGCTTGGCCCTCCAGCACGTGAAAGCCCAGGGCCTCCAGGGCGCGCAGGCCGGCGATCTCGATCTTGTCGACGGCGAGGCGCCGGGCCGCCGGCCCGCAGCGCTCGCGGACGATCTCCGCCACCTCGCCCGCGAAGCGCGCGGCGTGCTCAGCCCCGCGTTCGGCCGATTCGAAATAGAAGAAGCTCGCCCCGTGGCGCAGGTCCTTCACCAGCGGCAGGTGGGCGGAGAGATGGTCGCTGGCGTGAAAATCCCACAGCGTCACATGCCCGTCCGCCGTCACCAGACAGGCCCGGCAGGGGTTATGGGTGATCCACAGCTGCATGTTGGTCGTGTCGGTCGCGTAGCGGATGTTCAAGGGATCGAAGACCAGCAGCGCGTCGATCTCGCGCCGCGCCAGTTCGCCGACGAGGCGCGAGAGCCGATAAGCCCGCAGCCGCTCCAGATTGGGCGGCGTCAGGCCGAGCGCCGCCCACTCCTCGAAGGCGAGGTCGCTCGGCCCGATCTCGACCCGGTCGTAGTCGTTGGGCGTCCCGTCGGGCAGCGTCTCGCCATTGGCGATGCGTCGGCGCGCCGGCGTGCGATAGGGGTCGATCTTCCGGGCCGCGCCCACCACCAACGGATCCGCCGACATGCGCCTCGCTCCTTCCGACGCCGATCTCTGTGACGGAAAGAGGAAAACGCTTTTCGTCGGGGCGCAAGCGCGCCTGCGACACAAGCAGGTCGCATTTAGCCGCATCCCGCGAGAGCGAGGCGCGCTCAGACGCCGCGGCGACGTCCCGCCGACCCGCCGCCGCGCGTGCGCGCGCTCATCCAGCCGAGGAAGATCAGCCACAGCACCGGGGCGACGATCAGCGCGACGATCGCCAGCGTCTGCGTCGCCTCGTCGAGCCGGCTCACCTGGACGGCGCGCAGTCCTAGGCCCGTTCCGCCGCTGACCAGGGCCGTCAGCAGGGTCGCCGCCGCGATCGCCGGCATGTCGCTTGCGCCGAACCAACCGCGACGCTCGCCGAGAAACCACAAGGGAACCAACGCGACCGCGAGGCCGTACAGGGCCGCCGCCGACACGAAGCCGTTCATGTCCGTTTGTCTCCGAAAGCAGAGGCGGGATCGCCTCTCAGATCCAGAAGATGCGCCCGGGCCGTCGCGACCGCCAGGAGGCGAACGCCGGATATTTTCTAATGGGTGGCTCAACGCGCCTCGATGCGACGCACGAACTCACGCAGGATGGCGCTCCACAGCTCGTCCTTCAACACCTTGTCCTCGACCCCGGCGTCCAGATTGGGGTTGTCGTTGACCTCGACGACCATCGGGCCGCGCGGCGTCTGCTTGACGTCGACGCCGTAGAGGCCGCTCCCGATCGGCCGTGCGGCGGCGAGCGCCGCGTCGACGATGTCGGAGGGCGCGTTCTCGATCGCCACCGTCTCGAACAGCCCCTCGTCGTGGCCGCCGCCGTCCTCATGTTTGACGATCTGCCAATGGCCCTTGGCCATGAAGTATTTCGAGGCGTAGAGCGGCGCGCCGTTCAGCACGCCGATGCGCCAATCGTAGTCGGTCTCGACGAATTCCTGCGCCAGGATCAGGTCGGACTCCTTCAGCATCGCCTTGCCGATGCTCTCAAGCTCGGCCCGATCGCGCGCCTTCTTCACCCCGCGCGAGAAGCTGGAGTCAGGGATCTTGAGCACCATCGGGAAGCCGATTTCGTCGGCCGCGCGCATCAGGATCGCGCGATCCAGCACCAGCGTCTTCGGGGCCGGCACGGCGTTCGCACGGAACAACTCGGCCAGATACACCTTGTTGCAGCAACGCAGGATCGAGAGCGTGTCGTCGATGCACGGCATTCCCTCCGCCTCCGCGCGTTTGGCGAAGCGATAGGTGTGGTGGTCGAGATTGGTCGTCTCACGGATGAACAGCGCGTCGTATTCGGCGAGCCGGGGCAGGTCCTTGCGCGTGATCAGCTCGACCCGCACGCTGAGCGCGACGCCGGCCTTCGCCAGCTTGTCGAACGCCTTCGGGTTGGAGGGCGGCAGTTCCTCCTTCGGATCGTGCAGCACGGCCAGCGTGTAGCGCGGCGCGGCCTGGGCGTGCGGCGTCGGGCGGGCGCGGCGCGTGTAGCGGTCGAGGCCGCGGGCGAACAGCGCGCGGCCCGCCTCGTCCAGCTTCTTAAGCTTCGGCGCGTCGACGTCGAGGATGCGCCCGCCGCCCTCCGTCGTGAAACGGATGGAAAGGATGGGGCAACGAAACGCGTCGAAGGCGGCCCGCGCCAGCGGGGCCAGCGCGCTCTGGTCGCATTCGCCGAAACAGACCAGCAGAGGACCGTCCGGCGGGGCGTCCTTCAGACGCTTCAGCGCTTTCTGCAACGCTGCGTCCAGATCGCCGAGCGCGCGTGAATAGATCCGCTTCCATCCGACCCACAGCATCGCTTCCGCCGAGGGCAGCATCCGCTCGCCCCGCGCCTCAGCCAGCAACGAGATGTAATAGCCGAGGCCCAGATAGCGCGTATCGGCGCACAGATTGATCAAGCGCGCGCGCTTCGGCGTGCGGGTCTTGCGCGCGATATAGTCGCGCGCCGAGATCACGGTGCGGCCGGGGCCCGGGAAGTCGAAGCTCTTGGGATCGTCGACGACGATGATATGGGCGGTCATGCCTTCCGGTCGCTCGCTTTCGGTCGGATCAACAAGACTGCGCGCTGTTTGGCGCGGCCGTAACGGGTCATGCGCTCGAAGTCCGCGCGCGGGATCGGCAGCAGCATGCGGTCGATCTGGGTCTGCCACTCGTCCGTATCGACGAACGGGTCGTGCACGAAGACGAAGCGCTGGTCCATGTCGGCGACGACGACCCAGTGCGGCGTACGCTCCCGATCGAGGGCGTAGGTGCTGATCAGCACTATCGCAGCCGCGCCTTCGCCGAGCGCCTGCTCTATCTCGCCGAGGCTCAAGCCGGTCTCGGCGATCGGCACGCCGGCTTGCGCGCACTGCGCGATGTAGTCCTCCTGCACCAGCCGGACGACGGCCTTCTTGGCGGGCTTGCGCACCGAATGGACGAACATGACGTCCGGGTCGCGCACATGGACGCTGACCGGGAAGCCGCGCCGGCGCGCCGACAGCGCCAGACCGTAGGGGCTTGTGCCGCCGATGCCGCGGGTCATGAAGACGGTCGTGCTCTCGCGCCAGAGCCGCAGTTCTTCCGTCCGGTCGGCGCGCACCGTCTCGTCCAGCGCGCGCATCGCCATCATCAGGCAGGCCGGTCCGCAGGTGAAGCCCAGCGACTGCGCGATATAAGGAAAGCGCGCGGGGTCGATGGCGCGGTGCGGCGCCAACTCCTTTTCCATCCGGATCGCGTCGCCGGCGTCGTCGTAATAGGCCGTGTAGGCGCCGAACGGCGCATAGCCGGCGGCCTCGTAGAAGCGGATGGCGCGCGCATTGTCGGCGCGGACCTCCAGGCGCAGATGAACCACGCCCCGCTCCGCGGCTTCGGCCTCCACGGCCTCCAGCAAGGCGCGGGCGATTCCGCGACCGCGCTTTTCCGGCGCGACGGCGAAGGAATAAAGGCGCGCCAACGACGTCCCGCGGTGGAACAGGACCATCGCGTAGCCGACAACGCGTCCCGCCTCTCCCGCCACGCCCGGCTCTTCCGCAAGGATGGTCGCCTGACGTCCGCGTTTGAGCAAATGCCGGAAGTTCCGCCGGCTCAACCGATCCCCGTCGAAAGCGGCGTTCTCGACCGCCAGCAAGGCGTCGACATCCGTCAATTGCGCAGCGCGCAGCATCAGCGCGGGATCGCGGGCGTTCTTCGGGGGGGCGACCGACATTCTCCAACCCTCACCAGACCAGGCGGCCGGCGTCTTGTCGCTCGCAGGGGCGAGGCGGGGCGTGCGGTCGTCTTCTATCGCGCGCTCATGCGCTTGTTTCGCCGCGCTGTAAAGCGCATTTTCCGAAGCGTCGCCGCGGCGGCGCAGGGACGGCGGTAAGGGGGCCTCAACCTCGACTGAGAACGGGATTGCGCGGGCGCACGGCTGTCGCCTGCCTGAAACCGCCGCGATCGCCATGCGCGGCCGGACGCATGCGACGGCGCGACCGTCGACCGCCCCTTGACCGCGAGGCGCGCCGGCCGAAATGATTGGGTGTCATTTCTCGAAACGGAGCGCCGCCCATGTGGTTCCTCACCAACCCCGCCAAGCTGACGATGCCGAGCCCGGACGAGGCCCTGCCCGGCCGCGATCGCCCGATGCCGGTTTCGAACGAGCATTGGGTGACGGGCAAGCCGCTGAAGCCGCCTTTTCCGAAAGGCATGGAAAGCGTGCTGTTCGCCATGGGCTGCTTTTGGGGGGCGGAGCGCGTCTTCTGGCAGGCGCCCGGCGTTTATACGACCGCCGTCGGCTATGCCGGCGGCTACACGCCGAACCCGACCTACGAGGAATGCTGCAGCGGCAAGACCGGGCATACGGAAGCCGTGCTGGCGGTCTACGACCCGGGCCGGATCAGCTTCGCCAAACTTCTCAAGTTGTTTTGGGAAAGCCACGATCCGACCCAAGGCAACCGCCAGGGCAATGACGTCGGCACGCAGTACCGATCGGCGATCTACACCACGACCGACCCGCAACTGCGCCTCGCGCGCGAATCCGCGCAGGCCTACGAACAGGTGCTGAAAAGGCACGGGCAGGGCGCGATCACGACGGAGATCAAGCCGGACCAGACGTTTTATTACGCCGAGGAGTATCACCAGCAGTATCTGGCGAAGAACCCGAACGGCTATTGCGGGATCGGCGGACTGGGCGTGACCTGCCCGATGCCGGCGGCGGACCAGCCGGCCGCGGAGTGAGGGCCAAACGGGGCCGCCGTTGGAGTCGGGCCGTCGGAGGGACTCAGCCTTCCTCCTCAATCTCGTAGGGAACGGCCTCCGCCTGCTCCGGCGGCAGGACGGCGCCGGCGGGCGGCGCTTCCTTTTCGCCCGCCTTGGCCGCTTTTTTCGCGTCTTTCCGGATTTTCTTAGGGGCGTCCTTGGAGCCGACATCCGCGCCCGGGCCGTGAAAGTCCCGCACCCCGGCGGTCAGCGCGGCGCAGGCCAGGCGAATGTAGCGCGGGATCTCCAGATCCTTCCCGTCTCGCTCGCCCTTTTCATAATACTGAACAACGCGTCGTTTCAGGCCCAGAGCGTGCGCCGCATCCTTCTGCGAAAGCCCCAGGCTCTTGCGCCAGCGCTTGAAATCGTCCGGCTCCATAGAACGCCCGCCCTGTTGCGATCCCCGCTGACAAATAGCGCACGCCGTGCGCCTCCGCAACAACCTGATAGACGATTTCTGTTACATGTATATGACATTTAATGCGCACAGAGTGCGCTTATACTCTTGAATAGCGCACGAGGTGCGCTAATGTAGGAGTCCCATCAGCGCACCGTGTGCGCTTTTCATAGGACGGCGCGATAGGCCTCGTAACGGGTCCGGCGCGCCGCCCCGCCAACCCCGGCCGGCCGTCTTTGCGGGACCGGTCGGCGCGCCAGAAGGTGAAAGGAGGGCGGCTCTTATGTTCGCAACCACCATCGACCCGGGCGTCGAGATGACGCCGACCGTGGCCGGCACCCTGCTCTATATCGGCGAGGAGGGCGGCTATCGCGACGAACTCAGCTTCGCGCGGCGCGAAGGCGCGGCGAAGCTGCCGCGCGCCAAGCGCAGCCGCACCCTCGACTGGGCCGCTCGGCTCGTCTTTCATGTGGTGTATCCGGGCTGCGACGCCTACGTCACCGATCCGGTCGACGTCCACAAGCTGACCCGCGAGCACGATGACGCGCAGGTGGAGATTCTTCCGGTGCGCGCGGCCTGACCCGCGCCCGCCCGCCGCCGCCCCCGTCGCCCGCCCCCGTCGGCTGCGCCCGTCCGCCGCAACCGCGGCGCCAAAGCCGCCCTCCAACGCCGCTCCTCCAAAGCCGCGGGGCGGGTCGAGAGGCTTGACCGTCGCGAATCCGGGCGGTAGCGTCTCGTCAATGGTGATGACCGGCGGATACGCGCTCCTTCCGGAGCTCCTTCTTCTCGGCCTACTCTAAGGGTGGGCGCGGGGCCACGCCCCATGCGCACATCCCGAAGAGCCCAAGGCCGATCTCGCCCCGCCCGAGATCGTTTCTCCCCCGAGCCCCCGAGAAACCGAGAAGAACAGAATGACCCGCCGCCCGCACACCGCCGAAAGCCTGACCCGCCGGCCCTTGGCCGCGCTGATTTCGTGCGGTCGCACCCGACTTGACGCCCGACTTAGCGCTCGACTTATCGGCGGCCGTCGGACGCGCCCCGCGGCCCCCGGCGGTCGATCCTTCGCCGCAGCTTCGCCTTACCCGATAGAACAGAATGCGCCGCCGGAGAGCGGCGCCCGATGACGAGGACACGACCCATGAACCGCATGCCCGTCGAAAAGTACCGCATGTATGAGCGGATCGACCTGCCCGACCGGACCTGGCCCGGCAAGGTCGTGGACACGGCGCCGATCTGGTGCTCGGTCGACCTGCGAGACGGCAACCAGGCGCTCATCGAGCCGATGGGCCCGGAGCGCAAGCACCGCATGTTCCGCCAGCTCGTCGCGATGGGCTTCAAGGAGATCGAGATCGGGTTTCCCGCCGCCTCCGACACGGACTTCCGATTCTGCCGGGAGTTGATCGAGCAGAACCTGATCCCGGAGGACGTCACCGTCCAGGTCCTGACCCAGGCGCGCGAGCATCTGATCAAGCGCACCTACGAGGCGCTGGAGGGCGTGCGCCGCGCGGTGGTGCACGTCTATAACTCGACCTCCACCGCCCAACGCCGCGTCGTCTTCAACATGGATCAGGAGGGCGTCAAACAGATCGCCGTCGAAGGCGCGCGGATGGTGAAGGAGGAGTCGCTGCGGTTCCCCGACACCGACTGGGTCTTCCAATATTCGCCCGAGAGCTACACTCAGACCGAGATCGACTACGCGCTCGACGTCTGCGAGGCGGTGACGGACGTCTGGGCGCCGACGCCCGACAACAAGTGCATCATCAATCTGCCGGCGACGGTGGAGGTCGCGACCCCCAACGTCTACGCCGACATGATCGAATGGATGCATCGCCGCTTCACGCGCCGGGACTCGATGATCCTGTCAGTCCATCCGCACAACGACCGGGGCACCGGCGTCGCGGCCGCCGAATTCGCCGTGATGGCCGGCGCGGACCGCATCGAGGGCACGCTGTTCGGCAACGGCGAGCGCACCGGCAACGTCGACATCGTGACGCTGGGCATGAACATGGTCGCGACCGGCGTCGATCCGGGCCTAGACTTCACCGACATCCCCTCGATGCGCAAGGTGGCGGAGTACTGCAACCAGCTGCCGGTCCATCCGCGCCATCCCTACGCCGGCGATCTGGTCTTCACCGCTTTCTCAGGCAGCCATCAGGACGCCATCAACAAGGGCCTGAAGGCCGTGCGCGAGAGCAATTCCGGCGTCTGGGACGTCCCCTATCTGCCGATCGACCCGAAGGACGTCGGCTCCTCCTACGAGGCGGTGATCCGGGTCAACAGCCAGTCCGGCAAGGGCGGCGTCGCCTACATCATGGAGACCGACTACGGCATCCGCATGCCGCGCAATCTGCAGATCGAATTCTCCAACGTCGTCCAGGGCGTGGCCGACGAGACCGGCAAGGAAATCGCCTCCCAGATGATCTGGGACTCGTTCGAGCGGGAGTACCTCGCCAACGAGACGCCGTTCCAGTTCGTCGATCACCGCACCGCCAGCGACACCCACGCCAGCGAAGTGCGCACCATCATGGCGGTGGTGAAGCGCGACGGCGAGGAGCTCTCGATCTCCGGGCGCGGCAACGGACCGATCGACGCTTACGTCAACGCCCTCAAGGAGGAGGCCGGCGTCGAGCTGCAGGTCACCGACTACAGCGAACACGCGGTCGGCGAAGGGGCGGACGCCACCGCGGTGGCCTATGTGGAGACCCGCACCGGCGACGGCGAACGGCTGTTCGGCGTGGGCCGCCACCCGAACATCGTGACCGCCTCCCTCAAGGCCGTGACCTGCGCCGTCAACCGCGCCCATCGCCGTCAGCTGGAGCAGAAGGCGGCGGAGTGAGGCGGCGTTCCCCCAATCAGCCTCCCCCTTCATGGGGGAGGTTGGAGGGGGTGCGATCTTCGAGAAGACGACTGAGCCGGCGCGCCGCGCCGGGAGTTTTCCAGAGCGCCTTGCGGCGCCGACCGTCCTCAATTCCGTCGACCCAAGAGCCCGCGCGCGATCACCTGCGCCTGGATCTCGCCGGCGCCCTCGAAGATGTTGAGGATGCGCGCGTCGACCAGGAAGCGGCTGATCGGCGTATCCTCCGCATAGCCGATCCCGCCGTGGATCTGCAGCCCGTCGTCCGCGGCCGCCCAGGCGAGGCGCGCGGCCAGCAGTTTCGCCATCCCCGCCTCCACGTCGCTGCGGCGGCCGCTGTCCTTCGCGTCGCAGGCGGCGAAGGTCAGCTGGCGCACCGCCTGCAGCTCGGCCGCGATCAGCGCCAGCTTGTCCGAGACGCGCGGGAAGGCGATCAAGGGCTTGGCGAACTGCCGGCGCGTCGTCGCGTAATCGACGGCCGCCGCCAGCGCGCCCGCGGCGGTTCCGACGGCGCGCGCGGCGGTCTGGATGCGCGCGCTCTCGAACGTGCTCATCAGCTGCGCGAACCCCGCCCCCTCGACGCCGCCCAGCAGGTTCTCGACCGGCACGGCGAAATCGTCGAAGGCGATGTCGTATTCCTTCAGGCCGCGATAGCCGAGCGTGCGGATCTCCGCCCCGCGCAGCCCCGCGACGGGAAACGGGTCGTCCACGCTCCCGCGCGGCTTCTCGGCCAGCAGCATGGAGAGGCCCTTATGCCCGGCCTCGTCCGGGTTCGTGCGCACGAGCAGCGTCATCAGGTCGGAGCGCGCGCCGTGGGTGATCCAGGTTTTCGCGCCGCGCACCAGAAAGCGATCCCCGTCCCGCACCGCGCGGGTCTTCAGGTGCGCAAGGTCGGAGCCTACGTCAGGCTCCGTGAAGACCGCCGTCGGCAGACAGGCGCCGGAGGCGATTCCCGGCAGGAACCGAGCCCTCTGCTGCGCCGTCCCGTTCTGGGCGATCAGATCCCCCGCGATCTCGGAACGCGTGCCCAGCGAGCCGACGCCGAGGTGGGCCGCGCTCAACGCCTCGGTGACGATGCACATCGCCCGCTTGCCCAGGCCCAGGCCGCCGTGCGCCTCCGGGATCGTCAGCCCGAACAGTCCGAGGTCCGCCAGCGCCTCCAGCACGCTCTCCGGGATCAGCGCGTCGCGCTTGTGCCACGCTTGCGCATGGGGGGCGACATGGTCGGCGGCGAAACGCCGGAAGCTCTCGCGCATCAGCGCGCCGTCCTCGCCGCCGTCGGCCAGATCGTCGCCGGGATCGCCCCAGGCGCCGTCAGCCAGCGCCGCGGCCAAGTCGGCGCGGACCTCCGGCGCGCCGCCGGCCGCGATCATCCGGCGCACGGCCGGGTCGCCGGCCAGCACGCCGGCGGCCTCCGGGCAGCCCAGATCGTGGGGGCGCACCGTCTCGCTCTGTCCCATCGGCAGACCGTAGGCGGCGCGCGAGAGATATTCGGAAAAGGCGATCGCGTGCTGCAGGCGCTCCGCCCGGCCGAAGCGCCCGACCGCGTCCAGACGCTCCGCCCAATGCTGCAGCGCCGCCAGCGCCTCCGCGTGGGCGGCGAGCCAGGCGAAGCCGTGCGCGCGGCGTTGCTCGGCCTCGAGCCGCGCGAGGTCGGGCTTGCCGCCCGGATCTATCACCGCCTGCGCCAGAGCGGCGCGCGCGCCGGCGACGTAGCGGCCGAGCGCGTCCAGAGCGGAATGAGCGTCGGCGAAGGGATCAACGGACGTTTCGGTCTGCATGGCCCCGGATGATGCCGGGCGGGACGGATGCGTCAACTGAAAGCGACGCCCAAGCCTATGAGCCCCCCGAGACCGGCCTCGTCCTGCGAGACGGGCGGCCGCGCGCCCGCCGCAGGACAGACCCTCGAGCCTAAGCTTATGCACAACGCCTTCATTCCGGGGAGCGGCCGACAGGCCGCGTCTCGAAGAACGAGGGCGCGGTCGGCTCCTACTGCGGCGCGCCGCGATAGAAGCGCCAGAGGAAGATCGAGCCGGCGCTGCGATAGGGCGCCCAGTGGGCGACCAGAGCGCGCGCCTCCTTGCCCTTCGGCCGATCCTCCAGGCCCTTGAGGCGGCGCAGCGCCTCCTGCAGCGCCATGTCATCGGCCGGAAAAATGTCCGGCCGGCCCAGCGCGAACATTGCGTAGACCTCCGCCGACCATCGCCCGAACCCGCGCAGACCGGTGATCGCCTGGATCACCGCCTCATCCGTCATCGCCGGCAGATCGTCGAGCGGCAAACGCCCGTCGAGGACCGCCACGGCCACGCCGCGGCAATAGGCGACCTTGGGCCGCGAGAGACCGGCGCCGCGCAGCGCCTCGGGATCCAGGGCGAGCAGGCGCTCCGGCGTGACCGCGCCGTCCATCAGCGCCTGCACGCGCGCGTTGATCGCCCCCGCCGCCTCCTTCGAGATCTGCTGGCTGACGACCGCGTCGATCAGCGGCGCGAAGCCGTGCTCCTTCACCCGCGGCTCGGGATAGCCGACGGCTTCGAGCCCGCGGGCGACGTCCGCGTCCTGGGCGGCGAGCGCGTCGAGCGCGGCGTTGAGGGAGGCCTGATCGCGCATGGTCCGGATGCTGATAGCGCGTCCGGGCGCAAGACGCTATACCCGGAGCCATGAGGACGGACGCCGACCCTTCCCCCCCCGTCACGCGCTTCGCGCCGAGCCCGACCGGCCGGCTGCATCTGGGCCACGCCTATTCCGCGCTGGTCGCGGCCCAGGCGGCGGAAGAGGCCGGCGGAACCTTCCTGCTGCGCCTTGAGGACATCGATCAGGGCCGCGCGCGCGCTGAGTACGAGGCGGGGATAATCCAGGATCTGCGCTGGCTGGGGATCGACTGGCCTGAGCCGGTGCGCCGCCAGTCGGAGCATTTCGAGCTTTATCGGGAGTTCCTCCACGCGCTCGAGGAAGGCGGCGTCGCCTATCCCTGCTTTTGCACGCGCAAGGAGATCCAGGCGGAGATCGCGGCGTCCGACAGCGCTCCGCACGGACCCGACGGCCCGCTCTATCCCGGAACCTGCAAGGGTCTTAGCCGCAGCGAGATCGAGGACCGCTTGGCCGAGGGCCGCGCCTACGCCGTGCGCCTCGATATGACGAAGGCCGCGCGCATGGCCGGCCCGCTGAGCTTCGCCGACCGGCGCTTCGGGACCGTCGCGGTCGATCCGGAGAGCTGCGGCGACGTCGTGCTGGCGCGCAAGGACGCCCCCGCCAGCTACCACCTCTGCGTCACGGTCGACGACGCGCTGCAGGGCGTGACGCTGGTGACGCGCGGCGAGGATCTGCTGCATGCGACCCATATCCACCGCATTCTGCAGACCCTCTTGGGCCTGCCCGAGCCGCGCTATCACCACCACCCGCTGCTGACCGACGAGAGCGGCAAACGCCTCGCCAAGCGCGCCGACAGCGAAAGCCTGCAGGCGCTGCGCCAGGCCGGCTGGACGCCGGCGCAGGTGCGCGCCGAGATCGCCGGGCGCGCCGAGGTCGCCGAGAGAGCCCGGCGAGGCGCGCATGACTGAGGAGCCGGCCAAGTCCCCCTGCGACGCGGCCCTGGCGGCCGGCGTCCGGACCGCATTGGCCGAGGCGGGCCCGGCGCCGCCGCCGCCCGGCGCCGCTCCGCAGCCCCGTCGCCGGCGCCTTCCCGGATTCCTGGCCTTTGCCGGCGGCGCGCTCGGCGCCTCGGCGGCCGGTTATCAGGGGGCGGACGCCCTGAGCGTGGCGCTTACGGCGGCGACGTTCGCGCTGCTTACCTTTCTCATGGGACTGCGGCTGGCGCGTCGGATGCACCCGAACCAAGCGGCGGAATGGGTGACGGCGGCGCGACGACACGCGCTCACGGCAGCCGCCGCCGGGCTGTCGGCGAGCGGGCGTCTCTCCTCCGCCGATCGGCTGGCGGCGGAGGATGTAGAAAACCCGACGCTCGATCTCAGACTGCTCGCCCAGGCGGGCGCCGCGCCGCCGAGCGCCGCCGGCTATCTGGAGGAGGCGTTGGCCGGCCGGGCCGCGGGCGTATCCTACGCGCTTGGCGCGGTGGATCATGGAACGCCGACGGCGCAGCCTGGTTCGGAGATGCGCGGGCGCTTGCTGCAGATCGCGTGCGATCGCCAAGTCGAAGGCGCGGCTCTCATGACCTGGGAGACCGGCGCGCTGGCTGAGGCCGCACACGACTGGTTCGCGCGCACGCATTTGAACGCCCGCCCGGTTGCGCCGCCCGCGGGCGTCGACGGCGTGCGCGGGCAAAGCGCGAACGGGACCGCGCCCTTCTCCGACCTGCCGCGGGGCTTCTTCGACGCATTGGGCGGGCTCCTGGGGGGGCGTGACCAACCGCCCTTTTTGTTGGCGGCGACCGATCGCCGGCTGCTGCTCTATCTCCAAGGCGAGGGGGCGCTGACCGGGGACGAGAGCGCCCTGCGCGACGCGCTCACCCGCGCGCAGAGCGACCCGTCGGCGCTCGAGGGTCCGGCGCTGACCGCGGCCGAGGAGATCCTTGCGCTGCACCGCCTCGTCGCGACGCTGGCCGAGCGCTCACCCGCGTCGGAGGCCTGAACAGATTTCGGCGTAGTCCGGCTCTGCGTCCGGCGCGATCAGGCCGCGACGGATGAAGAAGTCGATCAGGACCAGCGCGCAATTGAATTTGAAGCGATCGGTCTCGCGCACGATCTCGATCACCTCCTCGGCCGGCAGACGCATAAAGGCGTGCACCTCCCCGTCCGCGGCCTCGGGCGTGAAGTCCTCCGGCAACTCCAGATCGAAGCAGAACATCTCGTCCGGCTTGAGCCCCGCGGGCAGCGCGTGGCGATAGCTGATCGTCCCGACCGCCTGCGCCCGGGCGGCGAGCGCGGGCGGGATCGCCGCCTCCTCGCCGCACTCCTTCACGAGATTTTCCTGAAGGCCGAGCTCGGCCGGCTGACCGCCGGCGACGGTGTTGTCGAGCTCGCCCGGATAGGTGGGCTTGTCGTGCGCGCGCTCGGCGATCCACAGATCGAACCCGCCGTTCGGCCGGCGGACATAGCCGGTCATGTGGACGCCCCAACTGCGCACGCCGAGAAACGGGGCCGCCGCACGCTCGATCGTCATCAGCGTCGGCCCCCCGTAGCGCTCGGCCACGCGGTAGCGTTCGCCCCGCCAGGCCTCGATATGGCCGGCCTCGGCCAAGTCGGCCAGCGCGCGATCGACCGCCGTCTCGGCCCGGGCGGGCTCGCTTTCAGCCAGCGCGATCCCAACGCCCTCCCGGCGAAAGGCGCCGTCATGGCGCGCCAGCAGCTCAAGGCGGTCGCGGCGCACCCAGCCGATCCGGCGTCCGAACCCATGAAGCCCGACGTAGTCCGCCATGTCGGCGTTGTTGCAGGCGGCGATGCGGTCGAGAAAGCTCATGCGCTTTCCGGCCTCCCTCTTACGCGGCGCGCACCGCATGCGGCCCGCGCGCGGCCGGCGCCTTGGCGCCGACCAAGGCCGCGCGTACGCCGACCATGGCGCGCAGGGTGTCGCCCACGATCGCAGCGCGGCCGGGGGCGAGGCCGGCGACCTGCAGGTCGAGGGTCAATTCCTCGCCGTCCTCGCTGAGGCTTGCGACCAGGCGGGCGGGCGTCAGACCCAGCTTGGCGACGGCGCCCAACAGGCGGGGCAAGGCGCCCGGCTCGGCGTCGGCAAGCACGGTGAAGCAGGCGGTGACGCTCTGGGATTGGGTCGGTTCAGAGACTGGCGACATATCGATCGCTCCTGACGGTTTCGCACAACGCATGACGAGAGGCCCGGCGCGCCGCAGCGGCCGGGGTCGTAATGCGCGGAATGGCGAAACGCGTGAAACGATCGATCATGGCGTTATCGGTAGCGCGGAACGAGATCAGGGGCAAGGGGAGTAAAATGGCCGACGAAAGGCCTCTTCCCGTCATAGGGGGAAGGTGGGAGGGGGAGTGCGATTTTCGTGATAAAATCGACCCGGCGCGACGCGCCGGGATCCGTCAAGCGCGCCTGACGGCGCCCGCCCTTTTCCGGCCCTGCTTCCACCAAACAAGAGGGCGGCCCCGGCTAAGTCGACACCACCGTCCCGAATCCCTTCTCGCGCGCGACTTTCAGGGCGTGAACGGCGATCGCCGTGTCCTGCACGCCGGTCCCGGTCAGGTCGCAGACCGTGATCTGGTCGGCCTCAGTCCGGCCGGGTTTCAGGCCGGCGACGATCTCGCCCAGCTCGGTGACCGGCATGTCTTCGGGCACAAGGCCCGCGCCGACGGCGTGATGCAGTTCGCCGAGGCGCGCGGATTGTTCATGCTTGTCGCAGACGAAGAGCTCGGCCTCCGCCACCACCTCTGGCGCCAGTTCGTTCTTCTGTTCGGCGTCGGCGCCCATCGCGGTGATGTGCAGGCCGGGATGGAGCATGGCGCGGTCGATCAAGGGCTTGCGGCTGGGCGTCGCGGTGACGACGGCGTCCGCCTCACGCACAAGCCCGGAGAGGCTTTCGGAGACGGAGGCCTGACGGCCGGTCAGCCGCGTGATCTCCTGCGCCGCCTTGGCCGCGCCGTCGGGATCGCGGCCCCAGACCAGGATGCGGTCCACCTTGCGCTCGAGGCAGAAGGCCTTGGCCTGCAGGCGGGCCTGCATGCCGGCCCCGACGATCCCCAGGGTCGAGACGCTCTCCGGCGCCAGACAGCGGGCGGCGACGGCGCCGGCGGCGGCGGTGCGCACGTCGGTCAGATAGCCGTTGTCCAGCAGGACGGCCTGGACGACGCCCGTCTCGGCGCTGTGGACGGTCATCAGGCCGTTCGTCGTCGCCAGGCCCTTCTTCGGATTGTCGAAGAAACCGGGGCTGACCTTGACCGCAAAGCCGTCGAGGCCCGGGACGTAGGCCGTCTTCACGTCCACCTCGCCGCGGCGCTCCTCCATGTCCATGCGCAGGATGGGGGGCATCTGGACGGGCTTCGTCGCCAGCGTCGCGAAAGCCTCCGCGATCATGTCGACCGCGCCGGAATCGAGCTCGACGCACGCGCGCAGCTCCTTTTCCGTCAGCACCAGAACGTCCGCCATCGCCTCCTCTCAACCCCGCCTTTACGCAGCCGCTTCCGCCGCGAGATCCACATCCTCGCCCGAGGCTATGCGCGTGAACAAGTCCATATCGACGTTGCGCCCGGTGACGATCACGGCGATGTGATCGCTGGGCCGCGCGACCTTTCCGTGCAGCAGCGCGGCGACGCCGACGGCCGCCCCGCCTTCGACCGCCAGCTGATGCTCGCGGTAAAGCCAACGCATGCCAGACGCGATCTCCCGCTCGTCCAGCAGGATCGTCTCGTCGACCAGATCGCGCACCATCGCGAAAGTGACCTGGTTGTCGAGGCCGATTCCGCCGCCCAGCGAATCCGCCAGGCTCGGCGCCTCCTCCACCGCGACAGGACGGCCGGCGGCGAGGCTCTCATGCATCGCCGCGCCGCGCGCCATGCTGATCCCGACGAGGCGCGCCTGGGGCCGCCGCGCCTTGACCGCGGCGGCGACGCCCGCGATCAGCCCGCCGCCGGAGAGCGGGACGAGCACAGTGTCGACCTCGGGCCAATCCTCCACGAGCTCCAGCCCGCAGGTCCCCTGGCCGGCGACGACGTCCCTGTGATCGAAGGGCGGGATCATCACCATCCCCTCCTGCGCGACCAGCCGCTCGGCCTCGACCGCCGCCTCGTCCTGGCTGCGGCCGACGATGCGGGCTTCGGCGCCCAACGCCTCGACGCCCTCGACCTTGTTGCGGGGAACGAGGGCGGACATGCAGATCACCGCCCGCACGCCGACCTGCGCGGCCGCATAGGCGACGGCGCGGCCGTGATTGCCGGTCGAGCAGCAGGTGACGCCGCGCGCCCGCTCGGCCGCGCCCAGGCTCAGGATGGCGTTGGTCGCGCCGCGCAGCTTGAAGGCGCCGGTCGCCTGCAGTTGGTCGAGCTTCAGGCGCACCTCGCGCCCCGTCTCAGCGCTCAAAGCGGGGCTCGCCACCAGCGGAGAATGGAGCACATGGCCGGCGATCCGGCGACGGGCGGCGTCGATGTCGGCGATCCCCACCGGAAGGTCTGCGGGCTGCGTCATGAGCCACACCATAGGGGCGCGCCCGCGCGCGCATCAAGCGTAGGTTGGACTTGCCCCCGTCGGGAGCGGTATAACCCGCGGAGCGACGGATGAAAGACTGGTTCGGGAGGCTCGCCTATGGCCGCGTTCGAGAAGAAGACTCTGAAGGACTGGGAAGCGCTGGTCGAGACGGAGACCAAGGGCCGGACCCCCGACGAGCTCGCCTGGCGAACGCCCGAAGGGATTTCGATCAAGCCGCTTTATACGGCGGACGACCTGGAGGGGCTGCCGCAGATCGGGACCCTGCCCGGCTTCGCGCCGTTCACCCGCGGGCCGAAGGCGACGATGTATGTCGGCCGGCCCTGGACGGTGCGCCAATACGCCGGCTTCTCTACGGCCGAGGAATCCAACGCCTTCTACAAGCGAAACCTGAAGGCCGGGCAGAAAGGGCTCTCCGTCGCCTTCGATCTGGCGACCCACCGCGGCTATGACAGCGATCATCCGCGCGTCGAGGGCGACGTCGGCAAGGCGGGCGTGGCGATCGATTCCGTCGAGGACATGAAGATCCTGTTCGACGAGATCCCGCTGGAGGAGATGAGCGTCTCCATGACCATGAACGGCGCCGTGCTGCCGATTCTGGCGAACTTCATCGTCGCCGGCGAGGAGCAGGGCTGCCCGCCGGAAAAGCTGAGCGGCACGATCCAGAACGACATCCTGAAGGAGTTCATGGTCCGCAACACCTACATCTACCCGCCCGAGCCCTCGATGCGGATCGTCGCCGACATCATCGAATACACGGCCGAGAAGATGCCGCGCTTCAACTCGATCTCGATCTCCGGCTATCACATGCAGGAGGCGGGCGCGACGCTGACCCAGGAGCTCGCCTTCACGCTGGCCGACGGGCTGGAGTATGTCCGCGCCGCCGCCTCCAAGGGCCTCGATGTGGACAAGTTCGCGCCGCGCCTCAGCTTCTTCTTCTGCATCGGCATGAACTTCTTCATGGAGGCCGCCAAGCTGCGCGCGGCGCGCTACATGTGGGCCGAGCTGATGAAGAAGGAGTTCCAGCCGAAGGATCCGCGCTCGCTGATGCTGCGCACCCACTGCCAGACCTCGGGCTGGTCGCTGACCGAGCAGGACCCCTACAACAACGTGATCCGCACGACGGTGGAGGCGATGGCGGCCGTGCTCGGCGGCGCGCAGTCGCTTCACACCAACGCCTTCGACGAGGCGATCGGGCTGCCGACCGACTTCTCCGCGCGCATCGCGCGCAACACCCAGCTGGTGCTGCAGGAGGAGACCGGGATCACCCAGACGGTCGACCCGCTGGCCGGCAGCTACTACGTCGAGAGCCTCACCGCTTCGCTGATCGAGGAGGCGCAAAAGCTGATCGATCAGGTCGAAGAGATGGGCGGCATGACCAAGGCCGTCGACGAGGGCTGGCCCAAGATGAAGATCGAGGAGGCCGCCGCCCAGCGGCAGGCGCGCATCGACCGGGGCGAGGAGGTGATCGTCGGCGTCAACAAGTACACATCGACCGACAAGGACGAGATCGACATCCTGGACGTCGACAACGCCAAGGTCCGCGACAGCCAGATCGCGCGGCTTAAAAAGGTGCGCGAGAGCCGCGACGAGACGGCCTGCCGCGCCGCGCTCGACGCGCTCTCCAAGGCGGCCGAGAGCAAGGAGGGGAACCTCCTCGCGCTGTCGGTCGAGGCCGCGCGGGCGCGCGCGACGGTCGGCGAGATCTCGGACGCGCTGGAGCGGGTCTTCACCCGCCACCGCGCGACCATCCGCTCGATCACCGGCGTCTACGGCTCGGCCTACGAAGGGGACGAGGGCTTCATGAAGATCAAGGATGAGATCGAGACCTTCGTGGAGGCCGAGGGCCGCCGCCCGCGCATGCTGGTGGTCAAGATGGGCCAGGACGGCCACGACCGCGGCGCCAAGGTGATCGCCACCGCCTTCGCCGACATCGGCTTCGACGTCGATGTCGGCCCGCTTTTCCAGACGCCGGAGGAGGCCGCCGCCCAAGCGATCGAGGCCGACGTCCACGTCGTCGGCGTCTCCAGCCAGGCGGCCGGCCACAAGACGCTGGTCCCGCAGCTGATCAAGGCCTTGAAGGCCGAAGGCGCGGACGACGTGCTGGTCGTCTGCGGCGGCGTCATTCCGCCCCAGGACTACGAGTTCCTGATGCAGGCGGGCGTCGCCGCCGTCTACGGCCCCGGCACCAACATCCCCCACGCGGCGAGCGAAATCCTTCAGCTGATCTCGAAGGCGCAGGCGCAAGCCGCGGAGTAGCGCCGCCCTCTCGAAACGCAGGTCTCCGATCCCTGACGAAAGTCAGGGTCCAGGGCGGCCCGCACCGACCGTAACCTGCGGCCCTGGGTTCTGATTGTCATCAGGGCGCGGGAGAGCAAGGCGGGGCCGAGCGCCCTCAAAACGCCCCGATCCACACCGCCAGATCGGTCAGGGTCTGCAGATAGAACCCGCCCGCCGCCGCCAGCGCGTCCGCGCCGATCGTCCAGAGGCCCCACAAAATCAGGGCGGCGGAGAGGAACGGCCCCGCCCACATCGCGCCGACCGCCAGCGGCGCCGCCACCGCCTTCCACGCCCGATCGCCGTCGGTCAACAGCCGCGCGGCCGGCCGGCGGGCCCAAAGCGGCGCCAGCGCCTGCGCCCCCAACAGGCTCAACCCGCCGTGCACCGCCGTCGGCACGATTGTGGAGAAGACCATGGCGTAGAGCCACCAATAGGCGTGCGGATCGCTGTGCAGCCCCGCGAACAGGACGCCCAGATCCAGAATCGGAACCCCCGCGAGCCCGTTGAGCCCGGCGATCGTCGCCGTCAACGCCGCCCCCAGCGCGAGGAACAACACCAAGGCAATCGCGAGGTCAAACAATCCATACAAGAGCGGTTGCTGTGCTCGCAGGCCCATGCGCATCAATGATAGGGTCGTAGCGTAAGCAAATGCGTTTCCGAGACCCGTCACGACTGGAATAACTGAAAACAAAATAAACATCCATCTAGAGGAAGGGGAAATATTATCTCATTGGATTATAACAGTCGTTAAAATCCAAAACAAAGGAAGTGAAATCAATGTAATTATTTGAAACGGAAAATCTTTTATGAGTGAAAAATAACAAAAGAAATAATAAGAACAAATATAGAAGATCCTATTAATAAATATGAAATATTATTATCGATATCGTTCTGAAATAAAATTATTCCAAACATGGTCCCTAACCCAATGAATCCAACCGCCAACGAAGAAGATTTTGATTCAATAAATATGCTAATTACCGCTACGGTAAGCGATAGAGCAATGGGTGCAATAAATGTTGACGCAATTATCATTATTGGAAATAGATATTTCATATTTATAAGAACAATAGGGTTTTTAATGTAGTAAACTGTTTCTTGTATATATTACAAAAACATAAAAAATAAAAATAATAAAAAAATAACTCTTACACCGCTCGAATCTTCTCCAGATAACAGAATATCTCCACCTAATTCTACATCGTAGCCGAGAATCCACCACAAAACCGGCAAAAATATAGCCCCCGACATTGCACTTTTGAGACCTGCGTCGAAGACTGGCGGTGTGCATGAGGCGCGAACGGTGGGGAGGAGACTGGCGTTGTTCGGCACGTTGTCGCAGAAGCGCCACCAGAGGAGTTTTAGTTGGCGGCCCGCGGTGAACGTGTAGAGCTGCGTGAAGCGCGCCTCGTTCAGCGAGCGGGCGATATGCGCGCGCGAGGGCGCGTCGAGGGTTCCGAGCCAGGCGACGAGGCTGAGCGCCAGCCAGGTGAGCGCCACGACGACGGCCCAGGCCGGCAGCGGCGCGATGCCGACGATCACCACCAGCACGGCGATCGGCGCGAAGGTCGCGCCGGCGCGCGCCCAATCGAAAGACGGCGGCTTTTTCTCCGGCTGATCGCTCACGCCACTCCCCCTCTCGCCCCGTGCGGTGCAGCTTAACCGAGCAAGGGCGGGCGGGGAAAGCGGAAGGCGGGCGCTTTTTTCCGTCTCCTTCTCGGGGGCAGAGGGGCGGCGGGGGAGACGGCGCGATAGCGCCGGTCCTTCTCCCCGCTCCCGCGCACGGCTGTCCGGGAAAATCTGCGGCTCAGGGCCATGACGCCGCGCAGTTTCTGGCCCCCACGTCGCGGCGACGCGGGACAGGCCTTCGGAGCCTTGCTCAACCGCGCCCTCGTCCTTCGAGACGCGGCCTGTCGGCCGCTCCTCAGGATGAGGGCTAAGTGCTTAATAATAAGTGCTTGATAAAAGGCTCAAGACCTCATCCTGAGGCGGGCGCGCCAGCGCCCGTCTCGAAGGACGAGGTCGGCGTCTAAAGGCGCTCCGGCGTCTTTCCGGACAGCAGCGCTCCGTGGGGAGAAGGGTGGACGAGGGTGCGCGATCTTCCGACAGGAAGATCCCCTCGGCGCTCGGTCGTAACGAAGGATGTCGTCCCGGGCGGCCGTCAGGCCGACCCGGGATCTCGCGAACAACGCTCGTTCCTCGAGATCCCGGCTCTCCGCTGCGCTTCGGCCGGGATGACAACCGTTTTAAATGAAGACGGGCGCCCCGATGACGGGCGGAGGCGGCGGCGTCGCGCAGGCCCGAAGCCTCCCCCCTTTACGGCGGAGGTGGGAAGGGGCGCCGGCGACTGCGCTCAGCGGAACTGATCGAGCAGCCGGTCGAAATAGTCGAGTTCGAGGTCGGGTCGGGCGCGGTCGCCGGCGCGGCGGCGGAGTTCGTCGCGGATCTCCCGGGAGCGCTGCATTTCGGTTGCGCTCGGCACCTCGACCTGGCCGTCGGCGGCGCCGCGGTAAGTGTCGGACGGCCGCCGGCCGAGCGGATCGGTCCCCTCCATGCCGCCCTCGCCGCCGGTCATCTGCTGGCCCATGCCGGGCTGCTGGGCGAAGCGCTCCATCATCGCCTCGCGCGCGGCCTCGGCGGCGGAGCGCAGCTGGTCCATCGCGCGGCCCTGCGGGCCGACGGCCTCGCCCGGGCGGCCTTGGCGCAGCTGGTCGGTCGACTGGCGCATCTCGCCTTCCGCATTGCCGAAGGCGTCGGGGATGTCCCCCATCATCTCGCCGAAGCGGCGCATGACGTCGCCCAGCTGACGGCGCAGCGCCTCCTGAAGGGCCGCGTCCGGCGAGGGCGCCTGCCCGTTCATCCGCCCGGAGCCGTTGCGGTTCTGGCGCTGATTTTCGCTCGGCAGGTCGGACATGCCGTTCTGGCCCTGCATGCCCTGGTCGCCCTGCTGCGACTGCTGGAAGGTGCGGTCCATCAGCTCCTGCTGGCCCTGCATGACGTCCTGCAGGTCCTGCATCATGTCCATCGCCTCGCGCGCCTGCGGCGACATCTGGGGCTGCACGCCGGCGCGCATGTTCTCCATCATCTGTTGCAGCTGGCTCAGCATCTGCTGCGCGGCGTCCTTCATGCCGTTGCGCATCATCTCGCGGATCTGCTCCATCATGTCGTTCAGATCCTGCGGCGTGACGCTGTTCGCCAGACTTTCCGGGTCGATCATCGGCGGCTGTTCGCCGCGCTCCTGCATCTGCTGCAACTGCTCGGCCATGGCCTGCATATACTCCTGCATGGCCTGTTGCAGCTCGTCCATCAGGCGCTCCAGCTCCGCCATGTCGGCGTCGCGCTCCAAGGCTTCCTGCAGCGCGCGCTCGGCCGCGCGCAGCCGCTCGAGGGCCAGCGAGGCGCCGCCGTCCTCGATGTAGAGCGCCGTCTCCCACAGCTGCTGGATGATCGCGTCGACGACCGCCTCCGAGGGCTCGCGCCCCCGGCGATCGAGGTCGAGGCGCCGCACGGCGGCGTTGAGCGACAGGAAGACCGCCGCATCGTCGCCATAGGCGGGGGTGTTCCAGGCGACGGCGTCGAGGCCGTCGCGCACCGCCTCGCGGTTGGCGACGGGATCCCAGGCGAGCTGCCGGCGGAAATCGACGATCGCTTGGGCGACCGGATGTTGGAAGACCCGCTGCGGCAGGGTGAGGCGGATCGGCTCGCTCTCCCCCGTCTGGCCGATCGCGTCTTCGGCGCTCAGCGTCATCATAACGTCGCCGCCGGCCCAAGGATGGGCCGTGAAGTCGCGGTAGCTGGTGAGCGCCTCGCCGTTGCGCGCCGCGCCGGGGGCCGGCAGGTCGACCGTCAGCCGCTCTGAATCGGCGCCCGGTCCGCCGACGCGCGCGAAGGCGGCCGAGACGCGCGTCACCCCGTAGTCGTCCGCGCCGACATAGGTGAGGCGCAGCGCCAACTGCGGCGTCGTGAAAGGCTCTTCGGTTACGGCGATCGTCGGCGCGCGGTCGGGCGTCAGCGCGATGCGCCATTCGGCCGCGGCCTGACCGGCGACATCGAGGCGATAGAGACCCTCGACGGCGAGCTCGGTCTCAAGCCTGCGGGCCTCGGGGCCGAACGGCTCGAAACCGATCTCGATCCCGTCCGGGCCGCGCAGCACCGGCTCGGCCGGCGCGTTGGCGACGCGCAGCGCCAAGACGGCCCCGACCGGCGCCGCGATCGTCTCCGACCCCGACGCGTCCGCGCCCCCCGCCGTCGCGGAGGCCGTCTCGGGCGCCTCCTCCCGCACTCCGGTGCGGTCGAGATAGATCGGCGCGAGGCCAGTATACTCCGGCGGCGCGATCCAGGCGTCGACCGCGACCTGGGCGGCGGCCTTGGCGTCTACGATCCGGGGGACGAAGGCGTCGGCGAGGCGCGTCGCGCTCTGCCCGCCGGACGCCAGCAACGCGGCCCCCAAGGCGGTGAAGGCGAGAAGCCGCAGCGCCTTCGGATCGCGTCCGGCGATCCGCGGGCTCGGCGCGCCGACCTTCAAGGCGGCGATCCGCGCGGCCGCCCGACGGCGATGTTCGGCCCACAGCGCCTGGGCCTGCGGGCTCGGGTCGCTCGGCCGGTCGGCCAGCGCCTCCAGCGGTCGGTCTCCCAGATCGTTGATCCGCTCAAGCCGCCGACGGGCCGCCAGGTCGCTCGGCGCCGTCAACCGCCGCACGGCCCGGATCGCCAGGACGATGAAGACCAGCGCGAAGAGCGTCAGCGCGCCGACGTGTCCCCAGAATCCGAGGGCCGGCAACAGGCCGGAAATCGCGAGCGCGAGAAACAGCGCGAAGAGCGCCGTCGGAGCCCACAATTCGGCCCAGGCGCGCTCCCAGGCCAGGGCCGCCCAGGACAGCGCGAGGCGTCGCGCCACGGCGCCCTCTCCGGCGCGCCGCGTCGCATCTTCCCCGCCGGCCCGCGTCAAACCGGGGCGATCGTCGGGTCCGCGCTCGGTCGAGCGCGCCGCGTCATCCCCCC
The DNA here is from genome assembly GCF_040218065.1 of Marivibrio sp. Taxonomy (NCBI): domain Bacteria; kingdom Pseudomonadati; phylum Pseudomonadota; class Alphaproteobacteria; order Rhodospirillales; family Aestuariispiraceae; genus Marivibrio; species Marivibrio sp. The sequence goes on along the minus strand of NZ_JAVJQE010000005.1, from coordinate 172,186 downwards.
GGTTCGGCGCATCGGTCATCCGTCGGCTCCCGCCGCCCTCCGGGGCGGCTCGTCGTCGGAGAGGGAGGATAGCGCCCCCGCCTCCGGCTTCAACCAGTCCGGCATCCTATCAAGCCCCAACAGCTCCTCATAGGTCTGACGCGGACGCACCACGGCGTAGCGGTCGCCGTCGACCAGCACCTCGGGCGCCAGAAGCCGGCTGTTGTAGGTGGACGCCATGACCGCGCCGTAGGCCCCGGCGCTGTCGAAGACCACGAGCTCGCCCGCCTCGATTTTCGGCAGGGCGCGGGCGACCGCGAAGGTGTCGCCGCTCTCGCAGACCGGACCGACCACGTCATAGGCGATCGTCTCAGCGGGCGCGGCCGGCTGTTTGACCGGGCGAATCCCATGATGGCCGTCGTAGAGCGCCGGACGGATCAGATCGTTCATCGCGGCGTCGAGGATGAGGAAAGTCTTCTCGCGTCCGGGCTTCACGAACAGGGCGCGGGAAAGCAGCACGCCCGCGTTGCCGACGATGAGGCGCCCCGGCTCCAGCATGATCGGCAGGCCGAGGTCGCCCACCGTCTCCTTCACCACCCGCGCATAGGCGTCCGGCGGCGGCGGAGCCTCGGCGTCGTAGGGAATGCCGAGGCCGCCGCCGAGGTCGAGATGCGCGATGTCGATCCCCTCGGCCTGCAGCGCGCGGGTCAGCTCGGCCACGCGTTCGAAGGCGGCGCGATAGGGGGCGAGGTCGGTCAGCTGGCTGCCGATATGGACCGCGATCGAGACCGGCGAGAGGCCCGGCAGCTCAGCCGCCCGGCGGAACGCGTCCGGCGCGTCGATCAAATCGACGCCGAACTTGTTCTCCTTCTTGCCGGTGGAGATCTTGGCGTGGGTCTTCGCGTCGACGTCGGGATTGATTCGGATTGCGATCTGAGCGGTGACGCCCAGGCTCGTCGCCACTTGGCTCAGCGTTTCAAGCTCGGGCAGACTTTCCACATTGATCTGCTTGATGCCCGTCTCCAGCGCGAAGGCGAGTTCCGCGGCCGTCTTGCCTACGCCGGAGAAGACGATCTTCTCACGCGGGACGCCGGCGGCCAGCGCGCGGCGCAGCTCGCCTTCCGAGACCACGTCCGCCCCGGCGCCGAGGCGCGCCAGCGTGGCGATCACCGCGAGATTGCTGTTCGCCTTCACCGCGAAGCAGACGGTGGCGTCCAACTCCTGTTCGGCGAACGGATCGGCGAAAACGCGGTAATGTCGGGTAAGCGTCGCCGTCGAATAGACGTAGACGGGCGTGCCCACCTCCTCCGCGATGCGCGCCAGCGGGACCCCTTCGACGTGCAGCGCGCCGGCGCGGTACTCGAAATGATTCATAACGCACTGTCCGGATCGCTGTTTGGGTTAGGCGTCGCGCCTTGCGGATAAGTGCGCGGATAGGGCGCCGGATCGCCGGGCGGCGCCTGCGGCGGGCCCTTCTTGCCGCAGGCGGCGAGCAAAAGCGCCGCGCCGCCCGCCAGCGCCAGGCGGCCCGCGGCGCGTCGGTCGATGGGGCGATCCGCCCGCTTCTTGCGCTCAGCCATCGCCGCGCCCTCCTTCGCCGATCGTCTCATAGGAACCGCTCGCGCGCCACTTCGGCGGCGGCGCGCACATTGTCGGGCGCGGTTCCGCCCAAACTCGTCCGGCTGGCCGCCGAGGCCTCCGGCGTGAGGACCGAGTATATATCTTCGGTGATCCGCCCTTCCACCGCCTGCATCGTCGCCAACGACAGATCGGCCAGACCGCAGCCCGTCTCCTCCGCCGTGCGCACCAGCGCGCCGGTGACGTGATGCGCCTCGCGGAACGGCAGGCCGAGGACGCGCACCAACCAATCCGCCAGATCGGTCGCGGTCGGAAAGCCTTTAAGCAACGCCGCGCGCATATTGTCCGCGTTCGGGCGCATGTCGTCGACCATGCCGGCCATCGCCGCGACCGCCAGCATCAGGCTGTCGGCGGCGTCAAAGACGGGCTCCTTGTCCTCCTGCATGTCCTTGCCGTAGGTCATCGGCAGTCCCTTCATCACGCTCGACAGCGCGACGAAGGCGCCCAGAATGCGGCCCGGTTTGGCGCGCACCAGCTCGGCCGCGTCCGGGTTCTTCTTCTGCGGCATGATCGAACTGCCGGTGGTGAAGGCGTCGGAGAGCGTAATGAAGCCGAACGGCTCCGACATCCAAATCACGATCTCTTCCGCCAGACGCGAGAGGTGCGTGGCGTGGATCGAGGCGGCGGCCAGGAACTCCAGCGCGAAGTCGCGGGCGGCAACGCTGTCCATCGAATTCAACGTCGGCCGGTCGAAATCGAGCGCACGGGCCGTCGCCTCCCGGTCGATCGGGAAACTGGTCCCGGCCAGCGCCGCCGCGCCCAGCGGGCATTCATTGAGGCGCTTTCGGCAATCGGCCATCCGGCCCCGGTCGCGCCCCACCATCTCGACATAGGCCATCAGATGATGGCCGAAGGTCACGGGCTGCGCCGCCTGCAGGTGGGTGTAGCCCGGCATGAGCACGTCGGCGGACGCCTCCGCCCGCTCGATCAAGGCGCGCTGGAGATCGGCCATCGCGGCCTCCAGCCCGTCGATCGCGCCGCGCAGCCACAGGCGAAAGTCGGTCGCGACTTGGTCGTTCCGGCTGCGCGCTGTGTGCAGGCGCCCGGCCGGCTCGCCGATCAGCTCTTTCAGGCGCGCCTCGACATTCATGTGGATGTCTTCGAGCTCCGCCTTGAAGGCGAAACGGCCTTCGCCGATCTCCGCCTCGATCCGCGTGAGGCCGTCCAGAATAGCGTCGCGATCGGCCTCCGCGATGATCCCCTGCGCGGCCAACATCGACGCATGCGCCTTGGAGCCGCGAATATCCTCGGTCGCGAAGCGCCGGTCGACGTCAATCGACGCGTTGATCTCCTGCATCACCGCAGCCGGCCCGGCGGCGAAGCGTCCGCCCCACATTTCGTTCGCGCTCATCCCGATCCTAATCCTGATCCTTTATGCGACCGCGCGCATCTTGCCCGACGCCGGCGCGGCCCTATACCGTTGCGCGTCGTCTTACCCTGACAGGAGACCGTTCGTCCATGATCGCCTCTGACCCGCCCGGCCGCCGGGGTCGCCCGGTGACGCGCCGACGCGCGTTGCTCACGGCCGGCGCCGCCGTCGCCGCGCCGTTCCTGGCGGGCGGCCCGCACCCGGCGGACGCCGCGGACTATCCGCCCACGGCCGGCGCCATGCAAGGCTTCGTGCTGCTGAAGCGCCGCCGTCCGGCGAGCGACGCCCCCTTCTTCGACGCCGACGGCGCCGTGCGCCATTTCAGCGATTTTCGCGGCCGGACGCTGCTGGTCAATTTCTGGGCCACCTGGTGCGCGCCCTGCATCAAGGAGATGCCCTATTTGGCCGCCTTGCAGGACGACCTGGGCGGGCCGGACTTCACGGTGCTGGCGATCAGCCAGGATCGCGGCGGCCCCGAGGTCGCCGAGCCCTTCGTTCGCGATCGGCTGGGCCTGCCGGCTCTGCCGCTCTACTACGATCCTAAACTGACCCTCGGCCGCGACATGGGCGTGCGCGGCCTGCCGACCACCTTCGCCGTCGACAAGCGCGGACGGACGGTCGGCTATCTGGCCGGACTCGCCGATTGGAGCGGGCCGGACGCCAAGGCCCTGCTGCGCCACCTGACGGCGGAGGACGAGGCCGCGCCGCTCGAAGAGGCGTAAACCGCGCGTTAACCAGCCCCGCCCCATATTGTTAAGCGTCTGAAACCGCGGGCCGCGAGCGACGCGGCGGAATACCGCGCCCAGCGCGCGCGTGCTAGGCTGCAGGCTTAAGGGCTGCAACGCGTCGTCGGATCGACAGGCGGGCGAGACGGCCCGAGCAGGCGAGGAGACGGACTTCATGCGAAGGCGAGGCGGTATGGGAGGCGCCGGTCGGATGGCGGGGCTCGCCGCGGCGGTGGGCCTCGGGCTGCTGTTCGCGCCGACCCTCGCGCCGAACCAGGCGCGCGCCGACATGCACCAAGGCGGGACGCTGGAGCGCATCAAGCAGAGCGGCCTGCTGCGCTGCGGGGTGATCCGCAGCGGCGTCGGCGTCTCCGAGATCGACGAGACCGGACGTTGGGTCGGCTTCTTCCCCGATTTCTGCCGCGCTTTGGCCGCCGCCGTCGTCGGCGATCCGGAGGCTGTGGACTGGGTGGAGGTCAATTACGTCGTGCGCTTCGAGGCGTTGACCTCGGACGCGTTCGACGTGCTGATGGCGAACACCACCTGGACGGCGACCCGCGATACGGAGCTCGGCCTCGCCTTCACCCACCCGATCTATTACGACGGGCAAGGCTTCCTGGCGCATCGCGATCTGGGCGTGACGCGCCTGGACGAGGTGGGGGAGGCGAGCGTCTGCGTCAGCCGCAACACCACGACCATCCGCACTCTGGAAGAATTGGTCCGCACCCGCCATCCCGGGCTCGTCATCAAGGCGTATGACAGTTCGGAGGGCGTCTACTCCTCCTTCTTCTCGCGCGAGTGCGATTTGCTCTCCCAGGATCGCGTGGCGCTGGTCTCGCAACGGCTCAACCGCGCGGCCGATCCGAGCGACTACGTCTTGTTGGACGACGTGGTCTCGAAAGAACCGCTTGGACCGGCGACGCGCACCGACGACGAGGATTGGTTCGACATCGTGCAATGGACGGTTTTCGCGCTGATCCTGGCGGAGGAGCACGGCCTCTCCAGCGGCGCGCTCGACTCGTTCGCCACGAGTGAAAATCCGGAGGTTCGCCGGCTGCTCGGCCTCGACGAGGGGGTGGGCGCCTTGTTCAAATTAGACGACGGGTGGGCCCGCCGCGCGATCGAGGCGGTGGGCAATTACGGCGAGATCTACGCGCGCAATCTGGGCGCAGGATCCGCGCTGAAGGTCGACCGGGGCCTGAATGCGCTATGGACCGAGGGCGGCCTGATCTACGCTCCGCCGCTCAGATGAGCGACGCGGGCGGCGGGCCGACGCCCCGGCCGCGCTTGTGAGGAGGACGGCGGTGCGCTGGTCCTTGCTATCGGTGCGGTTCGTGACCGCAATCGCCCTGTTCGGCGTGATCACCTGCGGCAGTCTGCTGGCCGCCTTGATCGCCTTTCAGGAACTGCGCGGAGGCTTCGATCGTCTGCAGAACCGCACCCTGCCCGAGCTGATCGAGGCCGGACGGATCGCGCAATACTCCCAGGCCATCGCCTCGACCGCCCCGCAGCTCGCCGCCGTCGACAGCGAGTACGCCCGGCGCACGGTGACCCACGAAATCGACGATCAGTTGCGCCTGCTGGACGAGTACCTTGCCGGGTTGGGCGTCGACGCCTCCTTGGCCGACGGGATCGGGGAGGCGGCGCTCGCGCCTATTCTGGCCGAACGCGATCAGCTGGTCGCCAATCTCGACGCAATTGACGAGACGGTCGCCGCACGCCTCGCCGTCGAGAGCCGCTTCAATCAAAAGCTCGGCGCGATGCGCAGCCTGTTGGAGCGCGCCTACGGCTTCCACGGCGCGGTGATCGACCGGGCGATGCGCGAGGTCGGCGGCGAAATCGCGCCCGAAGAACGCCGCAGCGTGGCGGCGGTCAACCGCTGGCTTGAGACCGTCGACCGGATGTTGCTGGAGGGGGTGACGCTGGCCGGGATCGAGAACCCCGCGCTGATCCGACGCAATGAACGGCGCGCCGGCGCCTTCCTCGACGAGGCGGAGAGCGGGCTCAGCGCGACCGAGCGCCCGCCGGCCTCGGTGATGCGCGAGATGGAGGCGTTGCTCGCCGCCGCAACGCCGATGCTGCGCGGGCCGGAGAGCATCTTCGCGTCCAAGGCGCGTCTGGCGGCGCTGCGCCGGGCGGAAGCCGGCCTGCTGGCCAAGAACAAGATGCTCGCCAACCGGTTCGTCGGCGCCTCGCGCGACCTGTCCGCAGCCCTGCAGCGACAGACGGAGGCGTTGAGCGCGCGTTTCTCCAACGCTGCACGCGAGAGCGCGCTGATGCTGGCGGCGATCGCGCTCTTGGGCGCGCTGGGCGTGCTCGGGATCTGGCTCTTCGTTCGACGGCGAATCCTGACACGCCTGGCGCGGTTGGGTCGGGCGTTGGAAACCCAGCGCAGCGGGCGCGATGCGGCGATCCCGACCGACGGCGAGGACGAGATCACCGAGATCGGGCGCGCCGCCCGGCATTTCGTCGACGCGGTGACCGAGCGCGAGCAGAGCTTGCGGGCCGCGAAGGAAGAGGCTGAGCGTCTGGCCGCCGAGGCGGAGGCGGCCAACCGCGCGAAGTCCGTCTTCCTTGCGAACATGAGTCACGAACTGCGCACGCCGCTGAACGCAATTATCGGCTTCTCCGATCTTCTCACCGACGGACGCGCGGGCGCGGACAAGACGAGCGAGTACGCCGCAGACATCAACGACAGCGGCCGGCATCTGCTGCTGCTGATCAACGATCTGCTCGACTACACCAAGATCGAGGCCGGTCAGCGCGAACTGGCCCCCGCGCCGATCGACGCCGAGCGCACCGTGCGCGACCTGGAGCGGCTGATCCAGGTCCAGATGCGCGAGCGCAATCTTAAAATCGCCTACGCCTTCCCCGATGACAGCCGCATCGAGGCGGATCAGACCGCCTTCCGCCAGGTGATCGTCAATCTGCTCTCCAACGCCGCCAAGTTCTCCTACGAGGGCGAGACGATCGAGGTCGGGGCGCGACGCGACGAAGCGGCCGGCCGCCTGGCGCTCTGGGTCGAGGATCGCGGGATCGGCATCGCGCCGGAGGAGATCGAGCGCGTCCTGCAGCCCTTCCACCAGGAGACGGCGAGCTACACCAAACGCTCCGGCGGCACCGGCTTGGGGCTGGCGATCGTCGACAGCCTGGTGCGCCTCCACGGCGGCGAGACGCAGATCGACAGCGTCAAGCACCAGGGCGCGCGCGTGACCGTCAGCTTCCCGCTGCTCAGCGCCGAGGAGGCGTCGGCGAGCCGGGAAGACCCGCCGGCGGAGGCGGCGGCGCAAGCCGGGGATTGAGGGCGGCTTCCCGGCGAGAGCGGGGACGCCATGTTTCTGTCGCGCCTCCCGCGTCCCCACGAAGGCGGGCCTCAGGAGGATCGCGGCGGCCGGCGCCGCTCGCTCACCGGCCGCGCATCTCCGCGCGGATCGCCAGCGCGATGCCGGCCAGGATCAGGACGCCGCCGGCGGCCGCGCCGGGCGGGATCGCCTCGCCGAGATAAAGCCAGCCGAACAGGCTTCCCAGCACCGGCTCGCCGAGGAGGCAGATCGCGACGAAGACCGGCGGCAGGGTGGAGAGGGTCCAATTGTAGCTGGTGTGCCCGATCACCTGGCTGACGAGGCCGAGCGCCGCGAGAGCCGCCCAGGTCTCGGCCGAATAGCCTGAGAGCGCCGCGCCGCTCGCCGCCGCGCCGAACAACAGCAGGATCGCGGCCGTCCCGTAACACAGGCTGACGTAGCTCGCCGTCGGCAGCACCGCGCGCGCCCCGCGGCCCGCAACCAGATAAAGCGCCATGCACAGCCCGCCGAAGGCGGCGAGCGCCAGGCCCAGCGGATCGCCGTCGACCCGGCTCGCCCCATCGAAGGCGAGGATTGCGGTCCCAGCGAGGCATAGGCCGATCGCCGCCAGCAGCGCGCGCGTCGGCGCGCCGCGGCCGGCCGCGACGTCGATCAGCGCGACCCATAAAGGCGTCAGGCTGACCAGAACCGTGCTCTCGGCGATGGTGATGCGCTCCAAGCTTGCGATCCAGCTGGCGAAATGCAGCGCCAGGAAAACCCCGGCGGCGAGCGAGATGAGCGCGGCGCGCTTCCCCGCGCCCGCCGCCAGCCCGGACAGCCGGCGCGCGGCCAGGATCCCGAAGGGCGCGAAGACCAGGGTGGCGAGCGCGACGCGCGCAAACGCGATAACCAGGCTGGGCGCGTCGGCGAGGCGAATGAAGATCACCGCGTGGCTCACCGCCGCGAGACCGACGAGCGCGATCAGCAGCGCCGCACGGCGCGACAGGCCCGGCGGATTGTCCAGCGGATCGGCGCTCATGACGCCTCGCTACCGGGTCGGACGCGGCACGTCCTGGGAATAGTCGTAGAAGCCCCGGCCGGTCTTCACGCCGAGCCAGCCGGCCTCGACATACTTCACCAGCAGCGGGCAGGGCCGGTACTTGCTGTCGGCCAGATCGCCGTGCAGCACGCCCAGGATGGCGAGACAGGTGTCGAGCCCGATGAAGTCCGCAAGCTCCAGCGGGCCCAGCGGATGCTTGGTGCCGAGCTTCATGGCGGTGTCGATCGCGGTGACCGTCCCCACCCCTTCATAGAGGGTGTAGATCGCCTCATTGATCATCGGCAGCAGGATGCGGTTGACGATGAAGCCCGGAAAATCCTCCGAGACCGCGATGGTCTTGTCGAGGCCGTGGGCGAAATCGCGGAAGGCCTCGAAGGTCTCCTCCGCCGTCGCCAGGCCGCGGATCAGCTCGACCAGCTTTACCGCCGGCACCGGGTTCATGAAATGGCAGCCGCAGAACTGCGCCGGCCGATCGGTCGAGGCGGCGAGCCGCGTGATCGAGATCGACGAGGTGTTGGAGGCCAGCATCGCCGCCGCCTTCAGATGCGGGGTGAGCTTCTTGAAGATGTCGCGCTTGACCTCTTCATTCTCGCTCGCCGCCTCAATCACCATGTCGCAATCCTTGAAGACCGCGTAGTCGGTCGCGGTCTCGATGCGCTTCAGCGCCGCGTCGGCGTCGGCCTGAGAGACCAGCCCTTTTCGCTCCTGGCGGCTCAGGCTCTCTCGGATTTTCTCCAGCCCGGCCTCAAGCGCCTCCTCGCTCGCGTCCAGCATGCGGATCTCGACGCCCTTCAGCGCCGAGACCAACGCGATCCCGTGCCCCATCTGGCCCGCGCCGATCACGCCCACCGTCTTGAACATCGCCGTCACTCCAACCGCCGCCGTCTTTTGTTGCGCCGCAACTATGAAACGGGCGGAGGGGGTTAGCAAGGAGAGTGCAATAGTCCGCGGGAAACCCTCTCCAGGGATAATCGACTGACAGTTTCTTGGAAGGACGAGTGTGTATGGGAAATGACACAAAATCGAAGCGAGGCGCGCGCTCTGGGCAAAGAACCCCAATACGACATGCAAACTCATGCCTTCACTTACAAGCTAATCAGAATGCGGAGGATTTATGATTCTGCCAGCCGATACGATTAGCGGTTCAGTTGAACCCTGAAAGAATTCGAAAACAGTGCCTGCCAAATGATTGATGAGCTTTTTGACTAAAGATTCCATTAGCAAGATTTCATTTTGATCGAGAAAACCCGGTCCCTCAGGGACATTAAACACGGGAAATGCAACCGAACGGTTCTCTCCGTCTATGAATATTGGATCAATTCTGAATTCCATAGCATCGAAATCTGAATGAGCGAAGGCCTTGTTTCTGAGATTCAAAATGCGTTCGTGAAGTTTTATTTGAGAAATATCCAAATATTCACTTAGATCAGTCATGGAAAGGGGCGAAACTGGTCCATACGCTCTACTAAAGGGGCGCGCGTAACTTACAATCGCTGTCATTTCGAAGCAGTAATGCCTGCGCAGATGAGCAAGCTCGCAATCTTCCTTTCGCTTAGGTTCTCTCAGGAACGTGAGCGCGCTGAAAGCACGCTCAAAATCGCGAAGGGAATAAACGACCCGAACAATTTGATGCTGCTTAAGGTTCTCCCTACTCGTCATCAATCGCCATCCCAATCTTGTGCAGATTGGACCAACTTTAGCGCGAAGGTTGAGCCACCTCCATCTAGTTACTCAAACTAAGTCGCTTAGATCCATCTGGGGTGTCAGAGTTTGCATCGGCTTCCCTCTTCTCCCAAATTAAGTGCATGAAATGGGTGGTTTCTCCGCGGGCTGTAACGGATCAACAATTCGATCACATACGAATGACCTCATTTGTATTGTTTTGCGCGGCGAGAAACTCCAAATGTCACTAAACGAATAGGGCGGCCCCTCAAGGAGCCGCCCTTCTCGTCGTCAGGCGTGAGCGCGCGTCGGCGCGTCAGCCGATCTTCTTCTCCAGCTCCGGCACCGCCTCGAACAGGTCGGCGACGAGGCCGTAGTCGGCGACCTGGAAGATCGGGGCTTCGTCGTCCTTGTTGATGGCGACGATGACCTTCGAGTCCTTCATGCCCGCCAGATGCTGGATCGCGCCGGAGATGCCGACCGCGATGTAGAGGTCGGGCGCGATGACCTTGCCGGTCTGGCCGACCTGGTAGTCGTTCGGCACGAAGCCGGCGTCGACCGCCGCGCGGCTGGCGCCGACCGCGGCGCCCAGCTTGTCGGCGACGCTCTCCAGGATCGAGAAATTCTCGCCCGAGCCCATGCCGCGGCCGCCGGAGACGACGATCTTGGCGGTGGCGAGTTCGGGGCGCTCGCTCTCGGTCATCTCGGCGCCGACGAATTCGGCGAGGTCCTGCGCCTCGGCGCCGTCGATCTTCTCGATCTCGGCCGAGCCGCCCTCGGCGGCGACCGCCTCGAAGGAGGTCATGCGCACGGTGATGATCTGGATCTTCTCGGCGCTTTCGACGACCGCGAGCGCGTTGCCCGCGTAGATCGGCCGCTCGAAGCTCGTCGGGCTGACGACGGCCGAGATGTCCGAGATCTGCTGCACGTCGAGGAGCGCGGCCGCACGCGGCATGAGGTTCTTGCCGAAGGTGTCGGCCGGGGCCAGCACGTGGCTGTAGTTCTCGGCCAGCTTGGCGATCATCGGGGCGACGGCCTCGGCCATCTGATGGGCGAAGCCGGCGTCGTCGGCGACGAGCACCTTCGAGACGCCCTCGATCTTGGCGGCGGCCTCGGCGGCGGCGTCGCAGTCCTGGCCGATGACGGCCACATGGATGTCGCCGCCAATCTCCTTCGCGGCCGCGACCGCGCTCAGCGTCGCCGCCCGGATCTCGCCGCCGTCGAATTCAGCAATGACCAGATTGCTCATGGTGATGTTCTCCTGATCTCAATCGCGTTCGAGGGCGGTCTCAGATGACCTTGGCTTCGTTCTTCAGCTTCTCGACCAACTCGTCGACCGAGCCGACCTTGACGCCGCCCTTGCGCGGCGGCGGCTCGGAGACCTTGACCACCTTCAGGCGCGGGGTCGGGTCGACGTCGAGGTCGGAGGGGCTCATCGCCTCGATCGGCTTCTTCTTCGCCTTCATGATGTTGGGCAGCGAGGCGTAGCGCGGCTCGTTCAGGCGCAGATCGACCGAGATCACGGCCGGCGTCTTCAGGCTGACGGTCTCCAGGCCGCCGTCGACCTCGCGCGTCACCTTAGCCTTGTCGCCCTCGATCTCCAGCTTGGAGGCGAAGGTGCCCTGCGCCCAGCCCAGCAGCGCGGAGAGCATCTGGCCGGTCTGGTTGGCGTCGTCGTCGATCGCCTGTTTGCCGCACAGCACGAGACCGGGGCCTTCCTTCTCGACGATCGCCTTCAGCATCTTGGCGACGGCGAGCGGCTCGACCTCGCCGTCATGCTCGACATGGACGCCGCGGTCGGCCCCATGGCGAGCGCGGTGCGGATCGTCTCCTGCGATTGCTTCGGGCCGATCGAGACGGCGACGACCTCCTCGGCCTGGCCGGCCTCCTTGAGACGGACCGCCTGCTCGACGGCGATCTCGTCGAACGGATTCATCGACATCTTGACGTTGGCCGTCTCGACGCCGCTGCCGTCCGCCTTCACGCGGATCTTCACGTTGTAGTCGACGACCCGCTTGACCGGAACCAGAACCTTCATCGCCGCATATCCTCCGCTCGATGATGCATGACCTCGCGCGCCGCCGGGGATGGATCGAGGGCCGCGCGCCCTTCCTCAGGAAACTTTCAAAGCGCCGATGTTTAGGACCCCGTCGAAAGGCGAGTCAAGCGACCGATCGTCGCCCCGACCCGCCGAATGCGGCCGGTCCGGCGCAGCGCCGCCCCGTTTTAGGAGTCCGGCATCGACGCCACGACCAGAAGCACGACTAATATCATCGCGACCACGACGAGGCGCTTCTGCTGTTCGACGTACTTCATGCCCTCTTCGGTGAAGCGCTCTTCCGCGCGCTTAAGCAGGCTGTCCTTGTAACCGAAGATCGGGACGCCCGGTTTGCGATGGCGCAGTGCGAAGACGTGCAGCACCATGCCCCACAGGCAGACGAGGAAGATCAATCCCAGCAACACCAACTGGGCGATCAGATGGAAGCTCATCTCCTCATTGAGCGCAATCTGCCCTTCCACCGTCCGGCTTCCCCCTTCGCCTTGCCGCCCCGCGGCCGCGTCTCAGCGATTCTTGCCGGGCACCCAGAGCACGTCGGCGCGCCCCTGATCGTTGACCGACCGGCCCATGACGAACAGCAGGTCGGACAGGCGGTTGAGATACTTCACCGCCTCCGCGTTGACCGCCTCGACCTCGGCGAGCGCGACGGTCAGCCGCTCCGCTCGACGGGTGACGGTGCGCGCCAGATGACAATAGGCCGCAGCCGGCGTTCCGCCCGGCAGAACGAAGCTCTTAAGCGTCTCCAGCGGCTCGTTCAGGCGGTCGATCTCGGCCTCCAGCTTGTCCACCTGCTCGGCCGCGATGCGCAGCGCGCCCTCGGCGCGCGCGCCGTCTTCCGGCGTGCACAGGTCCGCGCCCAGATCGAACAGATCGTTCTGGACGCGCGCCATAAGCTGGTCGAGCTCCGGCGCATCGACGAGATGCAGGCGAAGCAAGCCGATCGTCGCGTTCGCCTCGTCGACGGTGCCGTAGGCGTCGACCCGCAGATCGTGCTTGGCGCGCCGCGAGCCGTCGCCCAACGACGTCTCGCCCTTGTCTCCGCCGCGGGTGTAGATCTTGGAGAGCGTGACCATCACGTCCTTTCCGGCGGCTTCAACCGCCGTTCTTCAAAAGATAGACCGCGAGCACGAACATCAGCAGCGCGACGAACTGCATGATGACGCGCGCGCGCATCAGCTTGTTGGCCCATTTGGCGTTGAATTCGCCGCCGCGCGCCATTGCGAACACCCCGGCGAAGACGATGCCGAGCGTCATCACCATTGCGGCGACCATCAAAAAGATTGCGAAACCGGTCATATCACTCGCTCATATAGCTTCGACGCCCGCCCTCGGAAAGAGGCGGCGTCGGCCCTCTATTTCCGGGTCAGCGCCAGCGCCAGGCCCGTCGCGATCAGCAACGTCCCGGTCACCCGCCGGCGCAGCCGCGCCAACGCGGGATCGATCATATGACGGCGCGCCCGCCCCGCCAGCAGGGCGTACCCGCCGTCGAACAGGACCGCAAGCCCCATGAAGGTCGCCGCCATCAGGGCGAGCTGCGGCCCCGCCGGCAGCGCCGGGTCGAGGAACTGCGGAAAGAAGGCGAGATAAAACAGGATCGCCTTCGGATTGGTCACCCCCACAAGGAAGGCCTGCCCCATGACGGAGGCCGCCCGCGGGGCCGGCGTCGCCTCGCAAGCATGACCCGCGTCGCGCGCCCGCCATTCCCGGATTCCGAGCCAGATCAGGTACGCCGCGCCCAGATACCGCACGACGAAGGACAGATCCTGCAGCAGCGCCAGGATCGTCGTGATCCCAACGGTTCCGCAAACGATCAGTACGGCGGCGCCCGCGCTCGCCCCCGCCACCGCCTGGAGGCCCGCTCGGGCCCCGTGGCGCAGACTGGTCGCGACCACCAGCATGACCACCGGCCCCGGCATCAGAATCAGCGCGGCTGAGGCGAGAACGAAGGCGAAGAAACGGTCGGGGTCCAGCGGCATGCGGGGCGCTCCTTTCGAGGGTGACGCTAGACCGCGATCGCCGCCCCGTCGAGAGCGGCTGACGCCCCCTTGCGCCGCCCCCGGGTTAACGCCCACATATCGACCGTGTCCTATCTGTCCAGGCGCATAGAACCGACCGCCGCCCTGCCCGCGGCGGGTTTTTTGGCGACCGCAATCGCCTACGGGCCCGCGCGCATGGCTTACGGTCTGTTCCTCCCCGATTTGCGCGCGACCTTCGGCCTATCGACCGAACTGGCGGGACTGATCGCCTCGGCCGCCTTCGGCGCTTTCCTGGCCGGGCTTCCTCTGGGCGCCGCGCTGCTCACCTTCCGAGGGCCGCGGGCGCCGGTGCTCGTCGGCGGCGCGACGGCGACGGCGGGCCTGGGGCTCGCGGCCGTCGCCGAGACCACGGCGATGCTGGCCTCCGGCGTCGTGCTGGCGGCCTCCAGCGCGGGCTTCTGCTGGACGCCCTACAACAACGCCGCTGAGCGGATCGCGCCGCGCGAAAAGCGTGCGCACACGCTCTCCGTCATCAGCACCGGCACCACGGTCGGCGTCGCGATCGCAGGCGGTTTGGCGCTGGCGGCGGCGTTCAGCGGCTTGGGCTGGCGCGTCGCCTGGGTCGTTTTCGCCGGCGGCGCCCTGCTGATGACGCTGGCCAACATCCCGGCGCTGCGACCGGTCGCCGGCGACCCGGGAACGCAACCGGGCGCCGGGGCCGGCGTGCGAAGCTTGAAGCGGGCGGAGACGCGGCCGCTCGCCGTCGCCGCGGTCTCCTTCGGGATCACCAGCGCGCTCTACCTTTCCTTCGCGGTGGATCGGGCGACGACGGCCGGCGCGCTCGCCGTCGGGCCGTTGGACAGCGCGGCGCCCCTGCTGTTCGTCGCCTTCGGAATCGCCGGTCTGGTCGGCTTGGCGACGGGGGAAATCGAGAACCGCGTTGGGTTGCCCGCCCTGGTCTGGAGCCTGTTCGCCGCCTCCGCCTTGTCGTTCGCGCTGATGGCGCTGCGGCCCGGCGCCGGCTGGGCGGTTCTGCTTTCGGCGGCCCTCCAAGGCGCGGTCATCATGATGATGAGCGCGGTCTTCTCGTTCTGGAGCGCGCGGCTTTTCCCCCAGATCCCGTCCGTCAGCTTCACGGCCGTGCTGGTGCTGGTCGCGATCGGCAGCGTGATCGGCCCCGCGATCGGCGGCGTGGCGGCGGACGCCGGGACCGGCGGCTTCGGGCTGGAAGGGGTGTTCTACGCCGGCGCGGCGCTGTCTGCGCTGACGCCGCTCGGCCTCAGCGCGACGCTGATCGAACAGGCCTCCAGCCGGCCGTGGCGGCCGGGTCGGCGCAGCCGGACGATCTTCTCGGCGCCCGCCTGATCGGCGTTTCCGGGCTTCAGCCGATGTTCAATTCGGACCAGCGCCTCAGATAGATGCGGAACCAGGGGGCGAAGCGGCCGGGCTCGGCCTCCGCCTCACGCATCAGCCGCGGAACCGGCGCCCAGCGGACCGCCTGCACCTCCTCCGCCGCCGGATCGACGGGCCAATCCTCCGGCGCTTCGCCGCGGAAGACGACCACCTCTTCATGCTCGGTCAGGCCGCCGCCGACGTCCGCTCGATACTCGATGACGGCGGTGCGGGTGAGAGGCAGGCGCGCGCCCAGCTCCTCCCGCAGCCGGCGCTCCGCCGCGGCGGCGTGCGTCTCGCCCCAATGCGGGTGGGAGCAACAGGCGTTCGCCCACAATCCTCCGCAATGGTATTTGCCGTCCGCGCGCTGCTGAATCAGCATTTCAGCGCCGCGGAATACGAAGACGGAGACCGCCTGATGGCGCAGCGCGCGCTCATGCGCCTCCATCTTCTCGACCGGATAGAGGGCGCCGTCCTCCCGAATCGCGGGGATCAACGTCGGCGCCTTAGGCGGGATGCGGGTCATCGGCGGAACGCCTTCGCCGTCGGCCGGCTCAGGCCGCGACCTTCACCAGGCCCAGTTCGGCGTAGATCTCCTTCAATGCGCCGACGAGCGCGTCCATCTCCCGCTCGTCATGCAGCGGGCCGGGGGTGATGCGCAGGCGCTCCGTCCCCTTGGGCACGGTCGGGTAGTTGATCGGCTGGACGTAGATCGCATGCTCGTCCAGCAGCCGGTCGGAGATCTGCTTGCACAGCACCGGATCGCCCACCATGACCGGCACGATGTGGCTGGGATTCGGCAGATGCGGCAGGCCGGCCGCGTCCAGCTTGCGGCGCAGCGCGGCGACGCGCTTCTTCTGCAGGTCGCGCTCGTAGGAGCTGCCCTTCAGATGGCGCACGCTGGCCCAGGCGCCGGCGGCGATCGCCGGCGGCAGGGCGGTGGTGAAGATGAAGCCCGAGGCGAAGCTGCGCACGTAATCGCACAGCGCCGCCGAGGCTGCGATATAGCCGCCGACGACGCCAAACGCCTTGCCCAGCGTCCCCTCGATGACCGTGATCCGCTCCATCAGCCCCTCGCGCTCGGCGACGCCGCCGCCGCGGGGTCCGTACATGCCGACCGCGTGGACCTCGTCCAGATAGGTCATGGCCCCATACTTGTCGGCCAGGTCGCAGATCTCCTTGATCGGGGCGATGTCGCCGTCCATCGAATAGACGCTCTCGAAGGCGATCAGCTTCGGCCGGTCGGGATCGATCTCGGCCAGCTGGCGCTCCAGATCCGCCAGGTCGTTGTGCTTCCAGATGCGCTTTTCCGCCCGGCTGTGGCGGATGCCCTCGATCATCGAGGCGTGGTTCAGCGCGTCCGACAGCACGACGCAGTCCGGCAGCTTCGCGGCCAGGGTGCACAGGGTCGCCCAGTTGGAGACGTAGCCCGAGGTGAAGAGCAGCGCCGCCTCCTTGTAATGCAGGTCGGCCAGTTCGCGCTCCAACAGCACGTGATAATGGTTGGTTCCGGAGATGTTGCGCGTGCCGCCCGCGCCGGCGCCGCACTTGTCGATCGCGGCGTGCATCGCTTCGATCACAACCGGGTTCTGCCCCATGCCGAGATAGTCGTTGGAGCACCACACGGTCACATCCTCCGCGCCGCCTCCGTCGGTCTCGTCGCGATAGCGCCGAGCCCGCGGGAAGGCCCCGGCCTTGCGCTCCAGGTCGGCGAAGACCCGATAGTTGCCCTCGGCCCGGAGCATGTCGAGGCCGTCGCGGAAGAACTGCTCGTAATTCATTGAACCCTCCCGTTGCCAGGCGGGGTTGCGACCCCGCCCGCGCGGTTGAGCGCGCCCGTCCGTTCGAACACGTCTCGTTGACCGGGGACGGGCGTCCGACCGGTCCGATCTTCACGCGCCGAGCGGGCCTCGGCGGCGCGCATGGCCCAGCGCCACAGGGCCGTTTCCCTGAGCGGCAGAACCAGAAACCAATGCTCCAGAAAGCCCAGCAGCGCCAACGCCGCAAGAAGACTGAACGCCGCATGCTGGAACGCCCCCGCGCCGGGGTCGGCGGCGGCCCAGACGAGCCAGCCCACCAGCAGGGTCGCGAAGCTGACGGAGATAGCGAAGAAAGCCGTCACCCGCCGCGGCCCGAAGTGGCTCTTCAGGTAATCGACGCCGGGCGGCAGCATTTCCTCCGACAGATTGGGCACCCCGAAGAAGATGTTCAGCTTGGTCGAGAGCCGCATCGCGAACAGCAGCGCGAAGGTCCAGAACGCCACCTGATTCGGCGCGTCCCAACTGGCCGCCAGCATGGCGCCGGCGGTCGCGACCAGCGCGAACTCGTGATAGATCAGCGTCCCCGCCGCCAGGATGAAGCGCCGCACCCCCTTCGCGTCGGCCGGCCGCGGGCTCTTGTTCGGCCCGGTCACAGTTCCGGACAGGAAGAGAAGCTCGTTCCACCCCCACAGCGCCACGCCGGCGACGAAACCGAGATAGGCGGCCGCGACGTCGGTGCGGTCGGCCGCCCAGATCACGCCGATGAAGGCGAGCCCGGCGATCGCGCTGGCCGCCGCGGCGGTCCAGCGCTTAGCAGAGGCCGGCAGCCCGTCGACATAGAGCACCGCCCCGGTGCCGAACCACCAGACGAAGACGGCGCAGATCAGGGGAAGCAGATAGGCGGACATCAAGGGCTCCGAGCGCTCCTTATCGGCTCACCAGGCCGGCTGCAGACGGCTGGTCTCGGGCAGCGCGTTGGGCACGCCCGGCAGCACGTAGAGCCGCGCGAAGACCGCGGCCACCGCCGCCGTCAATCCGAGCTGCTTGGCGAAGCCGATCGGGCCGCCCTGCGCCTTCGCCCGGTCGAGCTTCACGCTGAGCTTACGCAGCCGCTCCAACCCCTCTCGGAAAGTCGGGTTGTCGAGATCGAGCTGCACCGGGAAGACCTGCTTCGAGATCTCCGAACAGATGTGGAAGACCTTGTAGTCGTACTCGGTCGGATCGACGCCCAGCGCCTTGTGGAACTCCGGGCGGGCGTGGTCGCGCACATACATGGTCGCGAACACCGCCAGCTGGAAGAAGCGCACCCACAGCTTGTTGCGGCCCTGCAGCAGGTGCGGGTTGGCGCGCATCAGCAGCGCGAAGGCCTCGCCGTGGCGGAACTCGTCATTGCACCACTGTTCGAACCACTTGAAGATCGGATGGAACATCCGGTCCGGGTTCTGCTGCAGGTGGCGGTAGATCGTGATGTAGCGGGCGTAGCCGATCTTCTCCGACAGGTAGGTGGCGTAGAAGATGAACTTCGGCTTGAAGAAGGTGTACTTCTTCGTCTTCGTCAGATAGCCGAGGTCGACGCCGAGCCCGAACTCCTTCAGCGCGTCGTTGATGAAGCCGGCGTGACGCGCCTCGTCCCGGCTCATCAGGCGGAACAGCTGGCAGATGTCGGGATTGGTCCCCCGGCGCTTCATCTCGGCGTAGAGCACGCAGCCGGAGAATTCGGCCGTGAGCGAGCTCACCAGAAAATCAAGCAGCTCCTGCTTCAGCCCCTCGGGCAGCGCGTCGATGTCGATCTCGTCCCAGCGCTCGTCCTTCTTGAAGTGGCGTTTGTTGTCGTCGCGCTCCAGATCGGCGATCAGGATGTCCCACTCTTCGCGCACCGGCTCGACGTCGATCCGGTCCAGCTCGTCGAAGTCGGTGGTGTAGAAGCGCGGGCTCAACACCGTGTTCTCCATGGCCTTCCGCGTGCTGTCGGACGGCGTCACGGATAGGGTTTCGATCGTCATACGGGCCTCCCCGAAGTAAAGCTGACTTCGAACATCTCGAAGACTTCCAGATCGCCGGTGACCTTGGTCCACCAGCGGCCGAGCGGGCCGGCGCGGCGCACCGTCGCCATACGCTCCAGCGTCAAACTCTCGCCGTAGGGAACCGCGATCGGCTCCCCGTGCACCTCGACCTTGTCGCCCGGATGGATCGGCGGGTCGCCGTCCAGCACCACATGGGCGTGCAAGCTCTCAAAGGTGTTTTGGATTTCGATCGTGCAGGGCACGTCGAACTGTTCGGTGAACAGGATGCGCGGCGTCTTCATCGCGAGGCTCCTTCGATCGTCATCAGGCGCGCAAAGGCTTCGGCGTTGGTGGGCCCGAAGACGCCCAGATCGATCACCCGCCCGGTGGCGAGATCGCGCATGGTGAAACGTCCGTCGGACCAGCGCACCAGCTCGAAGCCAGGGGCGGCGCCGACGTCGTTCAGCATGCGCTCGCGCGCCAGGCCGCGCAGGACGCCGCGGATGAAGTTTTCCTGGCCGACCTCGATCTCCGAGACAAAGGCCCCGCTGGCCGCGTCGCGGATCAGCACCCGGCCGTCGGCGGTGTCGGCGAAGGTGATCTGACGGGTGTCCACCACCTCCGACTGCGGCGCGGTGGTGAAGGGCGAGAGCACCCCCGTCCGCGCGCTGAACGCCAGCGCGAGCGCCGCCGCGATCATCAGGCCGGCGCCGATGATCGCCCAACGCGGCACGGCGTCGTGCGCGTGGGTCAGACGACGCTGGGGGTGATGATGGACGTCGGCCATGTCGGTCTCTCCTCAGATCGCCGTGCGGTTCAGCGGCTCGGGCTCGCGACCGCCGGCGAGCGCCCGCGGTTCGAGCTCTCCCCGCCCTCGGCCGCTTCGCCTCGTTTCGGGAAGGGCGCGGTCGCCCGCACCCCGCCCGTGGACGGTCGGGCGAGGCGCACCGGCGTGCTGGCCTTCTCCGCGCCCGCCTCGCCCTCGCTCTCCACGAACGCGGTGAGCGCGTCGGCCAGAATTCCGGCGGCCTTTTCGCTGTCGGGAAGCGCCTTCATCATCGGCTCCGGCTGCTTGAGGCGCCACGGCCGGGCGAAGGGCCACAGATGCAGGTAGGCGATGCGCTCCCCTTTGGCGAGCGCCAGCGGGATGTCGCCGTCGCCCGTGCCGTAGCGGCGGTGGCCCGCCCCTTCGACGCGCGCGAACGGCAGGTTGATCGCCATCGGCAGGGCCAGTCCGAAACGCATCACCACCCGACGGCTGGTGATGGTGAAGACGCTGGACCGGGCGTAAAGCCAGGCGAAGAGCGTCAACAGACCGATTCCCACGGCCGCGACGGGGATCAGCCCGGACGCGGCGATCAGCGCCTCGCCCACGCCGGCGCCGCCGTGCAGCGCCTCCGCAATGCGCCAGACCATCAGCACCGCGAAGTAGATCGCGACCTTGCGGACGTGGAAGCTGCGGACGGCGAGCCCTTTGAAGGACGGGGCGCCCTGCCAAAGGATCTTCTCCCCTTCCGGCGGCCGTTCGGGAAGCCCCCGGATCGGCTCGAAGGCGAAGTCGTCGTGACCGTGGGATTTGCTCATAACAGCGGCTCCGAGCGGCTGGGATCGGCGTAGAGATGACCGGCCGCGTAGTAGGCGGTGATCTTCTCCTCCTCCAGGCGGGTTACCTGATCGGGGTTCTTGATCTTCGGCACGTCGACGAAGTGCTCGCCCTTGATCGAGGCGACCTTGACCTTGCCGCCGCTGATGCGGGCCATGGTCATGGGCAGCAGCACCGAGCCGGCCTCACCGCCCGTATCGAGCTCGAGATAGCGGATCAGATGCTCCGCCCGGTCGATCCAAATCTCGGTGATCTTGCCGCCGACCTTGCCGTCGAAGCCCACGACCTCCATGCCGACCGGGTTCGGGTCCCGCTCGTCGACGTGGAAGTCGCTGGCGATCCGGTTCGGGACCAGCTTGGGCGTCCCTTCGTTTGTCAGGTCCGGCTGATCCTTCCGCTCGGCGTAGGAGCCCGGGCCGATGCAGTCCAGCATCGGGTTCTCGCCGGTTGGAACCAGCGGGGCGCCCGGCCATTTCGCCGCCGGCTCGCCCTTGATCGGACGGGTGTCGCCGACGCCGGTGGGCGCGCTGATCGTCTCGCCTTGGGCGGTGGTGTAGGTGACGGGGGCCGGCGGCTCCGGCCAGCCGATCACGCTGACGCGGCTGTTGGTCCGGTCGGAGTCCAGCGGATAGCCCTCCCGCTTGTTCTCCTTGACCAGATAGATGATCAGGCCGGCGAAGAAGACCCAGAAGACGTATAATACGACTTGGGCTACGTCGATGTAGCCGGTGATGTCGCCAATGGTGTCCATGATCCCATACTCCTCCTAAGCGGTCAGCCGGGGAACTCGGCCAGACCGAATTTGGTCCCGTCCTTCGCCGCGCCGCGCCCGGCGCCGCCGTCGCGGAACCGAACCAGCGGTCCGATCGCGGCGAGCGTTGCGAAGAGGAACAGGATCTCCAAGTGATAGACGAAGCCGTAGCCGACCGCGGGGTCGGTGAGCGCGGGGCCGAGCGCGCCGTCGGCGGCCAGAGCCGCGACCCAATCGCGCAAGCCCCCGCCCGCGAAGATGGCGAGGCCCGCGGCCGTCGCCTGCACGGCGCCCCAGGCGCCCAGCGCGATGCCGCTCAACCCGTCCTTGGCGAGCGCCATGGCGGCCGACAGCGTGCCGACGGCGAACAGGCCTCCGCCGAAGCCGATCAGCGTGACCCCCATGCGGAACAGCAGCGTCGACTGGAACGGATCGGCGAAGATGACGAGCGAGAAGGCGAAAATCCCCGCCAGCGCGCCGAGCGCGGCCAGGCGGTGCGCGTCCGTGCCGCGGGTCAGCAGCCGCGCGGCCAGCGCGAAGCCGACGAGCGTGCCGCCGGCGAGAAGCGCGGTCAGCGCCGTCGTCTCGCCGACGCTCAGGTTGAGGATTTCGCCGCCATAGGGCTCGAGCAGGATGTCCTGCATCGAGAAACCGGCGGTGCCCAGGCCGACCGCGACCAGCAGCCGCGTCGCGCGGCCGCCCTTGCTGAATTCCTTCCAGCTTTCGTCGAAGGCGACGCGCGGGCGGTCGGGGCGGGTCGCCTCCGGATTACGCGCCTCCTGTTTCCACAGCGCGATCCCGTTCAGGACGATCGTCACCACGGCCGCGCCCTGGATCACCTGGATCAGCGTCTGGTGGCTGTAGTCGGCGAGCAGCCAACCGAAGCAAAGCGCCGCCGCCACCATGCCGACCAGCAGCATGACGTACATCAGCGCGATGACCCGCGGGCGCGTCTCCTCGGTCGCCAGATCGGTGGCCAGCGCCAAACCCGCCGTCTGCGTGGTGTGCAGCCCGGCGCCGATCATCAGGAAGGCGAGCGCGGCGCCCGCCTGCCCCCAGGCCACGTCGCCGACGCCGGTTCCCGACAGCACCAGCAACGCGAACGGCATGATCGCCAGCCCGCCGAACATGATCATCGTGCCGATCCAGATGTAGGGCACGCGCCGCCATCCCAGGATCGAGCGATGCTGGTCCGACTTGTGCCCGATCAACGCGCGGAACGGCGCGAAGATCAGCGGCAGCGAGACCATCGCCGAGACCAGCCATGCGGCCACGCCGAGCTCCAGGATCATCACCCGGTTCAGCGTGCCCGTCAGCAGCACCACGGCCATGCCGATCGACACCTGGAACAGCGACAGCCGCACCAGCCGCCCCAGCGGCAGGTCCGGGGTCGCCGCATCGGCGAACGGCAGGAACCGGTGCGAGACGCGGCTCCATCCTTCGGCGATGATGACGGTGACGGGTTTCTGCATAGCGGTGCGCTCGTCAGCTCCGAACCAGTTCCTGGGCGTGGCTCATATAGAAGCCGCTGGTGATCTTCTCGCCGCGCCCGACGCGCCAATCGACGAGGCCGGCGTGACGGTCGATCCGCTTCGCCAGCCGGCCGCGTCCCACCGGTTCGATCGCGGGCGCGCGATCGCCGCGGGGGAACAGCCGGCCGACCGCGTGCATCGCGGCCAGCGCCGGCGTCTTGGGCGCGAAGGTGAAGACGATCGAGGTCTCGGTCCGATCGGCGAGACCGGCCAGCGCGCGGACCATGTCCGGCGTGTCGTAGTGGATCAGGCTGTCCATCGCGACGACATGGTCGAAGCGCCCCAGGTCGGGCGACAGCATGTCGCCGGAGGTGAAGCGGATCGACCCCTTGAGGCCGTCGACGGGCGTGCGCTCGCGCGCCAAATCCACCAGCGTCGGGGACAGGTCGATCGCGACCACCTCCGCCCCGCGCCGCGCGGCCTCCACCGCCAGCGCGCCCGTGCCGCAGCCGGCGTCCAGCAAGCGCTTGCCGCTCAGATCGTCCGGAAGGTAGGACAGCAGCGTCGCGCGCATGCGATCGCGCCCCGCCCGAACGGTCGCCCGGATCTTGCTGACGGGCGCGTCCGAGGTCAGCTTCGCCCAGGCGTCGGCCGCGGTGCGGTCGAAATATTCGGCGATCTGGCCCCGGCGGGCGGTGTAGCTTGCGGTGTCCATCGGACGGTCCCTACCTTTTCGACGTCTCTGCGTTTCCCTCGACCCGAGCTCAGTCAAAGCCCAGGAAGTCGAAGATCTCGCGATCCTTCATCGGCGTGGCCTCCAGCGGGTCGACCCCGTCCCAGAGCGCCTGCGCCAGCTTGAGATACTCTTCCTTGACGGCCTCCAGCGCGGGCGTGGACTCCATCTCGAAGATGACCGACTTCTTCAGGCGCGAGCGCCGGATCTCGTCGAGATCCTTGAAGTGGGCCAGCGTCTTGAGGCCGGTCGCCTCGTTGAAACGGTCGATCTCGTCGGTGGCGGCGCTGCGGTTGGCGATGACGCCGCCGACGCGGACCTCGTAATTCTTCGATTTCGCCTTGATGGCCGAGACGATGCGGTTCATCGCGAAGATCGAATCGAAGTCGTTCGCGGTAACGATCAGCGCGCGCTCGGCGTGCTGCAGGGGCGAGGCGAAGCCGCCGCACACCACGTCGCCGAGCACGTCGAAGATCACGACGTCCGTGTCCTCCAGCAGGTGGTGCTCCTTGAGGAGCTTCACCGTCTGGCCGACGACGTAGCCGCCGCAGCCGGTGCCGGCCGGCGGGCCGCCGGCCTCGACGCACATCACGCCGTTGTAGCCTTCGAAGACGAAATCCTCGACGCGCAGCTCTTCGGCGTGGAAGTCCACTTCCTCGAGCGCGTCGATCACCGTCGGGGCCAGCCGCTTGGTCAGCGTGAAGGTGCTGTCATGCTTCGGGTCGCAGCCGATCTGCAGCACCCGCTTGCCCAGCTTCGAGAAGGCGACGGACAGGTTGGACGAAGTCGTGCTCTTGCCGATGCCGCCCTTGCCGTAGACGGAGAATATCTTGGCGCCGCCGACATCGACGTCCGCCTGCGGGTGGAACTGCACGCTGCCTTCGCCGTCGCCGATCCCTTTGGCGGGACCTTTCGATCGCTCAAGCGTGCCGAGCGCGTAACTCATGCTGCGGCCTCCTCTTCATGGATCCCTTCAAGGCGGTTTTCGAGCTCCTCGCCCGCCGCCTTGAGCGCGGCGAGGGTTTCTTCGTCGGGCTCCCAATAGCGGCGCTCATGCGCCTCCAGGAGCCGGTTGGCGACGCGCGCCGACGCCTTCGGATTGAGGGTCGCGAGGCGCTTCCTCATGTCCGCGTCGAGGACGAAAGTCTCGGTCAGCTGCTGATAGACCCAGGGCTGCACCTGGCCGGTCGTCGCCGACCAGCCGAGCGTGTTGGTGACCTGCGCCTCGATCTGGCGCACGCCCTCATAGCCGTGCTTCAACATGCCCTCGTACCAGGTCGGGTTGAGCATCCGCGTGCGGGTCTCGAGCGCGACCTGTTCGGAGAGCGTGCGCACCTTGCCGTCGGCGCCGGTCTGGTCGGAGACGTAGACGGGGATCGCCTCGCCGCCGCGCGCGCTGGCGGCGGCGCGCGTGATGCCGCCCAGACTGTCGAAGTAATGGTCGATGGTCGTCACGCCGAGCTCGACCGACTCCAGGTTCTGATAGGCGAAGTCGACGCCGCCCAGCATATCCTTCAGCAGGTCTTCCTGTTGCGCCGGCTGACCGCCGCGGCCATAGGCGAAGCATTTGCGCTTGGCGAAGACGTCGCCCAGTTCCTCCTCGTCGTCCCAGGCCCCGCCGTCGACCATCTGGTTGACGTTGGCGCCGTAGGCGCCGTCGGCGTTGGAAAAGACGCGAAGGGCCGCCGTCTCGAAGTCGCAGCCGCGCCGGGCCTGATAGGCGAGCGTGTGCTTGCGCACGAAGTTCTGCTCCGGCGACTCGTCCGCGGAGGCGGCGAGCCACGCGGCCTCGGCGAGCAATTTCACCTGCAACGGCAGCAGATCGCGGAAGATGCCCGACAGCGTCATAACCACGTCGATCCGCGGCCGGCCCAATTCCTCCAGCGGGATCAACGCCGCCCCGGCGAGGCGCCCGAAACTGTCGAAGCGCGGGCGCGCGCCCATGAGCGAGAGCGCCTGGGCGATCGGACCGCCCTCGCTCTTCAGATTGTCGGTGCCCCACAGCACCAGCGCGATCGATTCCGGGAAGCCGGCGCCGTCGTCCAGGTGACGCGCCAGCAGGCGGCCGGCCTGGCGCGCGCCGTCCTCGACGGCGAAGGCGCTCGGCATGCGGAAGGGATCGAAGCCGTGCAGGTTGCGGCCGGTGGGCAGGACCTCCGGCGTGCGCAGCAGGTCGCCGCCCGGCGCCGGCGGGGTGTAGCCGCCGTCCAGCGCGTGCAGCATCGCCGGCAGCTCGCTGTCGCGGCCCAGATGCCCCGCGATCTCGGACAGCTTGGCGAAGGCGGCGCGGGTCTCCTTGTCGGCCTTCAGGCCGGCGGCCCTGATCGCCGCGTCGCCGCCCTTGCCCGCCAGCAGCGCGTCGAGCGCGGCGTCGCCCAGGTTCAGGGCGTGATTGGCCTCGGCGATGACGCGCAGATAGTCGGCGCGCTCGGCTTGTGCGACCCCGTCGCCCAGCACGTGCAGGCCGAAGGGGATCAGGGTCTCCTCCAACTCACGCACGTCGTCCTGCAGTCGGGCGATCTCGTCCGTCGCCTCGCCGGTCCAGCGGGCGTCGGCCGCGACGAGGTCGAGGGTCTGGGCTTGCGTCGCGATCAAGTCGGCGAGGCGCACGCGCTGATCGGCCTCCTCCGGCTCGGTCTTGCGCCAGCGCTCGATCGTCTCCTTCAGCTCGATCAGCCCTTTGTAGAGGCCGGCCTGCTTCAGGGGCGGCGTCATGTAGCTGAGCAGCGTGGCCGCCGAGCGGCGCTTGGCGATCACGCCTTCGGAGGGATTGTTGGCGGCGTAGAAGTAGAAGTTCGGCAGATCGCCGATCAGACGCTCCGGCCAGCAAGCGCCGGACAGGCCCGTCTGCTTGCCCGGCATGAACTCCAACGCGCCGTGGGTGCCGAAATGGAGGACGGCGTGGGCCGCGAAATCTTCGCGCAGGTAGCGGTAGAAGGCGCTGAAGGCGTGGGTCGGCGCGAAGCCCTTCTCGAACAGCAGGCGCATCGGATCGCCTTCGTAGCCGAAGGCCGGCTGCACGCCGACGAAGACGTTGCCGAGATGCAGGCCGTAGACGTGGATCGAGCGACCGTCGCTTTGCGCGCGCCCCGGGGCGGAGCCCCAGGCCGCCTCGATCTCTTTCAGATGCGGCTCGCGCTTGACGTGGTCGTCGACCGGGATGCGGTGCGCGACGTTGGCGTCGGCGCCGAATTCCGCCGTGTTGCCGATCAGCAGCGCGTCGCGCAGCGCGTCGACGCTTTCCGGGACCTCGACGGTGTAGCCGTCGGCCTTCAGGGCGTGCAGCGTGTTGAACAGGCTCTCGAAGACGCCGAGATAGGCGGCCGTGCCCGTCGCGCCGGAGTTCGGCGGGAAGTTGAAGAGGACGACGGCGATGCGGCGCTCGGCTTTCGCCGCCTGCTTCAACGTGATCTGGCGGGCCGTGCGCGCGACGAGCGCGGCGGCGCGTTCGGTGTCGACCACCATGCGCCGGGCGCCGGTCTGCGCGTCGCCGTCCAGGCTCTCGCGGCCGCCGAAGACGGTGGGCGCGATCGCGCCGTCCAGCTCGGGGATCGCGACCATTATGGTGCTCTCCACCGGCAGCAGGCCGCCGGACGAGCGCCGCCAGTCGGCCAGCGTCTGGAATTCGAGCGCATGGGCGGCGATGCACGGGACGTCCAACCGACGCATCATCTCGGCCGCGGCGTCCGAGTCGTTATAGGCGGGTCCGCCGACCAGCGAGAAGCCGGAGAGCGAGACGACCGCGTCAACGGTCACCCGCCCGTCGTCGTCGAAGAAGTAGGCCTCCGCCGCGGGGCGAGAATCCAGGCCGTTGGCGAAGACCGGGACGACGCGATACCCCGCCGCTTCGAAAGCGGCGATGACGCCGTCATAGTGCCCGGTGTCGCCGGCCAGCACGTAGGAGCGCATCAGCATCAGGCCGACGGTCCCCTTCGTGCGCTTGGTGACCTTCGGCAAATCCGCCGGATCATCGGTCGTGCGGCCCTTCAAGGTCGGGTGATAGAGGCCGACCTCGTGATAGTCGACCGGCGCGGCGGCGGGCAGCCGACCGCGGTAGATCTCGCGTTCCCCCGCCGCATAGCGGTCGATCAGAAAGCGCACCATGCTGGTCAGATTGTCGTCCGAGCAGGCGAGCCAGTACTGCATCGTCAGGAAATAGGCGCGCATGTCCTGGGCCGAGCCCGGGATGAATCGCAGGATCCGCGGCAGCCGGCGCAGCATCGACATCTGCTTCGCGCCCGAACTGGCGCCCGGCTTGGCGGAGCCTTTGAGGCGCTTCAGCATCTTCACGGCCGGCGATTCCTTGCCGCCCATGATGAAGCGGCCGAGCCGCGTGAGCTTGATCACCTCGCCCGCCGACATGCAGCAGACGATCGCGTCGCAGTTGTCGCGCCGCGCCTTCAAATCCTCCATCACCGCCTGGATGTGGTCTTCGATGAACAGCATCGTGACCACCAGGATGTCGGCCTCTGCGATCGCGCGCTTGGTCTCGGCCAGCGTCTCGGGCGCCTTCGCCCAATCGACGGCGGCGTGCAGCGACAACTCCAGATTCGGGACCGTCTGCACGAGTTCGGCGCGCACCCGGTCGACCGCCCCCAGCAGGTGGCTGTCCAGCGTGATGATCGCGACCTTGACGGGCGGCGCGCCCGTCAAGACCGCCTCACTTCCCGAAGTGCGCTTTTGCGTCATAGAGCACGTCCAGCGTGATGGTCTCGATCCCACGCTCGACCGCGTAGGATTCGGTGTTTCGGCGCGCCTTGCCGCGCACGAAAAAGGGAATCTTCTTGAGCTCTTTCTCCGCCTCGCCCGCCCAGACCGGCGCGCCGACGGGCTTGGCGTCGGACGGCGCCGCGGCATCGGCCTGGGCCGCGACGTCGGCCTGCGCCCGGGCGTCGGCGCGATCGAGCACCGCAACGTCGCCCGGCGCCGGCGCGGCCTCCGCCGGGGTCGCCCCCTCGGCGGGCCGGGCCTCGGGTTTGTGGCCGAGGTGAGACGGCGTGTGGTCGTTGAATTCGAAATCGTCGCGGAACATCCCCAGGAGATGCTCCTCCAGGCCCATCATCAGCGGGTGGACCCAGGTGTCGAACAGCACGTTCGCGCCCTCGAATCCCATCTGCGGGGAATAGCGGGCGGGATAGTCGTGCACATGGACCGGGGCGGAGATGATGGCGCAGGGAACGCCCAAGCGCTTGGCGATATGGCGCTCCATCTGGGTGCCCAGCACCAGCTCCGGGTGGGCCTCCTGGATCGCCTCCTCGACGTCGAGATAATCGTCGGTGATCAGCGCCTCCAGCCCGTAGCGCTTGGCGGCCGCGCGCACGTCGCGCGCCTGCTCGCGGCTGTAGGTTCCAAGGCCGACGACCTGGAAGCCGAACTCGTCGCTCGCCACCTCGGCCGCCGCGATCGCGTGAGCCGCGTCGCCGAAGATGAAGACCCGCTTGCCGGTCAGATAGGTCGAGTCGATCGAGCGGGAGTACCAAGGCAGCCGGGCGATTTCGCGCTCCAGCAGCGGGGCGGGATCGACGCCGGCGAGGTCGGCGATCTCCTGCACGAAACGCTTGGTCGCGTTGACGCCGATCGGGACCGTGCGCACCGCCGGCTGGCCGAACGCGCGCTCCAGCCACTTGGCGGCGGTGTCCGCCAGTTCAGGATACATCACGATGTTGAAGTCCGCGTCGCCCAGCCGGGCCACGTCCGCCGGCGTCGCGTTCAGCGGCGCGACGACGTTGATCTCGACGCCCAGCGCCTCAAGGATGCGCGTTATCTCCGTCACGTCGTCGCGATGCCGGAACCCGAGCGCCATAGGCCCGAGAAGATTGCAGCGCGGCGGCTGACCCTCGGGCCGGGCCGGGCGTTCCGTTCCCGGGGCCGGCGCGTGCGGGCTGCAGAGCGCGCGGGTCAGGTGATAGAAGGTCTCGGAAGCGCCCCAGTTCTCCTTGCGCTGGTAGGAGGGCAGCTCGAGCGGCACCACCGGCACCGGCAGGTTGAGCGCCTTGGCGAGGCCGGCGGGATCGTCCTGGATCAGCTCCGCCGTGCAGGAGGCGCCGACGATCATCGCCTGGGGCTTGAAGCGCTCGTAAGCGCCCTGCAGCGCGTCGCGGAAGATCACGGCCGTATCCGAGCCGAGGTCGCGCGCCTGGAAGGTCGTGTAGGTCACCGGCGGGCGGTGGTCGCGCCGCTCGATCATGGTGAAGAGCAGATCCGCGTAGGTGTCGCCCTGGGGCGCATGCAGCACGTAATGCAGATCCTTCATGCCGGTCGCGACGCGCATCGCGCCCACATGCGGCGGCCCTTCATATGTCCAGATCGTCAGCTGCATCGGCTCAGACCTTCAACCGGTCGCGCCGATCGAGCGGACGGTTGAACAGCTCGGCCAGGTCGCCGGCCTGCTCGTAGCCCTGGATCGGCGTGAAGACGAGTTCGATCGACCATTTCGTCGCCATACCCTCCGCCTCCAGCGGATTGGCGAGGCCGAGACCGCAGACCGTCAGGTCCGGCCGATCGGCCCGCACGCGGTCGAGCTGGAGGTCGACGTCCTGCCCTTCGCTGAGCCGCACGGTCGAGGGCAGCAGCTTCAACTCCTCCGAGAGATGCTCGCGATGCAGGAAGGGCGTGCCGACCTCGATCAGCTCGACGCCGCATTCGCGGGCGAGAAACCGCGCGATCGGCGGCTCCAACTGGCTGTCGGGCATGAAGAAAAGGCGCTTGCCGGCCAAGCGCTCGCGGTAACGGGCGACGGCGACCTCGGCGCGCTCGCGCCCGGGCTTGGTCACCTCATCGAAGCGCGCGGCGTCGACGCCCCAGGCGTTGGCCGCCGCCCGCAGCCAGGCGGTCGTGCCCTCGGCGCCCAGCGGCATCGGGGCGACCAGACGCTCCGCCCCGCGATCCTCCAGCGCGCGCGCCGTATCCGCCAGGAAGGGCTGCGCCAGCAGATAGCGCGTGGTCGGCCCGACGGGAGGCAGATCGCCCGCGCGACGCGGGGGCAGGAAATGGACGGGGCCGACGCCGAGCGTCTCGAAGGTGCGGCGGAACTGATCCTCCACCACGTCGGCGAGACAGCCGACCACCATCAGCGAGGGCTCCGCGCTGTCGTCCGCCGCCGGCATTTCCGGAACCAGCGAGGCGAGGCAGGCGTCTTCCCCCTGCGTGAAGGTCGTCTCGATCCCGCTGCCGGAATAGTTCAACACGCGCACGTCCGGCATATGGCGGCGCGACAGGCGCTGCGCGGCCCGGGAGAGGTCGAGCTTGATCACTTCCGACGGGCAGGACCCGACGAGGAACAGCATCTTGATGTCGGGGCGGCGCGCCAGCAGGCGGTCGACGCATTTGTCGAGTTCGTCGTTCGCGTCGGCCAGCCCGGCCAGATCGCGCTCGTCGATGATGGCGGTGCCGAAGCGCGGCTCGGCGAAGATCATGACGCCCGCGGCCGATTGGATCAGATGCGCGCAGGTGCGCGAGCCGACGACCAGAAAGAAGGCGTCCTGGATCTTGCGGTGCATCCAGACGATGCCGGTCAGCCCGCAGAAGACCTCCCGTTGGCCGCGCTCCTTCAGAACGGGCGCGTCCTGGCATCCGGCGTCCGGCGCGGCCTGCGCGCCGCTACGGCCCTCGGGGCTGACGTCGAGCGTATAGGCTTCAGTCATCCGGTCGCTCCCACGCCGAGCGCGTCCTGATTCGACGCGGCTTCGTCTTGGGCCGCCTGCTGCAGGCGGGCCTGACGAAGCTTCCAGAGGAATTGACCGGCGTTGACGACGTAGGTGGCGTAGGCCGCAAGCGCGAGCAGCATCTGATCGCGCCCGTCGCCCCAGCCGGCGAAGACCGCCGCGAGATAGGCGGTGTGCAGCGCCAGCACCAACATCGAGAAGACGTCTTCCCAGAAGAAGGCGGGGGCGAACAGCCAGCGGCCGAACACCACCTTCTCCCAGATCGAGCCGGTGACCATTATGATGTACAGGATCACCGTCTTGATCACGACCGACCAGGTCGCCAGCGCCAAGCCCTCGCCGGCGGCGAGATAGCGCAGCACCAACCCGAGGCTCACGAGGAAGACCAGGAACTGCAGCGGGGCGAGCACGCCCTGCACCAGCGTCCACTTCGTCTGATCCCGCCGGCGGCGTTCCTCCGCCGTGTATAGCCCGGTTTTCTGGCTTGTTTGCGCCATGGCCCGTGCGGACCCCCCTGTCTGCTCCTAGTCGACGCCGGATCGTTCAAGGCCGTCCGACGCCATTTAACGCTACAGAGTGTACGGAAAGGCGCGCGCATCTGTCAACAAAAGTTGACGTATATGAAAGCTTACATTTTTGACCGGATGCGTTATGATGCGGCCTGGACCCTGTCGGGCGATCGGCGGACGGCGCGGACTTCAACCGGCCGACAACCACGACGCAGACGGGGCCGCGGCGAGGACGATCGGCGCATGGGGCCGAACCTCGCCGTCGCCGGATCCGAGGCGCAAAGACGTCGGACCGGCGCGTTCGCCGCGTCGCCTAGCCGGGCTGGAGCAAGCTCGCAGGCGGCGGCGCAGGGCGGGCGGCTGCATATCGGATGTACGACCCGTCCGATCCGCAGGCCGGCTTTCGCCCTCTCGGCCGGACGCGATCAGGGGTGAGCGAGAGCGCGAGTCGAAGCCCCTCTTCTTCCGCGCTGGATCGAGGGTGGAGTCGAGCGCCGGTCGGAAGGCCGGGCGGCGCGCGCCGGGAGCCGAGGGTCGAGGAAGGGGAGCGACGATGGCCACGACCTCGTCCATGACTTTACGAGCCGCCGAAGCGGCGGATCTGGCGGAATCGGGCGCGGAATCCTGTCCGCGAATCGTCTATAGCGAGGCTGAACACGCCGCCTCGCCGCCCGCTCCAGAGCGTCGAAAGGCCGAGGCGCGGGTGCTGAACCGAACCATCGAGGACGAGATCATACCCCGTCTGCTGAACGCCCACGCCGCCCCGACGGCGCTTTCCGCCCCCGCGGACGGGCGCGCGGACGCGTTCCCATCGCGCGCGCCCTCGTCTTTGTTGGAGGCGGACGACGTGCTGCGCTTCGCCGAGCGGCTGGTCTCGCCCGATGCGGACGCCGCCTCGGCCTATCTCGCGACCCTGCGTCGGCGAGGGCTGGCCCTGGAGGAGCTTTTCGTCGATCTTATGGGGCCGGCCGCGCGCGAACTCGGCGACGCATGGAGCGACGATCGCCGGTCGTTCGCCGACGTGACGCTCGGTCTGTCGCGGCTTCAAACGATGCTGCGCTCCTTGAGCCCGGCGTTCGGCGACGTCGGCTCGGCGCGTCCGGCGCCGGACGCCCAGCCGCGACGCATTCTGCTGGCGCCCACACCCGGCGAGCAGCACACGTTCGGCGTCTCAGTGGTCGAGGAATTCTTCCGGCGCGACGGCTGGGAGGTCGTCGTCGACGGCGCGGCCGCCGAGGGTTTGCTTGTCTCCACGGTCTCGCTCGAACGCTTCACCGTGGTGGGTTTGTCGCTTTGCCGGGACGACTTGATCGGCGCGCTTCAATCGGCTATTCGCTCGATCCGTCAACATTCCCTTAATGCTGACGTGTCTATTCTGGTTGGCGGTCGCGTCTTCGCGGACGACCCGACCTTGGCTCGCCGGATCGGCGCCGACGCCCATGCGACGGACGCGCGCGATGCGGTCGACAACGCGGAAAGATTGATCGGCGCTTCGGCGTCCGTCTGAGCGGCCGGCCTGATCGGCCGCTCTGAGAGGCCCGAGGAAAGTGAATACGGCATGCAGAGCTTGGCGCCCACCGATGAGAAGGCCCGCTTCAAGGATCCGGAACGGTTCCTCGGGGCTCTAGACGTCGTCGGCGCCGGGCGCCTGATCGCCGCGGCTTCGGATGTCGCCTTGGTGCTTGACGCCGACGGTGCGATCCTCGACGCCGCTTTCGGAAGCAGCGAACTGGCGAGCCACCTCAGCGACGAATGGATCGGGCGCAGCCTGTCGGACGTCGTGACCGGCGAAAGCCGCGCGAAGATCGACGCCCTGTTGGCTGATTCCGCCGGCGGACAGACTCGGTGGCGTCAGGTCAATCACCCGGTGGACGACGGCGTCGACGTGCCGGTCAAGTACATGGCCGTTCCGCTAGGCGACGGGCGCGTGCTGGCCGTGGGACGCGAAATGCGGGCGCTGGCCGCCCTGCAGCAGCGCCTCGTCGACACCCAGCTCTCGCTCGAGCGGGAATACGCCCGGCTGCGCACGGCCGAGACCCGCTATCGCCTGCTGTTCCAGATCGCCGCCGAGGCGGTGCTGATCGTCGACGCGGCCAATCACAAGATCGTCGAAGCCAACCCCGCCGCCGCCAAACTGTTGAACAGTCAAGCGAAACGCTTGATCGGCGCCAATCTCTTCAAGAATTTCGAAGGCCCTAGCGCGCAGGCGCTGGACCAGTTGCTCGCGCGCGTCCGCGAGACCGGGCGGCCGGGCGACGCCTCGGTCACGATCCGCGGCGCGGAGCGCGCGCTCTCGCTCTCGGCCTCGCTGTTCCGGCAGGACAGCCTGTCGATGTACCTGATCCGCATCACCCCGGAGTCCGCCGGCGAAGACATGGCCGGCGACGCCGAGATGCGCGCGGTCGCTCATGTGGTGAGCCACGCGCCCGACGCGTTCGTCGTGACCGACTTCGCCGGTCGGGTGCTGAGCGCGAACGGCGCCTTCCTCGACATGGCCCAGGCGCCGAGCGAGGAGCTGGTGCGCGGCGAGACGTTGGAGCGCTGGCTCGGCCGGTCGGGCGTCGACATGAACGTGCTGATGGCGAACCTGAAGGAGCACGGCTCGATCCGGCTCTTCGCCACGACGCTGCGCAGCGAGTACGGCACCGACATCGAGGTGGAGATGTCCGCCGCCGCGGCGCGGGAGTCCGATCCGCCGTGTCTCGGCTTCCTCATTCGCGCGGTGGAAGGCCGCGTCCCGGCCGATGCGCCGGGCGAGACCCTGTTGCCGAAATCGGCCGAGCAGCTGACCAATCTGGTGGGCCGCGTGCCGCTGAAGGACTTGGTGCAGGAGACCACCGACATCATCGAACGGCTGTGCATCGAGGCCGCCCTGCGGCTGACCGGCGACAACCGCGCCTCGGCCGCCGAGATGCTGGGCCTCAGCCGGCAGAGCCTCTACGTCAAACTCCGTCGGCACGGCATCGGCAATCTGGAGTGAGGCGGACGGGACGTACCGCACCGTCGCGCATCTGTCATTAAAACGTGACAATTTCGCCTGCGCTGAGTGTCTCGTTTGATTGACACCCGCTGCGCCGCGCCGTACCATTCCGGTCATGGACAGCACCGTAACCCCTGCGCCGCCCCAGCGGTTTCCTGAGCCTTCGGCGGCCTTGACGCTGTTGAAGCCGATCACATGGTTCGCGCCGATGTGGGCCTTCATGTGCGGCGTCGTCTCCTCAGGGGCGCCGATCCTGGAGCGCTGGGAATACGCGCTGCTCGGAATCGTGCTGGCGGGACCGCTGGTCTGTGCGGCCAGTCAGGCCGTGAACGACTGGTTCGACCGCCATGTCGACGCGATCAACGAGCCGGACCGTCCCATACCCTCCGGCCGGATTCCGGGACGCTGGGGCCTTTACATCGCGATCGTCTGGACGATTCTCTCGGCGCTGCTGGCGCTGGCGCTAGGGCCCTGGGTGGCGGTCGCCGCCGCGATCGGCCTGGTGCTGGCCTGGATCTACAGCGCGCCGCCGCTTCGGCTCAAGATGAACGGCTGGACCGGCGCGGGCGCCTGCGCCGTCGGCTATGAGGGCATCCCCTGGTTCACCGGCGCGGCCGTGATGCTGGGCGGCTTCCCGCCGTGGGAGATCGTGGCGACGGCCGGGCTCTACAGCCTCGGCGCGCACGGCATCATGACCTTGAACGACTTCAAGGCGGTCGAAGGCGACCGGGAGATGGGCATCAAATCCCTGCCGGTGACGCTCGGCGTCGATCGGGCCGCGAAGCTCGCCTGCTATGTCATGGCGCTGCCGCAGATCGCGGTCTTTATATTGCTGGCGTGGCTCGACGCGCCGTTCTACGCGGCCGGGATCGGGCTTCTGTTCGCCGCCCAGATCGCCCTGATGCCGCGTCTCCTCGCCAATCCGAAGGAACAGGCGGCCTGGTACAACGCGACCGGCACCTCGCTTTACGTCCTCGGCATGCTGCTTTCCGCCTTCGCGCTGTCGAGCGCGCTGAACGCGCCGGCGGGAGGCGTGTGATGCGCGCCGACGCTGACCTGAAACCGATGGGTTGGCTCGGCATCGTGCGCTGCGGCCTGGTCCAGGTGGCGCTGGGCGCCGTGGTGGTGCTGACCACCTCCACCCTCAACCGCGTGATGGTGGTGGAGCTGGCGCTGCCCGCGATGCTTCCGGGCGCGCTGGTCGGCTGGCACTACGCGGTGCAGCTCTCCCGACCGCGCTGGGGTTACGGCTCCGATATGGGGGGCGCGCGCACGCCTTGGATCGTCGGCGGCGTGGGCGTGCTGGCGCTGGGCGGATTCTTGGCGGCGGTCGCGACCTATGTCATGGGATCGTCGACCGCGCTGGGGGTGACGCTCGCCATCCTCGCCTTCACCCTGATCGGCGTGGGCGTCGGCGCGGCGGGCACCTCGCTCCTGGCCTTGCTGGCGACGCGGGTCGGACCGGACCGGCGCGCGGCGGCCGCCACCATCTGCTGGCTGATGATGATCGCCGGCATCGCGACCACCGCCGGGATCTCCGGCGCCTTCCTCGACCCTTTCACGCCGGAGCGGCTGCTCGCCGTCTCGGCCGTCGTCGTCGGCTCCGCTTTCGTTCTGACCGCGTTGACGCTGTGGCGCCTCGAATCGCGCTCGGCCGCCGTGCGCAAGCCGACCGGCGACGCGCAGAAGGCCGACCGGCCGCCGTTCCGACAGGTGATCGCCGAGATCTGGGCGGAGACCGACGCCCGGCGCTTCACCGTCTTCGTCTTCGCCTCGATGCTCGCCTATTCGATGCAGGATCTGATTTTGGAGCCGTTCGCCGGCCATGTCTTCGCCATGACGCCGGGCCAGTCGACGCAGCTGGCCGGCGTGCAGCACGGCGGCGTCTTCGTCGGCATGGTGCTGGTCGGCGTCGCCTGCAGCGGCTGGGCGCGCGGACGGCTCGGCACGCTCAAGGACTGGACGGTCGGCGGCTGCCTCGCCTCCGGCGCGGCGCTGGTCGGCGTGGTTTTGGGCGCGATGGTCGCGCCCGACTGGCCGATCCGGGTCAACGTTTTCCTGCTGGGCCTGGCCAACGGGGCCTTCGCGGTCGCGGCCATCGGCTCGATGATGAACCTCGCCGGCGCGGGCAAGGCCCGGCGCGAGGGCGTGCGGATGGGCCTGTGGGGCGCGGCGCAGGCGATCGCCTTCGGCCTCGGCGGCTTTCTGGGCGCGGCGTCGGTCGATCTGGCGCGCACCCAACTGGCTTCGGTCGAAAGCGCCTACGCGGTCGCTTTCGGCGCGGAGGCCGTGCTGTTCGTGATCTCGGCCGCGCTGGCCGCGCGCGTTGCGGCGCCGCGATCGAGAGACGCGGCGCACGGCCCGCCGCATGAGAGCGAATCCACGGTCGCTTCCGCCGCCGGCCCACAGCCGTCGCCGGCCGAATGACGTAACCGACCGCCTTTCGAGGGGAGGGAGTAGAGCCATGTTCGACAGCGTTGAGGATCTGAAACCGACCGCCGAGCGTTCTGCGGCCCTGCCCGCCGACATCCCGTCCTACGACGTCGTCGTGGTCGGCGGCGGCCCGTCGGGGGCGACCGCCGCGGAGGAGCTGGCCCGGGCCGGACGCTCCGTCCTGCTGCTCGACAAGGCGGGGCGAATCAAGCCCTGCGGCGGCGCGATCCCGCCGCGACTCGTGCGGGACTTCGACATTCCCGGCCATCTGATCGTGGCGCGAATCAACACCGCGCGCATCATCTCGCCGACCGACCGGGAAGTCGACATGCCGATCGACGGCGGCTATGTCGGCATGGTCGATCGCGAGGACTTCGACGAGTTCCTGCGCGAGCGCGCGCGCGAAGCCGGCGCGACCCGCGTCGACGGGCGCTACATTCGCGTCGACCGCGACGCCGACGGCGCGGCCGTCGTGCGCTACGCGGCGAAAGGCGCCGACAAGGACGCCGAACCGGCCGCGGCGCGCGCCAAGCTGGTGATCGGCGCGGACGGCGCCAACTCCGCCGTCGCCAAACAGGAGGTTACGGACAACAGCCGCAACCCCTGCGTCTTCGCCTATCATGAGATCATCGAGATCCCGCAGGATTTGGCCGCCCAGGACGCGCGATACGACGCGGTGCGCTGCGACGTCTATTATCAGGGCAAGCTCTCGCCCGACTTCTACGCCTGGGTCTTCCCGCACGGGACCAAGGCCAGCATCGGCACCGGAAGCGCCAACAAGGGCTTCTCCTTGCGCGGCTCGGTCTCCGATCTGCGCAAGGCGGCCGGCCTCGACGGCTGCAAGACGGTGCGCACGGAAGGCGCGCCGATCCCGTTGAAGCCGCTCAAGATCTGGGACAACGGCCGCGACGTGCTGCTGGCGGGCGACGCCGCCGGCGTGGTCGCCCCGGCGTCCGGCGAGGGCATCTACTACGCCATGCTGGGCGGGCGGCTCTCGGCCGAGGCGGGCGAAGCCTTCCTCGCGACCGGCGAGACCAAGGCTCTGAAGCGCGCGCGCAAGACCTTCATGAAGGAGCACGGCCGGATCTTCTGGATCCTCGGGATCATGCAGAACTTCTGGTACAACAGCGACAAGCGCCGCGAGCGGTTCACCACCATCTGCGCCGATCCCGACGTGCAGCGCCTGACCTGGGAAGCCTACATGAACAAGCGCCTGGTCCGCGCGAAGCCGGCGGCCCACGTACGCATCTTCTTCAAGGACATGGCGCACCTGCTCGGCCTCGTCTCGGCGCGCTGAGCCGAGCCGCATGAGCGAGGAACCGGGCTGGCTTCTGAGCCCCGAGCGGGCGATCGACCTGATCGTGCTGCTGACGGTCGTCGAGGCTGCGGTTCTCGCCTGGCTGTGGCGGGCCAAGGGCCGCGGGATCGCGCCGGGCCGCCTGCTGCCGACGTTGGCGGCGGGGCTTTTTCTGCTGCTGGCCTGCCGCGCGATCCTGATCGAGGCGCATCCGGGCGTCGTCGCTCTCGCCCTGGCGGGCGCAGGCGCGGCGCATCTGCTGGATATCCGGGGACGGTGGCGGTAAGGGTCGGAAGCGCCCTCATCCCCGCGGGCTTAGAATGCCGTCCCGGCCGGAGCTGAGCGAAGGGCCGGGATCTGGCGGTCTGCGCGCGCCCAGCAAGATGCCGGGTCGGCCTCGCGGCCGCCCGGCGTGACAGTCGAGTCGTATGAAGAGCGGGCGTCGTCGGTGGAAAACGCAACCGCCCCTTCCCGCTACTCCGCCGCCGCGGCGGTCTCACCCGCAACCAAGTCGGTGATCGCCGCGCGGTCGAGGCCGGTGCGGCCGATCACCACGATCTCGGTGCGCCGCTCTTCGCCGGGCTTCCAGGCGCGGTCGAAATAGCGTTGCAGGCGCGGGCCGACGCCTTGGACGACCTCGCGGCGTTCGACCCCCGGCCGGTCGATGAAGCCTTTGACGCGCAGCACGTCATGCGCCTCGATCGCCCGGATCAGCCGGGCCTCAAGCGCGGTCGAATCCTCGATCGCGCCGAGACGCAGCGTGAAGCTTTCGAAATCGTCGTGATCGTGATCGTCGTCGGCCGCGTCGTGATGGCTCTTGCGGGCGTCCAGATCGTCCTCCGCCTTGGCGTCGAGGCCGAGCAGGACGGTCGGATCGACCGCCGCGTTCTGCGCGTGGACGAAGCGCACGCCCGGCCGCAGGCTCTTCGCCATCTCCGCCTCCAGGCGGCGCACGGTCTCGGCGTCGATCAGGTCGGTCTTGTTCAGCACCACCATGTCGGCGCACAGCAACTGATCCTCGAACACCTCCTCGAGCGGGTTCTCGTGATCCAGCGCCGGGTCCGCCTCGCGCTGCGCCTGGACGGCGCCCTCGTCGTCGGCGAAACGGCCCGACGCCAGCGCGTGCGCGTCGACGACCGTAATGACCCCGTCCACGGTGACGCGCGCGCGCACCTCGGGCCAGCTGAAGGCCTTCACCAAGGGTTTGGGCAGGGCCAGGCCCGACGTCTCGATCAGGATGTGCTCGGGCGGGTCGGGACGATCCAGGATCTTCTCGATCGACGGCAGGAAGTCGTCGGCCACCGTGCAGCAGATGCAGCCGTTGGCGAGCTCGACCACGTCGTCTTCGCCGCAGCCTTCGATCCCGCAGCCCAGCAACAGCTCACGGTCGATGCCCAGGTCGCCGAACTCATTGATCAGGAAGGCCAGGCGCCGGCCGTCGTTGCGCTCGATCATATGGCGGATCAAGCTGGTCTTGCCGGCCCCCAAGAAGCCGGTCACGACGGTGGCGGGAATGCGTTGGGCCATCGGCCTCTCCTCAGTCTTTCACAGTCTTTCGCGCGCTCAGCCTTTGAGGCGCATCGGCAGGCCGGCGGCGACGAACTCCACCCGGTCGGCGGCGTCCGCGACCCGCTGGTTGATCCGGCCGGCTTCGTCCCGAAAGCGGCGACCCAGCGCAGTCTCCGGGACGACGCCCAAGCCCACTTCGTTGGAAACGACGATCACCGGCCCGGCAGCGCCCTTCAGCGCCGCGACCAGCGCCTCCGTCGGCCCCGCCAAATCTTCGTCCGCCAGCATCAAGTTGCTGGTCCACAGCGTCAAGCAATCGACCAGCAGCACGCGATCCTCCGACGTCTCGCGCCCGATCGCCTGCGACAGATCGCGCGGCGCCTCGACCGTCGTCCAGTGGTCGCCGCGCTCGGCCTTGTGCGC
Source organism: Marivibrio sp. (assembly GCF_040218065.1). NCBI lineage: Bacteria > Pseudomonadati > Pseudomonadota > Alphaproteobacteria > Rhodospirillales > Aestuariispiraceae > Marivibrio > Marivibrio sp. The sequence continues at coordinate 131,908 of NZ_JAVJQE010000005.1, read as the reverse complement.
GTCGATGCGCGCGCGCATCTCGTCGTCGAAAGCCTGGGCGGTGGCGATGTAGATCGGGGCCAAAGCGCGGCGCTCGAACAGATCCTCCGCCGCCGCCAGCGCGCGGCGCGTCTTGCCGCTGCGCGCGCCGCCGAGGAGGAACAGCACGCCGCGATCGAACGGGGCCGGCGTCATTTCAGCCTCTCGATCGCCGCCTGGCCTTCGATCCCGCCGTCGATCACGCTCGGCGGGGCGGTGGCGACCAGTTGGAAGACCAGCGCGCAATTGACCGGCAGATCGAAGGGCGCGACCTCGATCCCGCGCTCGTAGCGGGTGATCTGGGGCGTCCCCTCGGGCGCGGGTCCGAAGGCCTCGACGAACTCGGCCGCGAGCAGCCGGGCGTCCTGGGGGAAGGCGACCGTCAGCGGGCGCAGATGGTTCTCCGGCGCGATGCGCCAGGCCCCGCGGTTCATGACCGCCAATCGGATCAGATGCGCGCGCTTCCGCTCCTTCGGCTTGAGCGCCGCCAGCATCGCCTGAAAGGTCTCCGCCAGCTTGTCGTTCGCCTCCTCTGCGCGTTCACAGACATAATCGTAGCTGTATTCCCACGTCTGAGGTTTGGCGCCCGGCTTGCGGGCGAACTTCCACATCAGAAAAAAGAAGCCGAGGACCAGCAGCGCGCCGAACCAGCCGCGAGGGTTGGTCAGATGCTCCTCGAACATCGGCGTCAGGCCTTCGGCGCTACGGGCGCGGCGGGCGCGCGGTTGACCATCACCACCCGCCACATCCGGCGGTCCTGATGACCGTCCGGCGCCGCGCCGCGCTCCACGATCCGGTCGAGGCGGGTGACGCTCAGATTGTCGATCGCGAAACCGAGCGCCCCTTCCGCATCGAGGCCGAGCGCCAGCGCCAGCGCCGCGCGGATGGTGCCGCCGTGGGCGACGCAGACGACGTCGCGCCCGGCGTGGGCGTCCGACAGACGCTCCACCGCCTCCGCCACCCGAGCGATCAAGTCGGCGAAGCTTTCCCCCTCCGGCGGGCGGAAATAGCCGGGGCAGAGCCAGAAATGATGGCCGGTGAACGCCTCGTCGCGCTGCAGGTCTTCATGGCGAAGGCCCTGCCAGACGCCGAAGCTCTGCTCGCCCAGCGCCGGCTCCACCAGCGGCTCCGGCAGATCCAGGCCGGCGGCGCGGATCGCGTCCGCCGTCTGATGGGTGCGTTTCAGTTGGCTGGTCACCAGCGCCGAGCCGTCCGGCAACAAGGCCGCCAGACCGTCGAAGGACCCGCGGTCGTCGGTCTCGCAGTCCAGATCCTGCGCCCCGTAGATCCGGCCCTGATTGACCGTGACCGGCGCGTGCCGCACCCACCACCATCGCGTCACCGTCGCCGTCATGGCCGCTCCAACTCGCTCAAAAACCCGCTCGAAACAAGAATCAGTAGGACAAGGCCGCCGCGGCGGTCAGCAGGACGGCGATCTCCACCGCCTGCTCCGCCGCGCCAAGCACGTCGCCGTTATAGCCGCCCAACTTCCAGCGCGCCACCAGCGCGAGCTTCACCGCCGCGATCGACGCCAACAGCGCCGCCGCCGGCCCGGCGCCCGGACCCAGCAGCAGCGGCAGCGCCAGCGTGCCGAGCCCCGCGGCGATGACGGCGCGATCCGCGCTGGGCCGGCCCGCCATCGCCCCGAGGCCCGTGGCGCTGGCCCGAGGCGTCAGATGCATGATCGCCGGCAACGCCCCGCGCCCCGCCGCCGCCGCGGCGACGAAGGCGAGCCATGCGGCCTCCGCGCCGGCCCCCTCGACGATCGCCGCCAGACAGGCCGCACGCAGCCCGACTGAGATCACGAGGCCCAAGGCCCCGAACCCGCCGATGCGGCTGTCGCGCATGATCTCCAGCCGCCGGGCCGGATCGCGCCCGCCCCAAAGGCCGTCGAGCGTATCGGCGAGCCCGTCCTCATGCAGCGCGCCGGTCAGCGTCGCGCTCGCGCCGAGCGCCAGCAACCCGGCCGCCAGCGGCGGGACGCCGAGCGCCGCGGCGAGGGCCAGCACCGCGCCCGCCCCGAACCCCACGCCCAGGCCGACCAGCGGGAAGGCCCAAGCGGCCTGGCCGAGCGGTCGGGCGTGCGCGCTTGACGTCGCCGGGACCGGCGCGCGCGTCAGAAAGGCGAGCGCGCACAGAAGGTCGCCGACGAGCGCGCCGAGCGGAGAGGAGGACGGTTCGGTCTTGCCGGTCATGATCGGAGTCTCTAAGCCTGCGGACGCGCGGGCGCAATGGCGAAAGGCCGGGCGCGCCGCGGCTTTCTTGCCGGATTTTTTGAAAGACGAGGGCGATGAGCGACGACCAGACCGCCGAACCCGGTCCCGAGGCCGACCTGGAGGAAATCCGGGGCCTGATGCGCGCGATGCCCGGCCCGGACAAGGCCGCGGCCGACGCCGCCCGCAGCCGCGAGACTGAGTTGACCAAACCCGCCGGCGCGCTGGGTCGCCTGGAGACGATCGCCGAATGGGCCGCCGCCTGGCAGGGCCGCCATCCGGCGAAGGTCGATCGACCGCGGGTCGCGGTCTTCGCCGCCAATCACGGCGTCGCGGCGCGCGGCGTCTCGGCCTATCCCGCAGACGTCACCGCCCAGATGGTCGCGAACTTTCAGCGCGGCGGGGCGGCGGTGAACCAACTCTGCGCGGTTCACGACGCGGAGCTGCGCGTCTACGAGATGGCGCTGGACCACCCGACGTTAGACTTCACGCTGGAGCCCGCGATGGGGGAGGCGGACGTCGCCACGGCGCTGGCCTACGGCATGATGGCGGTCGAGGAAGGGGTCGACCTGCTGTGCCTCGGCGAGATGGGGATCGGCAATTCGACCAGCGCCGCGGCGCTTTCCTGCGCGCTGTTCGGCGGGGCGGCCGCAGACTGGACCGGGCCCGGCACGGGCGTTCAGGGGGATGCGCTGACCGCCAAGATCAAGGTGGTCGAGGCCGGCGTAGCCCTGCACGCCCAGGCGGCGGCGGACCCGTTCGATCTGCTGCGCCGGCTGGGCGGGCTGGAGCTGGCGGCGATCGCCGGCGCCGTGATCGCGGCGCGCATGGGCCGCGTCCCGGTGATCCTCGACGGCTTCGCCTGCACCGCCGCGGCGGCGATCCTGCAGGCGATCGACGAGACGGCGCTGGATCACTGCCTGATCGCGCATCGCTCCGCCGAGCCCGGCCACGGCCGCCTGATGCAGGCGCTGGGCAAGGAGCCGTTGCTCGACCTGGGCATGCGGCTCGGCGAAGGCTCGGGCGCCGCGGTGGCGCTGGGGGTCGTCAAATCGGCGATCGCCTGCCACGCCGGCATGGCGACCTTCGCCGAAGCGGCGGTCAGCGGCCCCGCAGCCTGATCGGCGGCCGGCTCATGACCGCCGACTTCATCGTCGAGGATCAAGGCCCGCAGCTGGCGCGGCTGACGCAGGGCGCGGACCGGCGAATCGATACGCACGCCAGCGCCGTTTTTCTGAAGGGCGCGCATGTCTACAAGCTCAAACGCGCCGTGCGCTTCAGCTTCATGGATTTCTCGACCGCCGAGAAACGTCGCGCGGCCGCCGAGCGGGAGGTGACGCTCAACCGCCGCACCGCGCCCGACCTCTATCTCGGCGTGGCGCCGATCGTCGCCGGCGAGGAGGGAGCACGTCTCGGCGAGATCGGCGAGACGCCGAGCGCGGCGCTCGACTGGGTCGTGGTCATGCGCCGCTTCGACGAGGACAGCTTGTTCGATCGGCAGGCGGCCGACGGGCGTCTGACGGCGGCGAAGCTGTCGGATCTGGCCCGCGAGATCGCGCGTTTTCACCGCGAGGCGGAGCGCGTCAAAGATGTCGACTGGGCGTCGGCCGCCGCCAAGATCGCGCGCGACACCATCCAGGACATGCGCGCCGACGACGGTCTTGATCGGCGGGCGGTGGAGCGGTTGGCGCGCGGGACCGAGAAGGCGCTCGCCGAGCGCGCCGAAGCGCTGGCCGCGCGCTCGGCCTCGGTGCGGCGCTGCCACGGCGATCTGCATTTGCGCAACATCTGCGAGATCGCCGGGCGGCCGACGTTGTTCGACGGCATCGAGTTCAACGACGCCTTCGCGAACATCGACCCGCTCTACGACCTCGCCTTCCTGCTGATGGACCTGGATCATCGCGGGCTGACGCCGGAGGCGGCGCTGGTTCGCGACCGCTGGCTGGAGGTCTGGGACGATCCGGCGGGACAGGGTCTGTCGCCGCTGTATCTCTCCATGCGCGCGGCGATCCGCGCCAAGGTGAGCGCCGCCGGCGCCGCCGTTCAGGAAGACCCGCAGGAGGCGGCCGCGATGCGCGAAGAGGCCGCGCGCTACCTCGCCCGCGCCGCGGACCACCTGAGGGCGAAGCCGGTGCGGCTGATCGCGATCGGCGGCTTTTCCGGCTCGGGCAAGTCCACGTTGGCCCGCGCGATCGCCCCCTCGGTCGGCGGCCCGCCCGGCGCCGTCGTCGTTCGCACCGACCAGCTGCGCAAGGCGCGCTTCGGCGCGGCCGAGACCGCCCCCCTGCCCGCCGACGCTTACGACGAGGCTGTGAGCGTCGCCGTCTACGCAGAAATGGAGTCGCGCGCCGCCGCGCTCCTCGCCGAGGGGGTCGGCGTTATCGCGGACGCAACTTTCACCCATCCCGAGAGCCGCGCGCGCATCGAGGCGGCGGCGCAGGCGGCCGGCGTCCCGTTTCAAGGGCTGTGGCTGGACGCGCCCGCCGAGGTGATGGCCGCGCGCATTGCGGGGCGGCGCGGCGACGCGTCCGACGCCGACGAAACGGTGCTGAAGGCGCAGTTGGAGGCCGGCGCCGGGTCGGTCGACTGGCCGCGGTTGACGGCCGATCGCTCGATTTCCGATCTTTCCGGGCGCGCTTTGCGTATGCTGGAGAGAGATGACGGACGCGACGCGAGATAATCCGGCCGAAGACCTCGGCCGCCCCCACCGCCCGGGTCCGCCCGTGGGCGCGCCGGTCGCCGACCGGTTCGTCGAGCGCGGCGGGTCCGCCACGCGTCCGCCGCCCGGCCGTCGGGTCGCCATTCACCCGCGCACGCTGCTGTTGATTCGGTGGATCGCCGTGGTCGGCCAGGCGGTCGCGGTGCTGACGGTGCATGATGCGCTGGGTTTCGAGGTCGCGCTGATCGAATGCTTCGCGACGATCGGCGCGCTGGCGCTGTCCAACGTCTGGCTTTGGATCACGGCGCCGCCGGGACCGGGCCGCATGGCCGAAGGCCGCGCGGCGTTGGTGATGGCGTTCGACCTGGTGCAGTTGGGCGCGTTGCTCGGCTTCACCGGCGGGCTCGCCAATCCGTTTTCGATCCTGATCCTGGGACCGGTGGTGGTGGCCGCGACGATCTTGTCGCGCCGCTCGGCCGCCTGGATGATCGCCTTGGCGACCGTGATCGCAAGCGCGCTCGCCGTCCTCCATTACCCGCTGCCCTGGGGAGCGAACCCCTTGCTGTTGCCGCCCGCCTATATCCTGGGCGTCTGGACGGCGCTGGCCGTCGCGCTCAGCTTCATCGGCGCCTATATCTGGTCGGTGACCGACGACAGCCGGCGCCTGTCCGCCGCCCTGGCCGAGACCGAGTCGGCCCTGGCGCGCGAGCGCGAGACCTCGGCCGTCGGCGCGCTGGCCGCAGCGGCGGCGCACGAATTGGGCAGCCCTCTCGCCACCATCGCGGTGGTGACCAAGGACCTGAAAGCCGAGGTTCACCCGGACGATCCGCTGCGCGAGGACATCGAGCTGCTGCATGAGCAATCGCAGCGCTGCCGCGACATTCTGGTCGGGCTCGAGCGTCGGCCGCTCTCGGACGTCGGCGGCCGCGACAAGGCGGCCGATCCTTATGAGCGGCTGACGCTGACCGGCCTGATCGAGACGGCGGCGGAAAATCACGTGCCGGAACGCGTCGAGTTCGCCATCGTCGCCGACGAGGCCAATGAGGGGTCCGAGCCCTGGGTGCTGCGCCGACCGGAGCTGCTGCACGGGCTCGGCAACCTGATCTCGAACGCCGGCCAGTTCGCGCGCCGGCGGGTCGAAATCCGGCTGCATTGGTCGACCGAGCGGGTGAGCGTCGCCGTGAAGGACGACGGACCCGGCTTCGCGCCGCAGGTTCTGCAGGCGTTGGGCGAGCCCTACATGTCGACCCGCGCCGGACGGGACGGCCATCTCGGCCTCGGCGTCTTCATCGCCACGACGCTGTTGGAGTCGGTGGGCGGACGGCTTGTCTTCCGGAACCGTCGGGGCGCCGAGGCGACGGTCGAATTCGAGCGTCGAACGCTGGCCCAGGGCGCGGAAAAGCCTACATAATACGCCACGGAGCGCGCCGCCCTCCCGTCGACCGGTCCGGGTCGGAGGAAATGGAAAAGCGGCGCTCCCGGATGGAAGCGAGGTGAAAGATGCCTGCCGAAGAATTGCAACGCGCGGCGCCGGACGCCGTGCAGGAGCGCACATTGCTGATCGTGGATGACGACGCCCCGCTGCGCCGACGGCTCGCCCGTGCGATGGAGCAGCGCGGCTTCGAGGTGACGGACGCGGAAAGCGTGACCGCCGCCGGCGCCGCCGCGGCCGCGGTCAAGCCGGCCTATGCAGTGGTCGACATGCGGCTCGACGACGGCAACGGGCTGGAAGCGGTCGACGCGCTGCGCGACGCGCGCCCCGACATGCGCATCGTGATGCTCACCGGCTACGGCAACATCGCGAGCGCGGTCACCGCCATCAAGCGCGGCGCGGTCGATTATCTGGCGAAGCCGGCCGACGCGGATCAGATCGCGCAGGCGCTTCTGGCCGACGGGGCGCGTGAGTTGCCGCCGCCGCCGGAGGAGCCGATGTCGGCGGACCGCGTGCGTTGGGAGCACATCCAGCGCGTCTTCGAACAATGCGATCGCAACGTCTCCGAGACCGCGCGGCGGCTCAAGATGCATCGCCGCACGCTGCAGCGGATCCTGAACAAGCACGCGCCGCGCGGCTGAGCCTCCGGCTCAATCGGCGGCCTCCGCACGCTCCGCTGCGAGTTGCGCGCCCAGGCCCTCGCGATAGGTGGGAAAGGCGAGCGCGACGCCGAGCTCCCGTTTGATTCGGTCGTTCCGCACCCGCTTGTTGTCGCGGTAGAAGCTTTTCGCCATGTCCGAGAGCTCGGCCTCGTCGAACGGGATTTCCGGCGGCGGCGTCTCGCCCAACAGCTCGCAGGCGTGCGCGATCACGTCCTGCGGCGGCGCGGCCTCGTCGTCGCAGACATTGTAGGCCGCGCCGTCGTGCGGGCGATCGACCGAGGCCTCGAGCACGCGCGCGATGTCCTCCATATGGATGCGGCTGAAGACCTGACCCGGCTTGACGATGCGCCGCGCCTTGCCCTGACGGACGGTGTCGAGGGCGCTGCGGCCCGGGCCGTAGATCCCCGCCAAACGGAAACTCATGACCGGCCCGGCGTCGGCGAGCGAGAACCACGCGTCTTCCGCCTGCACCCGCCGCGCCCCGCGCGCGCCGGTCGGGGTGCGCGCGCTGTCTTCACTGACCCAATCGCCGTCGCGGTCGCCGTAGACGCCGGTGGTGGAGAGATAGCCGATCCACTCGAACGGCGCGGCGGCGCGGATCGCCGCTATGTGATGACGCAGCACGGGGTCCCCTTCGGAATCGGGCGGCACGGACGACAGCAGATGGCTGGCGCGGGCCAACGTCCGCTCGGCCGCCGCGATCGGCGCGGTTCCGTCGAACAGATGCGCCTCGATTCCATCCGCCTCGAGCCGCGCCTTCTTCTCGGCGCTCCGGCAGGTGGCGGCGATCTCGAACCCGCGCGCGCGCATCCGCCGCGCGAACGCCGCGGCGGAGAAGCCGTAGCCGAAGATGAACAGCCGTTTGGTCATGCCCGCTCCCGTCCGACCTACACGAGGGCGCGCCTGGGGGCTTGCGCCGGCGCGCCGCGCCGTCGACTTTAGGGCCATGACCAACCGCTCTCAAGCCGCCCTCATCGGCCTCGCCCTGACGAGCCTCGCCGCCGAACCGCCGCCTGCGGCCGCGCAGGAGATCGAAACCCTGCAGGCGCGCGAATACAAAGCCTGCATGAGCTTGATCAACGTCGACCCAGACCAGGCCTTCGAAGCCGCGCTGCAGCTGCAGGACCGCGGCGGCGGCGCGCCGGCGAAGCATTGCGCGGCCGCCGCCTTGGCCGCCGCCGGCCATCATGAGGAGGCGGCGACGCGATTCGAAGCGCTGGCCGTCGAAATGCCGGACAGCGCGACGCCGGCCATCGTCGCCGACATTCTGGGCCACGCCGGCCTGGCCTGGCTGAACGCAGGCGCGCCCGGGAAGGCCTACACGGTGCAGACCGCCGCCCTTGATCTTGCTCCCGAGTCGCCGGACATCCTGATCGACCGGGCCGTGGCGCTGGCCGACCTGAACCGGCTTTGGGAGGCGATAGACGATCTCGACCGCGCGCTTGAGTTCGATTCGACGCGGGTCGACGCGCTCACCCTGCGCGCCTCGGCCTATCGGCAGTTGGAGGTGCTCGATCTGGCGATGGAGAGCGCCAACCGCGCGCTCGACCTCGATCCCGACAATCCGGAGGCCTTGCTGGAACGCGGCGCCGTGCACCGTCTTGCGGGCGATCTGGATGCGGCGCGCGCCGATTGGATCCGGCTGATCGAGAAACATGACGGCCGCCCGGCCGCGGAGATGGCCCGGCGCAATCTGGACTCGCTCGACTTCGGCCCGCCGACAGGATCCGAAAGCCCGGAGGCGCCGGTCGAGAACTGAGCCGCGCCCCTGGATACCGCATTGATTGAGGCGGCATTTTGGCGCGCCCGCGGCGCTTTCGCCTTGATCGTCCCCCCGACGCGCAGGTACACTCCGCCTCGGTCGAGACCGCCTGCGACAGGCGGCCGTCGTCCTTTTTTTCATCGAGCGAGAGGCTGCCACGTGACCGATCAGGCGACGACCCGAGTTCACTCCGCCCGCGCCAAACCGTCCCGGACCCGGACCGGCTGGACCCGCCGCGCGACGGGCGCCGTCGCGGCGCTTGCGATGGGCGTCGGCCTCGTCGGCGCCGCGCAGGCCGCCTGCACGCAGGGGATCGAATCGGGCACGCTCGCCAAATCGGTGCGCACGCTGCAGTCCGACTTGATGGTCGCCGCGCTGTCCTGCAACGAACGCGCGATGTACAACGCCTTCGCCGTCGGCTATCGCAGCGACCTGCAGCAGCACGGCCGCGCGCTGAAGTCGCACTTCACCAACAATTACGGCGGCACGGGCGTCAAGAAGCTGAACGCCTACGTGACGGAGCTCGCGAACGATGCGTCGATCCGCCACGCTCAGACCGGCTCCGCGTACTGCACTGCGGCCGCGTCGGTCCTGGAAGAGCTGATGGCCGACGGCGCGAAGGTCGATCTCGGCCTGTACGCGCTGCGCTACGCCATCGCCGTGCGCCCGCAGCTGGCGCAGGAAATCGCATCCGCCGCGGGCGGTCAGGCGGGCTGCGACGAGCTGATCGCGCTGAACCTCCCGGCGACCGACTAATCGCTCGACGCCGCTGGCGAGACGAAAAAACCCCGCCGTCGATACGCGACGGCGGGGTTTTTCATGCGCGCTCGGGCGCGACGGATTAGATGTTCTGCTTCACCCAGTCGCTGAGCGCGCCCTTCGGCACGGCGCCCACCTTGGTGGCGACCACCTGACCGTCCTTGAACAACATCAAAGTCGGAATCCCGCGCACGCCGTATTTGGTCGGCGTCTGGGGATTGTCGTCGATGTTCAACTTGGCGACCGTCAGATCGTCCATCTCATCGGAAATCTCCTCGAGCGCCGGTCCGATCATCTTGCAGGGGCCGCACCATTCGGCCCAATAGTCGACCAGAACAGGCTTTTCCGCTTTCAGGACCTTCTCCTCGAAATCGCTGTCGGAAATGGGCACGGTGCTCATCGCGCTCTCCTTAATCGTCGCAAACGACCGCGCCAGGCGGCCGCGTTTGCGGGAATGACCGGGTGCTGCAAGTCTTCTGATCGCTCGCTCGTCTTCGAATCTAAGAAGCGGTCGGTAGAGGGTCAAGCGATTGCGCGCGGCGCAGGCGTTGTGAGCGCCCATCACAGACCGACGAGAAAGGCCGCCCGCGGCGCAGCGCCGGGGCGGCCTTGATCGAACCGGTCGATCGGGCGCGGATCAGTCGCGCCAGAAGGGCTTGTCGGCCTCGCCCAGCGCGCGGGTCCGGTCGATGCCGATGTCGCGCAACAGGTAGTCGTCGAGCTCGGCCAGATGGCGACGCTCGGCGGCGCGCTTGCGCCACTTGGCGCCGGCCCGGGCCGCGTCGTCGATCAACATGCCGGCGCCGGCGATCGCGCCGGCGACGGCTTCGACCAACAGCATGGCCGACCCGGCCATAACGCCCCCGAAATCCATCGCCCCCGGGGAGGCGGCGCCCGGCGCCTGCCGGGTCCCGTTGACGGTGAACATGATCTTTCTCCTTATCTATCTTTGTGGGTTTCACCGCGCCGCCAACCCGTTTTTGTGCGGCGCAGCATCATCTCTATGCCCCGGAAAATAGGGATTTCCGGACGCCTCTCAAGGGATATCTTTTCATGAGTGAAATTAGTTTTTATAATCCGAAGTGACGAGCGTCACACTGCGAGTCCCGCCATGCCAAAGCGCCTGCCCCCGCTGAAACCCCTGCGCGCCTTCGAAGCCGCGGCTCGGCACCTCTCCTTCACCCAGGCGGCCGCCGAGCTGAACGTGACCCAGGCCGCGATCAGCCATCAGATCAAGCAGTTGGAGGACGCGCTCGGGGCGGCTTTGTTCCGACGCATGAACCGCGCCTTGAAGCTGACGGAGGAGGGCGAGGCCTTTCTCCCCGCCGTCTCCCAGGCGCTGGAGACGGTGGCGAGCGCAGCCGAGCGCATCCGGACGCCGCAGAAGGCCGGGCCGTTGACGGTCAGCGTCTTGCCCTCCTTCGCCTCAACTTGGCTGGTGCCGCGGCTGTCCCGCTTTCGCCAGCGCGAGCCGGAGATCGACATTCGGCTGTCGGCCGACTACGAGCTCGCGGATTTCGACCTCGACGACATCGACGTGGCGATCCGCTGGGGCAAAGGAGACTATCCCGGCCTGGCGGCCGAGCGCTTCATGACGGAGGAGTTGTTCCCCGTGTGCAGCCCGCGCCTGGTGCTGGAGGGGCCGCATCCGCTCAAGACGCCGGCGGACCTTAAGCACCACACGCTGCTGCATGACGACGTGCTGACCGACTGGCGCGTCTGGCTGCTGGCGGCGGGGGTGAACGACGTCGACCCGGACAAGGGACCCAGCTTCAACTACTCCGACTTGGTGCTGCAGGCTGCGATCGACGGCCAGGGAGTGGCGCTGGGTCGATCGTCCCTGGCGCACGACGCGCTGGCGCGCGGCCAGTTGGTGCGCCCCTTCGGGATCGCATTGCCGGGCGATTACGCTTATTATTTCGTCTGTCCGTCCTATGCGGTTCAGCGCCCCAGGATCAAGGCGTTCCGGGACTGGCTGTTCGAAGAGGCCGACCGCGATCGGCGTCAGGACGAGGAGATCCCGCGCCTCGGAGCGCGTGACGACGAGGCGCCCGACGCATAGAGCGCGGGCGCGAAGGGGAACGAGATGCTGCTGCGATTCGCGCTGATCGGTCTGATCGTGACCGGCTTTTTCCTGGCCTCGGACGCGATCCCCTGGGCGCTCGCGCAGATCGGGCGGGAGGATCAGGTCGCCTTCCTGGACGCGCTGCTTATGCCGGCGCTCATCCTGTTCGTGTTGCTGACGATCTGGGGACTGGTGCAGAAGTTCGGGCGCTAGGCGCCGCGGTTCAGCGCGTTGTCTCCGCCACGCGCGCGGCGGGCAGCCGCAACGTGACCGCCGTACCGCCTTCCGGCAGCGGGTCGAACGCAAGACGCCCGTCATGCATGTCCAGAAAGGACTTTGCGAGATAAAGCCCGATACCGGATCCTTCATGCGGGCGATTCAGTCCGCTGTCGACTTGATAGAACGGAAGGGTGATCTTGTGGACTTCCTCGGCCGGGATTCCCGGACCCCGGTCGGTCACCCGGACCAGATAGTCGCCCGAGTTCGGATCGCGGACGCCGCGCAGCGTGACGATCTCCCCAGGCGGTGAGAATTTCAGGGCGTTCCGCACAATATTGAGAGCGGCCTGTTGGAGCAGCGCCGCATCGACGTCGAGCGTCGCCTCATCCGCCTCCTGGTAATCCAGCGAGACCCGGCTGTACGCCGCATCCATGCGGGCCAGTCGCGCCACCGCTCTCAAGAAGCTGCGGGCCGAGGTCGGGGACGGGCGCATGGCGACCGCGTTCCGTTCCAATCGGCTGACGTCCAGCACGCTCTCGATCAGGGTCAGCAGATGTTTGCCGCTTTCGTTGATGTCCCCCGCATAGTCGACGTAGCGCGGCTCCCCGATCGGCCCCATGATCTGGTCGGCGATGATCTCGGAAAAGCCGATGATCGCATTGAGCGGCGTGCGCAGCTCGTGCCCGATCATCGCGAGGAAGCGGGATTTCGCCTGGCTCGCCTCCTCGGCCCGCTCGATCGCGGCCCTGAGGGCCAACTCTGCGGCGTATTGCTCGGTGACGTCCTGGCTCACGCACGTGACCGCAAAGCCGTCAGCCCCGTGCAACCGCGTCATCCGCGTCTGCATCATGCGGGTCGCGCCGTCGGACAGCGTGACGGCGTGCTTGAGGTCGAGCGCGTCCTCGCCCGCCTTGAGACGGGAAAGAGCGTCCGCGAAAGCCTCCCGATCCTCGGGCGGCAGCATATCGGTCAACGCCGTCAAGGGCGCAGTCTGCGTCTCGGGGGCCCACCCGACGATCCGAAGGAACCCCTCCGAAGTCTCAAGCGCCTCTTCGCCCGCCCGCAATCGCCAATGCCCGATCTTGGCGAGCGCTTGGGCCTCGCGCAGGCGGGCCTCTTTGATCCGCAATCGCTCGCTCGCACGCGTCAGCGCCGTGACGTCGCGACCTTCCGGGATCATGAACTCCAATGCGCCGGATTCGTCGAAGACGGGACGTAGGGAGAAATCGAAGGTCCGCAGATCCCCGTCCGGCGCGCGGAGCAGAATCTGATCCCGGACGAACGCGCCCGCCTGGGCGCGACTTACGGCGCGGCGGACCTGCGCCGCCGCCGCTGGAAGCTCGTAGAACCAGGGCGTCGCATCGAACGGGAGGCCTCGGACGTCCGCCGCTTCCGCGTCGATGAAGTCCAGCGCGCCGCGGTTGACTTCCAGCATTCGTCCCTCGGGATCGAGCATGCCGACAAACTGATAGGACATGTCGAACAACGCGCGGAAGCGCCGTTCGCTCTCCTCCAGCCGCCGCTCGGAGGCGCGCTCTTCGCTCAAATCATGCAGGATCACCGCGTAGCCGCCGGCGTCCTCCGCACCGGCGCGGATGACAGAGGCGCGCGCCGGGAATTCCTCGCCGTTTCGGCGACGGCCCAAAATCTCTCTGCGTCCGTGCATCCAACGCGCAGTCGTGCCCTCCGTCCGGAAGCGCGCCGCATGCTCGCGATGGACGGCGCGGAGCCGCTCGGGAATCAGCATGTCGATGGGAGCGCCGAGCAGGTCCTCGCACGACCAGCCGAAAGTCGCCTCCGCGCCCGCATTGACCCGCCGGATGAGGAGAGACTCGTCGGTGACAAGGACCGCCAGCGGCGCCGCATCGACGAAACGCGCGATCAACGCATCCGACTCGCGAGCGGCCCGCTCCCGCCTGCGCTCCGCGGTCACGTCTTCCTGATTCGCGATGTAGCCGTAGGGAACGCCGTCGCCCCCCTTCAACGGGGCGATCGACCAGCGCATCACGAAAGGCGAGCCGTCGCGCTTGTAGTTGAGGGTTTCGCCTCGCCAAATCTCGCCGATCCGAAGTCGGCGCTTCATATCGGAGAAGATCGTGCGGTCCGTCTTCGGCCCCTGAAGCGCTCGAGGCGAGCGACCGACGATCTCCTCGCGCGGCCAACCGGTCATTCGTTCGAACGCCTCGTTGACGTAAAGAATTCTCGGTCCGGGAGACGTGAGGTCGCTATCCGTTATCAGCACGGCGTTCGGCGCAGCGTCGAGCAGGGCCGTCTGCTCCCGCGTGAAGGTCGTCGAGGGTCGCATCATTTTCCGTAAACTTTCACCCATGAGTGTCCCCGCGCGCTCGCAGACCAGAGGCGCATCGGGCCGCCGGGGTCCTCGGCGCGATCAGGCGCCGCGAATCCGTGCGAGCATTTTCCGGCGCAATCGGTCGTGGGGTGAGTGGGGCGCATCGAGACTCTGGGTTTCGAGATGCCGCTCCGCCCATGCGAGAAACGCCGCCGACCCGCCCGAGAGATAGCGATCCAGGCCTGTTTCAAGCGCAGCGAAGGCGGCCTCGATCCTGTCGAGCGACTCGCGAGCGCGCTGGAGGTTCGCGTCAAGCAACGCCGCCTCTTGGCGCGAAAGGTCCAACGTCGCTTCGGCCCGCGCCACCTGCGCGCCGAGCGTCTCCCCCGCGGGGCGCGGGGACGGACCGAAGGAAGGGAAGAACGGGGTGTCGTCGCGCGAGGGCATCGGGACCTCCATGGGAAAGGGAAAGCGCAAGCAATAGCCCGTCCGAGGACGGCCGGGCTTCAGGCTGAAGAAGACCGTAGACCGTGAAGCGCGTCCCGCCGGCCGCCGATCACGGCGACGGCCGGCGGAACGGTGCGGCCGGCGTCAGGCGACGAGCTTCAGATCAGCCCCCTGAGCGCGCGCGTCGTCCTCTTTCATGTCGCGGACATAGTCGGTGATCGAGACGTTCAGCTGGGCGCTGAGCTCGGCGATCTGCTTCGCCGTCGCAGTGACCTGGTCGGCGGCCGAGGCCGTCGACTGCGCCCCTTCACGCAGGCCCTCGACATTGCCGGCCACCTGATCGACGCCCTGGGCGGCCTCCTGCACGTTGCGGGAGATCTCCTTCGTCGCGGTCGTCTGCTCCTCGCTCGCAGACGCGACGGTCGTGGCGATCTCGGTGAGCTGCTCGATCGACTCGGAGATCGCGCCGATCGCCGGCACCGCCTCCGCCACGCCGGTCTGCATCGCCTTGATCTGGTCGGCGATCTCGTCGGTCGCCTTTGCGGTCTGCTCTGCGAGCGACTTGACCTCCTGGGCCACGACGGCGAACCCCTTGCCCGCCTCCCCGGCGCGCGCCGCTTCGATGGTCGCGTTGAGCGCGAGCAGATTGGTCTGCGCCGCGATGTCGGAGATCAGTTGGACGACCTGGCCCACACGGTCCGCCTCGCCGCGCAGCGTCTCGACCCTGACCGACGCCTGCTTCGAACGCTCGGCCGTGCGGTCGGCGATTTCCGAGGTTCTGGCGATCTGCTGGCCGATCTCCTCAATCGAAGAGACCATCTCCTCGGTCGACGCGGCCACCGTCTGCACGTTGGCCGAGGTCTGGGTGGCGGCGGCCGAGACCGTCTCGGCCTGACCGCTGGTCTCTTCGGCGACGGCGGCCATCTGCTGCGCCGCCCGTTCCAGTTCTTCCGAGCCGGAGGCGAGCCCGCCCATCAGCTCGCCCACCTTCTGTTCGAAGATCCGGGTCAGCTCGATCACCTCGAGCGCCCGCTTCTCCTTGCGCTCCGCCTCGGAGGCCTTGGCCTCCTGCTCGCGTCGCTGGGCCTCGAGCATCCGCTCGCGCTCCCGGCCGTTCTCGCGGAACACCAGCATCGCCTGCGCCATGTCGCCGATTTCGTCCTGGCGCGTCGTTTGCGGAACGTCGACGGCGAGGTCCCCGTCGGCCAATTGGCTCATGCCCTGCGTCAGCTCCACGAGCGGGACCGAAACGCGTCCTCCCAAGAACAGGCCGAGCCCGAGACAGGCGATCGCAAAGACGATGATTAAGCCGGCGGTCAACAGGGCGGCCTCATCGACGCGCGCCAACGCTTCGTCGGCGTCCTTCGTGGCCAGGAGCGCATAGTCGACGCCGCGAACGCTGAGCGGCTCGAACGCCACGATCTCCCCCCCGAAGCGGCTGACGCCGCTTTCGCCGGCCAACGCCGCCGTGACCGCTGAATTGTCGATTTTCCGATCGAGAATGGCCCCTTCGGTGAAGCGCGTGTCGTTGCGCACCAGGCGATCCTCGCCGACGAGCAGCGCCTCGCCGGTCTCGCCAAGGCCGGTGCCCTTGCTCATCACGGCGTTGAATCGATCGATGGGCATCTGAAAGACCAGCGCGCCGACAGGCGCTCCGTCCTTCATGATCGGCGCCGAGACGAAGCTGGCCGGGGCCCCGGCCGAGGGGGCGTAGGGCCGGAAGTCGAAATAGCTGACCTGCTCGGCCGACCCCGCCTTCATCGCGGCCCGGTAGGCTTCGCCGAGGTCGGTCTCCTTATAGGCGCCCGTGTTCAGGTTCGTCGCGTAATCCGACTCTTTGTAGACGGAGTAGACGAGGTTGCCCCGCGAGTCGAAAAGAAAGACGTCATAGTATCCGCCTTCCAGCAGCATCCGGCGAAAGGTCGGGTGATGTTCGGCATGGGCGCGCGAATAGGTCGATCCGTCGTCCGCTGCGACCAGAAGGTCCTTTTGGCCTTTCGGATTGGGGTTCTCGCTGATGTAGAGCCGTTGCAGCGTCGTCTTCGGATCGCCGTCGACCGTGCTCCATCCGAAGACGAACGCCTCAAGCGCCCGGAGCGTTCCCGGCGCCTGTGCAAGGTATCTGAGATCGCTCTCGACCCCGTCGAGATATTGCCCGATCGCATCGACGCGGGTCTTGGCGACCGCCGAGAGTTGAGCTTGGGCCTCGGCCGTGAGCGCTTGACGCTCTGCGAGCAATGAGCTGAGGCCGATTGCGAGGCTGGCCGCCAAGGCAGGCAGCGTGATGTACAGGGTGAGTCTCTTAGATAGACGCATGCCGCGGATTCCCTATCGCCGGTTCCCGAAACGATTCGGGGCTGGTTTGAAGACTAGGAGAAACGGAGCCGGGATGCGGACAAGAACGCCGCATCGCGTGCTCTCTCCCTAGAAGCGCTTGCTCGGTACGACTTCTTTACGTCGGCGCGAAACGACTAGACCGCCCCCAAATAGGGGTCTGGTAATCTTACGTAGAGCAAGGATTTGGACGGTAAAATATTACCGCACCCGACATGTTTACCGCGTTTCGCAAGGGATCGCCTTATCGGACGTCAAACTCGGTGAACCCCGGTCGCGGCGAGGAATCGCTGAAAGGATCGAGACTGAGCGTGAATTAATGAGGCGCCGCGCAAGGCCGCGCAAACGGGGACGCGCCCGGCGCGAGTCCGCCGAGGCCGCAATACCGGCGGGCGTTGGAACCGCCGCCGGAAGGTCAGGCGCAGCGCCCGCCCCGCACGGCTTTTACGCCGCCGCGTCCGGCGCCGGCGCCGACTTCGTCTTCTTCGCCGGCCAGTTCACCAGCAGGATGCCGGCGGCGACCGGGATCAGGCCGATCAGGTCGCTGTCGCTGACCGGCTCCGACAGGACGACCCAGGCGATCAGCATGGCGATGCCGGGGTTGAGGAAATGGAAGGTGCTGGCCGCCGCCGCGCCGGCCTTGCGGATCAGCGCAAACCAGAGCAGCAGCGTCGCGAAGGTCATGACGATGGCGGTGTAGGCCTGGGTCCAGACGAAGGTCCAGGTGAAATCGATCCAGAACGGCTCCAGCAGCAGCGTCGCGGGCAGCAGCACGACCGAGGCGGCGCCCGCCTGCACCGCATTCATCGCCAGCGGGTCGGCCTCCGCCCCGCGCTTCTTGTAGAGCACAGTGCCGATCGCCAGACACACCATCCCGAAGGTCGCCAGCATCAAGCCGGTCGGGTCGTCGATCACCACGTCCTGGCCGAGCCGCGAGCCCAGAATGTACCACGCGCCGCCTACGCCGAGCGCGAGGCCGGCGAGCTTGAGGAGCGTCAGCCGCTCTCCCAACACCGGCCAGGCGAGCGCGGCGGTGACCAACGGCATCAGGCTGGCGATCATCGCCACCATCGCCGACGAGGTCGTGCGAAAGGCGAGATAGCACATGCCCAGATAGATCGCGTTGTTCAGGATCCCGAGCCAGATCGCCGTCCACAGGTCGCGCCGGTTGTTCGGCAGGCCCCGGCGCAGCACCGCCAACACCGCCCACATCACGAAGAAGGCGAGGGCGAATCGGATGGTCAGAAACAGGATCGGCGGGGCCGTCTGGATCGCGAATTTGCCGACTGTGAAGGCGGAGCTCCACAAGGTGCAGAAGGCGACACCCAGAATCAGAACCTGCCAATTGAGCCGCATCGCCGCTCAGTCCTGCTTGAGGCGCATACGCCACAGGCCTTTGAAATCGTCCGGGTCGACGGCTTCGCCCTTGCGGACGATCTCGATCCGGCCGGCGCGGGCGAGGAAGATCGCCTGCTGCTTCACGGCGTGGCGATACCGCTTGTAGAGATCACGGCCGTCGTTCGGCTTGCGCTTGGTCTCGGCGAAGGCGCGTGCGGCGTCGTCCGGGGCCAGCGTTTCGCCCTCGGCGAGCCGCGACAGTTCGGCGAGGATGGTCTCGGCCACCGGGTCGAGACGGTCTTGGGAATCGGTCATGGTGTGAGAGCTTCCGCGGGCCAATGCGAGGGGATCGAGGCGCGAACGGCGCGCACTATGGACGCGCCGCGCCGGGCTGTCCATATTGGCGCGGACGGGCGAGCGGTCCGATGACGCGAACGGGCCGACGGCCCGGCTGGCCTCAGCGAGCGGGAGAAGCGACGTGGATCCGGCCTTCACCAATCTTCTGACGGCGACGGCGAGCTTCGTGGGCGGACACTTCCTGCTGTCCAGCCTCCCGGTGCGAATGGCGCTGGTGGAGCGGATCGGCGCCAACGCGCATCGCATCCTCTATTCCATCGTGGCGGCGGCGACGATCTATTGGATGGTCTCCGCCTACAATGACGCGCCGTACTTCGAGCTCTGGGCCTATTCCACCGGCCTGCGCCATCTGCAACTCGCGCTGATGTTCCCGGCCTGCCTGCTGCTGGCGGCTGCGGTCACCAGCCGCAGCCCGACGGCCGTCGGCGGCGAGAAGATGCTGAGCGATCCCAAGCCGCCGGCGGGCGTGCTGACGGTCACCCGCCATCCGATGCTGTGGGCCTTTCTGATCTGGGCGATCGCCCATCTGCTCGGCAACGGCGACGTGGCGAGCGTCATCTTCTTCGGCGGGTTCGCCGTCCTGTCGGCCGGCGGTATGGCCCATATCGATTTCCGCCGCCAAGCGACGACAGGCTCCGACTGGGGGCCGATCGCCTTGGGCACCAGCGCCATCCCCTTCCTAGCCGCCCTGCAAGGGCGCACAAAGGTCGATTGGGCGGGAATCGGCGTCGCGCGACTGGCGCTGGGCGTCGCGCTTTACGCCGCGCTTCTGGTGCTCCACCCCTATCTGGCCGGGGTCGCCCTGGTCGACGTGTTCTAGGCGTCCGAAGCCGTCCGGCCTAGGTCGCCTCTTCGACCTCGTCGCCCATCTCCTCGATGTCTTCGCCGGCGCCCTCGATTGTGTTCTCGCAGGCCGCCAAGCCCAGCGCGAACAGCGCGGCGAGGACGAGGTTCAGCAGCGGGTGCGGGGTGCGGGTCGTCATGATCGATCTCCTCCGTCAAGGCCTGTTGCTTCGGCTGCCGAACCATATGGGCCCGGCTCGCCGCGCTTCAAGCGACGCGCCGGCGATCGCGCGCGATCGCTGTTGCGGGCCAACGCGTTGACGGCTATAGCGAAAGCGCCATGATGCTGCTTTATCACCTCTGGCTCTCGCCGTTCTGCCGCAAGGTGCGTCTCGCGCTCGGCGAGAAGCAATTGCCGTTCAAGATGCAGGTCGAAAAGGTCTGGGAGCGGCGCGACGATTTCCTGGCCTTGAACCCCACCGGGGAATGCCCGGTGTTGGTCGACGAGGACGGCAATCGCATCTGCGGCAGCCAGGTGATCGCGGAATATCTCGACGAGATGTATGGCGACCGGCCGCTGATGGGCACCGGGGCGGTGGAGCGCGCGGAGGTCCGCCGGTTGATCGATTGGTTCGACCGCAAATTCAACCAAGAGGTCGGCGTCAATCTGGTGGACGAGAAGATCATGAAACGCTTCCTCGGCCTGGGAGAGCCGAGCTCGTCCGCGATCCGCGCGGGCGGCCGCAACCTGCATATCCACCTCGCCTATATCGACTGGCTGGCGGAACGGCGCAGCTGGCTCGCCGGCGAGGAGATGACGCTGGCCGATCTGACGGCGGCCGCCCACCTCTCCACCGTCGACTATCTCGGCGACGTGCCCTGGGACGATCACCCGGAGGCGAAGAACTGGTACGCCCGGATCAAGTCGCGACCCGCCTTCCGCCCGCTGCTGGCCGACCACATCCCCGGCGCCCCGCCGCCGCGGCACTATGCGGATCTGGATTTCTAGACCTCCCCGCAACAGCGGCTCGCGCCGCATTCCCGGCGCGCGCGCTTTGGCGCGCCCGCATGCTTGCCGCCTCGGCGCCGGCGTGAGATCGTTCGGACACTCAAACAGGACATCCAGGCGGGAGGATGCGCGATGAAACTGACGGAAGCCGATCTCAAGCGGTTCGAGGAGGAGGGCTACCTCTTCCTTCCCAGCCTGTTTTCGCTGGACGAGGCGGCGATGCTGCTGGCCGAGGCGCAAGCGATCTACGGCCAGGAGCGCGAGGAGGTCTGGCGCGAAAGCTCGGGCGTCGCGCGCACCGCCTTCGCCGCCCACACCTATTCAGAGCCCTATCGGCGCCTGGGCCGGCACCCGCGGCTGGTGGAGCCGGTCGAGCAGCTGCTGGGCGAACAGCTCTACATGCATCAGTTCAAGATCAACGCCAAGGCCGCCTTCGACGGCGAGGTCTGGCAGTGGCACCAGGACTATGGAACCTGGCAGCGCGACGACGGCATGCCGGAGCCGAGAGCGATGAATATCGCGCTCTTTTTGGAAGAGGTGACGCCGGCGAACGGCCCGCTCCTCTTCATTCCGCGCTCGCACCAACAGGGCGTGTTCGAGGCCGGACACGATCTGGAGACGACGAGCTATCCGCTGTGGACGCTCGACCGCGAGACGGTCTCGAAGCTGGCGCAAGAGGGCGGGCTTGAGGCGCCGGTCGGCCCGCCGGGCTCGGTCGTAATGTTCCACGGCAATCTTGTGCACGCCAGCCCGCCGAACATCAGCCCCTTCAGCCGCACCATCGTCTATCTCAGCCTGTGCGCGGTTTCGAACCACATCACAAAACACACGCGCAAGGAATGGATCGCGCACCGCGACTTCACGCCGATCGAGCCGCTGGCGGACGACTGCCTGGGCGAACTGGTCGAGGCGCGCCGCGCCCGCGCGGCGGAATAGACGGAGCGCACGAGAGACCCATGAACCTGCATCATCTGCTCGGCGCGCGGGCCGAGGACGGCCGACCCGTGCGCGTCGGCCTGATCGGCGCCGGCAAGTTCGGCGCGATGTTCCTGTCCCAGGCCGGGCGGCAAAAAGGCTTCCACGTCCAGGCGATCGCCGACCTTTCGCCCGACCGGGTCCGCACCACGCTGGAGCGTATCGGCTGGGACCCGGCGCGCGCTAAGGCCTCCAGCGCTGCCGATGCGCTGAGGACGGGGGGGACCTGGGTCACCGAGGACTCCGCCGAACTGATCGGCGCGGACGGGCTGGAGGTCGTGATCGACGCCACGGGCAGCCCGGCCGCCGGCGTGCGTCATGCGCTGGCGGCGATCGACGCCGGCCGCCACGTCGTCATGGTCAATGTCGAGGCCGACGTGCTGGCCGGGCCGCTCCTGGCGCAGAAGGCGCGGGAGGCGGGCGTCGTCTATTCGATGGCCTACGGCGATCAGCCTGCGATGATCGCCGAGATCGTCGACTGGGCCCGCACCGCCGGCCTCGACGTCGTCTGCGCAGGCAAGGGGACGAAATATCTGCCCGCCTACCACAAGGTCACCCCGGACGACGTCTGGACCCATTACGGCCTGACGCCGGAGGCGGCGCAGGCCGGCGGCATGAACCCGCAGATGTTCAACAGCTTCCTCGACGGCACCAAGTCCGCGATCGAGATGGCCGCCGTCGCAAACGCCTGCGGCCTGACGCCCCAGCCCTCCGGCCTGCAGTTCCCGCCCTGCGGCGTCGACGATCTGCCGCATGTGCTGCGTCCCTTGGAGGACGGCGGTTCGATGCCGCACAAGGGGACGGTGGAGGTGGTCTCCAGCCTGGAGCGCGACGGACGCCCCGTCTTCCGCGACCTGCGCTGGGGCGTCTATGCGGTGTTCGAGGCGGGAAGCGACTACGTCCGCCGATGCTTCGCCGAATACGGCCTGCACACGGATTCGACCGGAACATACGCCGCCATGTACAGGCCCTATCACCTGATCGGGCTGGAGCTTGGGATCTCGGTCGCCAGCGCCGCGTTGCGGGGCGAGCCCACCGGCAGTTCGCTGCATTGGGCCGGCGACGCGGTCGCTTGCGCCAAGCGCGATTTGAAGGCCGGCGAGCGGCTCGACGGCGAGGGCGGCTACACGGTCTACGGCCGCCTCATGCCCGCGGGGGAGAGCAAGCGCCTCGGCGCGCTCCCGATCGGGCTGGCGCACGGCTGGACGCTCAAGCGCGACGTGACCGAAGACCGGCCGCTCACCTACGCCGACGTCGAGATCGACGAGAGCGACGCCGCCTATCAGACGCGCCGCGCCATGGAGCAGGCGTTCGGATAGGGCGCCCAGGCGTCCGCCTTGCTCCCCCTCATAGGGGAAGGGCTTTTCAAAGGGAGAAGCAGCCATGCCCAAGACCGTCCTGATTACCGGCGGCTCGCGCGGGATCGGCGCGGCCTGCGCCAAGCGCCTGGCCGCCGACGGCTGGGACGTGGCGATCAGCTATCGCGCGCGCCGCGAGGAGGCCGAGGCGGTCGTCCGCGCGGTCGAGGCCGCGGGCCGCAAGGCCCTCGCCCATCAGGCGGACGCGGCCGATCCGGATCAGATCGTCGGGCTGTTCGAAGCGACGGACGCCGCCTTCGGGCGGCTCGACGCGCTGGTCAATAATGCGGGCGTCACCAGCCCGCCTGGGGCCTTGGCCGATTGTTCGACGGAGGAGCTGAAACGCAGCTTCGACGTCAACGTGCTAGGCGCCTTCGTCGCCGCGCGCGAGGCCGTGCGGCGCATGGCGACCGGGCGCGGCGGCTCGGGCGGCGTGATCTGCAATCTCTCAAGCGTCGCGGCGCGCCTCGGCAGCCCCGGCGAATACATTCAGTACGCCGCCGGAAAAGGCGCGATCGACGTGATGACGGAAGCGCTGGCGAAGGAGGTCGGGCCGGAGGGCGTGCGCGTCGTCGGCGTCGCGCCCGGCGTGATCGAGACGGACATCCACGCCTCGCAAGGCCAGGACGACAAGCCCGCGCGGGTCGCCCAATCCACGCCGCTGCGCCGGAACGGCCGGGCGGAGGAGGTGGCCGACGCCGTCGCTTGGCTGCTGTCGGCCGCGGCCGGCTTCGTCACGGGAACCACGCTGGGCGTCACCGGCGGGCGATAAGGGGACGAGGCGATGAAGGCGATCCGCCTGGAAGAGGATTTCGGCCTGGAGAATCTGCGCCGGGTCGATCTGCCCGACCCAGAGCCCGCGCCCGGCGAGGCGGTGATCGCGATCCAGGCCGTCGCGATCAACCCGCGCGACCGCATCATGATGATGGGCGGCTACGGCCGCATGGGCGGCAAGCCGCCGTTGATCCCGCTGTGCGACGGGGCGGGCCGGATCACCGCCGTCGGCGAAGGGGTCGAGGGCCTCAAGGAAGGCGATTTCGTCGTCCCCGCCTACAGCGTGACCTGGCCGCACGGCGCGCCCGACGCCGAGGCCCACCGCGGCGCCCACGGCGGCCCGCGCGACGGGACGATGCGCGCGCTGATGCCGGTCCCCGCGCAGGCCGTCCTGAAAGCCCCCGCCCATCTGACGCCCGCCGAGGCGGCGAGCCTGCCCTGCGCCGGCGTGACCGCCTGGAGCGCGGTGGTCGAGCAGGCCCAGATCAAGCCGGGCCAATGGGTCTTGTGCCAAGGCACCGGCGCGATCTCGCTCTTCGCGCTGCAGTTCGCGAAGCTGGCCGGCGCGCGCACGATCCTGACCTCCTCCAGCGACGAGAAGCTGGAGCGCGCGAAGCCGTTGGGCGCCGACCATCTGATCAACTACCGGCGCGATCCGGACTGGCACAAGATCGCCCGGGAGCTGACCGACGGCGTCGGCGTCGATCACGTCGTCGACGTCGGCGGTGCGGCCACGCTGGATCAGTCGGTCTCGGCCGTGCGCTCCAGCGGGTCGGTCAGCCTGATCGGGGTGCTGGGGGGATCGGCCCCGCCCCTCAACCTCGGCAAGGTGGTCACCCGAAACGTCCGCCTGCAGGGCGTGACCGTCGGCGGCGCCGACATGGCCCGGCGCATGCTGGCGGCGATCGACGCGTCCGGCATGCGCCCGGCCTTGGAGACCGAGCGCTTCGCCTTCGAGGATCTCGCCGGCGCGCTGGCCCGCCTTGAGGAGGGGACCCATTTCGGCAAAGTGGTGTGCGAGGACTTCTAGGGCGCCGTCACTGGGCGGCCGCCGAGGTCTTCGGCTCCGCGGCGCTTGTCGGCGTTTGCGCGGAGGCGGTCTCCGCCGACGGCAGGATGACCCGCGCGCAGGTCCAGGCGCCCCACTCGCTCTCGATCTGGAATCGCCCGCCCATCGCACGGGCGAGTCGACTGACGATGGCGAGGCCTAGGCCCGCTCCCTCGCCCGTCGTGTGATAGCCGCCGTCCACCTTGGTGAAGGGCTGGCCGAGATCGGCGATCTTCGAAGCGGGAATGCCGCAGCCGTCATCCTCGACCCGAATCTCCATCCGGCCCGGTCCGGCCGGGCGGGCCGACAGCCGCACGCTCCCGCCGGGCTTGGTGAACTTGATCGCGTTCGAGAGCAGGTTCAGCAGAATCTGCGTCAGGGCGCGCCGATCGGCGAGCGCGGTCAAGGCGCCGCTGTCGACAATTTCCAGCGCAAGCCCCGCCTGCTCGACGCGCCCCGACATCACGCGCACGGCGTCGGCGAAGGCCCCGGCGGCCTGAACCGGCTCCAGCGTCAATTTCGGCGCCCCGCGCTCGAGCTGGGCCAGATCGAGCATGTCGTTGATGAGGGAAAGCAGGTGCTCGCCGCTCATATGAATGTCGTCGAGATAGGCGCGCCGTTTGTCCGACGGCAGGCCCCCCGGCTCCATCGCGCGCATCAGATCGGCGAAGCCGATGATGGCGTTCAGCGGCGTGCGCAACTCGTGGCTCAGCGTCGCCAGGAACCGTTCGCGCGCCGCCATCGCCTCGTGCGCCTGTCCGAGAGCGTTCGCGAGTTGCGCCTGCTCTTCGATCGTCTCGGTCACGTCCATGTTGACGCCGTTGGCGGCCGCCGGCCTGCCGCGCTCATCCAGCGTCACTTCGCTGCGCGCGCGCACCCACCGCACGGCGCCGTCCGTCTTTCGCACCACGCGGAACAGGAATTCGAACGGGACGTCGCCTCGACTGTTGGCGAGGAAGGCGGCTTCTGCGGCCGGCGCGTCATCGGGATGGAGGCGGTCGCGCCAATCCTCGAAGACGCCGCGAAACTCCGCCGGGTCGAGACCGAAGATCTCGAACATCTTGTCGGTCCACTCGAGCCGGCCGGTCTGGAAATCGTAACGCCAGCAGCCGATGCCGCCCGCATCGGTCGCGAGGTCGAGGCGATTCAACAGCTCGCGCATCTCGCCCTGCCGCTTGGCGCCGCGCCATTGCGCGCCCAGCAGACCGGCCGGGACCGCAAGACAGATCAGCGCCAGCGCGACGAGCTCCAGCCAATGGGCGGCAAGCCAGTCCCCGAAGAGGCGATCGCTGGCGTAGCCCGCCACCAGGGTGAGCGGCGCCTGCTCGGAGGTGAGCCACAGGTTGCGGCGGCTGCGCGCATCGGTGTAGGCGGGCGTGAACTCGGCCACGCCGCTGCGCGGCGCGCCGGCCTCCAGGATCGATCGGACGAGCGGGCCGCCGCTGACGTCCCGGTTGATGATCCCGTCGACATGCGGCCAGCGCAGCCAGATCGTGCGCAGCCCTTTGAGCAGCGCGATGGCCGAGCCGTCTTGAACGGCCAAGCGCCGCCACCCGGCCAACAGCACGTCCAGATCGACGCACAGCGCGACCGCGCGGCGCGCGTCCAGCGGTTGGATCATCGCCGCGCGGATCGACCCGTCGGGGCGGCGCACGCTCGGCCCCAGATAGGTGCGCAACGGGCTGGCGTCCTGGAAGCGCGAGACGATCGCCTGCGGATCGACGCCCGCGCCGCAGGCCGACGCCGCCTCGGGCGTCGCCGCGACCTCGTCCGCGCGGTCGGCGGTCAGCGTGATCAAGGCCAACTTGCTGCGACAGTCCGGCGCCGGTTCGTCCGCGGCGAGTTCACAGGCCAGCGCGGGCAGCGTCCCGACCCCGTCCTCGGCCAACCGACGCACGGCGTAGCTCAAGGTCGAGCTTTGGATCGACAGATACGCATCGAGCGTCACCATCGATTCCTGCACCAACATCAGCAGGCGCTGGTCCGCCTCCGCCTTGTGGCCGCGATAGCTGGCCTGCGCCAGCAGCGCGCCCAGGATCGCGAACAGCAGCGTCGCCGCCAACGCCGTCGCCAGCGACAGGCGCGACAAGGGTATGGTCATGCTCGGCATAGAACGATCCGCCCCCACCCGGCCTTCGCCGCGCCCGCACGCCCGACGATCCAACCATCGCGAGCACTATACTATCCATTTCGTGAATAAGGTCTTAATACTTTCGGCTCGGCCGGCGCGCGCCCCTTTCGAGCGCGGAGCGTCGATCGCTCGCGGGTTGGCGGCGCAATCGCCGACGGATCGGCGGGACGCAAACGATTTGACGCTGTTCGACCCGCGACGTCCGGAAAGGCGCGCGCAGCCGTAACGGAGAGCCGGGGCGAGGGATCAGCCCTGCGCGCCGCGGACCGCCTGCACCCGGTCCCACAGCCGCGCCAAATCGGCGTCGGTTGAGAGGCGATGGTCGCCGCCCTTGATCGCCTCCAGCGCGACCGAGGGGGCCTCCACCAGGTCGACGACCCGGCGCGCGTGGTCGAAGGGCACGATCTCGTCGGCCAGCCCGTGCAGGATGTGGACCGGGCCGGCGACCGGGATCGGCGGGCCGTCCAGCAGCTCATGCGCCGCGGACTCCTCGATCAGGCGCGCGGTGATCGGGTAGCTTTCGTCCGCGAACTCGGACGGGCGATCCCACAGGCCGGTCTCCTCCAGCGCGCGGCGCGCGTCCGCCGGCAGGCTGGGCAGCATCAGTTTGCGCGGGAAGTCCGGGGCCGGCGCGATGAGCGCCAGGCCTGCGACCCGATCGGGCCGGGCGCGGGCCAGCAGCAGCGCCATCCAGCCGCCCATCGAGGAGCCGACGATCACCTGGGGTCCCTCGGTCAGCCGATCGAGGACGAAAAGCGCGTCGTCGAACCAGGCGCCGATCGCGCCCTCGGCGAAGGCGCCGGAGGAGCGGCCGTGGCCCTGATAGTCGAAGCGGGTGAAGGCGACGCCCGCCTCGGCCGCGCGGGCGTGTAGGAAGGTCGCCTTGCCGCCGTCCATGTCGGAATGGAAGCCGCCGCAGAACAGCGCCCCCGGACGCTTGCCGCTCTCGCGCCGGTATGCGATTTTCGCGCCGTCCGGCTTGGCCGCGACCTCGACCCGCTCTTGCATGGCGCGCGTTCCTCTTCCGCTCGGCCTATTCGCTGGTTCGTCGAAGGATCTTTAGCATGGCCCACGCCGGCCCCGAAAGCGACCCGGCCCCGCCCGACGGCGCGCGCGCCGCGAAGCCGCGCACGCTGCTGCAGGTGGTGCCCTCGCTGGTCACCGGCGGGGTCGAGCGCGGGACGGTCGATGTCGCAGCCGCCGCGGCTCGGGCCGGCTATCGGTCGATCGTCGCGTCGGGCGGCGGGCCGATGGTGCGCGAGCTGCTGCGCGCCGGCGCCGAGCATATCGAGCGACCGCTGCAGTCGAAAAACCCGCTGACCCTCAAGCGCAACGCCCAATGGCTCGCCGAGCTGGTCGGGCGCGAAGGGGTCGATCTGGTCCACGCCCGCTCCCGCGCGCCGGCCTGGAGCGCCTACTGGGCGGCCCAGCGTACGCAGACCCCGTTCGTCACCACTTTCCACGGCACCTATTCGCTGAACGCGCCGGGCAAGAAATCCTACAATTCGGTGATGACCCGCGGGGATCGCGTGATCGCCATCAGCAGCTTCATCGCCGAGCATATCCGGACCCACTACGAGCTGGACGCGACGCGCCTGCGCACCATCCCGCGCGGCATCGACGCCGCGCTGTACGATCCGGAAGCCGTGTCGGCCGAACGCGTGATCCGCCTGGCCGAGCGCTGGCGCCTGCCGGACGGGATGCCGATCGTTCTGCTGCCCGGCCGGCTGACCCGCTGGAAGGGGCAGCTGTTGCTGATCAAGGCGCTGACGGCGGTGGAGGAAGGGCCGGTGCGCTGCCTGCTCGTCGGCTCCTCGCAAGGGCGCGAGGCCTATCGCCGGGAGTTGGAGGCGACCGCCCGAGAGCTGGGCGTCGCCGACATGGTTCATGTGATCGAGGATTGCGACGACATGCCGGCGGCTTACAAGCTGGCCGACGTCGTCGTCTCCGCCTCGACCGACCCCGAGGCTTTCGGGCGCGTCGCGGTCGAAGGCCAGGCGATGGGCCGCCCGGTGATCGCGCCGCGTCACGGCGGCGCCGTCGATCAGGTGCGCGAGGGCGAGACGGGCTGGCTGTTCAAGCCGAGCGATCCGTACGACCTGGCGCTGAAAATCGACCTCGCCCTCAAACTGTCTCCGGAGGCGCGGGCGGCCATGCACGCCGCCGGCGTGGAGAACGCCCGCACCCGTTTCACCAAGGAGCGCATGTGCGCCGACACGCTCAAGGTCTATGACGAGCTGCTGGGCCCGATGGACGGCCCGGCGGGGGAGAGCGCGACGTGACCCGCGCGCCCGTCGAGGCCGGGCGCGTGCTGGTGATCAAGCTGGGCGCGCTGGGCGACTTCATCCAGGCGCTCGGCCCGATGCGCGCGATTCGCGACGCTCACCCGGACGCGGAGATCACGCTGCTCACCACCGCGCCCTTCGCGCCCCTGGGCGAGGCGTGCGGCTTGTTCGACGCCGTCTGGACGACCGTGCGCACCCGCGACCCGCGCAAGCTCTGGGCGCTGCGCCGACGCCTCATCGGCGGGCGGTTCGAGATGATCTACGATCTGCAGACCTCCGACCGGTCCAGCCTGTTCTGGCGTCTGATGTGGCCGCGGCGACCCAAGATGTCCGGGATCGCGCGCGGCTGCTCCCATCCCCACGACAATCCGGCGCGCGACCGGATGCACACGGCGGAGCGCCAGCGCGATCAGCTGGCCCGGGCCGGGATCGCGGACGTCCCCGCCCCGGACCTCTCCTTCATAGAGGCCGACCTATCCGGCTTCGATCCGCCAGAACGCTTCGCGCTTCTGGTTCCCGGCGGGGCGGCGCATCGGCCTGAGAAGCGCTGGCCGGTCGAGCGGTTCGCCGAGCTCGCGCGGCGGCTGGCGGCGGAGCGCATGACGCCCGTGCTGATCGGCGCGGGCGCCGACGCGACGGCGACCGGCGCGATCAAACAGGCCTGCGCTCCGGCGGTCGACCTGACGGGGCGCACGGACTTCCTGACCCTGGGGGCGCTGGCGCGCCGCGCCGCGCTCGCCGTCGGCAACGACACCGGGCCGATGCATCTTTTCGCGGCCGCGGGCTGCCCCTCGCTCGTTCTCTACGGCCCGGCGAGCGATCCCGCCTTGTGCGGCCAGCGCGGGCCGGCGGTCGACATCCTACGCGTTGCGGACCTTGGGGCGCTCGACGTCGAGACCGTCCTATCGCGCGCCCGCGCGCTGAGCGCGGCGGCCTGAGCTGGCGGCCTGAGTTGGCGGCCTGAGCCGGCGAAGGCGCATCCGGCCCCTTGCGCCGACGCCGGCCGCACCCTAAAACCGCGCCGGTTCTCACGCCGAATCCGCTGTCGCGAAGGGGGGTTTCCGCATCATGTCCCAGTCGGTCAAAAAGGTCGTTCTCGCCTATTCCGGGGGGCTCGACACCTCGGTCATCCTGCGCTGGCTGCAGGATCACTACGGCGCGGAGGTGGTGACCTTCACGGCCGATCTCGGCCAGGGCGAGGAACTGGAGCCCGCGCGCAAGAAAGCCGAGATGATGGGCATCAAGCAGATCTACGTCGAGGATCTGCGCGAAGAGTTCGTGCGCGACTACGTCTTCCCGATGTTCCGCGCTAACGCGCTCTATGAGGGCACATATTTGCTCGGCACCTCGGTCGCGCGCCCGCTGATCGCCAAGCGCCAGATCGAAATCGCCGAGGAGACCGGGGCCGACGCCGTCTCGCACGGCGCGACCGGCAAGGGCAACGATCAGGTGCGCTTCGAGCTCGGCTACTACGCCCTCAAGCCCGACATCAAGATCATCGCGCCGTGGCGCGAATGGGACCTGACCAGCCGCACCAAGCTGATCGACTACGCCGAAAAGCACCAGATCCCGGTGCCCAAGGACAAGCGCGGCGAGCCGCCCTTCAGCCAGGACGCCAACCTGCTGCACATCTCCTCCGAGGGGAACATGCTGGAGGACCCCTGGGTCGAGCCGGACATGGATCTGGTGCTCTCCCGGATGGTCAGCCCGATGAACGCGCCCGATCAGGCGGAGGAGATCACAATCGATTTCGAGGCCGGCGACCCGACCGCGATCGACGGCGAGAAACTCTCCCCGGCCGCTCTGCTGACCCGGCTCAACGAGCTCGGCGGCAAGCACGGGGTCGGCTGCATCGACATCGTCGAGAACCGCTTCATCGGCATGAAGTCGCGCGGGGTCTATGAGACGCCCGGCGGCACGATCCTGTTCCACGCGCGCCGCGCGATGGAATCGATCACGCTGGACCGCGGCGCGATGCACCTGAAGGATGAGCTCATGCCGCGCTATGCGGAGCTGCTCTACAACGGCTTCTGGTTCAGCCCCGAGCGCGAGATGATGCAGGCCGCGATCGACGTCGGCTCCCAGAAGGTCACCGGCTCGGTGCGCCTGAAGCTCTACAAGGGCAACTGCATCGTCACCGGCCGCAAGAGCCCCAACAGCCTCTACGACGCCGACATCGTCACCTTCGAGGAGGACGACGTCTACGACCAGCGCGACGCCGAAGGCTTCATCAAATTGAACGCGCTGCGCCTCCGGCTTCGGGGGCGGTTGCAGGGGCGGTAGTCCCCTCTCCCTTGGCATAAGGCGCGGCGCGCCAAGGTCATGAAACCGCGCGGACTCCGACGCTTTCCCAACCCATCACAGAGGCGCCGCCATTCGTCGGCGGAGGGGATTTGTCGTCCACAAGAACGTTAAGGACGAGCAACCCCTCGTCGGATAGCAGCATCGTGATCCGCAATCCGGGTTCCTGCACCTTGTAGATTTCGTACGGCGCCTTGAGCTGGCGCTCGAATGGATCCTCGATCGGCGTCAAACGGCCGGCCTCCAACTCGTTCAACAGATAGTCTGCGCGCCGGCGCAAGTGGGTGGGCGCGCGGGCGAGAGATTGCGTCGCAACAGAGGAAAGACGAACTTTTCGCGAATATACCGGCCCTTTGCGTTGCACGTTCCTCCACCCCGCCCCCATTGTCGCGCCTCCATCTCGGTCCACCGTGCGTGCGGTCGATCTCTTATGAGATGGGGTGATGTAATAAAATTTGCAATATGTAAAAAAATTACGAATTCGAATTCCCACAAAAGGTTTCCAGTGCGCCGGCGCGGACGAGCGGATCGCGCAGTTTGAGCGTGCACTTGAAATCGACTTTTTCCGTTTGATTGGTGCGTCGGTTCTGGCGCTGCAGCGTGGTAACATCAGTCTGATCGTAAAACAGTTTGGTGAGAGCGCAGATCTTCGCCTCCATATCCAAACTGTAAAAGGCCTTGTTCGGGTCCGCCGGGCACTTGAGCGCAGCGGCGCGAACCTCCAGGAGCTTGGAGGAGGGGCGGTGCTCGACAAAGCCGGCTTTCTGCAGATTGGTCTCCGACGGCGAGCCGGGTCGAGCGACGGCGAACCAGCGCCCGTAGCGTTCTACGCCCTCGCCCTGGTCGCCGAGCGTGGTGTTCACCGCGCCATGCAGGGCCAAGGAAGCGCACAGGAGGTTCTGAAAGCCGACCGGGGAGAAGCCCCCGAGAGCCCCGGTGATAAGCATGGATCCGATTTCGAAGAACTCTCCATCGCCATACTCAAAGACCGCACCGCCCCCTTCTATCCGCCCATCGCGAAGCAGCAGGTGAATGAAGGATTGTTCGGCGGAATGGACGAAGACGGGCGCCGGTCTAGCCTTCACTTCGCCGGACTTGTCGGATTGCATGAACGTGCGAACGTCGGAAACTTCTTGCGGTGCGGCTGCCCTGAACTCGATAATACTGCTCATTCCTCTCCCCTTTGGAACACCCGAAACCCTTTTACGGGCATGATATCGACAATGCAATCTATAGGATGCGAGACATTGACATGCTCGGCGGTGAATCGTAAATTAATTGCATGTTGAAAAGATCGAGACTAAATGTGAGCTCGATTGCACGGCGGAAAAATTGGCCGAGCCAAAGGCAACCAATCGCTTTGGCCCCGGCCTCGCCGTTCGTTCACTGACGACGAATGACAATGCCAATGAACGCTGAACGCGTGTCGTCCTGCTTCGAGGTGCACCGCATGGCTCGTAACGCTTGCGGCGCCAAATCGTTGTTGCCGGACGGACACCTCACCGGAGAGCCGCCCCCGTTCTACAACGGCGCGGCTCCAATATTCAATGAGAGGCGATGGACAATGCCAGCTGTACTGGAAACCCCCGGCCCGTTTGCTGAGCTTCAAGTCAACACGCTTAGATCCTATGCGGGTCTGCTCGAGCAGGTTGACGGCAAAGATCTCAAGCGCTTCCAGGAAGCAATCGCGATGGCGAAGAGAAACGGTATATCGAGCCGTCAATTGGCGGCCACCCTTGAAGTAAGCGAAGCGACGATCAGCCGCTGGGCTCAAGGAAAATCCGCTCCGCAACCATTCATGAGGCCGATTATTCTGTCCTGGATACGAGAGAAGGCCCTAGAGATGGCGGATGCGCTTTCTGAGGACAATTCATTGTTGCTCGACCATACAGGATAACCAACAGCTACAAGGCTCCCCTGATCGAATGATCAGGGGAGCCTCTATACTTCGCGCCTTGCTTGGTCTTTCGCCGCGGATAAGAATGCTGGTCCTCGAAGTAAATTGAACCCATTTCCGAGAGACTTGATATGCCAGAGGCCGCTTCCGTCGCGCCGCCGGAGTACGGCGCGTTTCCCGCCTACGTCCGCCCCGCGGTGACGGGGATAGAGACGCAGCAGATCCTGGCGGTCTCGCAGATCGCGCTGGGCGACAAGTCGGTGATCCCGCTTTGGTACGGCGAAAGCGACGTGCCCACGCCGGATTTCATCTGCAAGGCGGCGCAGGACGCGCTTTCCGCCGGCGAGACCTTTTACAGCCACAAGCGCGGCACGCCCGAGCTGCGCGAGACGCTCGCCGGCTATATGAGCGACCTCTACGGCCGGGAGATCGGCGTCGACCGCGTCTCTGTCACGGCGAGCGGCATGTCCGGCATCATGCTGCTCTTTCAGTGTCTGATCGATCCGGGCGACAACGCGATCATCGCCTGTCCGGTCTGGCCGAACGCGCAGTCGGTGGTGCGCGCGCTGGGCGGCGAGGCGCGCTTCCACAGCCTGGACCGGGTTCCCCCGGCCGAGCGTGGGGACGAGGGCGGCGGCTGGCGCCTCGACGTGGAGGCGCTGAAGGCCAAGTGCGACGCGCGCACCCGCGCGATCTTCGTGAACTCGCCCAACAACCCGACCGGCTGGGTGTTGCCGGCCGACCAGATCGCCGAGCTCCTCTCCTTCGCGCGGGAGCGCGGGATCTGGATCATCGCCGACGAGGTCTACGGCCGCATGGTCTATGACGGCCGGGCCGCGCCCAGCTTCCTGGAGCAGGTCGAGCCGGACGATCCGGTCTTCGTCGTCAACAGCTTCTCCAAGAGCTGGGCGATGACCGGCTGGCGCGTCGGCTGGACCGTCCATCCGCCGCAGTTCGGCGAATTGCTCGGCAACATGATCGAGTTCAACTATTCCTGCGTGCCGCCCTTCGTGATGCAGGCGGCCGACGTTGCGATCCGCGAAGGCGAGCCCTTCGTCCGCCGCATGGTGGACTATTGCCGGGAGAGCCGCGACATCGTCTTCGACGCGCTGCCGGGCCTGCCGCACGTGGCCGACTGCGCGCCGCCGGACGCCAGCTTCTACGCCTTCTTCCGGATCGACGGGACGCAGGACCGCACGCTCGCCTTCGCCCAACAGCTGGTGCGCGAGGCCAAGGTCGGCGTCGCGCCCGGCACCGCGTTCGGCCCCGGCGCGGAGGGCTGGTACCGCCTGTGCTTCGCCCAGAAGCCGGAGACGGTCCGCGAGGCCGTGCGGCGGCTCGGCGAGGCGCTGGAGCGGCTTTGAGGGCGCGCGTCGCCGGTCCCCTGAAGACGGCGGCCCGTCGGGCCGGCCTTGGTTCCGGCCCAACAGCCTCACGCGCATGCAGCGCCGCCCGCCGTTCCCCCGGCACAAGGCCGGGGTGACGGTTCCTGAAGCGTCCCCCTCCCCTTTCCCCAGGGAGAGGGGCCATGCGCTCACCCCCACCCCGCCAAGGCGACGCCGGCGACCGCGATCCAGCCGAGGGCGCAGGCGATCACGTAGAGGCGTTGGGCGCGTCGGATGTCGCGCGCCTCGAGGCGGGCGCGGCCCGACCCGATCCAGGCGGCCTCGCTGACGCCGCCGGGGTAGCGGCGCGGGCCGCCGAGCGCGAAGTCGTAGGCGCCGGCCATCGCGGCCTCCGGCCAGCCGGCGTTGGGAGAGGCGTGCTTGGGCGACTCCTTGACCATCCAATTGAGCGCGCGGCCGGCCGCCGCGCCGGGCGCAAAGGCGGCGCCGATCCCGATTAACAGGCCGGAGAGGCGCGCGGGGATGTAGTTCGCCGCATCGTCGAGGCGCGCCGCAGTCAGCCCGAAGGCCTTCAGCCGCGGGCTTTTGTAGCCGAGCATGGAATCGAGCGTGTTGATCGCCTTATAGGCGAAGAGTCCCGGCAAACCGAGCAGCAGATACCAGAAGGCGGGCGCCACCAGGCCGTCGGCGAAATTCTCCGCCAGCGATTCGATCGCCGAGCGCGCGACGCCGTGGCGGTCCAACTGGTCGGGATCGCGGCCGACGATGTGGCGCACGGCCTCGCGGCCCGCCTCCGCCCCGCCGGTCTTCAGCGCCTTCGCGACCCGGCCGACATGATCGTAGAGGCTTCGCCCCGCCAGCATCACCGCGACCAGCGCCGCCTCCGCCGCCATGCCGTACGGGAAGGAGGCGAAGAAAAGATGCAGCCCCCAGCCGATCGCCGCCCAGACGCCGACCACGACGCCGACGACCACCGCCCCGCGGATCGTGCGGTCCAGCCGCCCGCGTTCCGCCCGATTGAGCTTTTTCTCCAGCCAGTCGATCGGCTTGCCGATCAGCACGACCGGGTGAGGCAGCGCCGCCCACAGCCAGCGCGGATCGCCGATCAAGGCGTCCAGCGCCAGCGCCGCCAGCAGCACCAGCGCAGGATCGAGCGCGCCGGGCGCGCCGTTCAGGATCGCGACGGGATCTGCGAGGGTCATCGACCGAGGGTCATCGCCCGCTGCGTTGAACCTTGGGCGGCGGCGGATTGCGCGAGCGCGAAAGCTGCTGCAGCACAGAATCCAGGTGGCGGCCCTGGAACATGGTGATGCCCATGCCCTGGCCGGTCTTCACCATCGCCTCATTGTCGCAGCGCGCAAGGATGATGCGGCCTCGCCCGACGCGCTCCACCTGTTTGGCGATGTCCTCGCGCCGCTCCGGATCGCCGCCCTGATCGAACACTTGGCTGGCGTTCAGCTTCACCAGATCGGCGCTGAGGCGCTGGCGGTCGATGAACGGAATGAGATCGTCGGACACGCCGTCGATGCAGATCCGGTAGCCCTTCTCCCGCACGAAGTCGCGGGCGAAGAGGTAGCCCTGAAAGTCCGCCAGGATGTCGATCAGCTGCAGCTCGACCACCAGCGTGCCGCGCCCGCCCATGCGCAGCGAATTGTCGAAATCCAGGAACTCCGGCGCCAGCAGGGTCGCGACGTTGACGTTGATCGAGAAGGAGCTGTGCAACGAGCTGTCGTCGGCCCGGGTCAGCATCTTCAGGACCCGTCGATCCAGCGTCTGGGTAAGGTGCTGAAAAAGCCACCGGTTGGCCGCGAGGTTGACCTCGGGCAGCACGGTGCGCGCCAGATCGATGATCGAGATGAAGAGCTCGTTGAAGATCGGCTTGGGCGGGCTGTTCTCCGCCACCGCGCAAATCGCCTGTCGGCGAAAAACGGAGGAGAGGTCGGCGCGCTCCAGGAACTGCTCCAGCTTGCCGAGCTGCTCCGGGCTCAACGGCCGGCGACTGTCCTCGACCGTGTCGCCCGTCTGCTCCGCCATCTTCTGAAGACGCTTCTGGCGCTGACGCTCCTCCTCGAAGACGCTTTCGCACAGCTCCTGAAACCGGTGGTACTGACCCTCGATGTTGTAGAGGGTCGCAAAGCGGCCGTGCCCCGCCTCGTCCTCCGGATCGTGCATGGTCAGCGGATCTTCGCTGAACAGATACTTCAGGCGCATCACCGCCTCGTCGAGCTGCGGCAGCGTCGCGCCTTTGGTGACGAAGATGATGTCGTTGTTGCCCAGCAGGAAGATCTGGCCCTCATAGGCCTGCACGAACTCCTCGATCGTGTTGATCGCGATGCGGACGTGATGTTCGCGCCGATTCTGCGGCTTCAGGCGCGACAGATGCACATGCACCGCACGGCGCCCCTCGCGGTGCCGTTCAAGGCGCTGGACATAGTCCAGCAGCAAATATTCCTGACTGGGTAGATTGCCTTCACGCGCCATCGTCGTTCCGCTTCTCCGTCCCCTCGCCGTCCAGCCGGCGTCGCGCGCGCCGCCGTCTCCGCGTCCCCCTTCGCCCCCGCGCCAGACGCCGAGCCTAGCCGCTCCATCCGCTCAGGGAAAGCGGCATGGCCGATCGGCGCCCCCTCAAATGGGGGCGCCGCCGCGGTCGTTTCTTCGTTATCCCAAACCGGTCGTCGGCGCGCCTCGCGCGGTCCCGATCCGTCAGGAGAAGCCCTATGCTCGCTGTACGCCGCCGCGGTGTCGCGTTCTCCCTCGGTCCGCTCGTCGCGTTCGCGGTCCTGATCGCGACGGCGCTCGGACCGGCGCCCGCCGCGCCGGCCGACGACGGGCGTCCGATCCTGAGTGTGGACGGCGCGGTGACGGACGGCCCCGTCGTCTTCGATCTGGCCGCGCTCACGGCGTTGGGACCGGTCGAGCTTTCGACATCCACGCCCTGGACGGAGGGCGTGCGCCGCTTCGTCGGCGTTCCCCTCGCGGCCGTACTCGACGCCGCCGGGGCGGAAGGCGACAGCCTGCGCGCCCGCGCCCTCAACGACTACGCCTCCGCCATGCCGATCGCGGACGCGATCGGGCGAGGCGCGCTCCTCGTCTGGGAGATGGACGGACGGCGGCTCAGCGTACGCGACAAGGGGCCGTTGTGGATCCTGTTCAATTTCGACGGGGATCCGGCGGTTCGCACAGACGCTTATCTCGCGCGCTCGGTCTGGCAATTGAGCCGGATCACGGTGGAATGAGCGCGACGAGCGAGCCGATGGCCCGCATGCGTCGGGCCGCCCCAACCCGGCCGGCCGGCAGGCGCGGCTATGCGGCGCGTCGAACGTTGGGGCGGCTCGTCGTCTCCCGCGCGACGCTCGCCGCCGTCGCGGCCGCCGCGCTCGGCGTCGCGGTGTTTTCGGCCCTCGCCTACGAGACCTATTCCCGGCTCAGCGCGCAGACGGTGGAGTATCGGGAAAACCTGCAATGGGGCCTCTATCAGCTGCAGAAGGAGCTGTTGAGCGCCCTGCTGGACGCCGAACGAGCCGCCGCGGGCGAGCCGATCGCGGCGGCCGATCTGTTGCTCGCCTACGATATCTTCGTCAGCCGCCTGACGCTGTTGCAGCAGGCCGACGTTTTCGCCGCGGTGGTGAAAGATCCGCTCATCGCGCCGGCCGTCGCCCAAACGGCCGAAACCGTGTCCGCGTTGGACGCGGCGCTGGGCCGGCGCGGCGGCGCGGCGGTCGAGGGCGATCCGAGGGTCATCGCCCGCCTGTTGATCGCCCATCTGGGGCCGCTGCGCGATCCGCTCCAGGACATGACCGTCGCCGCCGCCAGCCGGACCATGCAGCTGAACACCGCCCAGAACGCCGAATTGCAGCACCTGCTGCTGGTGATGGAAGCCGTCTTTCTGCTGGTCGTGATATTGATCGCGGCGACCGGCTTCGCGGCGGTCGCGGCGTTTCGCCGGATCGAGGCCAAACAGCTCGCGATGCGATTGCATGAGGAGGGGCTGCGGGCGGCGAAGCTGCAGGCGCTGGGCGCGCTCGCCGGCGGGGTCGCCCACGAGATCAACACGCCGGCGCAGTTCGTCTCGGACAATTTGACCTTCGTGCAGGAGGGGATCGACGACCTTCTCGCGTCGGAGGCGCCGAAAGACGCCGACGCGCAGGCGCGTCGCGACTATTTGCGCGCGGAGCTGCCGCAGGCGCTGGCCGAAATGCGGAGCGGCCTGACGCGCATCGGGGACATCACGCGGGCGGTGCGGCGCTTCACCTACGCCGACGACGGCGATAAGGCCGAGGTCGATCTCAACGCGGTGGCGCGCACCACGCTCACGCTCGCGAAAAACGAGATCGGCGGCGCGATCCGGGTCGACCTCGACTTGCCGCACGCTCCGGTCCTGGTGCGCGGCCGCGCGGGCGAACTCAGCCAGGTCGTCCTCAACCTGCTGACCAACGCAGCCGACGCCGTGCGCGAGCGCGTGATGCAGGAAGACGCGCCCCTGCGCCCGGGGCTGATCCGCCTCAGTCTTTCGACGGCGGCGCGCGGCGCCGGCGGCGGTCCGTGCGTCCGGCTGGTCGTCGCAGACAACGGCGCCGGGTTGGATCAGGCGACGCTGGCGCGGGTTTTCGATCCTTTTTTCAGCACAAAGCCGCCGGGTCGAGGCGCAGGTCAGGGCCTGTCGATCTGCCGCAATATCGTCGAAGGCCGTCACGGCGGCCGGCTGACGTTGGACGGCGCGCCCGGCGCCGGGGCGCGCGCGACGGTCGAACTGCCGGCGGCTTAATCCGAACGGGTCGGCGCGCCGGCCCCGCCGGGCGTCACATAGGATTTGACCGTCGGGATGCTGTTGCGGAAATCGAAGTCCTCGCTCAGCGGCTGGTTAGCGGGTTTCGGCACGCAGACGATTGAGGCGCGCCTCGAAACGCGCCTCGCGATCAGCGCTCAAATCCTCTTCGTTGCGCCGCAAAACCTCTTCGTCGATCCGAACGTCGTTGTTCGTCACCCCCGGATTCACCGGCAGAACCGGCGCGTCGGCGAAGTCCGGCTTCTTGTCTCGACCAGCCATGAAGGCTTTCCCTCGTCTCTTCTCGGGTCCGTGACGGGGTCAATGGGGCGCGGCGATTAGACCGCCCGCCCCCTCTATTTTGGCGAGCGCATCTTTATGCCGAATTGGGGCGCTCCTGCAGCCGTCCGGACGCCGCCTCACCCCCGGTGCAGCCACCACCGGCTCTCGTTGATGGAGAAGATGGGCTTGTAGTGGGTGACGCGGTTGGCCTCGATCACCTGACCGATCTGATTGTCGAGCAGCCAGGCCTTGCCGTCGATATAGACCACCAGAACGGCGTGCGGGATCTTCAGATTGAGGTCCTGCAGCACGACGATGCGCATCTGGTCCTTGGGGAATCCCAGATGGGCGAGGGAGACGTATTTCGCGAAGGCGTAATCCTCGCAGTCGCCGTTTCGGTAGAGGAACTGGCGCGGCGTCGCCCAATAGTCCTTCTTGTTGTAGTTCACGGGATCGAGAATGTAGAGCCACTTGTTGAGGTATTCGTTGACCAGCTGCAGCTGCTCCATCGGGGGGCGCTGGGCGATCTGCTTCAGAAAGATCCGCCACCGCGCGGTGTGGCATTTCTCGTTCGCGCTGGGCTGGCAGACATTCAACTCCGCCGGCGCCTCGTCCTCGTAGCGCGCCAGCGCGTCGGTCCATTTGTTGAATTTTTCGAGCTTGTCGGAGCTGATCTCGTTGGTGCCGAACAGCTTGTAGCCGGCCGCCTGCGCGGGACCCGCGGGCGCTAGGAAAAGCGCGGCCGTCAACAGCCCGGCGGCGGCCAGCAGGGCCAGGGGGATGGCGCGTCGCGTCGTCATCTACAGCTCCCAAACGGCGCGGGATCGCCGCGCTTCCGCGAGACGCCGGCGCGCGGCCTCCCCACCCGTCGACCTCTATGACCCGAGCGGCGACGGGGTTCAAGTCCGTATCGCGCCGCGCCCGGCGATCTCTAGTAGAGTGCCGCGGATCAATCGGTTACGCTGTGCGCGCCGTCACAACAGGCGGCGTCACAAAGGGGCGGTCCGACGGAGGGCAGGCGTCGGGACCCCTCGAGGGGGAAGGACTTAGGGTCTTGAGCAGCAGCGACGCGGCGGTCAAGGCGGCCGGCGCCGATCAGGGCGGCAAAAGCGCCGCCGTCCGCATGCTGGCGACCGGCGCGGCGCTCGTCGTCGCGGCGGCCGTCGGCTTCTATCTCGTCTTTCAATTCACCGAGGCGGAGCGCGAGCGCGAGCTGCGCGACTGGCAGTCGCGCATGGCGATCGTCGCCGACAGCCGCTTCGCCGACATCGACCGCTGGCTCGACGGGCAGTTGGAGGATCTGCGCGGCGTCGCCGACAACCAGTCGGTCCAGCTCTATATGACGCTGTTGCACGAGGAGGGCGCGAGCGCCGGCGACGAGGACGCGCCGGCCGAGCTCGGCTATCTGCAGAACCTGCTGACGGTGGTCGCCGACCGCGCCGGCTTCACCGGCGAAATTTCGGGACCCGAGGTCAACGCCAACGTCAACCGCGTCGGCGTCGCCGGGCTGGCGTTGGTGGCCGACGACGGGTTGATCGTCGTCTCAAGCCCCGGCTTCCCGCCGATCCAAGGTAAGATTCAGAGCTTCCTGGCGGAGCTTGAGCCCGGCTCGGCCGGGATCTCGGACATGTATCTCAACGCCTCCGGCAACCCGGCGATGGCCTTTGCGGTTCCCGTCTTCGCGCTGCAGGCGGAGGAGAGCGCGGCGACCCAGCTCGCCACCGTGATCGGCGTGAAGGAGGTTGGGGACGAGCTGTTCCCGCTGCTCGAACAGCCGGGCGCGACGGAGGAGACCTCGGAGACGCTGCTGGTGCGCCAGAGCGGGCAGACGGCGGAGTACCTGACGCCGCTGGCCGACGGGACGGGGCCGCTGAAGACCAAGCTCGCCATGGACACGGCCGGGCTGGCCGCCGCCTGGGCGATCCAGACCCCGGGCGGCTTCGCGATCCGCACCGATTACGACGGGAACGAGGTGCTGGCGATCAGCCGGGGCTTCGAGCAAGTGCCCTGGACCCTGCTCTATAAGGTCGATCGCTCGGAAGCGCTGGCCGAGAGCGAAGAGCGCCTCAACACCCTGATGATCGTCTTCGGGCTGATCATCCTGCTGGTGCTCGGCGGCATGGTGGCGCTCTGGTACTACGGCACCTCGAAGCGCGCCAACGAGGCGGCGACCCGCTTCGAACAGCTGGCCAAGCGCTTCCAGGGTCAGCGCAACTTCATGCATCTGGTGACCGACAGCCAGCCCAACGTCATCGTCATCATGGACGAGCACGGGCATTTCCGCTGGTTCAACCAGAAGGCCCTCAACCTCGCCCGGATGGAGCGGGGCGACATGTTCGACAAGCACGTCTCCGCCGTCCTCGGCCCGGTGGAGGGCAAGCGCATCGCGGGCTGGGTGAAGGAGACCCTG
This sequence comes from Marivibrio sp., assembly GCF_040218065.1. Classification (NCBI taxonomy): domain Bacteria; kingdom Pseudomonadati; phylum Pseudomonadota; class Alphaproteobacteria; order Rhodospirillales; family Aestuariispiraceae; genus Marivibrio; species Marivibrio sp. The sequence goes on along the minus strand of NZ_JAVJQE010000005.1, from coordinate 89,989 downwards.
GATAAGGACGAGGCGCAGAGCTTCACCCATGAGATGGAGCTGGGCGAAGGCGGCCCGCGGGTCTATCGCTCCGACCTGATCCCGCTGCCCGCGCGCGAGGATTTCCCGCCCGGCGTGCTGATGGTGAGCCAGGACATCACTGACAGCGTCAAGGAGCGCGAGCGCCGCGAAAACGCCATGCGCCAGCTGGTGGAGACGCTGGTCTCGGTCGTCGATCAGCGCGACCCCTACTCGGCCCATCATTCGGCGCGCGTCGGCCGCGTGGCCCGGGCGGTGGCGGAGGAGATGGAGCTCGACCGCACCCTGGTCGAGACCACCAACATCGCGGGCAACCTGATGAATCTCGGCAAGATCGCCGTGCCCTCGGAGGTGCTGACCAAACAGGGCCAGCTCACCGACGAGGAAATGCGAATGATCCAGCAATCGGTGCTGACCAGCGCCGAGATGGTGCGGCGCATCGACTTCGACGGCCCGGTTTACGAGACGCTGGCCCAGCTGCAGGAGAATTACGACGGCAGCGGCGGCCCGCAGGGCCTGAAGGGCGAGCAGATCGAGGTCACGGCCCGCATCGCCGCCGCCGCGAACGCCTTCGTCGGCATGGTCTCGGCGCGGGCCTGGCGCTCGGGCATGGATTTCGACAAGGCGGTCGACATCCTGCTGCAGGAGGGGAACAAGAAGTTCGACCGCTCGGTCGTCGTCGCGCTCGCCAACGTCCTCGACAACCGCGGCGGCCGCGACAAATGGGCCGATTTCGGCGAGCCGCCGGAGGACGACCAGCCGCCGCCGGCGTGAGCGGCCTAAAACCTCCGCAGCACCGGCAGTTCCGGGATCAGGGTCTCCGGCTCCTGGTCGAGGGCTATCTCGATGTGCGCGGAGAGGACGTGCGTCAGCCGGCCGTCGGCGGCGCCCAGCGGCAGGTCGAGGCCCATCACCTTGATGTGGGCGCGCTCGTGCTGGTCGAGCCGGCCGGCGGCGATCCCGATGAAGGGATTGGCGGCCATCGCCTCGAAATAGGCGAATTCGACCAGACGGAAAAGGTCCGGATTGCGCGATTCGCCGCCCAGCGTCTTGCCCGTGTAGTCGACCCCCCACCAGCGCGTCAGCTCCGTCCCCCAAAGCCGGACGCGCAGATCGAAGGGCGCTTGCGTCACCTCGGCGATGAAGACGCGCCCCAGCCACGCCGTCAGATCGTAGAAGTCGAGCGCCGCGCGCGGCGGCAGGACGGCGCCGGCGGGCCGGCGCGCCCGCCACAGGGAGACGAGATCGCGGAACGGCCCGAAACGCTCGGCCTCGCCCTCAAGCGGGCAGGCCAGATAGCGCCACGCCAACAATTCATGCGCGTCAGAACTCATGCCGTCCCCGGCGTCTGCGCCGCGACGGCGCCTCTCGCCGCCAAGCCGCGCCGGCCTCTCGCGCCGCCCGTCCCAGTGCGGAGGCACCCTACGCGCCGGGGACGCAAAGGAAAAGGGCGAGACCGGGAGGCCCCGCCCTTTCCTTCGCCATTCGGCCGGCGATCGGGCTGAACGACCGAGCGAGCGTCCGGCCGCCGCGCGCCGGCTATTCCAGGGTCACCTTTCGTGAAAAGCGCGGCCGAAAGCTCGCCTCCGCGGTCAGCGTTTGCGTCGTCATGTCGTCGAACAGCACCGGCCGGTAGATGAAAGCCGCCTCGGCGATGATGATCGAATGACCGGCCTTTATAAGGTTCGGGTCGGCGATCGCGGCCGTCCCGCCCTCGACGCCGACGGCGCTGGCCCACGCCCCGGAGCCGGAAGCGCGCTGCCACTCGACCACCGGATCTCCGCCGTCCGCCGGCCGCACGACGGAGGTGACGACGACGCGCGCGTCGGCCTCCAAAGCGAAGGGGCGCGCGACCTCCCGCGCGGCGGCGAACAGGTCGTCGAGGTCGCCGGCGTTCATCACCTCGGTCCGCGAGGCGAGGTCCGCGACCGTCATCGCGGCGCGCTGCAGCTTCTGCCCCACCAGGAAATATCGCCCGACCTCGAATCCGCCGAGCAGCAGCATCATGAGGATCGGCATGATGACGGCGGTTTCGACCAGCACGCCGCCATCGCGTCGGCGCAGGAACCTGAGGAAGCCGGTCGTCATGCGCCCTCCGTCCCCTCAACCGCCGGTCGCCGGGTCGAAAGGCTCGTTCCGCACGGCGATCGAGGCCGCCATGTCGACGCTCGCGCCGAAGCTGTCCATCAGCAGCCCGGTCATCATGCCGCGCTGATAGCGCACGCGATAGACCACCACCTCGCCGGGCCCCCCCGCCCCGGCGGCTCCCATGTCCGAATCCCACTGGCCGTTGCCGTTCACGTCGCTGAAACCTTCGCCCGGATCGAAGGCGCCGTTGCCGTTGGCGTCGTCGAAGGGTTCGGGCCGGCCGACGTCGGCGAATCTCGGATAGACCAGCACGTCGATGTCGTCGGTCGTGATCTCGACGAGGCCGAGCGAGCCGTCTCGGATCTTCTCGACGATCACCTCCTCGCGGCTGATCCCGGTGGTGGTCTGGCCGGTCAGCCCGAACCGCGAGGCCGAGCGCACCGCCCCCTCCACCACCGCATTGGTGAAGAGCAACATCGCCAATTCAAAGATCCCGATCATCGCCAGGATCAAGATCGGCGCGGCGAAGGCGAACTCCAGACTGGCGGACCCGTCGGGCCGCCGCAAAAAGGCGCGCAGCATCGGCCCTCTCCTAAAACAGGGCGTCCATAAAGCGCGCCAGGCGGCGCGGAAGGCAAGCGGGATCGCCCGGGATTTATCCGAGATTTGAGGCGATTTGTGTGTTAACTATCTGGCATTTCATGATTTTTTTAAGCGATGGTGCTGGCCTTTCGTCGCCGTCCGCGCTCATATCGGCCTTCTGAGACGTCAAGGATGAGGATCGATGATCCGCGCCGTCGTCGCACATCTCTCGCGCGCTTGGTCGCGCTTTCTGCACGCCGAGGGCGGCGGCGCGGCGCCGTTGCTCGCGCTCGCCGTGATCCCGATGGTGGGCGCGATCGGCCTTTCGGTCGACGCCATGCGCGGCTACACGCTGAAAAGCCAGCTCGTCCACGCGCTGGACGCGGCGGCGCTGGCCGGGGGCAAGGACCTCGATCCCGATACGGTCGACCAGACCGTCAACGCCTTCTTCGAGGCCAATCTGCCGGCCGATTTCATGCGCGCGGCCATCGACGGCCCGACGATTACGATCGATTCCGCCCAGGAGACGATCCGCGTCGCCGCCAGCGCCGAGATCCCGACCACCTTCATGCAGGTGCTGGGGCAGGATCGCCTGCGGGTCGGGGCCGAAACCGTGGTCCAGCGCAGCGTGCGCGGCATGGAGCTGGCGCTGGTGATGGACAACACCGGGTCGATGCGCGGCGGCGGCAAGATCGATGCGATGAAGGCGGCCGCGCAGGAACTGGTCGACATCCTCTACGGCGACCGGCAGACCGTGGACAACCTTTGGATCTCGGTCGTGCCCTACGCGGTGGCGGTGAATGTCGGCGACGTCAACAGCGCCTGGCTCGACGGCTACGATCCCAGCCTTTACGCGGGGACAAGCTGGAAGGGGTGCGTCGAAGCGCGCGCCGCCCCCGGCGATCAGACGGACGATCCGCCGTCCGTGGCCGGTTGGTCGCCCTACTTTTATCCAACCGACGTGGACAATGTCTGGCCGCCGATCAACGACGCGAATTCGGCGCAGAACAACGGCGCCGGCCCCAATCTCGGCTGCGCCTCGCCGATCACGCCGCTCACCGACTGGCGCCAGGACGTGGAAGACGCCATCGCGGCCATGGAGCCCTGGCATCGCGGCGGGACCATGGGCAACCTCGGCCTTGTCTGGGGATGGCGGACGATCTCTCCGAAATGGAGAAGCCTATGGGGGCTGAACACGCCCGCCGACATGCCCTTTGACTATGACAAGCCGCTCATGGACAAGGTGGTCGTGATGCTGACCGACGGCGTCAATCAGTTCTACGATCACGAAGGCGGCGGCCCTGACGGTTCCGACTACGGCGGCTACGGACGGGTCGGCTGGGCGCGGCTTGGAACCGCGAACCGCGCCGACGCCGAGGATGAGGTCGACGCCCGGATGGCGGCCGCCTGCGCGGCGATGAAGGCGGAGGGGATCATCATTTTCACGATAACCTTCCAATTGACCCACGGGCCCACCCGCGACCTCTACCGCACCTGCGCGTCAAGCGCCGATCACTATTACGACAGCCCGTCGAACGACGAACTCTCGGTCGTCTTCCAGGAGATCGGCTCCGAGCTCAGCAACCTGCGGATCGCGCAATAGCCCGGCCGCGGGCTGCTATCCCGACAAAAAAGGGCGGAGCCGCACGGGGCCCCGCCCTTCTTTTTCTTCTCCCGGCCGCCGGGCGTCACCCCGCCTTGCGGTTCTGCCGGTTGTCGATCAGGTCGTCGACGACGCCCGGATCGGCCAGCGTCGAGGTGTCGCCCAGGCTGCCGTATTCGTCCTCGGCGATCTTGCGCAGGATGCGGCGCATGATCTTGCCGGACCGGGTCTTCGGCAGGCCCGGCGCCCACTGCAGCCAGTCGGGGCTGGCGATCGGTCCGATGTCCTTGCGGACCCACTGGACGAGCTCCTTCTTGAGGTCGTCCGACGGCTCCTCGCCCGCATTCAGGGTGACGTAGGCGTAGATGCCCTGGCCCTTGAGGTCGTGCGGCGCGCCGACGACGGCGGCCTCCGCGACCTTTGGGTGACCCACCAGCGAGCTCTCGATCTCGGCCGTGCCCATGCGGTGGCCGGAGACGTTGATCACGTCGTCGACCCGGCCGGTGATCCAGTAATAGCCGTCTTCGTCCCGGCGGCAGCCGTCGCCGGTGAAATAGCGGTCCTTATAGGTCATGAAATAGGTCTGCTCGAAGCGTTCATGGTCGCCGTAGACCGTGCGCATCTGACCGGGCCAGCTCTGCTTGATGCACAGATTGCCCTCGGTCGCGCCTTCGAGCGGATTGCCCTCGTTGTCGACGATCTCCGGCTCGACCCCGAAGAACGGCCGCGTCGCCGACCCGGGCTTCAACTCCGTCGCGCCCGGCAGCGGCGTGATCAGGATGCCGCCGGTCTCGGTCTGCCACCAGGTGTCGACGATCGGGCAGCGGCTGTCGCCCACCACCTCGTAGTACCAGCGCCAGGCCTCGGGATTGATCGGCTCGCCGACGGTCCCCAGGATGCGCAGGCTTTTGCGCGAGGTCTTCTTCACCGGCTCGTCGCCTTCGCGCATCAGGGCGCGGATGGCGGTCGGCGCGGTGTAGTAGATGTTGACGTCGTGCTTGTCGATCACCTGCCAATGGCGCGAGGCGTCCGGGTAGTTCGGCACGCCCTCGAACATCAGCGTCGTCGCGCCGTTTGAGAGCGGCCCGTAGACGATGTAGCTGTGTCCGGTCACCCAGCCGACGTCGGCCGTGCACCAGTAGATCTCGCCGTCCTTGTAGTCGAAGACGTACTGATGGGTGATCGAGGTGTAGACCAGATAGCCGCCGGTCGTGTGCTGCACGCCCTTTGGCTTGCCCGTCGAGCCGGAGGTGTAGAGGATGAAAAGCGGGTCCTCCGCACCCATCTCCTCGACCGGGCAATCGGCGCTCTCGCCTTCCGTCGCCTCGTGATACCAGACGTCGCGGCCGTCCTTCATCTCAACGTCGGCGCCGGTGCGCTTGACGACGAAGACGGTCTCGACCGACGGACAGGTCTCCAGCGCCTTGTCGGTATTGCCTTTGAGCGGCACTTTGCGGCCCCCGCGCAGCCCTTCGTCGGAGGTGATCACGGCTTTGCATTCGGAATCCTGGATGCGGCCGGCCAGGCTGTCCGGCGAGAAGCCTCCGAAGACCACGGAATGGATCGCGCCGATGCGCGCGCACGCCAGCATCGCGTAGGCGGCCTCGGGGATCATCGGCATATAGATGCAGACCCGATCGCCCTTGCTCACGCCTTTCGCCTTCATCGCGTTGGCGAGCTTGCAGACCTCCGCGTGGAGCTCTTTGTAGGTGATCTTCTTGTCCTGATCGGGCTCGTCGCCCTCCCACAGGATCGCAACCTGATCGCCGCGCTTCTCCAGGTGACGGTCCACGCAGTTGTAGCAGGCGTTCAGCGTGCCGTCGTAGAACCACTTGATGGAGACGCCCGGCGCCGTGAAGTCGACGTCTTTCACCTTGGTGAACGGCTTGATCCAGTCGACGCGCTTGCCGTGCTCGGCCCAGAATCCTTCCGGATCCTCGACCGACTGCTTGTACATTTTCTGGTAGTCGTCGTTGTCGATCCAGGCGGACTTCGCGATGTCGCCCGGGACCGGATAGGTCTCGACTTCGGACATGGGCTTCCCCTCTGCTCTTAGAGACGGACCGGTTTGCGGCCCTTTATCCTTCGGCGCCGCGCGATCGTCGGCGCGCCGCCCTCGTTGTTAGTCGGCACTTTGCCGAACTCTCGCCGGGGCTTCAACAGACGCGAGGACCCGCAGGCCCCGCAATCCGGCGCTTTTGCCGCCGGCGCATGCGATTCTCACCCGCTGCACCTAAGAAGAAACTGAGCGATATCAATCTTTCGCTAACCCTTTAGGCCTATCTTGGCCGCGATCGACCCGGCGCGCCGGGTCGATCGCTTCATCATACTTTGCAAGAGAGGCCGCTCCGAATCATGGCCAAGTACGCCGTCGCGCCCACCGGGCGCGCCCGCACCTTCGGGGAGAACGAGATCATCGTCTCCAAGACAGACCTGAAGGGGCGGATCACCTACGCCAACGACGTCTTCCTGAAAGTCGCCGATTTCACCGAGTCCGAGGTGCTGGGACAGCCGCATTCGATCGTGCGCCATCCGGACATGCCGCGCGCCGTCTTCAAGCTGCTCTGGGACGTGGTCGAGGCCAAGCGCGAGATCTTCGCCTATGTCAAAAACATGGCGAAGGGCGGCGATCATTACTGGGTGTTCGCCCATGTCACGCCCAGCCTGAACGCGCGCGGCGAGATCGTCGGCTATCATTCGAACCGCCGCAGCCCCACCGACGCGCAGGTAGCCGCAATCGAGCCGATCTACGAGGCGCTGCTGGCCGAAGAGAAGCGCCACGCCAACGCCAAGGACGGCCTCGCCGCAAGCCGGCGTCTCTTGGAAGACACCATCGCGAAGACGGGAATGCCCTATGAAGAATTTATTTTCGCGCTCTGACGCCGGGCGCGGCGCCTTGTCGCAAGAGATCGCGCGCACGGTCGAAATCTGCAAACGCGCCGCCGCCGGCGACATGGAGGCGCGCGTCGTCGGGATCGACGAGGCGGGTCAACTCGCCGAGCTGCAGCATTCGGTCAATCATCTGCTGGACGTGGTCGACGCCTTCACGCGCGAGTCGGAAGCGTCGCTGAAGCATGTCGCCGACGGCAAGTTCTTCCGCCGCATTCTGCTGCGAGGATTGCAGGGCGAATTCCGCCGATCCGCGCAATCAATCAACGAGGCGGTCGAATACATGCAGAAGCGCGACCAGCGCGTGACCCAGATGGCCGATCAGTTCGAAAACTCGGTCAAGGGCATCGTCGACATCCTCGCCTCCGCCGCCACCGAGATGGAGGCGACCGCCGGCGGCATGCAGAGCCAGGCCGCCGGGACGTCGGACCGCGCCGAGACCGTCAAGGGCTCGATGGAAAGCGCCAGCCATAATGTCGAAACCGTGGCCGCCGCGGCCGAAGAGCTCGCCGCCTCCACCGAAGAGATCGGCCGCTCCGTCTCGCGCTCGACGGACGTCACCGCCAAGGCGGTCGACGCCGCCGCCGACGCCGACAGCAAGGTCGACGGCATGACCAAGGCGGCCGGCCATATCGGCGAGGTGATCGACCTGATCCGCGACATCGCCGATCAGACCAACCTGCTGGCGCTCAACGCCACCATCGAGGCGGCGCGCGCCGGCGAGGCCGGCAAGGGCTTCGCCGTCGTGGCGAACGAGGTGAAGAACCTCGCCGCCCAAACCGCCAAGGCGACCGAGGAGATCACCCGCCAGGTCAACGACATGCAAGGCGCGACCGGGGAGGCCGTCGCCGCGATCCGCGAGATCGGCCGCATCATCGACGAAACCCAGCAGATCGCCTCCACCATTTCCGCGGCTGTCGAGGAGCAAGGGGCCGCCACCCAGGAAATCGCCCGCAACGTGCAGGAGGCCGCCGGCAGCGCCCGGGAAGTCTCCGAGACGATCGGCGAGGTCTCCGACGCCGCCCAGGAGACCGGCCGGTCGGCCGCCGACGTGCTGCAGGCGGCCGGCGAACTCTCCCAGCAGGCCGAGAGCCTGCGCAGCGCGGTCGAGGATTTCCTCAACACGATGCGGGCGTAACCCTCTCCGACCAAGGGAGAGGGGGATGAAACGCCCCGCCCCCTGGTCCCCGCTTTCGCGGGGGATTGGACTCTCTTCGGCGAGGCCAAGGAGCGCGCCGTCGGCTCCCCTTTCCTCTCCCATCAAGGAAGACGGAGACGAGAGGCTTTGCCGCGGCGCCGGCGCGTGGTCGAATGCGGGCCATGAGCAATTTCCTGTTCTACGACTTCGAGACCACCGGCCTCGCCATCGGCTTCGACCAGGTGCTGCAGGCGGCCGCGATCGCGACCGATCCGGATCTGAACCCGATTCCCGGCGCGCGGCTGAACGAGCGTTGCCGGCTGCTGCCGCACGTCCTGCCCTCGCCGACCGCACTGTGGGTGACCGGCGTCGAGCCCGAGGGGCTGGAACAGGCGGATCACAGCCATTGGGAGCTGATGGCGGCCTTCGAGCGGTTCGCGAACGCGTATGCGCCGACGATCTTCGTCGGGCACAATTCGATGGGCTTCGACGAAAGCGTGCTGCGCCACGCGCGCTTCCAGAGCCTGCTGGACCCCTACCTCACCAACAAGTTCGGCAACCGGCGCGGCGACACCATGCGTTGGGCCCGCGCGGTCTGGCTGTTCCGACCCGAGGACATGACCTTCCCGCTGACCGAGGCCGGCCGGCCCAGCTTCAAGCTGGGCGTCTTCGCAGCCGCCAACGGCGTCGCCTTCTCGGAGGAGGAGGCCCACGACGCGCTGTACGACGTGGAGAAGACTGCGGAGCTCGCCGCCGCGATCCGCCGGCTCAGCCCGCCGGTCTGGCAAGCCATGCTGGACAATACCGCCAAGCAGCAGGCCCAGCGCCTGATGGAGGAGAGCCTGTTCTTCGCCGGCGGCCATGTCGATCGCTACAACACGCAGCACCGCTTCATCGGCGCCTACGCCGGCTTCTTCCAGTCGGAGGCGGCGGTCTGGGATCTGGCGCACGATCCGGACGACTACGCCGAGCAGGACGTCGACGCGCTGGCGACACGGATCGGCTGGGCGTCGAGCGAGCCGATCAAGCCGATGCGGCTCAACGCCCAACCCTACGCCTGCCCGACGGCGGTCCCGAGCCAGGCCTATTTCGACGGGCTGCCGGCTTTGGGCGAGGCCGAGTGGACGCGCCGCGCCAAGCGCCTCAAGGCGAACGGGCGTCTGCGCCAGAAGATCCTGCAGGCGATGCAGGCCAAGGCCGGCGCGCGCGCCGAGGAGGCGCCGGGCGACCATGTCGAGCAGCGCCTCTATGACGGCTTCATCCCGCGCGGCGACGAGCCGAAGATGGCCCGCTTCCTGGACGCGCCGCCCGAAGAGCGCGCCGAGCTGATCCATCAGTTCGAGGACAAGCGCCTCGCCTCCTTCGCCCGTCGAATCGTCCATATCGAGAGCCCGCACGCGCTCAGGCCCGAGACCCGCGCGAAGCTCGACCAATGGCGGCGCGCGCGTCTGACCGGCGAGGAGCCCGCGCCCTGGACCACCTTCAAAAGCGCGCGCGCGGAGCTGGCCGAGCTGCGCGCGGCCGAAGGCGATCAGCCGCTGTTCGGCCGGATCGAGGCGTGGCTGGCCGAGCGCGAGCGCGCGCTTTCGGACGAGCCGTCGCCGGACAAATCCGCCGATTGATCCGTCTTGCGCGCGGGCGCGCCGCGGCTAGGCTCGCATCCGCCGTTCAACGCTTCCCAGAAAGGCCGCCAAGCGTGGCGCATCCCCCCATGCAAGACGCGCAAGTCCGCCCGGCGGCCGGCCCGATCTGGGCGCTTGCGGTCTCGCAGACGATCGTCTGGGCGGCGGTCTATTACATGTTTCCCGCGACGCTGCTGCAGGTGCAGGCCGAGACGGGCTGGTCGAAAGCCGCGATCACGCTCGCCTTCACCCTGGCGCTCGGGATCTCCGCCCTCGCCTCGCCCGCCGCGGGGCGGTTGATCGACCGGGGCCGCGGCGTCGCGGTGCTGGCCGGCGGCGCGGCGGCCGGCGGCGCGCTGGTCGCGGCGCTCGGCGCGGCGCTGGGGGCGGGCGCGCCCTATTGGCTCTTCATCGCGCTATGGCTGGCGCTCGGGCTCGTGATGGCGGGGGCGCTCTACATCCCTTGCTTCTCGCTGGTGACCCGGGCGCGCGGCGCCGGGGCGCGCCGGGCGATCACGCTGATCACGCTGGTCGCCGGTTTCGCCGGGACGCTCTCCTTCCCGGCCGCGCATCTGTTGGCTGAAGCGTTCGGCCTGCCCGGCGCACTGGTTGCGCTCGGCGCGGCGGCGCTCGCCGTCGGTTTTCCGCTGGCGCTATGGGGGGCGCGGCGCCTGGAGGGCGAGCGCCGCGCGCGGCCGGCCCCGAGCGGCGCGCCCGACGCGCGCCCGACGCAGGGGCGCTGGTGGCTGGGCGCGCCGGCCTTCTGGCTGTTGAGCGGCGGCTTCGCCTGTCTGGCGCTGACCCACGGCGTGTTAATCAACCACCTGCTGCCGATCCTGGCGGAGCGCGGGGTCCCGTCAGAGCTCGCCGTGCTGGCCGCGGCCTCGGTCGGGCCGATGCAGGTTGCAGGACGCGTCCTGATGCTGGCGGTCGAGCGGCGCGCGTCGAGCCGCACCATCACGCTTGCCTGCTTCGCGGCCTTGATCGGCGCGCCGGCCGCCTTGCTGGCGGCGGGGGGCGGGCCGATTTGGCTCGCGCTCGCCGTCGCGCTGTTGGGCGCGGGCGCGGGCGTCGTCAGCATCATGAAGCCGACGACCCAGCGCGACATCCTGGGGGAGGCCGATTTCGGCGCGGTCTCCGGCGCTATGGCCGTCCCGTTCCTGGCGGCCTTCGCGGCCGCCCCCTTCGTCGGCTCGCTGGTCTGGGAGGCCGGCGGCTACGATCTCGCGCTCGCGCTGCTGGTCGGGGTGTCGAGCCTCGGCGCGGCCGCGTTCTGGGCGGCGGGTCCCTCCCGCGCCGCGGGCCGCTAGGCGCGCTTAAAACGCGACGTCGCGCGCGCACGCGCCCAGCGAGAGCGCCGCCTAAAGCGCCTCGTCTTCCTCGTCGTCGCCTTCGCGCATGGCCTGCGCCAGGCGGCGCAGATTGACGTTGGCGGTCAGGCCCTCCTCGAGGGCGAGTTCGAAGCTGTCCTTGATCTCGCCCAGCGCGTGGCCGCAGATCGCCAGCTGCTCGGCCGCGGGGGAGCTTTTCTTATCCGCCGGCAGGGCGGCCAGCTTCTGCTCCACCGCCTCCTTGGCCCGCATCAGGCCGTTGATCCGGTCGTCACCGTCGGCGCTGGAGATGGCGATGGTCTGCTCCTGCGCCAATTCGCCCGCCATGGCGACCAGCGCGTTGCGCTCGGCCAACTGCGTATCGGCGTTCAACTTGCCGGCGACCAGCCGCAGGATCGCCGGGATATTGTTTAGCAGGATCGTCTCCACACGCTCTGACATGCGCCCTTCCCCTCGCCTAACGTCGCTTCGGCTCGCCGCCTCTCTGCGGGCCGATGTCGGGGCGGATAGCTAGACCGTCAAGGCGGACCGGGCAAGCCGGCGCGACCGGTCGGACCGCGGGCCGTTGCGCGGCGGTCACAGATGTTGCGCCGCGCCGCCGCTTGTCTTTCCGACGCGGTGCGGCGAAAAGGAGGCGTCCGCCGCCCCGCTTTCCAGGGAGAGTTTCACGATGTCAGACGCCTCTGCAGCCCCGCCGCCCGGCGATCCGGCGGCCGCGCGATGGCGCACGCCGCTCGTCGTGATCGCAGCCGGCTGCCTGATCTCGCTGGTCGGCTTCGGCGTGCGCTCCGCCTTCGGGCTGTTCCTGGAGCCGATGACGCTGACCCAGGGCTGGAGCCGCGAGACCTTCGCGCTGGCGATGGCGCTGCAGAACCTGTTCTGGGGGCTGGGCCTGCCCTTCGCAGGCATGCTGGCGGATCGCTACGGCGCGCCGAAGGTGTTGGCCGGCGGGGCCGTCGTCTACGCCCTCGGCGTTTTCGGCATGGCGGAGTCGGAAAGCGGCCTGGCGCTGCAGTTGACCGCCGGCGTCGTGACCGGCCTCGGCGTCGCCTTCACCGCCTTTTCGCTGGCGCTCGCCGCGATGGCGCGGGTGGCGGGACCGCAGCGGCGCTCGCTCGCGCTCGGGCTGGGGACCGCGGCGGGTTCGCTCGGCCAGGTGCTGTTCTCGCCGTTCGGGCAGGCGCTGATCGCCGGCGTGGGCTGGCACGACGCCCTCGTCGTTATGGCGCTGTCGTCGCTGGTCATCCTGCCGCTCGCCTTCATCCTGCCGGGCGCCTCGAAGGAGACCGGCGATCCGCTGCCCGATCTCGGGCTCGGCCATGCGCTCCGGGAAGCGGCGGGCCACCGCGGCTACGTGCTTCTGACGATCGGCTTTTTCGTCTGCGGCTTTCACGTCGCCTTCATCACGGTGCACTTCCCGGCCTATGTCAGCGATCTCGGCCTCGACCCCCGGATCGGAGCCTGGGCCTTGTCGCTGATCGGGCTGTGCAACATCGCGGGCTCGCTGCTCAGCGGCGCGTTCGGCCAGCGCTGGTCGAAGCGCTGCGGGCTCGCCGGGATCTACTTCCTGCGGGCGATCGCCATCTTCGTGCTGCTGATCTCGCCCAAGACGCCGGCGGTGATCCTGATCTTCGCCGCCGTCATAGGGATCCTGTGGCTTTCCACGGTGCCGCTGACGACGGGCATCGTCGCCCAGATCTTCGGGGTGCGCTACATGGCGACGCTGTTCGGCGTCGTGTTCCTCAGCCATCAGATCGGCAGCTTCGCCGGGGTGTGGCTGGGCGGCTATCTCCACGACGCCGTCGGCTCCTATGACGCGGTCTGGTGGGCCGGCGTGGTCTTGGGGCTGCTGGCCGCCGCCCTGCATCTTCCGATCGACGAGCGGCCGCTGACGCGCAAGCCGCACACGGCTACGTCTTAAGCCGCGCGCGCCCCGCGACCGGCTGCGGCATGGGCAGCAGGCGCGGGCGCATGACCCGGCGGGCCTGGCGCGCGGGCGTGGCGGCGTAGATCTGCTTTTGCGCCTCGACCAGATGGACGCCGCCCAAGGTGGCGAAACCCTTGCGGCCGATCCGCTCCCAGGCGGGCGCGGCGTGCAGCAGCCACGACCAGCGCGCCGGCGGGATGTAGAGCGCGCGCGAGGCGTGGGTCGGATCGAACTGACCGTCGCGCAGCAGACGCTGCAGCTGGGAGCGGCTGAACGGCTTGCCGTGGCCGAACGGGGTGCGCTCGCTGCGCGACCAGAGGCCGCGGCGCGCCGGGACGACGGCCAGGAGCCGCCCCTTGCCGTTCAGCACGCGCCAGCATTCCCGCATCAGCGCGCGCAGATGCTCGGTGTTCTCGACCGCATGGACCAGCAGCAGCCGGTCGACCGACATGTCGGGAAAGGGCAGGGCCGCATCGTCGGACAGCACGGCGCGGTTCGCCGCGCCGCGCGGCCAGCGGGTGACGCCCTGATGGGCCGGCATGACGGCGATCAGCCGCTCCGCCTCGCCGTCGAACTGCTTCATATAGGGCGACGCGTAGCCGAGGCCGACGACCACGTCGCCGCGCACGTCCGGCCAGATCCGGCGGATTTCGAGCCGGATCATCTGGCGCGCGGTCTTGCCGAGCGCGCTGCGGTAGAAATCATTCAGGTCGACGACGTCAGTCCACATAGCGTCCCCACTGCGCCGCCCGACGCCCGGCCCGATGCGCCTCGCTACGCGGCGGCCCCACTATAGCGAAGAGATCGCCTGAGCGGCGCCCCCTACAAACCGGCCGATGGGCGCTTAGGTGGGGGGACGAGTGCGGCGGCGCCAGGGGCGCGCTCGGGCGTCGTCGAAATCCATCAGAGCGAGACATCATCGAAAAGGAGCCGCGCCATGCCGACAAGCCGCATCCGATCCCTGAAACATCTCTGCGCCGCCGGCGTCGCCGCGCTGGCGCTCACCGCCGCGCCGGCCGTCGCCCAGCAAGCCGCCGATTCTCAGGGCGCGCAGGCCCAGGGCCAACAGCAGCAACAAGTGCAGGTCTCGCCCGAGAAGCTGCGGAAGATCGAACGTCTGTTGGACCTGACCCGCGTCGAGCGCACGGTCGAGACGATGGCGCCGATGGCCTCGCAACAGATGGGCAAGATGTTGGAGAAGCGCGCGCCCAAGATGGGCGAGCAGCAGCGCGCGCGGTTGATCCAGACGGCGGCCGACACGTTCCGCGCCGGCCGGGACGAGCTGACCGAAGCGTTGATCCCGATTTACGCCCAGACCTTCACGATGGAGGAGCTGGACCACATGCTGGCGTTCTACGACTCGCCGACCGGGCAGTCGATCTCGCAGAAGCTGCCGCAGGCGGTCGGCGCCGCGCGTCAGATCAGCCGCCAGTGGAGCCAGCAAATGGCCCAGCAGGCGATGGCCGAAGTCCGCGACGAAGCGGCCGACATGGGCTACAAGCTCTAATCGCTCTATTTGAGCGCGTGAGCTTGAGCGCGTGAGAGCCGAGCGCAGCCGCCCGGGCGGGAGAAGGGGCTTCTCTCGCCCGGGCGGCTGCGCTTAACTGCGCCCGCGGGTGAAACAGGATTGATGGAGGATCGCTCAGAATGAGCTTGGACGTTCGTCAGATAGCCGTGCTGACCGACAATTACATCTATCTCGTCCGGGAGAGCGAGACGGGCGCCGTCGCCGTGGTCGATCCCGCCGTCTCGGAGCCGGTCCTGGCCGAGGCCGAGCGGCTCGGCTGGCGCATCACGCACATCCTGAACACCCACCACCACAACGACCATGTCGGCGGCAACCAAGCGATCAAGCAGGCGACCGGCTGCACCATTGTCGGTCCGCGCGCTGATCGCGAGCGAATCCCCGGCATCGACGTGGCGGTGGGCGACGGCGACGTCTACGATTTCGGCGCCGCCCGCGCGACGGTCTTCGACACCCCCGGCCACACCAAGGGCCACATCGCCTTCTGGTTCGCCGACGCGTCGGCGCTGTTCTGCGGCGACACCCTGTTCGCGCTGGGCTGCGGACGGTTGTTCGAAGGCACGCCCGCGCAGATGTGGAAGAGCCTCGGCAAGCTGAAGGCCCTGCCCGACGACGCGAAGGTCTACTGCGCGCACGAATACACGCAAACCAACGCCCGCTTCGCGCTGAGCCTGGGCGAGGACAATCCCGCCCTCGCCGCACGGGCGGAGGAAATCGACCGCACCCGCGCGGCCGGCGCACCGACCGTCCCCTCGACGCTGGGCGAGGAAAAGCGCACCAACCCCTTCCTGCGCGCCGACGAGGTCGCGCTCGCCGCCGCGCTGTCGATGCGCGAGGCCGCGCCGGTCGACGTGTTCGCCGAAGTGCGCCGCCGCAAAGACGATTTCTAGCCCCGCCCCTTCAACCCGCCCCCGCCCCAGCCTGGCGGGCCGTCCGGCCGCGCCGCGCTCATCCGGAGTTCCGCCCTCATGAAGCTCTATTACAGCCCCACCTCTCCCTATGTCCGGAAAGTCATGGTTTGCGCGATCGAGCGCGGGCTGAAAGACCGGATCCAGCTTGAGAAGACCGACGGATTCGGCGAAAGCCACCGCGCCGCCAACCCGCTCGCGAAGGTGCCGGCGCTGGAGCCGGACGAGGGCGCGCCGGCGTTGTTCGACAGCCTGGTGATCTGCGACCATTTGGACCGCATCGGCGACGCGCCGCGCTTGATCCCCGACGGCGCGAAGGACGGGGGCAAAGCCCGCGACGGGACGTTGCGCCGGCATGCGATCGGCCAGGGGATGACCGATGCGGCGCTCTTGATGCAGGTCCAGAGGGTGCGCAACCAGCGCCTCGAACATCCGATCCCCGACGACTGGTGGATGGAGCGCCAACGCGAGGCGATCCGCGCCAGCGTCGACCGGATGGAGCTCGAGATCGACGAATTGTCGGCGGCCTTCGAGCTCGGCGCGATCTCAGTCGCGACCGCACTCGGCTATCTCGACTTCCGCTTCCCCGACTTCGGCTGGCGCGACCAGGCGCCCCATCTGGCCGAATGGTTCAAGCAGATCGCCGAGCGCCCCTCGATGGCCGAGACGGCCCCGCCGGAGTCGTGACCCGCATGGCGAGCGACGCCGACGCCAAGGCGCTGATCGCGCGGCTGGAACTCGAGCCCCATCCCGAAGGCGGCTGGTTCCGCGAAACCTACCGCGAGGCCCCGGAAGGCGGCGGCCGCGGGCGCATGACGGCGATTTATTATCTGTTGGAGGCCGGAGACCTCTCCGCCTGGCACCGGGTGAGCGACGCCGACGAGATCTGGCATTTCTACGCCGGCGCGCCCTTGGCGCTGACCCTCTCGCCCGACGGCGCCGACGCGGAGGCGAAGCGCCTGGGGCCGAACGTGCTGCAGGGCGAGGCGCCGCAGATCCTGGTCCCCAAGGGCTGGTGGCAGACGGCCGAAAGCCTGGGGCGCTGGACGCTGGTCGGCTGCACGGTCGCGCCCGCCTTCTCCTTCGACGGCTTCGAGATGGCGCCGCCGGACTGGCGGCCGACCCCGCGTCCGCCGCGCGGCGGCTGACGGGAGAGGCGGACGGCGGTGGATCCGAAACTCGCGAGCCTCGCCGCGGCCCTCGTTCCGCACGGTCTGCTATTGCGCGGCGGCTTCCATCCCGGCCCCGAAGACGGGTTCGAGGACGCGGCGACGCTGGTGATGATCGGCGCTGCGGGCCCGGCTTTCTGGCGCGCTTTCGAAGCGTACGCGTACGAAGACGGCGCCCCGCACCCTATGGACCGCTGGACCCGGCGGACTCTGACGCCGATCGCCGGCGCGCTCGACGCGCGGGCGCTGTTTCCCTTCGACGGACCGCCCCATCATCCGTTTCAGCGCTGGGCGCAGCGCGCGGAGGCGGTGCATCCCTCGCCGTTGGGACTATTGATTCATCCGGAATACGGACTGTGGCACGCCTATCGCGCGGCGTTTGCGTTTCGGGAACGGCTGGACCTACCGACGCACGCGCGCCGCCCCAGCCCCTGTGCGTCCTGCGCGGAGCGCCCGTGCCTCAGCGCCTGTCCCGTCGGGGCCTTTTCGGCCGAGACGGGCTACGACGTCCCCGCCTGTACGTCGCACCTCCGCTCGCCGCAGGGGGAGAGCTGCCGAACCGCCGGCTGCCAGGCGCGCCGCGCCTGTCCGATCGGACGATCGTACGCGTACGATTCCGCCCAAGCGGCCTTTCACATGAAGGCCTTCGAGCGGGCGCGGGACTGAGCGCCGTCCCGGCGGCCGGCCGGGCGGAGCGGCGTGCGCGCGTCCGGCGTCTTGCAGGCGCGCATCCGATGGCGTATATGCCGGCTTGCGTTACGGTCGCACGCAGCGGTCAACGCATCCCGCGGCGCCGTTCGCCGCCCTTGGTCGGGGCGAGGCGGCGCCAAATCGAAATCGAAGCGCACCACGATGTATTCGGGCGCCGCGCCGTCTTTCGGGCTTACCCGCGCGAGCGCCCCGCTTTGAACAGAGCCCCGTTTGGTGGACGGGACTGGAAAGGAGCGAATGAGGCCATGGTCGCCTTAACCCTTCCTGACGGCAGCGTTAAATCCTATGACGGGCCGGTCACGGCGCAAGCGGTCGCCGAAGAGATCGGCCCCGGCCTCGCCAAGGCGGCGATGCTGGCCAAGGTCGACGGCGTCGAGTGGGACCTGAACCGCCCGATCGATCACGATGCAAAGCTGGAGCTTGTCCGCAAGCAGGACGAGGAGTCGCTGGAACTGATCCGCCACGACGCCGCGCATGTGCTGGCGATGGCGGTGCAGGAGCTGTTTCCCGGCACGCAGATCACTTTCGGTCCGGCGACGGAGGACGGCTTCTACTACGATTTCCATCGCGACGCCCCCTTCTCGACCGAGGATTTCGAGGCGATCGAGCAGCGCATGCGCGAGATCGTCGACCGCGACGTCCCGATCGAACGGGAAGTGTGGACGCGCGAACAGGTCGCCCGTTTCTTCGAGGAGAAGGGCGAGCGCTTCAAGGCGGAATGGGTCTGGGAGCTGCCCGAGGGCGAAGAGATCACGATGTACCGTCAGGGCGACTGGATCGACCTGTGCCGCGGCCCGCATCTGCCCTCCACCGGCAAGCTGCCGAAGGCGTTCAAGCTGATGAAGCTGGCCGGCGCCTATTGGCGCGGCGACGCCTCCAAGCCGCAGTTGCAGCGCATCTACGGCACGGCCTGGCGCGACGAAAAGGAGCTGAAGGCCTATCTCCTGCGCCTCGAGGAGGCGGAGAAGCGCGACCACCGCAAGCTCGGCCGCCAACTCGACCTATTCCATATGCAGGACGAGGCGCAGGGCTCGATCTTCTGGCATCCCAAGGGCTGGACGCTCTACCGCCAGGCGGAGCGCTACATGCGCGCGCGTCTGGAAGAGGCGGGCTATGTCGAGGTGAAGACCCCGCAGCTGGTCGACCGCGCGCTGTGGGAGCGCTCCGGCCACTGGGATAAATTCCGGGAGCACATGTTCATCGCCGAGGTCGACGAGGGCGGCGACGGCCGTCTTGAGGACACGCACCACCTGGCGCTGAAGCCGATGAACTGCCCGGGCCACGTTCAGGTCTTCAAGCAGGGCATCAAGAGCTATCGCGACCTGCCGATCCGCATGGCCGAGTTCGGCGCCTGCCATCGCTACGAGCCGCACGGCGCGCTGCACGGGCTGATGCGCGTGCGCTCGTTCGTGCAGGACGACGCCCACATCTTCTGCACCGAGGACCAGATCGAGGCGGAGACGAAGGATTTCATCGACCTTCTGATGTCGGTCTACAAGGATTTCGGCTTCGAGGACGTGCGCATCAAATTCTCCGACCGCCCGCCGGTGCGCTCCGGCACGGACGCGGTCTGGGACAAGGCTGAGGCGGCGCTGAAGGCGGCCACGGAGAAGGCCGGCGCCGCCTACACGCTGAACCCCGGCGAAGGGGCCTTCTATGGCCCGAAGCTGGAGTTCGTGCTGCGCGACGCGATCGGCCGCGACTGGCAGTGCGGCACGCTCCAGGTCGACTTTGTGCTGCCGGAACGCCTCGACGCCACCTACATGGCGGACGACGGCCAGCGCTACCGCCCCGTCATGCTGCACCGTGCGATCCTGGGCTCGTTCGAACGCTTCATCGGCATCCTGATCGAGCAGTTCGCCGGCAAGTTCCCGATGTGGCTCGCGCCCGTTCAGGTCGCGATCGCCACGATCACGAACGAAGCCGACGGCTACGCCGAACAGGTCGCCGCAGCCTGCCGCAAGGCGGGTCTGCGGGTCGAAACCGATCTTCGCAACGAGAAGATCAACTTCAAGATCCGCGAGCATTCGGTGGCCAAGACGCCCGCCGTCTTCGTCGTCGGCGCCCGCGAGGCGGCGGAGGGAACCGTCGCCGTGCGGCGTCTCGGCGGGAAAGCGCAGGAAATTCTTGCGCTTGACGAGGCGATATCTATCCTTAAGCAAGAGGCCGAGACGCCCGGCGCGGCGTAACTCGTCGGCCGGCCGCGCGCCGGCGGCGCCGTGTTCGCCGGCGGCCGGCCTCGTGTTTTTGCGAAAGGGGCCCGGCCCGTCCGGGTCCCGATCATTCGTGCAACTAGGCAGGCGCCCCGACGACGGCGCCGGGAGGAAGTCATACGTCGACCCCACTACGCTCCGCCCCCCACCAAGGAGGGCCCTCGCGTCAATGAGGAGATCCGCGTGCCGGAGGTGCGCGTGATCGATTCGGAGGGCGAACAGCTCGGAATCCTGTCGATCGCGGATGCGATCGCCGCGGCCGAAGAGGCCGGTCTTGACCTCGTGGAGGTGTCGCCGACGGCGAAGCCGCCCGTCTGCAAGATCTTGGACTACGGAAAGTTCAAGTACGAGCAGCAAAAAAAGAAGAACGAGGCCAAGAAGAAGCAGAAGACGATCGAGCTGAAAGAGATCAAGTTCCGCCCGAACATCGACCAGCACGACTACGACACCAAGATGAAGTCGATGCACAAGTTCATCGACGAGGGCGACAAGGTGAAGGTCACGCTGCGCTTCCGCGGCCGCGAGCTGGCCCACCAGGAGTTGGGGCTCGAAGTCCTCAATCGGGTGCGCGACGACATGGCCGAGAAAGCCAAGGTCGAGCAAAATCCGAACATGGAAGGCCGTCAGATGGTCATGGTGCTCGCCCCGCGCTGAGTGAGGCGCCCCGCGCCTGATCGAGGCTTGCAGCAAGAGGCCCCCGCGCGATCGCGGGGGCCTTTTTCGCGGGGCGCGCCCGACCCCTCGCTCTGATCCGGACGACGAGGGGTCGGGCGAGCCGCCTCTCAGCCGCGCGCCGCGCGACGGCGCAGGCGCGCACGCACGAAAGCCAGCAGCAGGGCGAACAGGGTCAGCGCCAGCGGGATGGCGGCGATGTTCAGGAACTCGACCCGAGCCTGGAGCCGCTCCACCTCCTCGCGCAGCTGGAAGGTGACCCGCCGCAGCTCGCGCCGGGTCTCCAGCAGCCGCTCGGTGAAGGCCTCGACCGCCTCGGCCGGGCTGCGCCCCTCCAGGATCTCCGGGCCGGCCTCGCCGTCGCGGATGCGGCCGAGCTTCTCCTCGAGGGCGGCCATCTCTTCGCGCAGCCGGCGCTCTTTGCTGCGGAACGCCTCTTCCGCCGCGCGGCGCAGATCCTGAATCACCTCGAACGGTCGCTGGCCGGTGCCGCGGCTGCGCAGCGAGATCAGTTCGTCCGAGCCGGCGAGGTAATCGAGCGCGTTGACCAGGAACGCGCCGTTGTCGGTCACAGGGACGAAGGTCGGACCGTTCGGACCCGGGCGCTCGCGCACCCAGTAGCGATCGACCAGCATGTCGGCGTCCGCCACCAGGATCACGTCCAGACCCGTCGCGGCCTCCGCCAGATGGGCCGGGCGCTCGTAGTCCGGCTCGGGATTGCCCTCTGGGAAGGCGCTGGGCGCGCGGCCGGTGAGGCGGGCGGCGACGGTGAAGCGCCGCTCCGCCGGCTGGTATCCGTCGAGGAGCGCGAGCGCGTCCGGCGGGGCCAGCGCGTCGGTGTCGAGCCGCATCGCCTGCGAGCTGGTGCGGATCAGCGGCTCCAGCGCCAGCGGCGAGTCCTCCGCCAGGCGGATCTCGCCCGGCGTCGGGATCAGCATGCCGTTGACGTCCTGCGTCAGCGGGTGGCTGGGGTTAAGGTGGATCGGCTTCGGCTCCAGCCAGGCGACGTAGGGCGCGATCGTCGGGTCTTCATCGGTCCCGACATTAACCCGCCGGCCCATCGTGCGATCGCCGATCACCACGCCTTCCGGCACGTCGACGCCCCAATTGTTGAGGATGCGCTCGAAGTCGCTTTCGGTCTCGACCGCCAGCATCCCGCCCATGCGGCTACCCTGCACCGCGGTCTCGTGCCAGGGGTCGACGAACAGGAGCGCCTTGCCGCCTTGCAGCAGATACTGGTCGATCTCGTACAGCATCCGGTCGTTGAGATTCGCCGGATGCAGGATCAGCAGCACGTCGGGCGTGATCCGGCGGAAGTCCTCGCGCCGCCACATGCGCTCGATCTGAAAGAAGTCGCCGGCGTGCGGGATGATCGCCCAGGGTTCCGGCCGGCCGCCGGCGAGACGCTCCTGGAAGCTGCCGAAGACCTCCGAGCCGGAGACGACGCCGACTGTCGGCTGATCGGGATTGAGGACCCGGTGGATCATCTTCGCGACGTCGTATTCGAGAAACCGCTCGCGCTCCAGCTGGAAGACCGGCAGGGCGACCCGAAACGTCTCGGCGTCGGGATCCTCGGGCGCGGTGCGCACGACAAGGCCGAAATAGTATTTGTCGCCGTCGGCCGCGAGCCGGATTCCCTGCAGCCCGGCGTCGACCGCCGCGTCCTCCTGCGGGGAGAACGGCGTGACCTCGACCGTCTCGAGGCTCAGCGCGCCGTCGGCCTCCTCCGCCATCTCGGACAGCAGGTCGCGCACGCGTTGCGCGAAGGGCGCGTAGACCGGCGCCTCCTGCGCCAGCGCCGGGGAGAGATACAGGGTGAGCTCGACCGGCGTCTCAAGGGTCGAGAGCAGGTCGACCGTCCCGTCGGAGAGCGTGTAGAGCCGATCCTCGGTCAGATCGATCTTTAGACCGCTTATCGGGCGCAGCAGGGCGGTCAACGCGATGAAGGCCGCGGCGGCGATCAGGATCGCGACCGCCCAGCCGCCGGGCCGACGGATTTGCTGACGCAGCGTGTAGGCGGGTCGTCCGGCCATCCCGTCAGCTCCCCTTCACACGTTCGATCGCCGCCCAGTTGGCGAACAGAAACAGCGCCGTCAGCGAGACGAAGAAGACGATGTCGCGCAGATCGACGACGCCCTTCATCACGTCCTGGAAGTGCGTCAGGAAGCTGAGCGAGGCGATGAAGGCGGTCGCCTGATCGCCCGCCCACGCGGAAAAGACGTTGAGCACGAGGGGCGAGCCCGCCACCGTGAGGAGGAAACAGACCGCCGCCGTCACCACGAAGGCGATCACCTGGTTGCGCGTGAGCGCCGAGATGAAGGCCCCGATCGACAGATAGGCGCCCGCCATCAGGAAGCTGCCCAGATAGCCGGCCGCGATCACCCCATGGTCCGGCCGCCCCAGATAGGCGACCGTCAGCCACATCGGGAAGGTCAGCGCCAGCGCGAGGCCGGTGAAGACCCACGCCGCCAGAAACTTGCCCAACACCGCCTGGCCGGTGGTGATCGGCAAGGTCAGCAACAACTCAATCGCGCCGCTGCGGAGGTCCTCCGACCACAGCCGCATCGCCACCGCCGGGATCAGCACCAGATAGAGCCAGGGGTGGAAGGTGAAAAAGGCGTTCAGATCCGCCTGATCGCGCTCGAAGAAGCCGCCCATATAGAAGGTCAGCGCGCCGGCCATGCCGAGGAAGACGGTGATGAAGATATAGGCGAGCGGCGTCGTGAAATAGGCCGCCATCTCGCGTCGGAAGACGCTCCACACCGCCCTCATCGCGTCAACTCCCGAAACACGAAATCGAGCCGCCCGCGCAGCACTTCGAGCCGGTTCACGCCGATCCCCGCCTCGCGCAGCGCCGCCGCCGCCTCGGCCGCGATTTCACCGCCGGGGGCCCTCGGCGTCGCCAGAAGCGCCGGCGCTTCGCCCGGCTCGGCCGCGACGGCGCCGACGCCCGACACTCTCGCCATGGCGGCCTCCGCCGCTTTGATCTGGCCCGGCTCGGCCAGCGTCACGCGCACGGCGTTGTGCTGCGGGTCGCGTCGCTCAAGGTCCTGGGGCGCGCCGTCGGCCAGCAGCCGGCCGCGGCCGATCACCACCGCGCGGGTGCAGATCGCCTCCACCTCCTCCAGGATATGGGTGGAGATCACGATCGCCTTGTCGCCGCGCATCTCGTTGATGAGGCGACGCACCTCCTGCTTCTGATTGGGGTCGAGGCCGTCGGTCGGCTCGTCCAGAATCAGCACTTCGGGATCGTGCAGCAACGCCTGGGCTAGGCCGACCCGACGCTTGTAGCCCTTGGAGAGGGTCTCGATCGGCTGGCGCATGACGCCGCCGAGGCTGGCGCGCTCGGCCGCGCGGCCGATCGCGGCGACGCGCGCCCGGCCGTCGATCCCGCGCACGGCGGCGATGAAGGACAGGAAGCTCTGCGGGGTCATGTCGGGCCAGGCCGGCGCGCCTTCGGGCAGATAGCCGAGGCGCGTCTGCGCCTCGACCGGCCGGGCGGCGACGTCGATCCCGCAGACCTCGGCCCGGCCGGCGCTGGGCGCCAAATAGCCGGTGACCATCTTCATGGTGGTCGACTTGCCTGCGCCGTTCGGGCCGAGGAAGCCCAACACTTCGCCGCGCGCGACGGACAGAGTGATTCCGTCGACGGCGGTCAGACCGCCGAACCGCTTGGTCAGCCCGTCCAGCGCGATCATGCTCATGAAATCGGCGATCCGATCGCTCCCGCCCGTCAGTCCTGGTAGCGCTCTTCGCGCCAGGGATCGCCCTCGTTATGGTAGCCGCGCACCTCCCAGAAGCCGGGCTTGTCCTCGGCCGAATAGGTGATGCGCTTCACCCATTTCGCGCTTTTCCAGAAGTATTTCTTCGGCACGACGACGCGCAGCGGGCCGCCGTGATCGCGGCTCAGCGGCTCGCCCTCCCAATGGGTCGCCAACATCGCCGTCTCGTCCTCGAAAATCGCGCGCTTCAGGTTGGTGGTGTAGCCGTCATGCGCTTCGAAGAGCACGAACTTCGCTTCCGGCTTCGGCCGCACCAGGCGCACCAGATCGGCGACCGCGACACCGTCGAAGCGGTTGTCGTAGCGCGACCAGGCGGTGACGCAGTGGATGTCGACGGTCTGGGAGAAAGGCGGCAGCGCGGCGAGCGCCGCCCAGTCCAGGGTCACCGGGTTTTCCACCAGCCCGTCGATCGACAGGCGCATTTCCTCGCGCCCGATCTCCGGCTGAAGGCCGAGATCGAGCACCGGCCAGCCGTCCACCTTGCGCTGGCCCGGCGGCAACCGATCGCGCGCCGGATCGCCCGCCTCGCCGGTCAGCAGGCGCCCCTCCTCCGCCCATTTCTCTTTCGAGCGGACCAATTTTTCCTTGAAGCGGCCGATCATGTCCCGTCGCTCTCCCCGTTGAGCCGAGCGGTAAAATCGAGAGGAAGGCCTGCAATTTCAAGCTTTTTCGGCGGCGGCCGGGGTCACAGCCGCCGCCTCCGGCCAGGACTCCCTCGCTCCCCCTTCATGGGGAGAGAGGGAGAAGACGCGTCCTCACACCGTCAACTCGCCCGCCTCATGTCGCGCCAGCACGTCCTCCGGCGCGGTGGGGCGGCCGAACAAGAACCCTTGCGCATAGGTGATGCCCGCCGCGCGCAGGAGCTGGGCGGTCTCGCCGTCCTCGACCCCTTCTCCGATGGTATGGATGCCGTTCTTCGCGCAGCGCTCCGCCAGCATCTCAACCATGTCGCGCTTCTCCGAGCCCTTGGCCATATGTTGGATCAGCGTCTTGTCGAGCTTGAGGTAATCCGGCTCCAGCTGCATCAGCGTGTCGATATTGTTGTAGCCCGAGCCGTAGTCGTCGAGCGCGATCTTGAAGCCGGCGGAGCGATAGAAGTTTACGATGCCGCGCAGGTGCCCCATGTCCTTGACCCGCTCGCTCTCGACGATCTCGAAGATCACCCGCTCCGGCGGAATCTCCGCCTTGACGATCGCGTTCACGGTCGTGCGCAAGCACACGCCCGGATCGTAGACCGACCCCGGCATGAAGTTGATGAAGATCTTGGCGTCGCCCGGCAGCCGCGCCGCCGTCTCCACCGCCGACAGTCGCGCCGAACGGTCGAGATTAAAGAAGATCCGCGGGTCGCTGGCACTTTCGAAGACGGTGGCCGGCGACAGGATTTCGCCGTCATGATCCAGTCCGCGAAAGAGGTATTCGTGCCCGATCGGCGCGAAGCCTTCCTCCAGGCTGACGATCGGCTGGCGGTAGGAGGTGTAGCGCTTTTCCTCCAACAATGCGATCAGCCAGTCGCCCCGCAGGCGCTGCATCATCCGGTCCAGGCTGACGACGTTGCCGAACTCGCCCAAGCTCGGCTGCTCGCTTTCGGTCATCAGGATCCGAGTGTCCGTGGCCTCGCCGTCGGTCAGCAGACCGGAGAGGCTGACGATGAACCGGTTCGGCTCGCTCACATCGACGCGGATATAGCCTTCGACGACATTGTTGTCATACGCGAACCCCTGTTCGTCGAGATAGTGCGCGATCTTGTAGAGCGTGTGCCCTTGCGGCGGCCAGACGAAGGCTTTCTGAAGGGTTTCCAACTTATCCGGCAAAGTGCAGGCGAGGCAGGGCATGAAAGGGCGTCTCCGATCAAAAAGGGGCCAGGGGCGATCGCGCGTCACGACGTCATGATGGTGAATACGAAAGAGGGCGCCCGGCGGATCGGCGCCCGAGCGCGCTTGATTATCCGCGCCCGCGTTCCCACACTAAGGACGGGCCGAGCGCGGCGCCGCTGAAGCGGGCCGATAAAGCGCAGATCGGCCGGGATCTCGTCCTTCCGCGACGGGCGGCGCATCGGCTGCGGCGATCCGAGGCTCAGCGCGGCAAGGGGTGGAGGAGGTCGCCGCCATGACTCGTATGACGTTGCTGAACAGCCCGCTGATGCTGGGCTTCGAACATGTCGAAAGAACCCTCGATCGGGTGTCGAAAATGTCCGCCGAGGGCTATCCCCCCTACAATATCGAGCAGTTGAGCGAGACGCGCCTGCGCATCACGCTGGCGGTGGCCGGCTTTGCGGAGGAGGATTTGAGCGTCCACCGCGAGGGCGACCAGCTGGTCGTCGCCGGCCGACAATCGAGCCGGGACGACGACCGCGTTTTCCTGCATCGCGGCATCGCGGCCCGTCAGTTCCAGCGCAGCTTCGTTCTTGCCGACGGGATCGAAATCGAAGGCGCGACGCTGGACAGCGGTCTGCTGCATATCGATCTCAGCAGGCCGCTGCCCGAAAGCCGCCGACAAACCATTCCGATCGGCGTCGGCGGGCGCGCGCGCCAAACGCTCGACGTCGACAGCGACCGGGACGCGTAAGCGCGCCGCGGCGGGCGCCTACGCCGCCCGTCCGGCGCGGTGATGGGAGCCGTCGCCGCGGCTGACGACGCTGTCGGTCGGCAACACAGCGCCGGGCGCATAGTCGGGCCGCATGTCGAGCAGACGGTAGAGCGCCGCCAAATCGCCCGCCTCATAGCCGTCGAGGGCGTGGAACAGCTGGGCGTAATCCTCGACCACCCAATAGGTCTCCTGGAAATCGTCGATCCGGTAGTCGGTCGCCAGCAACCGCTCGCGCTCGAACCGGATCCGGTTCGGCGACGGGCTTTCCAGAGCGAAGCGCGTCTCGGTCGCGCTGGAGACGATGCCGGCCCCGTAGATCTTAAGGTCTTCGCCCGGGCGTTTGATCAGCCCGAACTCGACCGTATACCAGTAAAGCCGCGCCAGCCGGGCGATGTCGCCGGTCTTGAGCGCCGTCGACCCGGCCTTGCCGTAGGTCTGGATGAAATCCGCGAAGATCGGATCGGTCAGAAGCGGGACATGGCCGAACAGGTCGTGGAACAGGTCCGGCTCTTGCAGATAGTCGAGCCGCTCCGGCGTCCGGATCCAGCGGGTCACCGGGAAGACCCGGTCGGCCAGCATGGCGAAGAACTGCGCTTCGGGAATAAGCCCGGGAACGCCGACGATCTCGAAGCCGGTGCGCGCGGCCAGGACGCGGTTCAGGTCGCGGAAGTCCGGGATCCGGGCCGCCGCCTCGGCGCCCAGGCCGCCGACCAGCGCCTGCAGCCCGTCGAGAAACGGCTGATCCACACGCCCCGGCAGCAGCGAGCGCTGGCGCTCGAACAATGTGCGCCAGACGGCGTGTTCGGCCGGCGAATAGGCGGCCCAATCCTGGTCCACGACATAGCCGTCATAGCGCGCGCCCGGATTCGGCGCCGCGTAGTAGGGGCTGTCGCCCAGCTTGCCGGCGGGGTCGACGGCGCGGGGATAGAGCGGATCGGTCATGGCGGCCTCCTCAGCAAAGCCTGAAACGCGCAAACGGCGTAGGGTTCAGTATGGGACCTCGGCGAGGAAAATTCTTTGCATTTTTGCCCTGAAGCATCTTAGAATTGACTATGTTCTTCGATTGAACGGCGCTTCATGGAAAAAAATTGGTCGATTGATGAGACGGATCGGCGGATCCTGCGGCTGCTGCAGCGGGATTCCGGCCTCTCGGTCCAGGCGGTGGCGGATACGGTCGGCCTCTCGCTCTCCCCCTGCTGGCGGCGGATCAAGCGGCTCCGGGAGGCCGGCGCGATCACCGGCCAGGTCACGCTGGTCGATCCGAAGGCGGTGGGGATCGCGCTCACCGCGCTCGCCAACGTCTCGCTCTCGGATCATCAGGACGCGACGGTGGCCGCCTTCGAACGCGCGGTGGAAAGCTGGCCGGAGGTTTTGGAGGTTCATGCGGTGACCGGCGACCGCGACTATTTCCTGCGCATCGCCGTCCCGGATATGGAGGCCTATGAGCGCTTCCTGTCGGCCAAGCTGTTGAAAGAGCCGTGCGTCGCCTCGGTCACCTCGCGCTTCTCCTTGCGCCGGGTGAAATACACGACGGCGCTGCCGGTGTAAGCGGCCTCAGCGCCGCGCCGCCTGATGCTCGCGCCGAGCGACGTAGAGGGCGGCGCCGGCGATCAGCAACGCGCCCGCCCAGGTGACGAGGTCGCTGACCTGCGCGAAGAAGACCCAGCCGATCAGCGCGGTGAAGGGCAGGCGCGCGTAGTCGAAGGGCAGGACGACCGAGGCGTCGGCGCTCTCGAACGCCTTGGTGAGCGCGATCTGGCTGAGCGCGCCGATCGCGCCGATCCCCGCCCCGATCGCCCACATCGCGGGCGTCATCGGGACCCAGACCAGCGCCGCCGGGACGGCCGTCAGCGCCGTCAGCATCAAGGAGGTGTAGAGCACGATGCGCTGCGCCGGCTCGGTCCGTGTCAGCGTCTTCACCAGAAGCGCGGCCGAGGCCATGCCGGCGGCGGCCGTCAGCGCCCAGAGCGCGCCGACCTCCACCGCCGCCATGCCCGGGCGCAGAATCACCAGCACGCCGATGAAGCCGATCAGGATCGCGCTCCACCGGCGCAGACGCACCGTCTCGCCCAGGATCAGCGCGCTGCCGGCCGTCGCGATCAGGGGCGCTGTGAAGGTGATCGCCGTCGCCTCGGCCAGCGGCAGGGTGGCGAGCGCCGACATCCAGCCGATGACGCCCACCGCCGCCGCGAGCCCGCGCACCAGGAACAGGCCGGGCCGCGTGGTCTTGAGCCACGCCGGCCCCTCGCGCAGCACCACGGGCGCGATGATCGGCGCCATGACCAGCAGCGCGAACAGGCTGCGCAAAAAGGCGATCTGCAGCGGCGGGAAGCCGAGATCGGCGGCGAGACGCACCAACCCGTTCATGGCGCTGAACATCAGGGCCGCCAAGGTCATCAGCGCGGCGCCCGCGAGCGGACGGTCCTTGGCGGGGGGCGCGAAGGCGGGCAGGTCGCTTTCCGCCCGGTCGGGGGCGGGGTGCGCCCGCGCGGGCGGTCGATCCGTCCTGCGCTCCCGCTCCATCGCCCGGCCCTCTCCTCACGGCGCGCCCGCCAACTTGGCGGCCCCTATTCGTCGTGCTATCCCGGACGCGGTCTGGGTACAAGCGCCCGCCGCGGCGAAACAGCTGTGACGCGGAGCGTCCCGGCCGCCCGTTGCCGATCCAACTCTGGGAGAGACGAGCCGATGAGCGCACCGCTGTGGACCCCTTCCGAGGAGCGCGTCGCGAACGCCAACCTGACCCGCTTCATCGCCGAGGTGAACCGCCGTCACGGCCTGGCGCTCGCGGGCTACGGCGATCTCTGGACCTGGTCGGTCGAGCATATGGAGGATTTCTGGATCGACTTCTGGGAGTTCGCCGACATCAAGGCCGAGACCCGCGGCGAGCGGGTGCTGGTCGACGCCGACAAGATGCCCGGCGCGCAGTTCTTCCCGGACGCGCGGCTGAATTACGCCGAAAACCTGCTGCGCCGGCGCGACGACGCGGACGCCATCGTCTTTCGCGCCGAAGACAAGGTCGAGCGCCGGATGAGCTGGCGCGCGCTTTACGATTTGGTGAGCCGACTGGCCGGCGCGCTGAAGGCGGCGGGCGTCGAGCCGGGCGACCGCGTCGCCGGCTACATCCCCAACATGCCGGAGGCGACGGCCGCGATGCTGGCGGCGAGCGCGATCGGCGCGGTCTGGACCAGCTGTTCGCCAGATTTCGGCCAGCGCGGCGTCCTCGACCGCTTCGGCCAGTCGACGCCGAAGGTGCTGTTCTCGGCCGACGGCTATTTCTACAACGGCAAGACGCACAGTTCGCTCGCCAAGCTGCCGGAGATCCTGGCCGAGCTGCCGTCGGTGGAGCGGGTGGTGATCCTGCCGCTGACCGAGGACGCGCCCGACGTCTCCGCCGTGCCGCGGGCGAAGACGCTCGCCGACTTCGTCGCCGACCATCCGGCGGGCGAGATCGCCTTCGAACAGCTCCCCTTCAACCACCCGCTCTTCATCATGTATTCCAGCGGGACGACCGGCGCGCCGAAATGCATCACCCACGGCGCGGGCGGCACGCTCTTGAACCAGGTGAAGGAGCATCTGCTGCAGTGCGACGAGAAGCCGGGCGACCGGGTCTTCTACTTCACCACCTGCGGCTGGATGATGTGGAACTGGCTGCAGACCGCGCTCGCGGCCGAGGCGGCGATCATGCTCTATGACGGCTCGCCCTTCTATCCGGACGGAAACGTTCTGTTCGACTTCGCGGCTGAGGAGAAATGGACGCTGTTCGGCACGTCCGCCAAATATCTCGACGCGCTGGCCAAGGGCGGCTACCGGCCGAAGGATGCGCACGACCTCTCCAGCCTGCGCACGATCTGCTCCACCGGCTCCCCGCTGGCGCCGGAAGGCTTCGATTACGTCTATGACGCGATCAAGCAGGACGTGCAGCTGGCCTCGATCGCCGGCGGGACGGACATCATCGCCTGCTTCATGGCGGGCGACCCGACGGGCCCGGTCTATCGCGGCGAGATCCAGCGCCGCTGCCTCGCCATGGCGGTGGACGTGTTCGACGACGAAGGAAAGCCCGTGCGCGGCGAGCAAGGGGAGTTGGTCTGCACCAAGCCCTTCCCCTCGATGCCGATCGGCTTCTGGGGCGACGAGACGGGGGAGCGCTACAAGGCCGCCTATTTCGAGGATTTCCCCGGCGTGTGGACCCACGGCGACTTCGTCGAGCTGACGGAGCATGACGGGATCGTCGTCTACGGCCGCTCGGACGCGACGCTCAATCCCGGCGGGGTGCGCATCGGCACGGCCGAGATCTACCGCCAGGTAGAGAGCTTCGAGGAGATCCTGGAATCGATCGTCATCGGCCAGCAGTGGGACAACGACGTGCGCGTCGTCCTGTTCGTGCGCATGCAGGAGGGGTATGAACTGACCGACGCGCTGCGCGACCGGATCAAGAAGCACGTCCGGTCCATGTGCACGCCGCGCCACGTGCCGGCCAAGATCGTCGCGGTCTCCGACATCCCGCGCACCCGCTCCGGCAAGATCACCGAACTCGCGGTGCGCGACGTGGTCCACGGCCGAAAGGTCAAGAACAAGGAGGCGCTGGCGAACCCGGAGGCGCTGAAGCTCTACGAGGCGATTCCCGAACTGCAGGAATAGGGATCGCGCCCACGCCCTTGCATGAGGCGAAAGGGATAGACGGGATCTCGCCTACCCTTTCGGCTCCTCCACGTCGAACAGCTCGGCCGCCGCCAGCGTGGCGATGTCGTGCAGCTTGTGGTGCTTGGGGTCGTCGAGATCGACCAGGTTGGAGATGCGCGCGTACATCTCCGGGATGACCGTCTCCGAGCCGGTCTCGAGCCGTTGGCGCACGCCGTAGCGGATGCGCGCGCGCTCCTCCTCCGACAGTCGGCTCATCATGCCCTTGGTGATCCAGATGCGGCCGTCGGTGCAGAAGTCGGAGAGGCGCGCCGCCCGGTTGATCGTGTCGCCCAGCGCGGTGAACTCGATGAAGGTCGGGCCCTCGAAGGTGCCGAACCACTCCTCCCCCTGATCGAGGCCGATATTGAGGTGCAGGTCGGTCAGCCAGTTCTTCTTGCGCTTCCAGTCGCGGCTCACCTTCTCCATCGCCGCCTGCATCTCGAAAGCGCAGCGCACGGCGTTCATGAGGTAGTTGGAGTCCGGCTGCGGCAGGAAGTAGTAGAGCATGCCGTCGCCGGCGTGCTTGCCGTAGGTCGCGTAATATTTGCGCAGGTAGGGCTGCATCGTGGTCCAGATCGAGTTGATCAGCTCGAAATACTGCTCCGGCGGCAGCTCCGCGCAGATCCGCATCGAACTCTGCAAGTCCGCGACCAGCACCGCGAGCGGCGTCACGTAGGGCCGGCGCACGCGCAAGAGATCGCGGATCACGACGTCCCGGCGGCGCAGCCAGGAAAGGAAGCTCTCCTGCTCGCGCTTCTCCGGGGCGACGGTGAAGAAGATCCCCTCGCGGAAGAAGGTGGCGTAAAGCTTGTGCCAATCGGGCGCCGCCTCGCGCGGCGCGAGATTGACCTCCACCTCGCTCGTCATGCGGTGCGCGCCGATCGGCTCCACCCGATCGTAGAGCTGGCCGAGCAGTTCCGCTTCGCGGCTCTCCAGATCGGGGTTGCTGAGAAAGAGATAGGTCTTGCTGGCCCGCTTCTTGGCGATCGCCAGATGGAACTGCAACATCTCCGGCAATCCGTCCGCCTTGCGCACTGTCGAACTGCCCATCAGCAGGCTGAACAGGCTCGAATGCTCGATCGCGCGGGGCAGTCCGTCGCGGCGGTCGAACAGCCGCTCCAGCGCCGGCGCGTTCGCCCATTCGACCTGGAACTTGTGATTGACCAGATAGGCCGGGGTCGAGAGATCCTCGACCGTCAGATGGCGCAAGGCGCTGCGCGCGCCGTCCTCTTCGCCGCTCTCGCCGGCGTGCGCGCGCCCGCCGTTCAGCGCCGTCACCGTCCCGCTGGGACGGCCCGCCCCGTCGGAACGGCCAATACGGTCGTCGTCCGTCATCGCCCCTCTCCCTCTCGCGCCCGGCCTTTCTGCCGGCGAGCGGGCCGCCCGCGCCCCTTCTGGACGCCGGCCGCCGGTTTCTCCCAAAACCGAACCGAGACCCGCCCGTCTCTCCTAATCAGGACGAGTCCTTAGCGAATTCTTCACCATTTTTTGAAAAAAGGCAACAAAAAGCTTGTTTTCACTTGGTTTTTCTTAAGGCGGACGCAAGATGTTGGGGGCGTAGACCAGCAGGCCACAATTGGAGCCCGCTGTAAGGCCGATTTCTAGGCGCATGGACGCGGACGAACGATTCCCAGCATAGTCTGTTGCGGCTATAGCTTCGTCATTCGAGGCAGCACCTTAAGAAGTGCACGCAAAGATACATGCGTTGAGTATTTTAAACTTCATGAGGTTGACATCATGGTCTATGTAGCAATCATGTTTGCTTCGAATTGAGTCGTGTTTTAGAAGGGTAAATACCTTGAGCCTTCTTCTTTTGTGGAAGAGCAATCCAGAAGGTCTTGCTCAGTACCGCCTTCGCCAAATCGTGGCGATGGCTGGAACCGGCGAGCTTTCAGATCGAGGGACCTCGGCGCAGGAGTTTCGTGAATTTATCGCGCAACAAGAACTAATCCGACTGCAGGAATTTGTCCGAGAAGCTTTAGAGGATGGCTTTTCGAATAGCGGGTTCGCTTTACAGGATATAGTAAATGAGTTCGGTCGGCGCTTAGAATACGATGTGGAGTTTGGCCGATACCGAGGTACACGCGGTCCTGGAGGTTTTGATGGTCTGTGGAGGTCGCCTGACGGTTGGAGCCTGATTGTAGAAGTTAAGACGACTGACTCATATCGAATCAATCTTGATACGCTGGCGAATTACAGACGCGAGCTTGTTCAAGCTGGTCGCATTGACCCCGAACGTTCATCTATTCTTATAGTTGTGGGCCGAGACGACACGGGTGATTTGGAAGCACAGGTGCGCGGATCCCGTCACGCTTGGGATACTCGGATTATCAGCGCGAAGAGCCTTGGACAACTGGTCACCCTCCGCACCAAGGCAGATGATCATGCGACAGCCCGGCGTATCCGCAATCTATTGGAACCGGTAGAATATACACGATTAGATGGTTTGATTGAGACTCTCTTCATAACAGCTGAAGATGTTAGCGGAAGTTCGGACGCGCAAGCTGAGGAAGATTCATCTGACACGCAGGAGGAGGGCGGAGTCGTTGAAAGCCGAACGCAACGGCGCACGGCGCAAAGAGATATAGATGCGTTGAGGAACATCATACTGCAAACGCTGCACCTTGATGTAGTTGGCGAAAACCTCATTAAACGAAGCAAAGCGACATATTGGAGCGCGGATAGAGGCGTGAGAGTTTGTTGTACAATTTCAAAGTATTATGAAAGAACGGATCAATATTGGTATGCTGTTCATCCACAATGGGTGGAATTTCTTGATGAGGCGCCGAACGAATCGTATGTCGTCTATGGTTGCGTCGATAAGAATTTTTTCTTTGCTGTGCCCCACAGTGTACAAAGAGAGATTCTTGATAGGTTGAACAGCACTGAGCGACCAGATGGCAGAATGTATTGGCACATACACCTGGCGGAATTCTCTGAAGGTGATTGGCGAATCAAAATCCCAGGCGACGAAAACGGCCTTCCGGTGAACGAGTACCGGCATTTTCTAAAAGATCATCGGTAAACGCCTACACCCCCAACGCGCGCGCCAGGCGCTCGACGTGCGCGGCCGTCTCCTCCTCCGGCACGGCGGCGTAGCCGAGCAGCAGGCCCTGGCCGCCGAGGCTTTCGGCGTAGAAACTTGAAAGCGCGGAGACGTTGACGCCGGCCTCCGCCGCCAGGCGGCGGGCCGTCTGGTCGTCCATCCGGGCGGTCAGCTTGGGCGTCAGGCGGGCGACCAGATGCATGCCGGCCTCCGCCGGCTCGATCGCAAGCGCGTCGCCCAGGCGCGCGCGCACCGCCGCGAGCAAGGCGTCCTGCCGATCCTTGTAGCGCTTGCGCATGCGCCGGACGTGGGCGGCGAAGTGCCCCTCCTCCATGAAGGCCGCCAGCGCCGGCTGCGCCACGGTCGACGGGTGGTCGTCGAGCGCCGTGCGCGCGAAGCGGAAGGGGTCGATCAGATCGGCCGGCGCGACCAGATAGCCGATGCGCAGGCTGGGGAACATCACCTTGGAGAAGGTGCCGATATAGACGACCCGCCCGTCGCGGTCCAAGCCCTGGAGCGCCGCCAGCGGGCGGCCGGCGTAGCGGTATTCGCTGTCGTAATCATCCTCCAGGATCCAGCCGTCTCGGCGCTGCGCCCAGTCGAGCAGCATGAGCCGGCGGGCCAGCGTCATGGTGATCCCCAACGGATACTGCAGCGACGGCGCGACGCAGGCGAGCTTGGCCTCGGGCGCGCAGCGTTCCGCCCAGGCGACGTCCATGCCCTCCGCATCGACCGGGACGGCGATCTGGCGCGCGCCCGCCGCGGTCAGCGCGCCGCGCACGCCGGAGTAGCCCGGCTCCTCCACCAAAGCCGCGTCGCCCTCGTCCATCAGCACATGCGCCGCAAGGCCGATCGCCTGCTGCGCGCCGGAGACGACGATCACCTGCTCCGCCTCGCAGCGCACGCCGCGCACCGCACGCAAGTATCGGGCGATGGCCTGGCGCAGCGGCAGGTAGCCGGCCGGCTCCGCATTCGCCAGCAGATCGCGCGGCGGCCGGCGCCAGGCTTTGCTCATCAGCCGCGACCAGACGTCGAAGGGAAAGGCGTCGAGATCGGGCAGGCCGGGCGTGAAGGCGACGCTTTTCACCCCGCCGACCTTGCGCAGACGCGCCAGCCGATCTCCCCGATTGGAGAGGCCGCGCCGACGCGGGTGGGCCGCGAAAGGTTCCGGCGCCTCGATCTGGCGCGCCGACAGGGCGTCCTCCGGCAGTTCCTCGGACACGTAGGAGCCGGCGCCCACGCGCCCCACCAAATAGCCTTCCGCCAGCAACTGATCGAAGGCGCCCGTCACAGTATTGCGTGAGACGCCGAGATCGCGGGCGAGCGTACGGGTGGAGGGCAGGCGCGCCCCGGCGGACAAGCGTCCCGAGAGGATCAGATCGCGCAGCTGGTCGTATAGCTGGCGGTGCAGCGGGAGCGACTCGTCGCGCTCCAACGCCAGCGGCAGCAAGGCGGCGTCGGCGGCGCGTCGGGCCATGATCTCTCTCCGCAGGACCGTCAAAATGGCACTATCACTTTGCCGATTACGGCGCTGGCGGCCAAGCCAATTTTAGCGCCTTCTGCGAGCGCCCGCGCGCCGTTCCCTGGAGCCAGTTCCGATGACCGAGAGCCTGCAGACCGACCGCACCCGCTTGCGCCGCGCCCATGAGCGCGGCGCTTACGACCGCGACGCCGTTTACGCCGTCCTCGACGCGACGCCGATCTGCACGGTCGCCTACACGATCGCGGGTCAGCCCTTCGCCACCCCGACGATGCATTGGCGCGACGGCGACCGGCTTTATTGGCACGGCTCCGCCGCCAGCCGGATGCTGCGGACCGTTCGCGAGGCGCCGCCGGTCTGCCTGACGGTCGCCCTGTTCGACGGGCTGGTGCTGGCGCGCAGCGCGTTCCATCATTCGGCCAATTACCGCTCGGCCGTCGTGTTGGGTCGGGCGCGCCCGGTGGAGGACGCCGCGGAGAAGGAGGCGGCGCTCGACCTGTTGATGGCGCGCGTTGCGCCCGGGCGACTGGCCGAGGTGCGGGGCGCCACGGCCCAGGAAATCAAGGCGACGACCGTCGTCTCGATGCCGATTGAGGAGGCCTCCGCCAAGATCCGCACCGGCCCGCCGGTCGACGACGAGGCGGATTACGACGCTGTCGACGCCTGGGCCGGCGTGCTGCCGATCCGCCAGATCTGGGGCGCGCCGATCCCCGATCCGCGTCAGGCCGCCGACCGACCTGTCCCGGATTATCTGAGCCGGCTCGTCCGCGCCGCGCTCTGACCGCCGCCCGAACACTTCGCTCAAGGAGACCGCGTCATGCCCGACCCGACCATTCGCACCGTCGCCGCGCCCGACTTCGACGCGTGGCGGCCGCTCTATCTAGGCTATGGAGACTTCTACAAGGTCGCGATGAGCGACGAGACGCTGGCCCGGGTCTGGGGATGGCTGACGGACCCGGACCACGTGCTGGAAGGGCTGGTCGCAGAGGATGCGGACGGCCGCCTGGTCGGTCTCGCCCATTTCCGGGCGATGCCGAGCCCGCTGCGCGCGATCGAGGTGGGATTCCTGGACGATCTGTTCGTCGATCCCGCGGCGCGGGGCGGGAAGGTCGGCGAGGCCTTCTTCGCGCGCCTCGAAGAGATCTGCCGGGAGCGCGGCTGGCCCAAGATGCGCTGGATCACAGGCGACGACAATTATCGCGCCCGCACGCTCTACGACCGGATCGGGGTCAAGACCAGCTGGAACCTCTATGAGCTGACGGCCGACGCCTAAGTCGCGCCGTCCAGGAAACCCCAACCCCCGTCGGCCCGGTCGGGGCGCCGGCGCCGCGAGATCGAGCGTCGGGGGTCGGTCAACCGCGCGCCCGTCCCGAAGGACGAGGCCGGCGCCCGGCGGCGCGCCTAGCTCCCGTCCAGCATTCCCCGAAGTTTGTAAAGCGTCTCCAACGCCTCGCGCGGACTCAGATCGTCCGGGGCGACCGCCTTCAGCGCCTCCTCTACCGGCGAAGGGTCGGCCGGGCCTTGCGCGCGCTTCGCCGGCTGGCTCATCGCGCGGAACAGCGGCAGGTCGTCGACGAGGCGCGTCGCCGCGCCCGACTGCTCCCCCGCCTCCAGCGCGCGCAGCACCTCCTCCGCCCGGGCGACAACCGGCTCTGGCAGGCCGGCGAGCTTGGCGACGTGAATGCCGTAGCTCCGGTCGGCGGCGCCTGAGCCGACTTCGTGCAGGAACACGACGCGTCCCTCGAACTCCTTCACCCGCATGCAGTGCGGCTCCAACGCGTCCAGCCGTTCGGCCAGCGCGGTGAGCTCGTGGTAGTGCGTCGCGAAGAGCGCGCGCGCCTGCGCGACCTCGTGCAGATGTTCGACGCAGGCCCAGGCGATGGACAGCCCGTCGAAGGTCGCCGTCCCGCGCCCGATCTCGTCCAAGATCACGAGCGAGCGCTCGCTCGCCTGATTGAGGATGGTCGCGGTCTCGACCATCTCCACCATGAAGGTGGAGCGCCCGCGCGCCAAATCGTCGGCCGCGCCGACGCGGCTGAAGAGGCGGTCGACGACGCCGATATGCGCGCGCTCGGCCGGCACGTAGAGGCCGGCCTGGGCCAGGATAGCGATCAGCGCGTTCTGCCGCAGGAAGGTCGATTTACCCGCCATGTTGGGACCCGTCAGCAGCCACAGCCGCCGGTCGCGCGCCAGATCGCAGTCGTTTGCGACGAAGGGCTGCGGGTCGGCCTGGGCGGCCAGCGCCGCCTCGACCACCGGATGCCGCCCGCCGTTTATCTCGAAGGCCAGACTGTCGTCGACGACGGGCCGGCAGCAGCGCCGATCGACCGCCAGGTCCGCCGCGCCGGCGGCCAGATCGAGGCGCGCGATCGCCGCCGCGGCCGCCGCGATCGCGCCGGCGCGCTCCAGCACCTGGGCGACCAGGGCGTCGAACAGCTCCTGTTCGACGGCGAGCGCGCGGTCAGCGGCTTCCGCGATGTCGCGCGCGAGGTCCCCCAACTCGACCGTCGTGAAGCGCACGGCGTTCGCCATCGATTGCCGGTGGATGAAAGGCTCGCAGTCCAGCTTTTCGGCGTTCTTGGCCGTCACCTCGATGAACCAGCCCAGCACGTTGTTGTGCTTGATCTTCAGGCCGTCGACGCCGGCCTCCCGGCGATAGCGCGCCTCCAGATTGGCCATCAGCCGGCGGCTTTCGTCGCGCAGCTTGAGCAGTTCGTCCAGCTTCGGCGCGTAGCCGGCCGCGATGAAGCCGCCGTCGCGGGCGCTCGGACCGGGCTCCGGTTTCAGCGCGCGCTTCAGCTCGTCCACCAGCACGTCGTGGACCCCGAGATCGGAGAGCGCGCTCTCGATCTCCGGCGGCGCCGGCTCGCTCGCCCCGGCGGCCAGGGCCTTCAGCTTGGCGCTCAACGCCAAGCCGTCGGCCAGCGCCGCCAGATCGCGCGGCCCGCCGCGACCGAGGCTGAGGCGCGAGAGCGCGCGCTCCAGATCCGGCGCGCCGCGCAGCATCTCGCGAAGGTCGGCGCGCAGCCGGCTTTCCTCGACGAAGAAGCCGACCGCATCGAGGCGCCGGCCGATCGCCTGCGGGTCGGTCAACGGGGCCGACAGCCGCTCCGCCAACAGGCGCGCGCCGGGACCCGTGACCGTGCGGTCGACGGCCGCCAGCAGACTGCCCTGACGATCGCCCGACAGCGTGCGGGTCAGCTCCAGATTGCGGCGAGTCGCCTGGTCTATTTCCAGCAGCGCGCCGGCTGCGAGCCGCTTCGGCGCCGAGAGTCGCGGCAAGCGGCCGACCTGGGTCAACTCCAGATAATCGACCAGCGCGCCCAGCGCAGCCAGCTCCGCCCGCCCGAAGGACCCGAAGGCGTCCAGCGCCTCCACCTCGAACAGCTGCTTCAGGCGCCGTTCCGCATTGACCGAATCGAAGCGGCTGTCGGGCAAGGGCTGCACCAGCTCCCGCCAATCCGCGAGCGTCGCGGCCGCGCCGTCTCCGCCCTGCGTCAGCTTCTCCGGAGCCAGCAACTCGCCCGGATCGACCCGAGCCAGCGCCGCCGCCAAGGCCTCCGTCGCAACCGGCTGGCAGGCGAGCTCGCCCGTCGACATGTCGCACCAGGCGAGGGCCAAGTCGGCCCCGGCCCGCCCCAACGCCGCCAGGTAGTTGTGCGCGCGCGCGTCGAGCAGCGTCTCTTCGGTCAACGTGCCGGGCGTGACGACCCGCACGATCTCGCGCGCGACGACCGATTTGCCGCCGCGCTTTTTAGCCTCGGCCGGGTCTTCCGTCTGCTCGCACACCGCGACGCGGAAGCCCTTCTTGATCAGGCGCGAGAGATAGCCTTCCGCCGCATGGACCGGGACGCCGCACATCGGGATCGGCTCGCCCTTGTGCTGACCCCGCTTGGTCAGCGTGATGTCGAGCGCGGCGGCCGCCTTGCGCGCGTCCTCGAAGAACAGCTCGTAGAAATCGCCCATGCGGTAGAACAGCAGCGCGTCCGCATGGCTCTCCTTGATGGCCAGATACTGGGCCATCATCGGGGTCGTCTTCTCATCGGGCGCGGCGGGCTGATCCATGGCCGCCAAGGTAAAGGCGCGCTCGCGCGGCGAAAAGCCCCTCCGCCTCGGCGAAAGGGGGGCGGGCTGTGGGCGACCGCCCGTCTCGCCGGCGCCTTGAGATGCGTCGCCTCGGCCTTGAGCCGGGGGAACGGCGACAGGCGCCGGCGCCGCGAGACGCTGTCGGGCCGGACCAAGTCCGGCCCGACGGGAGGGCGCGCGCCCCGTCTTCACCCCCACCGATCGAGCAGCGCGTCCTCGAGAAGCGCGAGCCGCGGGCCGTCGGTCCAGACCAGGGCGCAGCGCACCGGACGGCCTGGATAGATCTCCCCCAAGAGACGACGGTAGAGCGCCATCTGGCGCAGATAGGCGGCCGGCGCGTCTT
Organism: Marivibrio sp.; assembly: GCF_040218065.1. Classification (NCBI taxonomy): domain Bacteria; kingdom Pseudomonadati; phylum Pseudomonadota; class Alphaproteobacteria; order Rhodospirillales; family Aestuariispiraceae; genus Marivibrio; species Marivibrio sp. The sequence continues at coordinate 49,590 of NZ_JAVJQE010000005.1, read as the reverse complement.
TCGGATCGGCGGGCGGCGGGCGCAGCGTCTTGTAGTCGGCGATCAGGACGGCCTCATCCGTCACCCGCAGCCGGTCCACCTGGCCCGCGATCACCGGGCGGCCGCCGTCCGCCTCCTCGGGGCCCAATCCGACGATCGGCGCCTCCGCCCGGCTTCCGGGCGCGAAGAGCTCGGCGAGCGCCGGCGCTTCAAGAACCGCCATGACCTCGTCCGCCAGCGCCGCGGCCTCGTCCTCGCTCAACCCGTGGGCCGGGCGGGCGAGATAGGTCTGCGCCGCCGCGCGCCGGCGCGCCGCCGGCAAGTCCGGCAGGGTCTGCAGCAATCGGTGGACCAGCCGCCCCCGCCGGAAGGGCAGCACCGCGCCCGCGCCCGGCGCGCCGCCGCCGCCGGCCAGGAGGGGCGAGCGCACGGGCGGGTCCTCCTCCGCCGGACGCGAGGGACTCAAGGGGCGCGGCGGGGAAGGGTCCTGCGGCGGCGGGCGGTCGATCCAGTCGGGCTGGGGGGCGGCCGGCGGGCCGGCGACGGCGGTCTCGGCGGCGGCGACCTCTGCGGCCTGGGGGCGCTCGAAGATCAGCCGCTCGCCGGTCCAGGCGACCGGCGCGGCGGGCGCGATCACGGCGTCGGCCTCGCGCCGGAAGCCGGGCGCGTCGGCCAGCCGCTCCAGCCCCGCTTTCGCCAGGCGATGCCAGCAATCGTCGGCCGGCGCCGTCTTGCCGTGGAAGCCGCACAGGATCAAACGATCCTGCGCCCGCGTCATGGCGACGTAGAGGAGGCGGCGATACTCCTCTTCGCGCGCGCGCTCCTCGTCGAGCTTGAGGTCGAGGGCGAGCGATTCCTCATACCGGCTCTTCGGCGTCCACAAGGGCAGGGTGCGCAGGCGGCCCGCCTCGTCGCGCGCGTCGAACCACCGCAAGGCCGGGCCTTGCCCGCCGCGCGGCTTGGAGACGGTGTCGGGAAGGATCGCCACGGGCGCCTCCAGGCCCTTTGCGCCGTGGACGGTCAGAATGCGCACCTCGTCGCGCTCGCCCGCCTCGAGGTCGCGTTTGATCTCCGCCTTGCCGCGCGCGAACCAGGCGAGGAAGCTCTGCAGCGACGGCGGCCCGCTGCGCTCATGCTGCAGGGCGAGCGAGAGAAATTCCTCGATCGGATCCTCGGCCTCGGTTCCCAGCCGCGCGATCAGCGCGCGTCGGCCCGGCAGCCCGCCGCCGTCGGCGGCCAGCGGCGCCGGGGCCTCGCGGGTCAGCGCGTCGTGATAAAGCTCGAAGGGCGGGCGCTGGTCGGCGTCGGCCATCAGACCGGCGAGCCAATCGACCGCCCCCTCCATCTTGGGGTCGCGCTTCGCCGCGGCGCGCAGTCGGCGCCACAGGCTCTCGCCCTCGCGCCCGTGCGCCAGCCGGAACAGATCCTCGTCGTCGAACCCGACAAACGGGCTTTTCAGCACGCAGGCGAGGTTGAGGTCGTCCTCCGGCATCAGCAGCACGTGGCCGAGCGCGATCAGATCCATCACCGCAATCTGCTCGGTCAGCACCATGCGGTCGACGCCGGCCACCGGCACGGAACGGCGCTTCAAGGCGCGCACCAGCTGGTCGACGAAACCGGTGCGATGGCGGACCAGCACCATCACGTCGCCGGCGCGGATCGGCCGGCCCAGGCTCTCGATCGTCTCGCCCCGGCCGATCCAGCCGGCGACCTCTTCGGCGATCCCCTCGGCGAGTCGATAGCTCGGGCTGTCGGCCGCCGCGCTCGCCTCGGGCGGGGCCCAGGCGTCCTCCTCTCCCTCCTCCTCGGCGGGCGCGACGAGGGGCCACAGCTCGACCCGCCCGCCGGCGCCGACGCGCTGCGGGCGGTGCCGCACGGCCCGGCCCTCCTCGCCCACGCCTTGGGCGGCGGGCGCTTCGGCGAAGGTCGCGTCGACCGCCTGCAGCACCGCCTCCGTGGAGCGGAAGGAGAAGTCGAAATCGACCCCGCGAAAGGTCTGGCGCGCCGCCTCCGCCCGATCGGCGAAATGGCCGCGCATGGCGCGAAAGGCTTCCGGATCCGCGCGCTGGAAGCTGTAGATCGACTGCTTGCCGTCGCCGACCGCGAAGACGGTGCGCGGCGCCGGCCCGGCGATCCCCTCGCCGGAGAAGAACTCTTCGGCGAGCGCGCCGACGATCTCCCACTGCTCCGGATTGGTGTCCTGCGCCTCGTCGATCAGGATGTGCTCTAGGCCCTCGTCCAGCTTGAACAAGACCCAGGCCGGCACGTCGGCGCCCGCCAGCATGTCGCGCGCCTTGACGATCAGATCGTCGTAGTCGAGCCGCGCGCGCGCCGCCTTCGCCCGGGCGTAGGCGTCCAGGATCTGCGCCCCGAGGCGGATCAGCCCGCCCGTCGCCTCTGCGGTCGCCTGGATGCGCTGGCGCTCGTCGGCCAGCAGCAGCCGGCGCTGCTCGGCGCGCAGCACCTCTTCCGCATCCGGCGCGGCCTCGATCGTCGCCTTGGTCAGCAGGTTCTTCTTCGGCGCGTAGTCGCCGGTCAGGAACTGGCTGCGATAGCGCGAGAACAGCTCGACCCGCCCCTCCGGCCCGGCGGCCAGCCAGGCGAGCACGGTGCGCGCCAGCTCCTGCTCGCCCTTGCCCTTTCCGTGTTCGAGGACCGTGCGCGCGCTGGCCTGCAGGGTCATGAGCTCGACCGCCGCATCCTCGCAGGCGCGTCGGACCGCCTCCTCCTCGCTCACGCCCGGCTCGGCGCCGAGCGCGCGCTCGACCGCGGCGACGGCGCCGTCGACGTCGCCGGCCGCGCCGAGCGCCCGGGCGAGGCGCGCGCGCTCGCCCGCCAGCGCGCGCATCAGATCGGCGAACTGCTCCTCATTGACCCGGCGCGTGACGGCGGCGAGCGCGCGGGCGATTTCCCCGCCCCCTGCATCCGCCGGCGCCGCGCCGTCCACCTGCGCCGCGCGCAGGACGGTGTCGCGCGCGGTGCGCATCAGGTCGGCCGCCTCACGCTCCTCCATCACCTCGAAACGCGGCGAGACGCCGGCCTCCAGCGGAAAGCGGCCGAGCAGCGACTGGCAGAAGCTGTGCACCGTCTGGATCTTGAGCCCCCCTTCGGCGTCCAGCACGGTGGCGAAGAGCGTGCGCGCGCGCTCCAGCTTCTCCGCGTTCACGCCGCCGCCGTCGAGCGCTCGGATCTCCGCCTTCAACGGCTCGTCGTCGAGGCCCGTCCACCGGCCGAGGCGCTTGTTGAGCCGGTTCGCCATTTCGGCCGCGGCGGCCTTGGTGAAGGTGATGCACAGGATGCGCTCCGGCTTGGCGCCGTTCACCATCAGCGCCAGCACCCGGTCGGTCAGCACCTTCGTCTTGCCGCTGCCGGCGTTCGCCTCGACCCAGACGCTGGCGGTCGGATCGGCGGCGCGCTGCTGGATGGCCGTGGGGGAAAGCTCGCTCATCCCTCGCCTCCCCCGAGGTCGGCGCGCGCCCATTCGGCGACGCGGGCGAGGTGGGCGTAGTCGTTGAAGCGGGGCGCGCGGGTCGGGCGCGGCAGGGCGGTGTAGGGGCGGCTCTCCTCGTCGAAGGCGGCGACCAGGCGCTTCAAACCGTCCTGCGCCTCGAGCGCGACCTCGCCGATATTGACCTTGGGCGCCTTGATCTCGCCCGGCGGGTCGCCGCCGGACAGCCGCCAGAAGGCGAGTTCCACCACGGCGGCCGGGGCCAGATCCTTGAAGCCCCCTTCCATCGCCATCGCCGCTTCGAGCGGCAATTGCGGGGCGTAGCCGGCGGCGAGGTCCTTGGCCGTCGGAGGCTGACCGGTCTTGTAGTCCAGGATCGCGTAGCCGCCGCCATGCACGAGATCGATGCGGTCGGCGGTCGCGGTCAGGGTGAAGGGGCCGGCCGGCCCGTCGAGGCGCAATTCGCCGCGGATTTCAGTCGCGCTTTTGACCAGGCCCTCCGCACGGCGCGCGCGCTCGGCGGCCAGAAACCAGCGCGCGATGCGCTCGAAGCGCGGCCACCAGAAGGCGCGGACCTCAGGCCGGTCCAGCGCGTGCGGACCGAACGCCGCCTCGCCGCAGCGCAGAAGGGCGTCCAGCGCCTGCGCATCGTCGGGCAGCGCGCGCTCCGGCGGATAGGCCGCGACGAATCGGTCGAGGGCGTCGTGGATGAACGAGCCGCGCTCGGCCGCGCCGAAGTCGGCGTCGATGTCGTCCAGCTTGGCGAGGCCAAGGATGCGCTCGGCGTAGATCGCGTAAGGGTCGCGCAGCCACGCCTCTATGCGCGTCACGGACAGGCTGCGCGGGCGGGCCGCGACCGGGGGCGTCGGCGCCGGCGGCTTCAGCGGCGCGCTGCGCTCCTGGTCGTGCAGGCTGCGCTCCCAGGCGAGGAAATCAGCAGCCCGGCCGAGATTGGGGCCGAGCCGGTCGGCGAGTCCGGCGCGCGCCAGCACGACGGCGAGCCGCTCAAGCCACCGGCTGGCGACCGTCGGCTGGCCGTCGACCTTGGCGGCGCGGGACAAGAGCACCTGCGGCGCGGCGAAGGCTTGCGCGAAGTCGTGCGCGGCCAGCCCGATGCGCCGCTCCAGCGCCGGCAGGCCGAAATCGCGGCGCATCGGCCGCGACATCCAGGGGTCGGCCTCCGGCTCCGGCGGCCAGGTCCCTTCGTTGAGGCCGCCCAGAACCACCACATCGGCGTGCTGAAGGCGGGCCTCCAACGGCCCCCAGATGAAGACGCGCGGATGCCGGCCGTAGGCGGGTCGGACGACGGCGCCGCTCATCAAGGCCTCCAGCAGGGCGGGGTAGTCCCCGCCGGGGATCGGCTCCATCACCGGGTCGCCGCCCGCGCCGGGCGCGGCGGCGTCGAGCGCTTCGGCCGTCAGCTCCGCCAGCGCCTCGCCCTCCTCCCCGCGCCACAGGCGGCGCGCGCCCTCATCGGCGTCGCTGGCGGCGACCGCCTCGGCGGCGGCGACATGAGCTTCGATCAAGGCCGACAGATCGGCCTGCGTCTCCGCGGCCAGCAGCCGCCGCAGCGGCTCCAGCGCCGACTCGATCCGGGCGATCAACGCTTCCGCCCGCGCGGCGTCGAGCCAGCGCCGCTTGAAGCGATCCTCGGCGGCTTCGGCGAGCGCGGCGCGCAGGCCCTTCGCCCCCGGTCCCGGTTTCGGTCCGCGCAGGATCGCGCGCTCCAGATAGCGCACCTCGCGGCGCAAGGCGGCCGGCGCCAGCCCGAGGCCCGCGAGCGGGTGCTTCAGAAGCGCCAAAAGCGGGATCGGCGCGAAGCCGGTCAGCGCGGTCTCCGCGACCAGTCGAAAGAAAACCCCGGTCTGGCTCTGCGCCAGCGGGCGGCCGGCCGAATCGTCCACCGCGATTCCCCAGCGCGCCAGCGCGGCGGCCGTGCGCCGGGCGAGGTTGCGGTCGGGCGTGACCAGGGCGGCGGTGCGTCCGTCCGTCTCCAACGCCTCGCGCAGCGCCAGCGCGATCGAGCCCGCCTCCGCCGCCGCGCTCGGCGCCTCCAGCCAGGCGACGCCGTCCGCGGCCTCGGCCGGCAGGTCGCCGGCGCGCCGCCAGGCGGCGGTGGTGCTGGCGGGCCGCAAGGCTTCCGCGATCAGCGCGGCGCGCGCCGCGCGGGCCGGGTCCGCCTCGGCGTCGCCGGGCGCGGGCCAATCCGGGATCTCCGCGCGCGACAGACCCAGGCGTGCGATCAGACGCGACAGGCCGTGCTGCGGGTGGCTGGGATCGCCCTCGACCGCGCGCCAGGCCGCCTCGCCCAATCGGCGATCCAGCCCCGGCAGCACGACGCGCCCGCGCGGCAAGGCCGCGACCGCGTTCAGCAGATCGGCCGTCGCGGGGATCGAGCCGGTCGAACCGGCGGCGACGACGTCGAGGTCCGGCGGGTCCTCCGCCCAGGCCTCGGCCTGGGTCCGGATCAGACGGTTGCGCCGGTCCGCCGGGTCCAGCGCGCCGATCTCGGCCAGCATCGGCGGCCAGGCGGTGCGCAGGATCGACAGGAAATCGACGGTGAGCCGCCAGTGATCGGCGTAGAGATCGGGGACCAGCGCTGACACCTGATCGAGACTGAGGCCTTCGGTCTGCACCTGATCGAGGAGCCGCGCCAACTCGTCGGCCAGCATCAAGGCGCGATCCGGCGAGGGGCGGTCGCGCTCGGCCGCACCGCCCAGAACCGGGGCGGCCATGATCAGGCGCGCCAACAGGAAGCGCCGGCGCATCGGCTGAATCGCCGGCGGCAGCTCGAGCAACTCCGCCCCGGCCGAGGCGGGATCGCCGACAGCGCCCAGGATCAGTTCCTCCTCGTCGACGTCGCCGATCGGCTGCATGCGCGGCAGCAGCAGGGCGCGGCCGTCGCTCGCCCGTAAGAAGGCCTCGCGCAGGCTGCGGCAGGCGCGCCGAGTGGGCAGCAGGATCAACGTGTCGGCGAGGCTCTCCGCCCCGCGCGGATGGGCCTCAGCCTCCGCCAGCAGGCCGGCGGCCAGCGCATCCACGAAGGGACGGGTCGGCGGGATGGTGTAGACGGACGACACGGCGATGGGCGGCTTTCGCGCTGAGCGGGAAAAATCGACGGCCGGCAGTGTGACGGGATTCCGCCTAGCCGTCCATGTCGGCTCCGCCTAACCGTCCATCTCGGCTCCGCCGTCGGCGGCGGGCGCCTTGCGCGGGCGCCGCAGCAGGCGCTTCACCTCGCGCAGGTCCGCCGCGCCGGTCGCCTGAGCGGCGGCGAAATAGACCGCCGCGCCGCCCGCGACCAGGATCGCCAGCGCCGGGATCCGCAACAGCGCCGCGTCGGCGAGCCAAGCGTCCAGCGCAACCGCGCCGCCGACCAGGGCGCCCGCCATCAGCGCGCTCGCCGCGGCCATGCGGGGCAGACGCCGCGCCAGTCGGGCGTCGGCCCGGAACAGCCCGCGCCGGGCCAGGAGCGCCGCCAAGGTCGCCGCGTTGACCCAGGCCGTGATCGCGGTCGCCAGCGCGATCCCGGCGTGGGCGAGCGGACCCATCAGGATCAACGCCAACACGACATTGAGGACGACCGCCCCGGCGGCGATCTGCACCGGGGTCTTGGTGTCCTCGCGCGCCCAGAAGCCGGGCGACAGGGCCTTGATCAGCACATAGGCGGGCAGCCCGATCGCGAAGGCGCGCAGCGCGTCTGCGGTCGCGGCCGCGGCCTCCGCCCCGAAGGCGCCGCGTTGAAACAGCACGGTTACGATCGCGTCGGGAATGGCGATCAGCGCCGCCGCCGCCGGGAGGGTCAGAAGCAGCGAGATTTCGAGCGCCCGGTTCATGCTGCCGGCCGCGGCCTCGGTCTCCCCCGCCTTCAGCTGGCGCGAGAGCAGCGGCAGCAGCGCGATCCCGACCGCCACGCCGACGACGCCGAGCGGCAGCTGGTTGACCCGGTCCGCATAGTAGAGATAGCTGACCGACCCTTCGGCGAGCGTGCTGGCCAGCACGTCCCCGACCATCACGTTGATCTGGACGACGCCCGCCCCGGCGACGCCCGGCGCCATCAGCACGCCGAGCCGCTTCACCCCCAGCGTCAGGCGCGGACGCGGGACGCGCGGCAGCACGCCCGCGCGCTTCGCCGCCAGGGCCAGCATCGCGAACTGCAACGCGCCGGCCAGCGCCACGCCGTAGGCGAGCCCGGGGCCGGGTTCGGGGACGACCCCCCAATAGATCAATGCGGTCGCCGCGATCAGCACGATATTGAGCAGGATCGGCGCGGCGGCGGCGGCGGCGAAGCGGCCGTTGGCGTTGAGCGCGCCGGCCAGCAGCGCCGACAGGGTCATGAACAGAAGATAGGGAAAGGCGATCCGGCCGAGTTCCACCGTCAGCTGAAACTTCTCCGGATCGGCGCGAAAGCCGGGCGCGATCGCGCTCATGATCCACGGCATCGCCCCCATGGCGAGGATCGTGAAGACCAACATGAAGAGGGTGAGGGCCGAGGCGACCTCGCCGGCGAAGGCGCGCGCCTCCTCCGGCCCGGCGGGCGCGTCGGGGGCGTCGTCGGGTCCGCGCTCAAGCCGGCGGGAATAGAGCGGGACGAAGGCCGCGTTCATCGCCCCCTCGCCGAACAGCCGGCGGAACAGGTTGGGGAACTTGAAGGCGATGAAAAAGGCGTCGGTCACCTGACCCGCGCCCAGGACATTGGCGATCGCCACGTCCCGGATGAATCCCAGAACGCGGCTTATCATCGTCCAGCCGCCGACGGTCGCGATCGCCTTGAATAACGCCATGGCGTCTCGGATACACCCATTCGCGCCCGCTCGCCAGCGGCGGCTTGAAGGCGACTTCGGGGCGCGCGCCGATCCGCCGCGCAGAACGCGGCGTAAAAGCCGGCATGGGAAAGATGCGAAAAAAAGCCGACCTGCCGCACAAGACCTGCGCCGCCTGCGGCCGGCCTTTCGCGTGGCGCAGGAAATGGGCGGCGGTGTGGGACGAGGTTCGCTACTGCTCCGAGGCCTGCCGGCGCGCGCGCGGCAAAGCCTAGCGCGTCGCCGCCGTCGCGATCTCGGCGAAGATGGCGTCCAACTCGGCCGCCATCTCGGCCAGCCCGGCGCCGTCATAGGGCGCGAAGACCGCCGAGGGCGTGCGATAGGTCAGCGTCGCCAAGCCGGTCTCGGGATCTTCGGTCAGGTAAAAGCGTATCGGCGCCTCGATGCCCGCCGGAATCGAGGCCTCCAGCATCCGCTTGGCGAACTCGGGCCCGTAGACGCCGGCCACCATATTGCCCGGAATCTCCTCGCCGAAGCGATTCCTGACGCCGACGGTCGCGCTGGCGCGGGTGACCACAAAGACGCGCTCCTGCGCCGCCACCGCTTGGTTGAAGGCGGCGACGAGATCGGCGTAGCTCTTCTGCGTCTCGATCACCCGCACGCCGTCATAGGGATAGCCCGCCTCAGCGGCGGCGGGCGGCGGACCCGCCGCCCAGAGAGCGGCGGCGAGCGCGAGGGCGGCGGCGGGCGCGGCGAACGGCGGGCGGATCGTCATGGCGCGTCTCCTCGGGTCTCGGCGATCGGACGCAACCCTAACGCCGCCGGCCGCCTTCTCGGAAATGACGATCGCGTTATCCGGGGCCGCCGCTTGGCGTTGACTTCCCGCGCGGTCCGCCGCACGCTTTTCCCATTCGGGCGCCGGCGGGCGATCCGCAAGGGGGCTTGCGGGCCGCGCGCGCTCTGAGCGAAGAGCGACCGGCGGGTGATTTAGGGCGACGCATGAGCGGGCGATCCGGCCGAAAGGCCAGCCGACGCGATGACGGGCGCGACCAGGACGGCGGAGAGGGCGCGCGCGCCGCGCCGCCGAGTCTGGTGCACGCCACCGCGCTCGCCGTCCGCGTCGACGGGGGCCCGGGCGCGAGAGCGACGCGGGATTTCGGCGTGCTGCTGCGCGGTCCGTCCGGCGCGGGCAAATCCGACCTCGCCTTCCGGATGATCGAGGCGGGCGACGCGCGCCTGATCGCCGACGACCGCACCGACCTGACCCTCGGCCCGTCCGGCCCGATCCTTCAGGCGCCGCCGGCGCTGGCCGGACGGATAGAGCTGCGCGGCCTCGGCGTCGCGGCGCTTCGTCCGGAGGAGTGCGCGGCCTCGGCCGGGCTGAGCCTGATCGTCGACCTGGTCCCGCGCGCCGCGGTTCCACGATTGCCTGAGCCGCTGCGGGAGACGGTGCTGGGCGTCGCCGTCCCCGCCCTTCGCCTGCACGCTTTCGACGTCTCCACCCCCGCGAAGATCCGCCGCGCGCTGGCGCTGATCGCGTCGCGGGAGACCGGCGCGGACGGCGCGGACGACGACGCCGACGCCGACGCAATCGGCCCGCTTGTGAGCGGGAGCGCGTCATGACCCGCGGCGGCCCCGATCTGGTGCTGGTGACCGGCATGTCCGGCGCCGGGCGCTCCAGCGTGTTGAACGTCTTGGAGGACCTGGGTTTTGAGGCCGTCGACAATCTGCCGATCGGGTTGATCGACCGACTGGCGGCGGCCGCGCGGGAGGGCGAGGAGCGTGCGCCGATCGCGCTCGGCGTCGACATCCGCACGCGCGATTTCGACCCCGCGGCGATCGAGGCGCTGCAACGCCGGCTTGGGGCGGGGGACGGCCTGAAGCTGCGCACCCTTTTCCTGGATTGCGACGACGAGCAGCTGATCCGCCGCTTCGCCGAAACGCGCCGGCGTCATCCGCTGGCCGCCGACCGCCCGGTGGCCGACGGGATCAAGCTGGAACGGCGCGCGCTGGCGGCGCTGCGCGACGTCGCCGACGTGGTGCTGGACACGACGGAATTGACGGTCTGGGACCTGAAGCACCGCATCAAGACGCTGTTCGCCGATCCGAACGCGGCCGAAGACGGCCCGACCGTGACCGTGATGTCGTTCGCCTTCCGTCGCGGCGTCCCCCGCGAGGCGGATACGGTCTTCGACGTCCGCTTCCTCGACAATCCGCATTACGATCCGGATTTGCGCCCGCTGACGGGGCTGAACGGCGCCGTCGGCGCGCACATTGCGGCCGATCCGGATTTCGAGGGGTTCCTCGCCGAGGCGACGGCCTTGCTGGACCGCGTGCTGCCGCGCTACGAGCGCGAGGGAAAGAGCTATCTGACGATCGCCGTCGGGTGCACCGGCGGGCGCCATCGCAGCGTCTACACCGCGGAAAGGCTGGCCGACCGGCTGGCCGATGCGGGCCGGCGGGTGAATCGCTTCCACCGCGATTTGCCCGCCGACGAGCGGGACGCGGGTCCGGCGTCCGAGGCGAAACGCGACGGAATTGGGAAGGAGCGGGTCTGATGATCGGCATGGTTCTGGTGACCCACGGCAATCTGGCCGCGGAGTTCGTCTCGGCGCTGGAGCATGTGGTGGGGGAGCAGAAGCAGATCGATGCGGTCTGCATCGGCCCCGACGACGACATGGAGCAACGCCGCGCCGAGATCCTGGAGAAGGTCGGCGCGGTCGACGCGGGCGAGGGCGTCGTGCTGCTGACCGACATGTTCGGCGGCACGCCCTCGAATCTCGCGATCTCCATCATGGACAAGGCCAAGGTGGAGGTGATCGCCGGGCTGAATCTGCCGATGCTGGTGAAGCTCGCCTCAGTCCGCGGGCAAGAGCCGCTGGACCGCGCGGTCGCCGCCGCCCAGGACGCCGGCGTCAAGTACATCAACGTGGCGAGCGCCCTTCTGACCCGATAAAGCGGAGCCTATGAAAGAAACCGTCCCCGCCCCCGTCCCCGCCCCCGTCCCCGCCGAGTCGGCCATGCCCGCCCGTACGCTGACCATCTGCAATCGCCGCGGCCTGCACGCCCGCGCCGCGGCCAAGTTCGTCAAGACCTGCGAGACGTTCGAGGCCGACGTCGCGGTGGAGAAGGACGGCCAAAGCGTCGGGGGCCTCTCGATCATGGGGTTGATGATGCTCGGCGCGCACCCTGGCGCGCAGATCACGGTGAGCGCCGAGGGCGCGGACGCCGAGGCGGCGCTCGACGCGCTGCAGGCGCTGGTCGAGGCCGGCTTCCACGAGACCGATTGAGCCGAACAGGGTCGCCGCGGGGGACGAATCGTCGATGGCCGAAAAACGGGCCGAAGAACGGGTGCTGCAAGGGATCGGGGTGTCGCCCGGCGTCGCCGAAGGGCCGCTGATCGCCGTCGACCTCGGCGGCCTGCAGGCCTCGGTCCGGCGCGTCAAGGCGAAGGAAACCGCCGAAGAGGTCGCCCGGCTGGAGGCGGCGCTGGAGACGGCGCGCCGACAGTTGAAGGCCGCGCGCCTGCGGGGGCGCCGCCGCAAGGGCCCGGCCGCCGAAGAAATCGGTATGGTGCTGGAAGCGCATCTGCAGATGCTTTCCAGCTCGCGTCTGGTGCGCGGCGCGAGAGCGCGGATCGAGCAGGACCGGCTGAACGCGGAAGCCGCGCTGATCCGGGAAATCGAGGCGCTGGCCCAAGGCTTCGAGGCGATGGCGGACGGCTATCTCGCCGAGCGGGCTGAGGATGTGCGCGAGGTCGGCCGCCGCGTCCTGCGCACGCTGCAGGGCGGCGCCACGAATCCCTTCCAGACGCTGCAGGAGGGCGCCCTGGCGGCGGCCGGCGCGGTGAGCCCCGCCGACGTGGCCCAGATGAACCCGCAACGCGTCGCCGGCTTCGCCGCCGCGCTGGGCGGCGCGCAAGGGCACACGGCGATCCTGGCGCGCTCGCTCGGCCTTCCGGCGGTGCTCGGCGCGGTCGGCTTGATGGAGGCGCTGGCCGAGGCGGCGCGCGACCGCGAGGAGGCCGCGGCCAAGGGTCGCGACAGCCCCGGCGTGCCGGCGATCCTGGACGGCGCGGAGGGCGTCGTCGTTCTGAACCCGAGCGACGAGACGCGCCGACGCTATCGCGAGCGGCGCGCGCGGCTGGCGCGCGAAGCGCGCAAGCTTGAACGGCTGCGCGACCGACCGGCAGAGACCCGCGACGGTGTGCGCATCGCCCTGCAGGCCAATCTCGACCTGCCGATGGAAGCCGCGGCGGCGCTGGAGAACGGGGCGGAGGGGGTCGGCCTGTTCCGCACGGAATTTCTTTACATGAACGTCGACCGTCCGCCGGACGAGGAGGAGCAGACCGCCGTCCTGTCGGACGTGGTCGAGGCCATGGCCGGGCGAACCGTCACCATCCGCACGATGGACGTCGGCGGCGAGAAACTGACCCGCGCTTTGGGACCGGACGTGGCGGGCGGCGAAAACCCGGCGTTGGGACTGCGCGCGATCCGGCTGTCCTTGAAGGCGCCCAAGCTGTTGGAGGTGCAACTGGCGGCCATCCTGCGCGCGGGCGCGCGGGGGCCGGTGCGCATCCTGCTGCCGATGATCACCACGCCGGGCGAAGTGCGCCGGGTGCGCGAGGCCTTGAAGAAGGTGCGCCGCCGCCTGACCCGCCAAGGCGTCCCCCAGGCTGAGGACGTCCCGCCGCTGGGCGTGATGATCGAGACGCCGGGCGCCGCGCTGTCGGCCGACGCGCTGGCGCAGGTCAGCGACTTCTTCGCCATCGGCACCAACGATCTGACGATGTACACGCTGGCCGTCGACCGCGCGGACGAGCAGGTGGCGGCGCTTTACAATCCGCTGCACCCGGCGGTGCTGCGGCTGATCGAGTTTTCGGTCCAGGCGGCCTTACGCGCGCGCCTGCCTGTCAGCGTGTGCGGGGAAGTGGCCGGCGACCCGCGCTTCAGCGGTCTGTTGGCCGGCCTCGGCGTGCGGGACCTGTCGATGAGCGCGCCCGCCATTCCCCGCGTGAAGCAGCGGGTGCTGACCCTCGATTCGGCCGCCTGCGCGCAGCGCGCCCGCGCCATCGTCGACAGCCCGGATTCGGGCCGTATCGCCAGCCTGTTGGACGATTTGAACGGGCTGGGTTGACGCCGCGGCGGACGCGTCTCCCCGTCAGTGCAAGGGCTTTGCAGCCTCGGCGCGGATAGGGCAGGCTAACGGGCGCAAAAAGGCGGCGGGCGCGCTTAGAAGCCCTACGAAAAAAGCCCGCGCCAAGCCATCAAGGGAGGCGAACACACCATGACGTTCCGAAACGGTAAGACCGCGCTGGCCGGACTGCTGACGGCCGCCGGCGTTGCGTTGGCGGCGCAGGGCGCGCTGGCGCAAGAGGTTACGCTGCGCCTGCACCAGTTCCTGCCGCCGCAGGCGACCGTGCCGTCCAAGGCGATCGACCCGTGGATCGAGGCGGTCGAGGCTGACTCGGGCGGGCGCATCGAAATCCAGCATTTCCCCGCCATGCAGTTGGGCGGCGCGCCGCCGTCGCTGTTCGATCAAGCGCGCGACGGGGTGGTCGACATCGTCTGGACCGTGTTGGGCTACACGCCCGGGCGCTTCAACAAGACGGAGGCCTTCGAACTCCCCTTCATGGTCACGACCGGCGAGGCGACCAGCCGCGCCTTCCACGAATATGTGCAAGCCAACGCCTTGGACGAGTTCGCGGACGTCCAGCCGCTGGTCCTCCACACCCACGGGCCGGGCTTGCTGCACGTGCGCGGCGACGGCGTGGCCTCGCTCGACGACATGGAGGGGCTGAAGGTCCGCGGGCCGACCCGTGTCATCACCGGCATGCTGGAGGCCCTCGGGGCCTCGGCCGTCGGCATGCCCGTGCCGGCCGTGCCGGAGGCGCTCTCCAAGGGCGTGATCGACGGCGCGGTGATCCCGTGGGAGGTGACCGTGCCGCTGAAGATCCCCGAGCTGGTCGACACCCACACCGGCTTCGAGGGCGCCAACGGCCTCTACACCGCGACCTTCGCCATGGTGATGAACCAGGACGCCTACGACGCGCTGCCGGACGACCTGAGGGCGGTGATCGACGCCCATAGCGGGGTCGAGGCCGCGGCCATGTTCGGGGCCGCCATGGACGCCGGAGACGCCGTCGGGCTGGAGCGCGCGCAGGCCGGCGGCAACACCATCCGCATGCTGGACCCGGCCCCCTGGAAGGAGGCCGCCCAGCCGACGATTGACGGCTGGATCGCCGAGATGAACGAAGCCGGCCACGACGGCGCGGCGCTGGTCGAGGAAGCCCGCGCGTTGATCGAGAAGCATTCGAAGTGAGGCGACGCCGGTCGGGGGGCCTTGCGCTTCCCGATCGGCCGACCCGCGCTCTGCGTCGGCCCGGCCGAAGAGCCGGGCCAACCGGTGCATGACGCCCCCGTGCGAGCGAAGGTCATCCAGCGGTTCCCCCGGCTCTTCGGCCGGGACGACGAGAGCGGAGCCTCATATCCTGTCATTTGCTGAAGCGGCCTCTCCATGCTCCACCGCCTGATCCATCGCCTGGCCGCCGCGCTTGCGCTTGCGGGCGGGGCCGTGCTGGTCGCCATGACGGCGCTGACCGTCGCCAGCGTGACCGGGCGGGCGCTGATCCCGCTCGGGCTGGATTCCGTGCCGGGGGCCTATGAGTTGGTGGAGCTCGGCTCCGCCTTCGCGATCTTCGCCTTCCTGCCCTGGTGTCAGCTCAATCGCGGCCACGTGACGGTCGATCTGGCGATGAACCTGGTCGGCTTTCGCGGCAACCGGATCGCCGACCTCCTCGCCAACCTCCTGATGACGGCGGCGGCGGGCGTGCTGGCCTGGCGCTTGTGGCTCGGCATGTTGGACAAGCAGCGCTACGGCGAGACCACCTACATTCTGGGTCTGCCGCTGTGGATCGGCTACGCCGCCGCGGCCGTCGGCGCGATCCTGTTCGTGATCGTCAGCGCCTACACCGTCTGGCGCAGCGCGGCCGAATGGCGCGCCGGGCGCTGGCTTGAGGACGGCGGGCGATGAGCGGTATCGAGCTCGCGCTGCTCTCCTTCCCGGTGCTGATGGCGCTGATCTTCCTGCGCATTCCCATCGGGCTCGCCATGCTGCTGGTGGGTTTCGCCGGCGTCTGGCTGGTGACGGGCAGCGAGCGGCCGATCCTGGCGCAGCTCAAGACCACGCCGTTCGACACCTTCTCCAGCTATTCGCTCTCCATCGTGCCGCTGTTCCTGCTGATGGGGCAGTTCGCGACCAAAGGCGGCATGTCGCGCGCGCTGTTCCGCGCGGCCGAAACCTGGCTCGGCCACCGCAAGGGCGGGGTGGCGATGGCCGCCGTCGGCGCCTGCGGGGCGTTTGGCGCGATCTGCGGCTCCTCGCTGGCGACGGCGGCGACGATGGGCCAGGTGGCGCTGCCCGAACTGCGGCGCTTCGGCTATTCGGGGGCGCTGTCGACCGGCTGCCTCGCGGCCGGCGGCACGCTGGGCATCCTGATCCCGCCGTCGGTCATTCTGGTGATCTACGCCATCCTGACCGAACAGAACATCGCCAAGCTGTTCGTCGCCGCCTTCATCCCCGGCTTCCTGGCGGCCTTCGGCTACATGCTGACGATAGCGATCTACGTACGCCTGAAGCCCGACGCCGCGGGTCAGCGCCCGAAAAGCGAAGGCGGCGAGCGCTGGCGCGCGCTGATGGAGGTCTGGCCGGTCCTGGCGATCTTCCTGATCGTGATCGGCGGCATCTACGCCGGCTGGTTCACGCCGACCGAAGGCGCGGCCGTCGGGGCGGCCGGCACGGGTCTCGTCGCCTGGATCAACGGCGGGCTGGACCGTCAGGGTCTGAAGGAGGCGCTGCTCAAGACCGCGATTTCCACCGGCATGATCTTCTTCATCATCCTGGGTGCGGCGGTCTTCAACAGCTTCCTCGCCTTCTCGCAATTGCCGCAGGCGGCGGCCGGCTTCGTCGGCGAGCTGGGGTGGAGCCCCTGGCTGGTGCTGACGGTGATCCTGATGACCTATCTGATCTTCGGCTGCATCATGGATTCGCTCTCCATGATCCTGCTGACGATCCCGATCTTCTTCCCGATGGTGATGGCGCTCGATTTCGGGCTGACGCCGGAACAGACGGCGCTTTGGTTCGGCATCCTGGTGCTGATCGTGGTCGAGGTCGGCCTGATCACGCCGCCGGTGGGCATGAACCTGTTCGTCATCAATTCGATGGCGGACGGGGTCTCGATCGGCCAGACCTACCGCGGCGCCGCGCCCTTCATCTTGAGCGATTTCGTCCGGGTGGCGATCCTTGTCGCCTTTCCCGGGATCACGCTCGCTCTGGTCGAGCTGTTGTTCTAGGGAGGCGGCGATGACCACGACCCGAACCCAAGTCTGCATCATCGGCGCCGGCCCGGCCGGCCTGCTGCTGGGTCAGCTTTTGCACAAGGCGGGGATTGAGGCGGTGATCCTTGAGCGCCGGTCGGCCGAGTACGTGCTGAGCCGCATCCGCGCCGGCGTGCTGGAGGAGGGGACCGTCGGGCTGCTCGATCGCGCCGGCTGCGGCGCGCGGGCGCACGCCGAGGGGTTGCGGCACGAAGGGGTCAATCTCTCCTTCGACGGCCGCCTTCACCGCATCGACCTGGCGGCGGCGACGGGCGGAAAGTCCGTGCTGGTCTACGGCCAGACGGAGGCGACGAAGGATTTGATGGACGCCCGCGCGGCGGAAGGTCTGGTCACGCACTACGAGGCGGAGGAGGTCGAGCCGCACGATTTCGACACGGATCGTCCTTTCGTCACCTTCGCCCAGGGCGGCGCGACGCAGCGCATCGACTGCGACGTGATCGCGGGCTGCGACGGCTATCACGGCGTCAGCCGCCCGAGCGTCCCGGATGACGCGATCCGCACCTATGAGAGGGTCTATCCCTTCGGCTGGATGGGAATCCTCGCCGACGTCCCGCCGGTGGAGGAGGAGCTGATCTACGCCAACCACGAACGCGGCTTCGCGCTGTGCTCCATGCGCAGCCGCGCCCGCTCGCGCTATTACGTGCAGTGCCCGCTGGACGACAAAGTCGAGGACTGGTCGGACGATCGCTTCTGGGACGAGCTGCGCCGGCGCCTGCCGGCGGCGACCGCGGAGGCGGTGACGACCGGCCCCTCGATCGAGAAGTCGATCGCCCCCTTGCGCTCCTTCGTCGCCGAGCCCTTGCGGTTCGGGCGGCTGTTCCTGGCGGGCGACGCGGGCCACATCGTGCCGCCGACCGGGGCGAAGGGACTGAACCTGGCGGCGAGCGACGTGCATTATCTGGCCGACGCGCTGACCGCCTTCTTCCTGGAGCGCGACGCCGGCGCCCTCGAACGCTATTCCGAGCGCGCGCTAGCCCGGGTCTGGAAGGCGGTGCGCTTCAGCTGGTGGTTCACCTCGATGATGCACGTCTTTCCCGACCAGGGCGCCTTCGGCCAGAAGATCCAGGAGGCGGAGCTCGACTATCTCACGGGCTCAGACGCCGCGACGACCTCGTTGGCCGAGAATTACGTGGGCTTGCCTTACTGAGGGCGCGGGCGCCCCCGCGAAGGCGGGGGCCTCAGGCGGCTCGCGCTGCGGTCCGAGCGCGCCCGAAAAGGCCCCCGCCGTCGCGGGGACTCCCTCCGGCTTTCGGCGGCGCTCCAGCCTCCCCGCGAAAGCGGGGACCTGATGGCGTCGCGGACCGATTGTCGTCCCGGCCTTGCCGTCAGAGCGATCGATCAACGCGCCGCCTTTGACGCAATCCCCGCCGCCCCCTATAGAGCGGCCATGACAGAGCCCCCTTGCCTCGAGATTTTGGCCAAAGCGGAAACCGGCGGCCTGCCCGCCCGGCGCGCGGCCTTCCAGCTGCTGGCCGCCGTCGCCATGCGCAACCAGGCCTTAGACGACGCGTTGGAGAAGACGCCGGCGCTGTCCGAGATCGCCGAGGCGCGCGACCGCGCTTTCGCGCGCGCGCTGGCGCTGACCGTGCTGCGCCGGCAGGGGCAGCTCGACCAACTGATCGACCGCTATCTGGCCCGCGAGCCCAAGGGCAAGGCCCAGTCGGTGCGTCTCGTCCTGCGCCTTGGCGCCGCGCAGCTGATCTTCCTTGGCACGCCGCCTCACGCCGCGGTGGCGACGTCGGTCGACCTGGCGGAGGCCGAGACTCTCGCGGCCTTCAAGGGGTTGATCAACGCCATCCTGCGCAAGATCGCCAAGGACGGCGCCGATGTCGCGCGCAAACAGGAGGCCGGCCGGCTCAACACGCCGGCCTGGCTGCGCGAGTCGTGGGAGAGCGCTTACGGCCAGGCGGCCGCGCGCGCGATCGGAGAGGCGCATCTGGCCGAGCCGCCGCTCGATCTCACCCTGAAGCCGGAGGAGGACGCCGCCCTTTGGGCCGATCGCCTGAGCGGAACCGCGTTGGAGCCGCAGACGGTGCGCCTACCCGCCACCGGCGACGTGCGCCGACTGGCGGGATTCGACGAGGGCCGCTGGTGGGTGCAGGACGCCGCCGCCGCTCTGCCCGCGCGCCTCCTGGAGGCCGCGGCCGGCGGACTTTCCGGCAAAGACGTGATCGACCTGTGCGCCGCGCCCGGCGGGAAGACGGCGCAGCTCTGCGCCGCCGGGGCGAGGGTGACGGCCGTCGATCGCTCAAAGCCCCGGCTCGCGCGGCTGACGGAGAATCTCCAGCGCCTCGACCTGTCGGCCGAGGTGATCGCCGCCGACGCAGAGACCTGGCGGCCCGAGGCGCCCGTCGACGCCGTCCTGCTGGACGCGCCCTGCAGCGCGACCGGCACGCTGCGCCGGCATCCGGACATCGCGCAGCTGAAGGGCCCGGCCGACGTCGCGCGCCTGGCCGCGCTGCAGCGCCGTCTGATCGTCGCGGCGCTCGCCATGCTCAAGCCGGGCGGGCTGTTGCTCTACGCCACCTGTTCGCTGCAGCCGGAGGAGGGAGAGCGCGCGATCGCCGAGCTGCTCGACGGCGCTCTCGACGGGGCCGGCCCATGCGCTATGCTGCCGATCGAGGCCGCCTGGCTCGGCGGCTTCGTTGAGGCCCGAACGCCGTCGGGCGGGCTGCGGACGCTGCCCTACATGCGGGGCGAGGCGGGCGGCTGCGACGGGTTCTATGCGGCCTTGATCCAAAAGCCGGCGGGGTGACGGTTTCCCCGCCTCATAAGCGTGAGCGGGAGGAAACAGACATCATGCGGCTGAAAGACAAGATCGCGCTCGTCACGGGCGCGGCGTCGGGCTTCGGCGAAGGAATCGCCAAGCGCTTCGCGCAAGAGGGCGCCAAAATCCTGGTCGCCGACATCCAGGACGAAGCGGGCCGTCGCGTCGCCTCGGAGATCGGCGAGGCCGCGACCTTCGTCCATTGCGACGTCACCCGCGAGGCCGATTGGAAAGCCGCCGTGCAGGAGGCGATCGACCAGTTCGGCCATCTCGACATCGTGGTCAACAACGCCGGCTACAGCCACTACAACCAGCCGCTGCTCGACGTCGACGAGGCGGAGTTCGACCGCGTCTACGCGGTCAATGTGAAGAGCCTGTACCTCTCCGCGCAGGTCGTCGTGCCGGTCTTCCGCGCGCAGGAAGGCGGCTGTTTCCTCAATATCGCGTCCACCGCCGGCGTGCGGCCGCGGCCGGGCCTCAGCTGGTACAACAGCTCGAAATTCGCGGCGATCGGGATCACGAAATCCATGGCGGTCGAACTCGCCCCGGAGAAAATCCGAGTCTGCGCGCTGAACCCCGTCGCCGGCGAGACGCCGCTGCTGGAGCGCTTCATGGGCGAAGACACGCCGGAGAAGCGCGCCGCCTTCAAAGGCACCATCCCGCTGGGCCGGCTGTCGACGCCGACCGACATCGCCAACGCCGCCCTCTTCCTGTGCTCCGACGAAGCGGAATTCCTGACCGGCGTCTGCCTGGAGGTGGACGGCGGGCGCTGCATCTAGGGTCCGGCCTTCTCTTCCCCCTCCGCCTTCATGGGAGAGGGTCGGAGAGAGAGCGGGCGCCGTCAGGCGCAAGAGACTGATCCCGGCGCAGCGCCGGGTCGATTTTCTGGTCGAAGATCGAGCCGCTGCAACCTGCCCCTTAAAGGGGGAAAAGAGCGCCCTTTACGCCGTCTCCGCCTCGCGGCGGCGACGGTCGCGTTTGCGCTCATGCGGGTCGAGGATCGCCTTGCGCAGGCGGATCGATTTGGGCGTCACCTCGACGCGCTCGTCGTCCTCGATATAGGCGAGCGCCTCCTCCAGCGTCCGGCGGATCGGGTTGGTCAGCCGCACCGCGTCGTCCTTGCCGGCGGCGCGGATGTTGGTGAGCTGCTTGCCCTTCAGCGGGTTCACTTCTAGGTCCTGGCCCTTGTTGTGCTCCCCTAAGATCATGCCGGGATAGACGTCCTCGCCCGCGCCGATGAAAAGCGGGCCGCGCTCCTCCAAGTTCCACAGCGCGTAGGCGACGGCCTTGCCCTGTTCGGCGGAGATCAGCACGCCTTCGCGCCGGCCGGGGATCGCCCCCTTGTAGGGCGCGTAGCCGGTGAAGAGCCGCGAGATGACGCCGGTGCCGCGCGTGTCGGCCAGGAACTCGCCCTGATAGCCGATCAGCCCGCGCGAGGGGATGGTGAAGGCGAGGCGCGTCTTGCCGCCGCCCGACGGGCGCATTTCGGTCAGTTCGCCCTTGCGCAGGCCCAGCTTCTCGACGACGACGCCGGAGAACTCCTCGTCGACGTCGATCTGCACCTCCTCCATCGGCTCGAGGCGCTCGCCGCCCTCGCCGGTCTGGAACAGGACGCGCGGCGGACCGACGGTCAGCTCGTAGCCCTCGCGGCGCATGGTCTCCAGCAACACGCCCAGCTGCAATTCGCCGCGGCCCGCCACTTCATAGGCGTCCTTGTCCGCGGTCTCGGAAATGCGCAGCGCCACGTTGCCTTCCGATTCCTTCTGCAGCCGGTCGCCGATCATGCGGCCGGTCAGCTTGTCGCCCTCGCGGCCCGCCAGCGGGCTGTCATTGACCGAGACGGTCATCGCCATGGTCGGCGGCGAGATCGGGCGCGCCGGGATCGGCTCCGAGACGCCCTGCTCGCAGATCGTATCGGCGACCGTCGTCTTGGAGAGGCCGGCGACGCAGATCAGGTCGCCGGCTTCCGCGCGCTCCACCGGCTCGCGGTTGAGGCCGCGGAAGGCCAGCAGCTTGGTCAGCCGCGCGCGCTCCAGCTCCTTGCCCTCGCGCGACAGCGTGCGGACCGTCTGGCCCATTTGCACCGACCCGCTTTCGATGCGGCCGGTCAGGATGCGGCCCAGGAACGGATCGTATTCCAACGTGGTCGCCAACATGCGGAAGGGACCGGAGGGATCGGCGTCGGGGGCCTTCACATGGCTTTCGACGGTCTCAAACAGCGGCGTGAGGTCGTCGCGCGCCGCGTCGATCTCGCGCGTCGCCCAGCCTTCCTTGGCGGAGGCGTAGATCACGGGGAAGTCCAGCTGTTCCTCGTCCGCGTCGAGCGCCGCGAATAGATCGAAGACCTGATCGACGACCCAATCCGGCCGGGCGTCGGGCTTGTCGACCTTGTTGACGACGACGATGGGTTTCAGGCCCAAGGACAGGGCCTTCATCAGCACGAACTTGGTCTGGGGCATCGGCCCGTCGGCCGCATCGACCAGCAGCAGCGCGCCGTCGACCATGGAGAGGATGCGCTCCACCTCGCCGCCGAAATCGGCGTGGCCGGGCGTGTCGACGATGTTGAGGCGCAACCCTTTCCAGTCGACCGAGGTGCATTTCGCGAGGATGGTGATGCCCCGCTCGCGCTCCAGATCGTTGGAGTCCATGGCGCGCTCCGCCACCGCCTGGTTGGCGCGCACCGCGCCCGATTGCTGCAGCAGCCGGTCGACCAGCGTCGTCTTGCCGTGGTCGACGTGGGCGATGATGGCGATGTTGCGCAGCTGAGCCGCCGTTTTGGGCGCGCTGTCGGTCATGGGTTCGTCCTTGTCCGCAAGAGAAAGCGGGCGGGCGGTCTGCTCCGCCGGCCCCGCGGGCGTCCTATACGCCTATACCGACCGCACTGCAACAAACCGCGCGCCCGGCGGCGTCCCGCCCCCGCGCGAGTCCGGGCGCGAGAGCTTCGCCTCTAAGCGCGCAGCTCCTGCAGGAACTCGTCCACCTGTCGGCCAAGCTGAGCGGCCTGGCCGTCGAGCGCGCGCGAGGAGGTCTGCACCTCGCGCGCGCCGGCGCCGGTCGATTCCGAACGCTCGCGCATCACCGCAACGGAGCGCGAGGAGGCGTCGGAGCTCGAGGACGCCTCGCCGGCGGAGCGGGCGATCTCGCCCGTCGCCGCCCCCTGCTCCTCCACGGCGGAGGCGATCGCCGCCGCGATCTCGTTCAGCTGACGGATCACGTCTTCGATCTCCTGCATCGCGTCGGCGGTCTGGCCGGTCGCCTCCTGCACGCCGCCGATCTGCGCGCTGATGCGTTGGGTCGCCCGGCCGGTCTGCTCGGCCAGCGACTTCACCTCCTCGGCCACGACGGCGAAGCCCTTGCCGGCCTCGCCGGCGCGCGCCGCCTCGATGGTGGCGTTGAGCGCCAACAGATTGGTCTGCTCCGCGATCTCGGAGATCAGCTCGGTCACGTCGCCGATCTCGCGCGTGGCGCCGACCAGCTCCTCCATCCGCCGGACCGCGGAGGTCGCAAGCCGTTCGGCCCGCACGGCGATGTCGGTCGAGGTTTGAACCTGCTTCGAGATCTCCTGAATCGACGCCCCGAGCTCCTCGGCCGAGGAGGCGACGGTCTGCACCGAGCCGGAGCTTTCGGCGGTCGCCTGTTCGGCGCGCCCGGCCTCCTCGACGGCGCCGTCGACGCTCTCCACCATTTGGTCCGCAGTGCCGGAGAGCCGGCGTGCAGCCTCACGCACCTGCTCGACCACGCCCTTTACCGAGTCCTCGAACCGGGCCGCCAGCGCCAGCTGAGCCTCGCGCCGTTCGCGCCGCTGGGCTTCGCGGGCTTCAGCCTCGCGGGCTTCGACCTGCTTTTGCTCGGCTTGCAGCTCGCGCACGCGCTCGGCGTTCTCGCGGAACACTTCTACGGCCCGGGCCATAGCGCCGACTTCGTCCGCGCGGCTTTGATACGGCACCTGAAGCGCCAGATCCCCCTCGCGCATCCGATCCATCACGCCGCTCATCACGGAGATGGGACGGGAGACCGAGCGGCCCAACAGCACGGCGAGAATCAGCCCGCCGACGACCGCGCCCAGCACCGCGGCCGGGATGATCGATTGCTCCACCTGCGTGCGCGCGGCGATCTCATCGTTAATCGCTTCGACGGCCGCCTCGACCGCGGCGCCGAAGCCGGCGCGCGCGACCGCGCCCTCGTCGACAGCCTGACGCTTGGCGGCGTCGGCGGCGGCGAAGCGGGCGAAACCGGCCTCGAAAGCGGCGGCGTTCGTTTCGATCTCGTCAACCTGGGCGAAGGCTTCAGGCTCCAGCGGCAGCACCAGGATCGCGGACGCCGCCTGCCGCAGCGCCGCAAGCCGTTCGACGACCTCGTCGGCGAGCGCCTCACGCTCGACGCCGGGCTGCGAATAGATTTGCACGACGCCGTCCAGCGCGCGCGCCGCGCCCGCGATGCGCCCGGCCTCCCGCAGCAACTCGCCCGAGGCGCGCGCCAGCGCGAAGCCCTCATTCTCCGCCGCCGCGAGCTCCTCGAACGCCTCACCCTGACGGCGGATGACGGCGCCGGTGAAGAGTTGCGCCTTGGCGATCATCTCCGCCATCGCCTCATGCCGGGCGGGCGGCGCGAAAGGCTGGGACAGCAGATCGCCGAATTCGGTCTGCAGCGCGCGCACGGTGCTCAACACCGTCTGACTCGGGCGCTCGTCCGGCGTGCCGGTCGTGAAGTCGGCCAGGATCTCCGCCTTTTCGACGGTCGCCTCCAAGAGCGCCGCCCCCGCCGTGCGGTCCGCCTCGTCCCGGTCGTTGCGGAACTGCAGATGGTGGATGCGCACCTGGGCGAGGTCTGTGTAAATCGCGCGCGCGTCGCTCAAGATCATCTGCTGGGTCTGACGCTGGGCGCGGACCTCGGAGAGCGCCTCCCGGGCGCTGGCGCTTTTCGCGTCCGCTTCGGCGGCGAGCGTCTCGGCCGCGCCGATCAGGCTGGCCGCGCCGGCGTCGAGGGCGGCCTTCTCGTCCGCGTAGCGCCGCACCTGCCCGATCAGCGCGCCGAGCGCCTGGTCAAGCGCGGCGAGCTCGGCGTCCGCGGCGCGCAGAGACCCGGAACCCGCCTCGATCGCCTCCTGGTCGATCAGGCCGGCGATCGCCGTCTCCAAGGCGGCGATCTCGCCCGCGGCGCGCTCAAGGGCGGACGGGTCGTTCTCGAGCGCGCCGCGTTCGATCGCGGCCCCGGTCTCGCTCGCCGACAATTCCAACGCTGCGATTTCGGTCTTGGCGTCGAGAAAACCGGTCAGCGCGCCGATGCCGAACCAGCCGAAGCCGCCAACCACCATAACGAGAAAAATGACAGCGGCGAATCCGGCCGCGATCTTATGCGTAAGTCTCATCGAACCCTCATCCCAAGGCGTTGACGCTTTTGACGCAGAGGATAGGCGCGCGCCTGTTAACGCCCCCTTAACGGGCGCGGGTTTTCCGATGCAACCTCTATAAAATGCACGATAATAGCGGCGCGCCGGTCGCGCCCGCCGGCGTCTGGCCGGAGGGCCGCGACGGGTCTATTCGGCGACCGGCTCAGGCTCCGCAGAGATCTTGGCGAGGTCGAGCGTCACACGCATGACGCCCGGATCCTCCAGGTTCTCTTTCAACCGGAAGCCGAGATCGCGGCACATGTCGAGCATGGCCCGATTTTCCTTGAGCACGTCCCCGGTGAGCCGGCCGATCCCCGCCTGGCGCGCGTACTCGATCAGCCGGCGCATCAGCGCGTAGCCGAGGCCGCGGCCCTTCATGTCGCGGCGCAGCAGGATGGCGTATTCCGCCTCCGTCAGGTCGGCGTCCGCGAAAAGCCGGGCGACGCCAGCGATGTGCTCGTGCTCCGGCGCGCGCTCGCAGACCGAGTCCGCCGTCTCGGCCGGGCCGTCGGGTTCCGGGACGACGGCGGCGAACGCCATCTCGCGGGCGTAGTCGATCTGCGACAGGCGGGCGGCGAGCTGATCCGGCAAGCGCTTCATCGGATGCAGGAAGCGCAGCCGGATGTCCTCCGGATCGCTGCGGTCGACCAGCTCTTTCAGGTTCTCCTTGTCCTCCGGGCGCACCGGACGGACCTGGATGGGCGAGCCGTCCCGCAGAGAGAGCGTCCCCTCTTGCTCGCGCGGATAGGGGCGGATGGCGAGCCGGGCGTGCGGCGGGCGCGACTCCGCGGCCACCTTGATCCGCGCGTCCAGCGCGACGACGCCCTCGGCGTCGGCGATCAGCGGGTTGATGTCGAGCTCCTTCACCTCCGCGAAATCGATGGCGAGCTGGCCGACCCGGATCAGCGTGTGGCGCAGGGCGGCCAGATCCGCCGCCGGCTCGGCGCGATAGCCCTTCAGCAGGCGGTAGACGTCGGTCTCCTCAATCAGGCTTTCAGCCAGCACGTCGTTCAAGGGCGGCAGGCCGGTGGCGGTGTCGCCGACGACCTCCACTTCCTTGCCGCCCTTGCCGAACAGAATCACGGGGCCGAACTGCGGGTCCTCGTTGACGCCGACGATCAGCTCGTGCGCGCCGGGCCGGCGCACCATCTCCTGAACCGTGACGCCCTCGATGTCGGCGTCGGGATAGTCGCGGCGCAGACGCGTCAGCATCTGCTCGGCCGCCTCGCGCACCTGCTCGGGCGTCTCGAGGTTCAGGACCACGCCGCCGACGTCGGATTTGTGCGTGATGTCCTTCGACAGCACCTTGACCGCAACCAGATCGCCCATCTTGAAGCCGCGCGCGACGATGTAGGCGGCCTCGGCGTCGGGCGCGGTGTAGGTGCGCGCGATCGGCACGCCGTAGGCGTCGAGGATCGATTTCGCCTCGGCCTCCGAAAGCCACGCGCGCTCCTCGGCCAGGGCCCGATCGATGATCTTGCGCACAGCCGCCCGGTCCGGCTCGGCGCCGAGGCGGTCGGTGGTCGGCGGGGCCTGCATCAACATGGCCTGGTTGCGGTTGTAGCGGACCACATGCATGAAGGCGCGCACCGCCTCCTCGGCCGTGTTGTAGGTCGGGATTCTCTTTCGGATGAAGAGCTTGCGCGCCTTTTGCGCGGCGTTGTCGCCGAGCCAGGCGGTCAGCACCGGCTTGTGCTGGCGCGGCAGCGCGCCGACGATCGCCTCCGCCGCCTCGCTGGAATCCGCGATCGCGGTCGGACAATTGACCACCAGCACCGCGTCCGCGCCCGGGTCGCCCAGCAAGGCCTGCAGCGCGGCCGTGTAGCGCGCGCCCGGCGCGTCGCCGATGATGTCGACCGGGTTGCCCTTGCTCCAGGTCGCAGGCAGGCAGCCGTTCAGAGTCTCGATCGTCTCGTCGCTGAGGCGGGCGAGACGGCCGCCGCGTTGCATCAGCGCGTCGGTGGCCAGCACGCCGATGCCGCCGCCGTTGGTCAGGATCGCCAGCCGATCGTCGATCCCGGCGTTGAGCCGGCGCAGCTCGGACGACAGCGTCTGCACCGCGTCGAACAGCTCCTGCATGTCGAAGACCCGCAGCATGCCCGCGCGGCGGAAGGCGGCGTCGTAGACCGAGTCGGCGCCGGCCAACGCGCCGGTGTGGCTGCTGGCGGCCGCCGCGCCCTCGGCGAAGCGCCCGGCCTTGATGACGACGACCGGCTTGGTGCGCGCGGCGGCCCGCGCGGCGGACATGAACTTCCGCGCGTCGCCGATCGCCTCGATATAGAGCAGGATGGCGCGCACGTCCGGGTCGGTCGTCAGGTAATTCAGCATGTCGCCGAAATCGACGTCGATTTTGTCGCCCAGACTGACCAGATGGGAAAAGCCGATGCCGCGGCTGGCCGCCCAGTCGCTCACCGCCGTCAGCATCGCGCCCGACTGGCTGACGAAGGCGAGGTCGCCCGGCGGCGGGCAGACGTGGGAGAAGCTGGCGTTGATGCCGACGCCGGGCACCATCAGGCCCAGGACGTTCGGCCCCAGAATGCGCATCGGGCCGGCCGCCTCCTCCAGCGCCTTGCGGCGCTGCGCGCCGACGGCGTCGCCGCCTTCGCCGAAACCGGCGGTGATGACGCAGACGGCTCGGGTTCCGCGCGCGCGAAGCTCGGCGACAGCCCCGGCGACGGCGTCGGCGGGCGTCGCGACGATCGCGAGGTCGGGCGCATCCGGCAGGCTGGCGATGTCCGGCCAGGCGTAGACGCCGCCGATCGAGCGGTGCTTCGGGTTGACCGGCATGATCGGGCCGTCGAATCCGCCGTCCATCAGGTTGCGCGCCAACACCGCGCCAACCGATCCAGGCCGGTTCGACGCCCCGATCAGCGCGATGGATTTCGGATGGAAAAAGGTGTCCAGGTCGCGGACCGACATCGTCACAGCACCTCCCGAAGCGCCTCCCGATACGCTTGGGTCGTTTCCTCTCCGAAACAGCAGAATGTCACTTTTGTGACGTTTTTCAGCGCGTCGCTTGCCGCGACGGTTCTGACCGCGATGCGTGCGGCGCGGTCGACGGGAAAGCCGTAGACGCCGCAACTGATCGCGGAAAAGGCGACCGTGCGGCACTCATGCCGCGCCGCCAACTCCATCGCCTGACGGTAGCATCCGGCGAGCGCCTCGTCTTCCCCCTTGTCGCCGCCCGACCAGACCGGCCCGACCGCATGAATGACGTATTGCGCCGGCAGCTCGAAGCCCGGCGTGATCCGCGCCTCGCCGGTGGGGCAGCCGCCGATCTCGCGGCAGGCCTCCAACAGCTTCGGCCCGGCGGCTCGGTGGATCGCCCCGTCGACGCCGCCGCCGCCCTTCAACTGCGTGTTGGCGGCGTTCACGATCGCGTCGACCTCCAGCGCGGTGATGTCGGCCTCGCGGAGCTCCAGCTTGTCGGCGAATTTCTCGGCCATGGTCTTCGTCTCCTGCAACGGCGGGCGTTGCGGGATAGGTGGGCGCGCGAGCGCCGATCGACAATGCGCCGCGCGGGTCAGTCCCCGTCGGCCTCGCGCGAGGCCAGGATGCGTTCAGCCGTGGCCATGGCGCGGGTCGGCCCCACGCCCTTCTCGTCGGCCAGCTTTATCGAGGCGTCGATCATCCGCGCCGCCTCGTCCGGGCCGCCCCAACGGGCCACCTTGGCCCATTTGTCCTTCTCCAGGTCCTTATAATGCGTGAAGAAGTGGGCGATCTGGTCGAGCAGGATCTTCGGCAGATCGCGATAGCCGGTGACGTCCTCGTAATAGGGATGCAGCTTGTCATGCGGGACGGCGAGGATCTTCTCGTCCGTACCCTTCTCGTCCTCCATCAGCATAACCCCGACGGGGCGCGAGCGCACGATGCAGCCCGGCACCACCGGATTGCGGCCGACCACCATCACGTCGATCGGGTCGCCGTCGCCGCACAGCGTATGCGGGATGAAGCCGTAATTGGCCGGATAATACATCGCCGTGTGCAGGAACCGGTCGACGTAGAGCGCGCCCGAATCCTTGTCGAGCTCGTATTTCACCGGCTCGGCGCCCATCGGCACCTCGATGATGACGTTGACGTCGTGCGGCGGGTTTTCGCCGACGGCGATAAGATTGATGTTCATGGGACTGGCCCTTTTCGTCGCGGCGGGCCGGCGGCGCGCCCGGAATTGCTGCGGCGCAACATGGCGAAGCGCGCCGCCCCTCGCAAGGCGTAATCGCGTCGCGTGCCTTAATCGCCCGCGGCGGCGGCCGCTCTCTCCGGCCGCCGGCGCATGAGATAGCGCAAAAGCAGGAGCCCGGGTAGGGCCATCAGCGCCGTGGTCGCAAAAAAGACCGGCCAGCCGAGGGCTTCGGCCAGATAGCCGCTGCCGGCGGCCATCAGCGAGCGGCCTTGCGCCATCACGGAGGTGAGCAGCGCATACTGCGTCGCCGTAAAGGCCGTGTTGCATAGCGCCGAGAGATAGGCCACGAAAGCGGCCGAGCCCAAGCCGCCGGCGAAATTGTCGACCGCGATCGCGACCGTCAGCACCGAGACGTCCGGCCCGGCCAGCGCCAGCCATGTGAAGGCGAAATTGGTCAAGGCCTGCGCCGCGCCGCCGATCATCAGCGCGGGATACAGGCCGAAGCGCTTCACCAACAGGCCGCCGCCGATCACGCCGGCCACCGTCGCGCCCAGGCCGAAGACCTTGGTGACGGCGGCGATTTCAGCGCCGGAGAAGCCGATGTCGACGTAGAAGGGGTTCGCCATCGCCCCGCCGATCGCATCGCCGAACTTGTACAGAAGCGCGAAGACCAGGATCGCCAGCGCGTCGCGGCGGGTCAGGAACTCGCGGAAGGGGTCGACGACGGCGCGGGTCAGTTCGGCCTGCAGATCGCGCTTGGGGCGCTGCATCACCTCCGCGGCGTGCGCGCTCTTCGGTTCCGGCGCGATCAACACCGCCGCCATGCCGAGGCCGACGGCCCCCGCCATCGCCGCGAAGACGACCGGCCAGCCGACGAAATCCGACAGGCCGATGGCGCCCGCGCCGGCGATCAGCCCGCCGATGCGCCAGCCCATCTGGGTGGCGGCCGCGCCGGCGCCCTGCTCCTCCTCCTCCAGCAACTCGATGCGCAGCGCGTCGATCACCACATCCTGGCTCGCACCCAGGAATCCGACGGCGCAGGCGATCGCGGCGACGATCCACGGCGCCTCGGCCGGGTCGGTAAAGCCGAGCGCGACGATGGCGCCGATCAGCGCGAGCTGAATCGGAACCGCCCAGCCGCGGCGCCGACCCAGCGCCTGGAAGAGCCGCGGCGGCGGGAGGCGATCGAGGGCCGGAGCCCAAAGAACCTTCCAGGCGTAAGGCAAGGCGACCAGACCGAACAGGCCGATCGCGCTGAGATCGACGTCGAGTCGCGCCAGCCAATAACCGAGCGTCGAGACGATCAGCACATAGGGCAGGCCGCTTGCGATCCCCATGCCGAAGATCGCGAGCACGCGGCGCTCGCCGTAGACGGCCAGCGCGTCACGCCAGCGCGAGAAGGAGGCGGGGTCGCTCATGGCCGCGGAGCATACGCGGATTCGCGCGGCGTGTTAGAGGGTTCGATGAGATGACCGGGGCGAGCCGTCTTGGGGGGCGCCCCGCGCAAGCGGGGCGCCCTCAGAATTTCGCGGCGGCGGCGGCGTCCCGGCCGAAGAGCCGGGACAACCGGAGTCCGAGCGACGCGCCGTCACCGGTTGGCCCGGCTCAAGGCCGGGTCGACGCGGTATCGGCCGGCGTTTCAAACCCGCTTCTCCGGCGAACGCCGCCTTCAAAAGAATCCGCCGCCGCCGTGCCGCCGGTCCGTCGCCTCACCCGCAGCAGTTGCCCGGCAGGCTGTGGGCGGCGTGGCCGGAATGGTCGCAACACCCGCCCTTCCACCACTCCGCCCCGCGGCCGTGGCAGTATTTTCCGTCGGCCTCGACCATCTGCATGAAGAGCGGATGATAGTCGCGGCAGATCTCGAGCTCCTGCTTGACCCACTTCAGCGGGTCCTTTGCGTAATGCTCGACATAGTCGCCCTTCATGTTGAGGCCGGGCACGGCGGGGTTCCAGCTTTCGTCCAGCCACAGGTCGGCGTCGCCGTACTTCTCGGCGATCTTCCGGATCTCGGGGTCGTCGAGCGCCTTCAGGCGGCCGTCCTCGATCACCGGCTCGTCGCCGCCGGCGTGGCTTGCGATATAGGTCGGGAAATAGAGGTGCAGGTGCCAGTGGCCGACCAGATGGCCCATGCGCGCCGCGCGGCGTTCGTCCATCGAGGAGATGATGGTCCCGAAGCCCATATGAATGACGCCCGAACGCACCCGCTCGTAGAGGCAGTTGACGAAGCCCGACGGGAAGTCCTTTCGCGGGCGGTGGATGTGCGGGTTGGTGCCGATTGAGGCCTCCCACCAATACATCAGCCCTTTGCCGGGGAAGCCGGGATACTCGATGTCCTTGGTGCGCTCCATCACGTCGCGCAGCTTGTCGCCGAAGGCGCCGCCGGCGTTGATCTGGGTGATCTTGGAGCCCTCGACCGTCAACTGGGTCCAATCGCACGGCGCGATGTGGTTGGTGGTGCCGGCGATGATTCCCTCGCCGTCCTCCTTGCCCTTCAGATAGATCCAGGGCCGGCCGGTGATGTGGCCGGGCAAGTAGGTGGCGCCGAACTTTTCGTTTCCGGCCCAGGTCTGGGCGACGATGTCGCGGTTGTAGCCCTCGCGCTTCTGATCCCAATAGCCGTCATGGTTGGTGAAGGAGATGTCGGTTCCCTCGGGGTCGGTGATCCGCACGCGCTGGGCCGAGCGCACCCGGTCCCAGGTCCAAAGATCGATCGCCGTCAGCAGCTCCGCCGGCATCGTGTGGGCGGGCGAGGCCAGGATTTCCGGCGTGATGAAGGGCATGCGCTGAATCTTGACGTCGGTGTCCTTCAGAACCGGCCCGCCGTAGCCCATCAGGATTTTCTCGAACTCCTGGGATTTCGCGATGCGGTCCCATTCGTCCATCCATTCCGCCAGCTCCTTGGTGCGGAACAGATAGTAGTCGACCTCGTCCGCCCCGACCCACTGCTTCACCGGGCCGCGGTCGATGTATTTGATGGTGTAGTCGACCTTGTACTTCTCGAAGATCTTCTTGCAGGCCTCGACGACCATCTCGCTGTGCCAGTTGTCGACGCGCAGCAGCACCTTCTCTCCCGGCTTCAGATCCCAGCAGGCGTTGAGGCCGTGATTGTAGGGGCGCGTCGCCACATGCTCGAGATAGGGGAGCAGCTGATCCGAATGGGTCACCTCGACGAAGGGCGGGCAACGCGGCGGCCGGCTCTGCTTCAGGGGCGGCGCCTCGAACCGAGGCATTTCGCCGACTTTGGGGCGCTGCGGCGCGTCGTAGGGCATCGGATCCTCCCAGGATTTCGCTCGATCGGCGCGCGTCGGCTGCGGCTTTCCCTTGCCGAAACGCGTGATTGCATACAATCTTGGCCGCGCGACCCGGACGGAGCAAGTGAAACCGCCGAACGTCCGTAGTTTTGCATGCAAAAAGGATCCGGCGCGATGACCCGGCAGTTGGACGAGGCCAAGGCGGATCTGCGGCGCGGCATCTATGACGGCGCCTTCGCCGCCGGCCGGCCCTTGCGCGAACAGCAGGTGGCCGAGCGGCTCGGCGTCAGCCGGACGTTGGCGCGCCTGGCCATGGCGGAGCTTGAGACCGACGGCCTGCTGGTCCGCGCGCCCAACCGCGGCGTCACCGTGCGCGCCTTCTCGCCCGAAGAGGTGCGCGACGCGATCCGCGTGCGCGGTGAAATCGAAGGCGTCGCCGCACGCTTCGCCGCCGAGCGCGGCCTTGACGCCGAAGATCGCGCGCGCTTCCAAGACGCGATGGCCAAGGGCGAGGCCTTGTTGGACCGCGACCTGGCGGACGCCGCGGCGCGCAAGGCGTGGGTCGCGATGAACGCGGCCTTCCACGCCGCCGTTCTGCAGGCGGCGCGCAACGAGGCGCTGGAGGCCGCCTATCAGCGCGTCGCGGCCATGCCGCTCGCCTCGCCCGACGCGATCCTGTTCGACGCGGACGATCTGACGGCGACGCGCCGGGCGCTCAGCCTCGCCCACTGCGATCACCAGCGGGCGCTGACCGCGATCGAGGCCCGCGAGGGCGAACGCGCCGGCTGGCTGATGCGCGAACACGCCCGCCGAAGCGCCGAGAACAAACTGCATCTGCTGAGCGAGCGCAGCGGCTACCGGCGGCTCAGCGCGCTGCCCGGCGGCAAGCTGGTGCGCCCGGCCTTCGGGTGAGGGCCGCTCCGCGCGCCGAGCGGAGCGCGGCCAGGCGGTCTCTCAGCGACCCATCCCCCGTCTTTTCGGCCGATGGAATCCGGGCTATGACGGGCGCATGGGCGAGGGACCGCTTTTCCGATACCGAACGATGGTCGCCGAGGGCGCACTCGAAGCGGAGTCCGTCCAGGAGTTGGCGGCCGAGAAGCTGCAGAGCCTGCACAACGCGCTCAAAGGGTACGCCCCGCAGAAGGGCGGCGGCGGGCTGAAGGCGCGCCTCGGCCTGGCGCGCCGACGCCAGGAGCCCCCGCAGGGCCTCTATCTCTACGGCGGCGTCGGGCGCGGCAAATCGATGCTGATGGATCTCTTCTTCGAGGAGGCCCCGGTCGCGCGCAAGCGGCGCACCCATTTCCACGAATTCATGCTGGAGGTGCACGAGGCGCTGCACGCGCGCCGCAAGGCCGGCGGCGGCAAGTCGGACGATCCGCTGCCCAAGATCGCCGCGGACATCGCGGGCGAGACCTGGCTGCTCTGTTTCGACGAATTCTTCGTCACCGACATCGCCGACGCGATGATCCTGGCGCGGCTCTTCGGCGCCTTGTTCGAGGAAGGGGTGGTGGTCGTCGCCACCTCCAACTGGCCGCCCGACGATCTCTACAAGGACGGTCTTCAGCGCGAGCGGTTCCTGCCTTTCGTCGACTTGCTGAAAAGCCGTCTCGACGTCCTGCACCTGTCCTCGGCGACCGACTATCGGATGCTGAGGCTCAAGACCATCAAGACCTATTACGCGCCGCTCGGCCCCGCCTCGACCAAGGCGTTGGAGAAGGCTTTCGCAGACCTGACCGAAGGCGCGCGGGCGCAGGCGCACGACGTCGTCGTGCGCGGGCGCACGGTGCGGCTGCCCAAGGCCGCCCGCGGCGTCGCCTTCGCAAGCTTCGCCGAGCTGTGTGAAAAGCCGCGCGGGGCGGAGGATTATCTGGCGCTCGCGAGGGACTTCCACACCATCGTCCTGGACGGCGTGCCGCGGCTCGTCGCCGACCGGCGCAACGAGGCCAAGCGCTTCATGACGCTGATCGACGCGCTGTACGAACATCGCTGCAACTTGATCATGGCCGCCGACGCCGACCCGCCCGACCTCTACCGTGAGGGAACCCACGCCTTCGAGTTCGAGCGCACCGTCTCGCGCCTTCATGAGATGCAGTCGCGCGACTACCGCGCCCTGCCCCATCGGATCCTGGAGCGCGAGGACGGCGGCGGGCCCGAAGGGGGCGGCGGCGGGCCCGAAGCGCGCGGCGCCGATTCCGCCGATTGACCGCAGCGCCCGCGCGCCGTATCTAAGCGGCGTCAGCCGTGCGGGCGTGGCGGAATTGGTAGACGCGCTGGACTCAAAATCCAGTTCTGGCGACAGAGTGTCGGTTCGAGTCCGACCGCCCGCACCACGCTTTCTCCCGATCGACCGCCCCGTCAAGCGCCGCGCCGCCCTCCCGGACCAGACGCGCTTCCGCCCGCCCCCCCAAATGGGGGGCGCGCGTCAGGCGCTGCGACGGTATCGATCGCCCGTCGGTTAAATGAACGGGAGGCGCGACATGGGCGGCGAGACTTTGTTGGACGAGTGCATCGTGGATCAGATGGCCTCCCTAATGCCCGGGGCGGCCGGCGACGAGTTTCGGGGAACGCTGCGCCACGCGACGGAGCGGCTGGTGTCGGATCTGGAGCGCGACGCGCTCTCCGCGCAGTCGTTGAGCTTCGCGCTGCACAGCCTGCGCGGCATGTGCGCCAATGTGGGCTTGCGCGCGGTCTCAGAACGCGCCGGCGCGCTGCAGTTGGCGGCGCTGGAAGAGCGGCTGCCCGCGGATGCGGCGGACGAGTTGCGCCGATTGATCGGCGCCTCGCTCGACGCGTTGGAGGCGCGGCTGGGCGAAATCGCCCGCAAGGCGGCCGCCTGAGCGGCCTGTGCGCCGAGCGCCGAAGTTTCGCGGCGCCGGCGCCGAATCGTCATCTTTCGATCTGTTGACCCCGTCGTTCAGGCGCCAATTTGGCGAGGCGGACGAAGCTCAATCGAAAGGAGGACGACATGATCCGCACCGCCGATCGGAAACAGACCGCCCCCGCCCAATTGGTCGCCGGCTTCGCAGCCGGCCTCGCGGCGCTCGGTCTCGTCGCCGGCGCCGCAGGGGCGGCTGACTCGACCGCGACATCGACCGTCGTCGACCTGGAAGGCTGGGACGCGACGGCCGTGCAGGACGACTGGCGCGGGGCCGTGATGTTGGGCAACGACGTCTTTACGCCTGACGGCGCCGAAGTCGGCGACATCGAGGAAATCCAGGTCGACCGGGACGGCTTCGTCAGCGGCGCGATCGTCGAGACCGACGGCGCGATCGCCGACTACCCGAAATACTTCTTCGCCGATCTGGGCGACATCCGCTTCAACGACGTCGACGAGACCGCGACGCTCACCATGAGCCTTGCGGACGTGCGCGCTATCGAAAAGGTCGACCGGCCCGAACGGGTCGACGTCGAGATGCACTACAAGGTCTCCGACCTCCTCGACATGCAGGTCGCGACCGAGAGCGACGGTCATTACGGCGAAGTGGTGGACGTTCTGTTCGACGGGCCGGCCGGCGCGCTGTCGGCCTTCGTGATCGAATCGGACGGGCGCGCTGGACGACGCTTCGCCTTGCCGAACGAGGCGGATTGGGTGCTCTATGACGAGCGCCGCATCCAGGCCCCCTATAGCGCCGACGAACTCGGCCGGGTCGAGACCTATGAGCCGGCGGCCTCTTAAAGGCTAGAGGCGGGGCCGCGAGGCGGGCTCAGCCCGTCTCGCGCGCGCTCGCCACGATCAACTCCGCAAAATCGGACAGGAAGACGGACCCTTTGACCGTCCTTTGGATCAGGACCGACCGTCGGTCCTGATCGTCCTGTTTTCGGCGCACCAACCCCAGCTCCGAGAGGCGATCGAGCGCGCGCGTGACGGCCGGCTTGGCGATGTTGAGGCTCTCCGAGAGACCGCGCACCGTATGCGGCGGGTCGGCGAGATAGACCGTCATCAAGACCGCGCTTTGCCGCGCGGAGAGATCGGGGCCGTCCCGGCGCACGCTTTCGCTGACCGCGCCGCGCCAGAGCGCCAGCGCCTGGGAGGGGGAGATCTCGATGCTCATGACCGGGTCGTTCAGCCTTCACGTCAAAGCGGTTTTCGTTTCGGAACCGAATTGAGACTAGGGCGCTTTATGCGCGCTGGCAATGCGCCGGCGCCGGCGGCGCGCCCGGTCCGGCGAGGGGCGCCGGCCGGCTCAGCCGTAGCGACGCCGCAGCATCTCGAAGACGGCGCGCGGGCTTTGCGCTTCGCCGCCTTCGGGACGACCGGGCTTGGTCTTGGCGTTCCAGGCCATGACGTCGATGTGGAACCAAGGCACTCCCGGCTCGACGAAGCGGCGCAGGAAAAGGCCCGCCGTGATCGCGCCGCCGTATCCGCCGGGCGGCGCGTTGTTGAGGTCGGCCACCTTGCTGTCGAGCTGGCTGTCGTAGGCGTCGACCAACGGCAGCCGCCAGAGCGGATCGGCCACAGCCTCGCCGGCGTCGGCGAGATCCCGGGCGAGCGCGTCGTCGTCGGTGAAGAGGGCCGGCACCTCCGTCCCCAACGCGATGCGCGCCGCGCCGGTCAGCGTCGCGAAATCCATCAGCAGATCCGGCGTCTCCTCGCAGGCGAGCGCCAGCGCGTCGGCCAATACAAGGCGCCCCTCCGCGTCGGTGTTGCCGATCTCCACCGTCAGCCCCTTGCGCGAGGACAGCACGTCGAGCGGGCGGAAGGCGTCGCCGGAGACCGAATTCTCCACCGCCGGGATCAGCACTCGCAACCGCACCTTCAGCTTCGCCGCCATAACCATATGGGCGACGGCCAGGGCTTGCGCCGCCCCGCCCATGTCCTTCTTCATCATCAGCATGGCGCCCGACGGCTTCAGGTCGAGCCCGCCGGTGTCGAAGCACACGCCCTTGCCGACGATCGTCAGCTTCGGGTCGGACGCCTTGCCCCAGGTCAGGTCGATCAAGCGCGGCTTGCGGCTCGACGCGCGGCCGACCGCATGGATCATCGGGAAGTTCTCTTGCAGCAGATCGTCGCCGACCACGGTCTTGCACTGGCCCTTGAACTTGCGCGCCAGCGCCCGGGCGGCCGTCGCCAACTCGCCCGGCCCCATGTCGCCGGCGGGCGTGTTGATCAGGTCGCGGGCCAGATAGACGGCCTCGACCGCAGCCGACGCCGCCGCCTTGTCCGCGCCGGTCGGCCAGACCAGCGTGCGCGCGCCCTCATCGCGCTTCTTGTACCGCTCGAATCGATAGGCGCCCAGGCCCCAGCCGAGCGCGACGCGATCGGGGTCCGCCGCTTCCGCGCCGTCGGCCAGCGCGTAGCGTCCGGCCGGCAGGGCCGTCGCCGCGCCGCCCCAGGACCAATGGTCGTCCGGGCCGCTGACGCCGACCAGCGCGCCCGCCGGCGCGCCGGTTTCATCCGGATAGACGGACACGGCGCCGGGGGAAGCCGTGAAGCCGGTGCGCGCGACCCAGCCGGCCAAGCTCTTCGGGCCCAGTTTCACGGCCGCGTCCAACCCGTCCTTGGTCACCGGCGTGAGGGTCAGCGTCGACTTGTCCGGTCGCGCGGCGAAGCAGCTGAGGTCGGCCATGAAAGGAAGGCTCCGGGGACGGTTGGCGGGGCGCGGATCGCGCCGATGGATTTAGCGCGTCCGCGTCCGCACGTCCACCGACCGCGAGAGGCGCGGGCGCGTTCAGCTCAGCAGCCCGGCGGCTCCAGCCGACGCACCGCGGTCAGCTCCGCCTCCATGACGGCGAGGCCGAGGTCGAGCGTCATGCGTCCGGTCACGCCGTTCTCAAAGAGATCGCCGATATAGGTGTAGACCGGCGCCGAGTCCGGCTCGGCCAGCGGAAAGAAGGAGGTGACGGCGCGCAGCATGCGACCCTGCGCCAACTCGGCGTCGCCGGCGATCTCCCCCGTCGGCGCCTCTGGCGCGCCGGCGGCCAGATCGACGACCAGCATCGCCCCTTCCTCGCCGCCGTCGAACAGCCGTTGGGAGACCAGCCTCTCGCCGTCGAACAATCCGCGCATCGAGACCAGCGCCCCGCTCACCGGGAACTGCACCCCCGCCGGCAGGTCGAGGGTGAGGCCGCGCGGGCGCTCGAACTCGACGACGCCGCCGGTCGCGCTGCGGCGCGCGTCGCCGCGGGTTTCGCTGAAAAGTCGGCCGTTGATCTCCTGACGCTGACGAAAGGCGAGCGTTCCGCCGGCGCCGTCGTCTGCGATCGTCTCGTCGTACCGGCTGCGATTGGCGATCCGCATCTCGCCCTGGTCCTCGGTTTCGATCGCCGCCTGCAGGTCGGTGTCGAGGCGCCAGCCCGCGCAGGTCTTCGCGATGCGGACGAGGAACACCCCGCCTGCAGAGCCCGTGTTGGCGCCTTTGATCTCCAACAGCGAGAGATCGTAGCGCGCCTCATGCGGCGTCAGATCCGCCGCCCGGGCGCCGGCGACCGGCGGGGCGAGGCAGAGCAGGAGCGCGAGCGAGCCGGCGAGCGCAAAGGCGACGACCGGGGCGCGGGGAAAGGCCAAGTCGATCATGGCGGCACCATAGCCCATGGCGCGCCGCTTGTCGGCCCCGTCCGTTGCGACCTTTCGCCCGTTGATTATCGGCGCAAAAGTTGGTCAAATTGACAGACGTCGGCGTGAGATCGGCTGGACAGTGGGGTGGGACCCGAGATGCAGGAAAAGCGGCTGGACATCCACAATTCCGACACGCCCGCCTTGTGTCGGGCGTGCGAGGCGCGTCACAACGGCATTTGCGGCGCGCTGCGGCCGGACGAACTGCTTAGGCTCAGCCGCCACACCACGACGCGCACCTTCCCGGCCGGCGCCCAGTTGATCGGGGAAGAGGAGCCGGTCGAAACCTACGCCAACGTGCTGCGCGGGGTCGTGAAGCTCACGAAGATGATGGCGGACGGTCGCCAACAGATCGTCGGGCTGCAGTTCGCCCCCGATTTCGTCGGCCGTCCCTTCCAGGACGCGAGCCGGGTCGGCGCGGAGGCCGCCTCGGACGTGACGTTGTGCATTTTTCCCAAGGGCTCGCTCGACGCGATGTTGAAGGAGCAGCCGGGGATGGAGCACCGCCTGCTTCGTCAATCGCTGAACGAGTTGGACGAAGCGCGGGAATGGATGCTGACGCTGGGCCGAAAGACCGCCGAGGAAAAGGTGGCGAGCTTCCTCTACATGATCGCCTGCCATATCGACCCCTCCAACGACGTCGCCGAGTCCAATCGGGCGCAGTTCGATCTGCCGCTGACCCGCGCCGACATCGCCGATTTCCTCGGCCTGACGATCGAGACGGTCAGTCGCCAGTTGACCAAGCTGCGCAAGTCCGGCGCGCTCGAGATCGAAGCCAACCGCCGACTGACGATTCCCGACATGGCGACGCTGAAGGAAATATCGGGGAGTTGATCGCGGGACCCGACGGCTCGCGACGGCGAAACGCTCTCCATCCTTTAAAGCCATCCTGCAAAACCTCGTCGCCGCGGCGCGGGGACCGACGTCGGAGACCCGGTGTCACGCGACCCGCGGGCGCGCAAGCCTCACCGCCTCAGGCGGGGGCTCCGCTGTTGCAAAAGGCGGGTCTGTCGGTTTCACAGGACGACCGGCGCGGGGAGCCGCGATCGTTTCCAGCGCCCCAAGCCGCCGATTCGGGGGCGCCCGAGCGCGCTCAGACCTTCTTCCAAAGCTCCGCGGCGAGCGCGCGGATCTCCTTGGCGGCCTGGCTCGAGGATTTATGCTCCTCGGCGCTCAGGCCGCGCTCCATCGCCTCCGCGAAGGCCACGCGCGCGCCCAGCGTCGCTTTGGCGAGCGCCACCTCGTAGTCGGCGAGCTTTTCCATCATCCGATCGGTGAGCAGCGCCCGGGGCGGCACCCGATTGAGCGCCAGGATCGCAGCGCGCTTTTCCTTCGCCGCCATCTCAAGCGTCGGCCGCGTGGCCCACACATCGAGCGGACTGGGCTGCGTCGGAATCACCACCAGATCGGCCGCGCGCACGGCCACGCGCGCGTCCGTCTCGGCGTGCGGCGGGCTGTCGACGACGACGACGTCGTACTCGCGGGCGAGCGCCTCGATCGTCTTCGCCGCCCGCCAGCCGGTGACGTTCTCAAAAGCGAGGCCGCCGGCCGCGTCGCCCAGCGTCTCCCGGCGCATTTCGAACCAGGCCGCGAGACTCGACTGCGGGTCGATGTCGACCAGCGCCGTTCGCTTCTTCTTGCGCAGCCAGGCGACCGCCAGGTGGGCCGCAAGCGTCGATTTGCCCGCGCCCCCCTTTTGCTGCGCCACGGTGAAGATCTTCGCCGCCATCGCGTCTGCGCTCCCGCCTTTGTCCGACGGGCGATACTCTCGCAGGGGTTCGGGTTTTTCGCAACTGCGAGATGGGCGCGGCGGCGCTTGCGCGCGCGCGTCGGGCTCGGCATAACCCGAAGCCGTCATGACCCGCACGCTCCCCCTCGCCGACCCCGGCGCGATTTCGGAGGCCGCGCGCCTGCTGCGCGCCGGCGGCCTGGTCGCCTTTCCGACCGAAACCGTGTACGGCCTGGGGGCGATCGCGACCGACGAGACGGCGGTCGCCGGCATCTTCGAGGCGAAGGGGCGCCCGCGCTTCAATCCATTGATCGTGCACCTCCCGGAGCGCGCGCGCGTCGACGAGATCGCCGAGATAACGCCGGACGCGGCGCGTCTCGCCGACGCCTTCTGGCCCGGACCGCTCACCCTGGTGCTGCCGCGAAAGGCGGGGGCCGACCTGTCGCTGCTCGCCAGCGCCGGGCTGCCGACGATCGCCGTGCGGGTTCCCGCGCACGAGGGCGCGCGCGCCTTGCTGGAGGCCGTGGACGCGCCGGTCGCCGCGCCCAGCGCCAACGCCTCGGGACGGCTGAGCCCGTCCACCGCGGCGCATGTGGCGGCCTCGCTCCGCGATCGGGTGGATCTGATCCTGGACGGCGGGCCGTGCGCGGTCGGGTTGGAGAGCGCCATTGTCGATGCAAGCGGCGCGCGTCCGGCGCTGCTCCGCCCCGGCGGCGTCGCGGCGGAGGAGATCGAGGCGGCCTTGGGACGCCCCCTTCTCCGAGCCGACGAAAGCGGCGCAGACGCCGGCTCGCCGAAGGCGCCGGGCATGTTGGCGAGCCATTACGCGCCCGGCCTGCCGATTCGGCTCGACGCGCGCGCGCCGCGGCCCGGCGAAGCGTTCCTGGCGTTCGGGGCCGACGCGCCGGCTGCGGCGGCGGCGAACCTCAGCCCCACCGGCGACCTGCGCGAAGCGGCGGCGACCCTGTTCGCCTTGCTGCACGAGCTGGACGATCCGACGCGCTATGCGGGGATCGCGGCGGCCCAGATCCCGGAGGTCGGCCTGGGCCGCGCGATCAACGACCGCCTGCGCCGCGCCGCCGCGCCGCGGGGCTAAGGCGGCGCCGGCTCATGAACCGGCGAGCCGCCGCACGGCCTCGACGAGGCGCGCGTCGAGCGCCGCGCGTGCGGCGCGGTGCCAAGCGCGGGCGGCGGCTTCGGCCGCGTCGGGCGGATCGGCGGCGAGGCGATCATAGGCTGCGCGCGCCTTGAAATCCGAGACGTACGCGGCGAACGCGTACATTTCCTCGTCCCGCCCCAGAACATAACCCGCCAGGCCGACGCCGTAGTGCATCGTTCCGGTTTTCGCCCAGAGACGTACGGCCGTTTCCGGATGGTCATATCGCTCGGCGAGCGCGCCTGCCCAACCGCCCGGGGTCAGCAACGCCGGCAACGGCCGCTCCGCCGGATCGGGTCCGAGCGGCCGCGCGTACGCGTACGCCAGAAGCGCGACCATCTGGCGCGGCGTGATCCGCGCTTCGGCGCTGAGGCCGGAGTGGTTCGGCAACAGAAATCCCGACCAGTCGACATGCGGCAGACGCGCGCGCAGATGCTGCGCCGTTCCCGCCGCCGCGGCCCGCAGCGAGGTCGGGCTTTCACCGCGCGCCCTGGCCGCGGCGAGGCCGAGAAGTTCGGCGGCCGGGTTGCTGCTGCTCTCCAACACGCTCTGCACGACGGCGTCGCGCCGGGCGCTTTCGACCCGGGCCAGCTCCACCGGACAGGCCGCGCCGCCGGCGGCGGCCAACCCGCCCCGCCGCGGCGCCGGCAGCGCCGCGCCCAACGGCGCCGCCATCATCCGGAACAGCCGGGCGGCGGACAGGGCCGGGTCCGCCACCGGCAGCCAGACCTCGCCCTCCGCTTGGCGACGGTCTTTCGCGGCGGCGGCGGCGGCGCGACGATCGCCCGATCGGGTCCCGCCGAGGTCCGGGACGAACCAGCTGCGCCCGTCCGCGCGCCACTCCAGGCGATGCGCGCCCTCAGCCGCCATCAGGCCGCTGATCGGCGGATTGTAGGCGGCGTCCGCCGGTTGCGCCGGCGCGATGGCGGGCAGGTTCGGAACGACGCCTGGATCGGCGAGATACGGACCGTCGACGGCGCGCAAGCCGGCGGCGCGCGCCCGAGCGGCGAGCGTGAGCCAGTCGTCCAGATCCGCCGTCGGGTCGCCGCCGCCGACTAACGCGAGGCCGCCCGCGACCACGCCCGCCTCGTCCGGCGGGGAGAGCGCGCACAGACGGGTGACAAAGCGATGACCGGGCGCCAGCGCGTCGCGCGCGACGATCGCCGTCGCCAGCTTGATCGTAGAGGCCGGAATGCTGGGCGCGTCCGGGCGGCGGGCGGCCGTCGCGACGCCGTCCGACAGCCGCACCATGAACAGGGCCGGCGCATCGGCGGCGATCTGCG
The DNA here is from genome assembly GCF_040218065.1 of Marivibrio sp. Taxonomy (NCBI): domain Bacteria; kingdom Pseudomonadati; phylum Pseudomonadota; class Alphaproteobacteria; order Rhodospirillales; family Aestuariispiraceae; genus Marivibrio; species Marivibrio sp. Next base: position 6,753 of record NZ_JAVJQE010000005.1, on the reverse strand, counting down.
GCTCGGCGCTTCCCAGGGCGACGCCGCCCTCCGCCGCGCCGTCGCCCGGGCGGGGCGGCTCAAGGCTGCACCCGACCAGCAAGGCGGCGAGCGCACAGGCGGCGAGCGGGCGAACGCGGCGGTCTGCTCTCATGACGGCGAGCCTAGCCGTACGGCCGGGCGGCGAAAAGCCGCATCCCGGCCCTCGCGCCCGGCGCGGACGCTTGCGATGCGCGGTGTGTCGGTCTACCTAATCGCGTGCGACCGAGCGCTTTCGCAAGCTGTTGGAAAGGAGCGTCGCGCCGATGCCGTCCGAGACTTTGACGCCCGCCGAAACGCCCGCCGCGCCGCCCGAGGCGGTTGACGCGGCTCTCGCGCGCATCCGCGAGAGCCTGGACGAGCGCGGCTGGGTCGACGATCCCAAGGAGCTTGAGCCCTGGCTGGTCGACAGCCGCGGACTCTATCACGGGAAGTGCCTGGGCATGGCGCGCCCGAAGTCGACCGAGGAGGTCGCCGCCGTCATGCAGGCCGCCTACGCCGGCGGCGTGCCGATCGTTCCTCAGGGCGGCAACACCGGCCGCGTCGCGGGCGCGACGCCGGACGGGTCGGGCCGGATGCTGCTGATCAACTTGGCGCGGATGAACAAGGTCCGTTCGATCGATCCCGCCAACGACACCATGACGGTCGAGGCCGGCTGCATCCTGAAGACGCTGCAGGAGACCGCCGACAAGGAGGATCGCCTGTTCCCGCTCAGCCTCGGCGCGGAGGGCACCTGCCAGATCGGCGGCAACCTCTCCTCCAACGCCGGCGGCATCAACGTACTGCGCTACGGCAACGCCCGGGATCTGGTGCTCGGCCTCGAAGTGGTGCTGCCGGACGGGCGCGTCTGGAACGGCATGACGGCGTTGCGCAAGAACAACACCGGTTACGATCTGAAGCATCTCTTCATGGGCTCGGAGGGTACGCTCGGAATCATCACGGCCGCCGTGCTCAAGCTCTTCCCGAAGCCGAAGACGCGCGCGACCGCGTTGGTCGCCCTCAGCGATCTGGACGCCGCCCTCACCCTGCTGGCCGACGCCAAGGCGGCGGGCGCCGGGGCGCTGACCAGCTTCGAGCTGATGCCCGGCTTCGCGTTGGACTGGGCGGAGCGGCTGGTCGACGGCGCGCGCCGGCCCTTCGAGGAGACCTACGACTGGACTGTGCTGCTGGAGTTCGCCGGCGAGGCAGCGGTCGAGGACGCGATGCAGAATTTGCTGGAAGGCGCCTTCGAGGCGGAACAAGTGATCGACGCCGTGATCGCCCAATCGGAGGATCAGCGCGGCCAGCTCTGGTTCCTGCGCGAGGCGATCGTCGACGCGCAGAACCGTGAGGGCGCGCAGATCAAGCACGACGTCTCCGTGCCGGTCAGCGCGGTGCCGCGCTTCATCCGCGAGGCGGCCGACGCGGTCGAGGCCGCGCTGCCCGGGACGCGCCCCTATCCTTTCGGCCATGTCGGCGACGGCAACATCCACTATAATCTGAGCCAGCCGAAGGATATGGACGCGGACGCGTTCCGCGCCAAAGCGCCGGCGCTGCACCGCGCCGTCCACGACGTGGTCGCGCGCCTCGACGGCTCGATCAGCGCCGAACACGGCGTCGGCCGGGTTAAGCGCGGCGAGTTGGCGCGCTACAAGGACCCGATCGAACTGGATATCATGCGAGGGTTGAAACGCTCTCTGGACCCGAAGGGTCTTATGAATCCCGGCGCGCTGCTGCCGGATGTCGACCGATAAGACGCCGAGAACCGGTTCCAGACCGTGAGACCGGACTCGGCCCGCCGCGGGACGTCGCTCCCCGGCGCGCAGGACATGAGGGGTTGGAACGCCGATGTACACCGCACCGATCGCCGATATGCGCTTCGTGCTGAACGATCTGGGGATGCTGGGTCAAGTCCAGGCGCTGCCGGGGGGCGAGGACGCCTCGAGCGACCTGGTCGACGCCGTGCTGGAGGAGGCCGGCAAGCTCGCCCGCGACGTGCTGGCGCCGACTAACTGGGACGGCGACCGCGAGGGCGCCAAGCTCGAGAACGGCGTGGTGCGCACGCCCAAGGGCTTCCGCGACGCCTATAAGGCCTATGTCGAGGGCGGCTGGAACGCCGTTCCGTTCCAGCCCGAACACGGCGGCCAGGGGCTGCCCTGGACGGTGGCCTCTGCGGTGCAGGAGATGTGGCAGTCGGCCAACATGGCCTGGGCCTTGTGCCCGCTGTTGAACCAGGGCGCGGTCGAAGCCCTGCAGGCCCACGGCAGCCCGGAGCAGCAGTCGGTCTACCTGCCCAAGATGATTTCCGGCGAGTGGTCGGGCACGATGAACCTGACCGAGCCGCAGGCGGGCTCCGACCTGTCCCAGGTGAAGACCCGGGCCGCGCGCGAGGGCGATCATTACCGCATCCGCGGCCAGAAGATCTACATCACCTACGGCGAGCACGACATGGCCGAGAACATCGTCCATCTGGTCCTCGCCCGCTGCGAGGACGCGCCGGCCGGCGTGAAGGGCATCTCGCTCTTCATCGTGCCGAAGTTCCTCCCCGACGAGACCGGCGCGCCGGGCGCGCGCAACGATCTGCGCTGCGTCTCGCTGGAGCACAAGCTCGGCATCAACGGCAGCCCGACCTGCGTCATGGCCTACGGCGACGACGAGGGCGCGATCGGCTATCTGGTCGGCGAGGAGAACCGCGGCCTGGAATATATGTTCACCATGATGAACAACGCGCGCCTCAACGTCGGACTGCAAGGCCTCGCGATCTCGGAACGCGCCTATCAGCAGGCGCGCTCCTACGCCCTCGACCGCCGCCAGGGCCGCGGGCCCGACGGGACGCCCAACGCGCCGATCGTGAGCCACGCCGACGTCCGGCGGATGCTGATGACCATGCGCAGCACGGTGGAGGCGATGCGCGCCCTGGTGCTCGACGCCATGGTGATGCTGGATGTCGCCCATCGCCATCCGGAGGAGGGCTACCGCGCCTTCGCCAAGCGCCGGGTCGATCTGCTGACCCCGGTCGTCAAGGGCTGGTGCACCGACATGGGCGTCGAGCTCAGCTCGATCGGCCTGCAGGTGCACGGCGGTATGGGCTTCATCGAGGAGACCGGCGCCGCCCAGCATTATCGCGACAGCCGCATCCTGCCGATCTACGAGGGCACCAACGGCATCCAGGCGAACGACCTGGTCGGCCGCAAGCTGATTCGCGACGGCGGCGAGGGCGTCAGCGAATATGTCGACGAGCTGCACGCGCTGATCAACCAGCTGAACGAGCGCGGCGGCGACGACATGGCCGTGATCCGTCGGCAGTTCGCCAACGCGGTCGACGCGCTCGACAACGCGACCGGCTACATCCTCGACCACGCGGCCGACGATCCGGACAAGGCGCACGGCGCCGCCGCCTATTATCTGCGGCTGTTCGGCATCGTCGCCGGCGGGGGCATGATGGTGCGCGCCGCGATCGCGGCCGAGGACAAGGTGCTGCGCGCCGACGACGGCGAAACCGGCATCGACCGGGATTTCTACGCCGCCAAGCTCGCGACCGCGCGCTTCTACGCCGAGAACGTGCTGCCGCAGGCGGCGGGTCTCTCGGTCCCGATCATGCAGGGCGGCGCGACATTGCGCGCCATCCCGGATGAGGCGCTCTAGCGCCGCGCTCTTGCTCGCCCTCGCCCTGACGCTCGCGGCGGCGTCCGGGCGCCCTGCGCTCGCGCAGGGGTCGAGCGATCGGACGGCGGTCGAGGCCGGGCGCTGCGGCTCGGTCGATCTCGTCTTCGCAATCGACAAGACCTACTCCATCGGCCGCGCCATCGGCGAGGCGAAGGCGGAGGCGCGCCGGCTGCTCGATCTTGTGGAAAAGGTTTCCGACGGCGATTTCCGCCTCGGCCTCGTCAGCTTCCGCGACTATATCGACGTCGATCTCGACCTCACCCCGCCGGGCGAGGGCGACGCCGCGGCGACCGCCTTCCGCCGCGCGCTCTTCGCCATCCGCGCGGAGGGCGGCAAGGGCGGGCCGGAGGCCTCGGACGAGGCGCTGGCGACCGCCGTCGACGGGATAGCCGCCGGCGGCGACCGCCCGCAGCAGGGCGACTTCTCCGGCGACTGGCGGGCGCGCTCGCGCATCCTGGTGCTGATCACCGACCATCTGCCCGGCGGCTTCGACGACGCCTTCCGGGCGGGGGAGGACGACGCGAACGCCCGCGCGGTCGCCTCGCGCGCGCTCGCCCGCGGGATCCGCATCTCCGCGATCTACATCCCCACCACCGGCGACCGCCCGACGCCCGATCCCCTGAAGGCGGAGATCCTGCGCAGCTACGCGCTCTTGACCGGCGGGCTCTTCCTCCAGATCGAACGCTCCGGCCAGGGCGCGGCGGAGGCCGTCGCGGAGATCATCGCCGCTTGCGGCGCGAAGACGGTGTCGTAGCACCTCACTGGGCATTCGTTTATTCGACGAATGATTTTGTTTGGATAGCGTTCTGAAATTGATCTTTCGTTTGTCTAATTAGCGAACGCAACTCGCTTGCAGATCTCCACAGATCTGGATCATCCCAGCTAATCTCCGCGCCCTCCCTTAAAGTTCGCGAGCCATGGGCAAAAGCGTTTCGGTGGGTTAGTATACGCTCATCAATTATAACCTTTTTTGTAGAAAACCAGAATGATGGCACTCCCAAATTTTTACAAATTGATTCGGCCCGAGAAGTATTGAGATTATCATCAGTCATTATAATTGCATCTTGCGCATCAGATATATCTGAAAATCTTTGTTCTCCGACCGCATTTAAATACTTAATAAATGTATCATAATTTTGATTTCCTAAGCTTGATTTCCTGTAACAGCAAAATATTATCCTAAGCCTTAACTCCTCTTTGACATCAGTCCACTTTACTATTTTTCTTTTTACACAAAAGGCGATATAATTCAGCAATAACTCTGCGCAGTACTTGAAATGACCCTCCCAATGAGAGTATGTAACAAGTATAGTTTTTTTGAGGTCAACTATATCTTTTTTTCTTAAATCGTCATAATCCATTGTTCTTAGCTCTTTTTCACGCCAAAGCCAGTCTTCTGAAATCAACTCGCATCGTTCGTCGGCGTTCATTCTATTAGGCCTCTGAGAAAAAATTTCTTCCAAACTCAAGTGTTTTTGGTAAGCGTCGAGCAGTAGATACCCCTTGGCCATATATTCCCTGAGTTCTTTCGTCGCTCCACGCGCCGCAAATTTTCTCGCGCAACCATTCGGCCCCGTATTCCTCTACCAAATCTATGTTGTAAGCGACCCCTAATGCAACCATCTCAAATGCCGAGATAAGGAAAGGCCCAACAAATCTTTTCTTATTTGGATCATATCTACGCAAACTACTGTCATCAGCCGCTTCACGCAAAATACAAAAGGTTCTGTTAAACAAGTCTCTATCTTTCTCTAAAGAAAACTCCTCCCTTGCAAACTCTAATCGCATCTGTGTTGTCAAAAATTGACCAAGATCGCCGATTTCTTTTACGTCGTCTATTGGAATCGATCTTAAAATTAGAAATCGTAGAACAATCTCAAGATCATAACGTTCCATAAGAGCCTTTTCAGGAATCGGACACGCAGTCTGGAAATCTTCATTTTTTGATAGCTCTTCAAATTCTCTGAATGCTTCTGAGTTAATCATAATTAAAATGCAGTTTCGGACCTCCTGATCGGAAAGTGGCGTTCCTCCTGTATTAACCCTCTGAAATAACTCATATTTTGCTTGGGAATCGCTGTCCCGCAAAAGAAATTTTATATCGATTTTTTCTTGTCGAAAAAACTTCTGAATTTCCGGTCCAACCGTATTCGGATTCTCTAAATCCCATACCTTATCCTTCAAAGACGGCAAATATTGCGCGGCTTCAAGTGTCAGCGGAGGCATTAATTTTTCTTCTTCATCCTTTAATTCACCCATGAACTGCAAAATTGTTGATATTCTTTGCAAGCCATCAACAACGTCCAATACACCATCATCGCGTTGAAATACAAAAATTGACGGTATCGGGATTCCAAGAAGAATTGATTCAATAAAATTGGTCTTTTGTTTAATTGTCCATCGTAAGAATCGCTGAAATTCAGGGTGAATATCAAGCTCACCATCTTTGTACAGCAAAACCAATTCTCGAATCGAGATTGGATAACTGTCTGTTTTGATGTTATTGCGGGCTTGATCAAGTTCGGTCTTAAGCGTCACGTTTTCCTCCTTTGCAGCTCAGATTAGCCTGCAAGCAATCCGCTAAAAAATCAATTCACGCCACCAAACACCCCTGCCAATCACAAATAGCAAGAGATTCGTCTACCGCTAGATCTGCGCCAACTTCTTAACGAACCCCTTGGTTCGCATCCTGCACGATGAAAGCAAATTCCTTCTATTCAAAGGCCGTCCCTCCGCGTATGTGTCCTTCAAAATGTAATTCGATTCTTTAGCACTTTTGGCCTCTTGTAAGGTGCATGGTGTGTTTGAAGGTAGGCTCAATCAAAGGAAGCCTCCAAGGCTTAAATTCCTCATCGGCCACCTCCATCTGATCCGGCTCGCCCACATGACGGCGTCTGAGATCGCCCGCCCGACGACTGCGCGCTCGCCCACGCCGACCCCGCACCGATCGCCCGCGCGCTGCGCCGCTTCCAGGCCGCCGCCGGCCTGAAAGTCGACGGGCTCGCGCGGCCCGGCGGGCCGACCGACGCCGCGCTCGACAACCGCCGCCGGCGCGTCTGGCGCTTGGCCGCGCAAGGCCGCCGGCCGGAG
>NZ_JAVJQE010000014.1:0-23039 GCF_040218065.1 Marivibrio sp. | reverse complement strand
GCTCGACAACCGCCGCCGGCGCGTCTGGCGCTTGGCCGCGCAAGGCCGCCGGCCGGAGGACGAGACGCTCGACGACCGCCTCGCCGTCTTCCTAGAAGACCGCGCCCGGCGCCGCCGGATCGCCGAGGACGACCTCGCCGCGCTTTCGGAAAGCCGCACCGGCCGCCTCCACCTGATCCGCCTCGCCCGCACCACGGACCCGGAGACCGCGCGGCCCATCCTGGCGCGCGACCTCGACCGCCTGCGGGGCCTGCGCGCCGAAGGCCGCAAAGGCCCGCCCGACGACGGATCTCGGCCAATGCCCGGCGACGACCCGCCTCCGCCCAAACCTGTCGTTTGCTCGGAGGAACGATGCACCGTTCGAATGCTCGAAGAAGAGGCGCGCGATTGGAAACGAAGCGGGCGGGGGCGGGAATGTCGCCTGCTACTGCGCCAGCGTCTCGCGCACGAACTCGGCGATCTGGGGCTTGATCTCCTCGCGCCATTTGCGGCCGTTGAAGATGCCGTAATGGCCGACGCCGGGCTGCACCAGATGGCGGCGCCGCTCTTTCGGGATCGAAGCGCACAGGCGGTGCGCCGCCTCGGTCTGGCCGGGGGCGGATATGTCGTCGAGTTCGCCCTCGATCGTCATAAGCGCCGTCTTGACGATCGCGGCCGGATTGACGCGCCGGCCGTGATGCAGGAACTCCCCCTTCGGCAGCAGGCGGCGTTTGAAGATCTGATCGACCGTCTCGAGGTAGAAGTCGGCGGCCGTGTCCATCACCGCCATGTATTCGTCGTAGAAGGTCGCGGTCTTGTCGGCGCTTTCGCCGTCGCCGCGCACCAGATGGCGGAACATGCGCCAGTGCGCGTCGGTGTGGCGGCCCGGGTTCATCGCCATGAAGGCGCGAAGCTGCAGGAATCCCGGATAGACCCGCCGGTTGGCGCCGGGATAGCGTGCGGGCACGCGGTGGATGCCGTGATGCTCGAACCAGTCGATCGAGCGGTTCTCGGCCGCTTGCGTGACGATCGTCGGATTGGCGGCCGGGTCGATCGGCCCGCCCATCAGGATCATGCCGTTGGGCGCATGGGGGGCGTCCTGCTCTGCCAGGATGGCGGCGGCGGCCATCACCAGCGGCGCCGGCTGACAGACGGCCATGGCGTGATAGGGCGTCTCGCCGGCGCCGCCGTCGCGGTCCGCCATGAAGCGCATGAAGTCGATCACCGTGTCGATATAGCGCGCGACGCCGAAGCGCCCTTCCGCCTTCGGCACCAGGCGGGCGTCGATCCAATCGGTGACGTAGACCTCATGATCGGGCAGCAGCGCCTCGACCGTGCCGCGCAACAGCGTCGCATGGTGGCCCGACATCGGCGCCACCAGCAGGATCGCGGGATCGGTGCGGCGCTTCATCGCCGCGCCCAGGCGCTTGAAATGCAGCAGGTTGCAGAACGGCGTCTCGACCGCCGTCTCGATCGCGATCGGCACGGCCTCGCCGTCGATATGGGTGCGGGCGAGGCCCCACTCGGGCTTCTCGCGCTCGGTCAGCAGGCCCTCCATCACAGTCGAGGCGGAGGCCATCATGCGCCCGAACGGCGTGTAGCTGAGCGGCTGGAAGGGATTCAGGAAGGCGAGGCGGGTCGCCTCCGCCATCAGCCGCATCGGGACGAGCGCCTGCGTGCGCGCGTCATGCATGTTGTAGAGCATGTGTTTTCTATCCCACCCTCGCTGGCGATCCGGGGTCGTTTTCTGCGACGACGCCAGCGGACCGGGATTGATCGAGGCGGCCTCAATCGACCGGGGGCGACGGTGCGCCGCCCAATGATCCGGCAAAAATCCGTTTGTCGGACAAACGAAACCCTATCAGCATTGCGCGGCGCCGAAAAACCTTTTTGCGGGCGCGGCAAGCATTTGATTTTTCTATAGAATTTTCCGCCGCGCCGCGGCGCCGTGCGATCAGTCGGTCTGGCGCAGGACGCGAATCGCCCCGTTTTCGAGGCCCCAGACGATCTCCGTCGCGCCGTCCTTTTCCAGGTCGACGGGCACGATGGAAGAGCCGATCGGCGCGGCTGCGTTGAAGACGCGCAGGCGCTCCGTCAGGCCGCCGTCGGCGGCGAGGCTGAGTGCGCTCAAGGCCCGCCGGTCGCGCCGCGGCAGCAGCAACTCCGGCCGCCCGTCGCCGTCGAGATCGACGAGCGCGGAGAGGCCCAGCGCGACCGACCCGTTGGCGTGGTTCGAGAAGCCCGGATGGCGGGCGACCTCTTCGATCGTCCGGCTCTCCCCGTCCCAGCGGTAGACGACGAGGTCGCCCTTAATGTGCGGACGGTCGACGACGGCGATCTCCGGCCGCCCGTCGCCGTCAAAATCGGCGACGCCGGCCGGGTTCATCCAGCGGTTCGCCCGTCCGATCGGGGGCCCCGCGGCGATTTCGGCCAGCCCGTCGCCGTCGGCGTTGGGCGCGTAGAGCGCGATCGCCGCGCCGCGGTCGAGATAAGCTTTGATCGCCAGGACCTCGTGCGCCCCGTCGCCGTCGGCATCGACGATGCGCGGCTCCAGATCCTCGAAGACGGCGTCGCCCCCCAGCCGGTGGGCCAGGATGCGCCGGTCGGCGAAGGCGGTCTGCAGGATCTCCGCTTCGACGGCGTCGCCCAACGCGCCGTGCGCGTAGCGCCGCGTCGGGCCTTCGTACCAGGCGGCGCTGGGCGCGCGCGCGGCGGCCGGATCGTCTTCCGCCGGCGGCGGGCCGGGCGCGACGCCGACGCGGCCGTCGGGAATGATCTCGGGCGGGGCCAAGCGGCCCATGAAGGGGGCCTCGCCGGCGTCGACCAGGCGACCGTCCGCCAGCGCCAACGCCCGCCAACCGCCTTCTTCCGTCAGCGCCACCAGGCCGCTTTCAGTGTGCGGGCTGGCGCGCAGATCGATCAGCCCGGGAATCGCGCCTAAGTTCGACGGGCTCCAGGACGGGCTCTGCGCGAGGGCGAGGCCCGGCGCAAGGGCGATGGCCAAGGGGGCGAGGAGACGTCTCATATCCCGGACGCTAGCGCAGACGACCGTCCCGCGCCAATGACCTGTGCGTGACGAAACGAAACGCCCCCGCTTTCGCGGGGGCGCTCGCCGCAGGCAAACCTCTGCGGGCTTTTTGAGGGCGCGGCGTCGACCCGGCCGCAGCGCGGCGGAGAGCCTCGGGCTCCCGGCGGGTGAGCGCCGACGCCGCCTTATTGCGAGATCGGCCGCTCGAACTCCAGTTCGATGAAGATCGGGATTTCGGCGCCGATCGGGCCGGCGCCGTACTCCATGCCGTACTCGGTGCGATCGATCGTGATCTCGCCCGACAGGCCGACGACTTCCTTCGAGGTCTGCATCGGATGCTGGGCGAGCTTGTTGATGGTGATCGGAATGGTGATCTCCTTCGTCACCCCCAGCATGGTGAAGTCGCCGGTCACGTCGGCGGTCATCTCGCCGGTCGGCGTCACCTCGGTGCTGGTGAAGGTGATCGTCGGGTATTCTTCGACGTTCAAGAAATCGGGGCTGCGCAGATGCTCGTCGCGCTTCTTCAGATTGGTGTCGATGGCGGCGGCCTGGATAACGATCGCGACCGAGCTGTTCGCCGGGGTCTCCTGGTCGAGGGTCAGCGTGGCGTCCATTGCGTTGAAGCGGCCCCAGGTCTTGGAATAGCCCAGATGATCGACCCAGAAGACGATGTCGGCGTGCGTCTTGTCGAGGCTGTATTCCTGAGCCGCGGCGGGCGCAGGCGCGGCCGCGACGACGGTGAGGGCGGCGGCGCCGAAGGCCGCGGCGGTCAGAGAGCGAAGCAGGGTGCGCATGGGTGAAACCTCCTTTTCGTCTGTTGAACCAGGGAAGAACGGCGGGGGTGAAGGACGGCGGCGCTACTGGCGCACCGCCGTTACGTCGATGGCGATCTCGACCGCGTCGGCGACCGTGCCGGTGTCCCGCCAGTCGCCCTGACCGACGCCGTAATCCAGTCGGGCGATGCTGACGGATCCTTGCGCCCGGGCGATCGCCCCCGCGCCCGATCCCTCGATCTGAAGCGTAAAGGGGAGATCGAGCGGGTTCGTGACGCCGCGCAAGGTCAATTCGCCCGGCGCGATATAGGCGTTCTCGCCCTCGGCCTTTTCGAAGCGATCGGCCTTGAAGACGGCCTGCGGGTGTTCCTCGACATGGAACAGGTCGGGTCCCTTCAGCGTCTGATCGCGGCTGGAGTCGTCGGTGGTCGCGCTAGCCATCGCGATCGTCACCTCGAGCGAGCCGGCGGCCGGGTCGTCCGGATCGAAGAAGATGGTCGCCTGGAATTGCTGGAAGCGGCCCTTCACCGGGCTGCCGGACTGACTGGCGGTGAAGGCGAGCGCGCTGTCCTCGGCCTGCATCGCCCACTCCGGCGCGGATTGGGCGAAGGCGGGGGCGGCGACACCGAACAAGGCGACGGCGAAAGCCAGGGATCGAAGCGGTTTCAAAGCGGTCTCAGCCTCCGGGCAGCATGCGTTTCAGGATGTCGTTGCGCAGCACGAAATGGTGGCGCAGCGCGGCCAGAACATGGACGCCGACCACGCCGGCCATGGCCCATTGTCCCCAATAATGGACGGCCTTCGCGGCGCTCTCGATCGCCTTGGACGGGTCGATCGGACTCGGCAGGTTGACGGCCCAGAAGACCGTGGTCGGATACTGCGAGGCGAAGGCGATCATCAGCCCCGACAACGGCTGCAGGAAGATCAGCAGGTAAAGCAGATAATGGCTGGCCGCTGCGGCCGTCTTCTCCCAGCGCGGATGATCGTCCGGAATTTTCGGCGCCGGATGACGCCAGCGCCACCCGAGGCGAAACGCCGCCAGCGCCAGCGCGGCGAGCCCCAGCGACTTGTGCAAATTGTAGAGCTCGATCGTACTCGGGACCGGGGGCAGGTCCTCCATATAAAGGGCGAGCCCGAAATTGCCGATGATCAGCGCCGCCATTCCCCAATGCAGCGCCTGCGCGACGGGATCGTAGCGCGCGGGACGGCCGGGGTCGGGCTCCCGGCTGACAGCGGTGGGATCGGCGCTCGCCATGACGGCCTCGCTCTGTGAACGCGGTTTCTTGTCGTCCTTTAGAATGGGGCGCCCGCGAAGCGCTTCAAGTTACGGCTTTGCAACAGACTGTTGACCGCCGCGCGCCTGATCCGACGCCCGAGCGCTCCTCACCCGTAATAGGGCGTCCCGCCCGTCGCCTGCGCCCACAGCACGGCCGCGCCCGCCGACAGCAGCGCGATCGCCGCGACCGCCGGAATGTGCCGAGCCGCTCCGGCGGCGCCGCCGCCGGGCAGCCGACGCGCCAGATCGTCCGCGAAAAGCGCCGGGACGAGGAGCGCGAGCGCCAACGCCTCGCTCGGCGTAAACAGGACGAGAATGGCCGCCGCCGAGGACAATCCGGCCGCGGCCGCTGCGCGAAACGGCGCCCCCGCCACCGCCGCGCCCAACCCGCCGGATGCGCCGCCGGCCGCCAGCACGCCGAGCGGGGCGACCAGCGCGCCGACCGCCAAGCCGCCGGAAAGCTGGCCCATCCGGAAGGTCGCGCCGAACACGGCGACGCCGCCCAAGCCCGCGGCCAGCGCCGCGACGATCCCCGGCAGCACCCGCGCCTCCGCCCGGGAGAGGCCGTAGGCGATCGCCCCGGCGATCGCGAAGGCCAAAACCGCCTTGCCGAACCGGGCGAGCGTCAGGTCGGTGAGAAAGGGCCAGGCGATCCAGACCACCGGGATCAACGCGGCCATCGGGACGATCGCGCGCGGCTCCAACCGTCCGCGCTTCAGCAGGCCGGCCGCGATCAGCGCGAAGGCGGGCGTCGCCAGCGCCAGCTTGTCGACCGCCGCCGGGTTCGGGAACCGCGGCGCCCCGCCGATCGCCCAGGCGATGGCGAGTTGCGCGGCGCCCAGGCCGAGGCCCGCCGCCAGCGCCGCCTGCGCCCGCCCGCCGGCCGCGCGCACGACGGCCGCGACGATCAGCGCCGCCAGCGCCGGGATCACGAGCGTCTGACCCCACGGGCCGAGCCCGGCCCCGAACGGCTGCGCCAACGCGTCCATCAATCCTCTCCCTTCGATCCGCCCCTGCGGGAGATAACCCGACGGCGCGGCCCCGCCAACCCGTCGCGCTTTTGTCACGAAAGAGCGATAAGCATGACGTGTCGCCGCAGCTTCAGGGAGACCCGCGATGGCGCGCTACACCGCCCGCATGATGGACGCCGCGACGGGCGGCGAAGGCCGGTACGATTTCGAGGGTCCCGACGATCTGTTGCGCCAGACGCCGGTGCGGGTCGTGCGGGCCTTCATGGAGCATGTCGACCGCGACATGTTTCCGCTGACCCATGTCGATTACGAGCTGAACGCGGCCTACAAGGATCAGGATCGCGGCGTGGTGACCGCGATGGGCAGCCTGATCCACGACGGCGACCCGCCCTCGCCGTTCCTGTTGATGATCGCCGCGGCGTCGGCGTGAGACGCGGTTAGCTTTCCGCCCGCGCCGCCAGGCGCCTGACCCGGAACGCGAGAAGGGAGGAGAGCGCCGCGAAGCCCGCAAAGGCCCAAAGGCCCGGCTCGACCGACGCGTCCGCCTGCCAGCCGCTTTTCGCGACCACCACGACGACGGCGACGATGAAGACGTCCAGCATCGACCATTTGCCCAGCCGTTCGATCCAGCTCAGCCGACGGTTCGCCGCCCGGCTGCGCGCCCGGCGCAAGGCCTCATAGGCCGCCCCCGTCGCCGCCAGCTTGGCGAGCGGCAGGACCAGCGTAAACAGGATCATCACCAGCGCGATCGGCGTCTCCCCCTCCGCGATCAATTGCGCGATCGCCTGGGCGATCACGATCTGATCCGTCCAGACGAAAAGCTTGGTGACGGTGAGCAGCGGGGTGGTGACGCCCGCGACCCACAGGGCCAAAGCGCCGACCAGCAGCGGCGGGACGCCCAAGCGATCCGCCCGACCGATCGGACGGCGGACGGCGGCGGGATCCGGCTCGACTTTGAAGGAGGCGCGCATGCGGGCTTTCCTAGCGCGGACCGGAGCGCGCGCCAAGCTTGGCGCGGACGCCGCCGCATCCTACATGAGTGGGTATGAGCGACCGCATGACAAGCTACGCCGAGTTCTGGCCGCATTACCTGCGCGAACACAGCCGGCCCGCCACCCGGGCGCTGCATTACGCCGGCACGGCCGCCGCGCTCGCCTGTCTGGTCGCGGCGGCGATCCTGGGGGACTGGCGGTTTCTGCCGGGCGCCCTGGTCGCGGGCTACGCCCCGGCCTGGATTGCGCACATGGGCGTGGAGCGCAACCGCCCCGCCACCTTCACCCATCCGATCTGGTCGCTCGTCAGCGACTTCCGGATGTTCTTCCTGTGGCTCGTCGGCCGGCTTGGGCCGGAGTTGAAGCGCGCCGGCGTCGCGTAAAGCGCGCCGCCGTCAAAGTAAGGGCGCAATGAAAAAGCCGGACCGAGCCTCCCCGGTCCGGCTTTTCGCCGTCTCGTCGACGTCTCGCCGCCGGATTAGACGATCTCGACCAGTTCCACGTCGAAGGTCAGGTCCTTGCCCGCCAACGGGTGGTTGGCGTCGACCGTGACCTTTTCGTCGCCGACCTCGGTGATGGTCAGCAGCAGAGGCTGGCCGTTCGGGCTCTGCGCCTGCAGCTGCAGACCCACCTGCGGCTCGACCTCCTGCGGCAGGACCGTGCGGTCGATCTCCTGGATCATGTCGTCGCGACGCTCGCCGTAGGCGTCTTCCGCCGGCAGCGTCACCTTGTTTGTGCCGCCGGGCTCAAGCCCGACCACGGCGCCTTCGACGCCGGGCAGGATCTCGCCGCCGCCGATCTTAAATTCGATCGGCTCGCGCTCACGCGAGCTGTCGAACTGCGTGCCGTCATCGAGGGTCCCGGTGTAGTGGATCTTTACCGTATCGCCCTCTTTCGCTGCGCTCATGCGCTGACCTCCTTCTTCGGTCGTTTGTCGTGTGCTTCGTCTCAATCGCACCGTCTGTAGAGTATCAGCCCCGAGGCCCGCGGAAAACCCGGGTCGGGGAAAAAAGTCTTAGACGTTCTCGATAGGCCGGAAGAACGCGAACATCCGCGCCGGCGGTCGGGGCGGGCGGCGACCCGCCCTCTGGACTTTCCGCCGCGTCCGTGGAACAAGCGGCCCCGTCCCGCGGACCCCTCATCCATCAGACGACGCATCGGAGATCATGACCAAAATCGCGAATCCGTCGGTTCCCAAGCATGAGCTGAAGTTCCTGCTGCTGGAAGGGATCGCGCAGACGGCGCTCGATCAGCTGACGCTCAACGGCTACCGCAACGTCGAGCGTCGCAAAACCGCCTTGGACGAGGAGGCGCTGATCGAGGCGCTGCAGGACGTGCGGTTCCTCGGCGTGCGCTCGCGCACCAAGATCACCGCTCGTGTGCTCGACGCCTGCCCGCGCCTGGCGGCGATCGGCTGTTTTTCGGTCGGCGTCAACCAGGTCGATCTCGCGGCGGCCGAGCGGCTCGGCGTGCCCGTCTTCAACGCCCCCTTCTCCAACACCCGCTCGGTTGCGGAGCTGACCATCGCCGAGACCGTGATGCTGATGCGCCGCACCTTCCCGCGCGCGCAGGCCGCCCATGAAGGGCGCTGGGACAAAACGGCCCAGGGCGCTTTCGAGGTGCGCGGCAAGACGCTTGGGATCGTCGGCTACGGCAACATCGGCACGCAGCTCGCCGTGCTGGCCGAAGCGATGGGCATGCGCGTCGTCTATTACGACCACACCGACCGCCTGCGCCACGGCAACACCGAGCCGACGGAGAGCCTGGAGCGGCTGCTCGACCGCGCGGACGTCGTCACCCTGCACGTGCCCGAGACGCCCGAGACGCAAAACATGATCGGCGCGCGCGAAATCGCGCGGATGAAGAAGGGCGCTTACCTCATCAACAACGCCCGCGGCACGGTGGTCGACATCGACGCGCTGGCCGACGCGCTCAGGAGCGGCCACCTGGCCGGCGCGGCGATCGACGTCTTCCCGGTGGAGCCGGGCTCGAATGCGGAGACCTTCGAGAGCCCGCTGCGCGGCCTCGACAACGTCATCCTGACGCCGCATGTCGGCGGCTCGACCGAGGAGGCGCAGGAGCGCATCGGCGAGGAGGTGGCGCGCAAGCTGATCGAATATTCCGACGTCGGCTCCACCGTCGGGGCGGTCAATTTCCCGCAGGTGCAATTGCCGAAGCGACCCCAAGGCACCCGCTTCATTCAGGTGCAGCGCAACCTGCCGGGCGAGCTGGGGCGCCTCAACGAGGTCTTCGCGCGCAACGCCCTCAACATCGCCGGCCAGTACTATCAGACTGAAGGCGAGATCGGCTACGTCGTCCTCGACAGCGACGGCGCGATCGCGCCCGAGGCGGCCGACGACATCGTCCGCCAGGTCCGCGCGCTCGACGGCACGATCCGGGCGCGGGTGTTGCTGTAAGGGATGAGACGAGGGAGGAGTTAAGATGGATATGCGTCTGCTCGGCCGCACCGGGGTAAAGGTCTCGCAGCTCTGTTTCGGGACGATGTCCTTCGGCGGCGACGCCGACGAGGCGGAGGCCGGGCGGATGTACGCCGCCTGCCGGGAGGCCGGGATCAATTTCTTCGATTGCGCGGACGTCTACAACGGCGGCGCGGCGGAGGAGATTCTGGGCCGGCTGATCGCCCATGAGCGCGACGAGATCGTGCTGACCAGCAAGCTCGCCATGCCGGTGGGGAAGGACGCGGATGTGAACGCCCGCGGCCTCAACCCGCGTCACATCCCCCGCGCGGTGGAGGCGAGCCTGACGCGCCTCGGCGCCGACCGGCTGGACGTGCTGTTCGTCCATCGCTGGGACCCGCTGACGCCGTTGGAGGAGAGCCTGCGGGCGCTCGAGCGCATCGTCGCCGACGGCAAGGCGATCTATCTGGGCGTCAGCAACTACGCCGCCTGGCAGATCGCCAAGGCGCTGGGGCTGCAGGACAAGCACGACTGGGCGCGCTTCCACGTGATCCAGCCGATGTACAATCTGGTGAAGCGGCAGGCCGAGGTGGAGATTTTTCCCCTCGCCCAATCCGAAGGGCTCGGCGTCATCTCCTACGGGCCGAACGGCGGCGGGCTCCTGACCGGCAAATACCGGCGCGACGACAAGCCGGAGGGAAGCCGGCTGACGACGAACAAGGAATACGCCAAGCGCTATGACGAGACCTGGTACTATGAGACCGCCGCGGCCTTCACCGCGCTGGCCGACGCGCGCGGCGTCCACCCGGTCAGTCTGGCGACGGCCTGGGCCGGCTTCCACCCGGCCGTCACCTGCCCGATCATCGGCGCGCGGCATGTCGAGCAGCTGAAGCCGGCTCTCGCCTCGGTCGACGTTCAGATGGACCAGGCGCTGTGGGACGAGATCGCGGCGCTGTCGCGCACCCCGCCGCCGGCGACCGACCGGCTGGAGGAGCAGCGCTGAGCGTCGCCCTTCAGCTTGCGCGGTGGAAGAGGAGCCGCCCCGGCGCCTCCCGCGAGGAGGGCAGGGTGAGGTGTTTCAGCGCCGGATCGTCCGGCCGTTCGATCGTCACCGACCAGGCGCCCGCCAGTTGATCGACGCGCGCGCCGTCGGTCGTCATCGGCAGGACCAATCGCCGATAGACCGCGAGCGGGGAGCTTTCGCCGTCGAGGGCGGAGACGCCGAAGCCGGCCGCCGGCGCGTCGCCCGCGGTCTGGAACAGCGCCGTCAGATGATCGACCAGCGGGCCGCGCCGCACCTCGGCCACCGTCAAGCCTTCGACCCGCGTGCGGATATGCGCCTGGACGCGGGTCCCGATCAGGCGATAGCGGAAGATCCCGTCGTCCCCGCGGCCCATGATGAACAGATCGGGCAGGACGGCCGTCAGCGCCTCGGGCGCCAGGGCGGCCCGCGCCATCACGCCCCCGGCCCCTGCGCGCTCGCGCCAATAGGCGTAGAGCGTCGTCAGGCTGCGATCGACCAACGCCGCCTCGAAGCCGGCGGCGTCGCAGAAAACGGGTCGCTCTGAGGCGGAGGACGCGGCAGGCGCGGCGGGCGCGGCGGTCATGGGGGGCTCCTTCGAGTCGGACCGACGCGGCGGCCCGACCCGAAGAGAAGCACGAAATCCCTTAATAAGGGATAAACGCAGCCCTTAGCGCCGACCGACGGTGGCGCCGTAGAGCAGCATCCCCGCCGCCATCGCGGCCGCGAAGATCGCCGTCGGCGCCGACCCCGTGCTGAGCGCGGCGAGGGCCGGCCCGGGGCAGAAGCCGATCAGCCCCCAGCCGATCCCGAACAGGAGCGCGCCCAGAACCAGCCGGGCGTCGACGTCGCGGCGGGTCGGCCACTGGAAGGCGTCCGCCAGCCGCGGCGCGCCGCGCCGGCGCAGCCAAGCGAACCCCGGCGCCGTCGCCAGAAGCGCGCCGGCCATCACGAAGCCCAGGGTCGGGTCCCAGACGCCCTCGCCGGCGAGACGCCCGATATCCAGAAACCCGATCACCCGGGCCGGATCCATCATGCCGGACACGGCGAGGCCGACCCCGAAGAGCAGGCCCGCCCCGCCCCCGGCGGCAAGGCGTGCAAGTCCCATGACTCAGCCTCCCAATCCGAACAGGCCGAGCTGACGCGTCGCAAAGACGGTCGCCAGCGCGGCGAGGAAGAAAACGGCGGTCGCGACCATCGAGCGACCGCTGAACCGCGCGAGGCCGCACACCCCGTGACCGCTGGTGCAGCCGGCGCCCAGCCGGGTCCCGAAACCGACCAACAACCCGCCGATCGCGAGCAGGGGCCAGGCCGTGACGTCGAGGCGCACCGGAACGGGCGCGCCTCCGCGCAGCGCCGCGAACAGCAGCGGACCCAAGACGACCCCTGCGATGAAGGCGAACCGCCAGCCGGCGGCCTCACGCTCGCCCCGGCCGAGCAGCCGGTCGAGCAAACCGCCCGCCAGTCCGCTGATCCCGGCGATCCGCCCCAACGATCCCATCAGCAGCACGGCCGCGAGCCCGATCATCAGGCCCCCGGCTGCGCCCATCACCCAATCCTGAACCGGCGTCAGCATCGCGTCCTCGTCACGCCTTCACGTTCTTGCCGGTGGTGCAGACGCCGAGGAGCTTGTACGCCGGGCAGAAGCCGACGCCGGCGGTCAGCAGCGGCACGACGCCGATATAGCCCCACGGATCCGCCGGCCCGGCGACCGCCGCGACGATCAGGCCCAATCCGACGACGACGCGCAGGCCCCGATCCAGGGCGCCCATGTTCTTGGTCATGCGATCTCTCCTCGCTGTCCGGCGCACGCGCGATTGCGTGCGACGCTGTGAATAGCGCGGCGGGGCGGGCGGCGTCTGTGACTTTGTCACCGCGCGAGACGGCGGCCTCGGGATCGGGGGAGGGGCCGATCAATTCTCGGCCTCGGCCAGGGCGCGCAGACCCTCCCGGTCGGCGAGGCGCAAGCGCCCGCGGGCCAGATCGACCAGACCGCGGCGTTGAAACTCCTTCAGATGGCGGCTGACCACCTCGCGCGCGGTGCCGAGTTCGACCGCCAGCGCCTGGTGCGTCGCCGCCACCTCGCCCTCCACGTCGGCGCGGGCGAGGATCTTCTGGGCGAGCCGCTTGTCGATGCGCTCGAACGCGACCTCCTCCACCACATGCATGAGATCGGCGATGCGGTTCGAGTAGTCCGAGAAGACGAGCTGGCGAAAGCCGGGCGAGGTGGCGATCAAGTCGTCGAAGGCCGTCTTCGGGATGGCGACCGCCTTCACCTCGGTCTCGGTCACGCCCTCGGCCGCATAGGCCTCGTGCGAGAGCAGACAGGCGGTGGTCATGATGCAGGTCTCGCCGCCGGCGACCCGGTAAAGCACGATCTCCCGCCCGCCCGGCGCCGTCTGCTGCACCCGGACCACACCCTCGAGCAACAGCATGAAATGCTCCGGCGGGCGGCCGGGCGCGAAGACGACCTTATCGGCGGGCAGCGTGATCGACTGCGCGACCGCTGCGAGCCGCTGACGCTCGGCCGCCGGCAGCCCGTCCAAGGCCGGGAATTGCTGCATCCAGGACGCGTCGGCGGCGGTTGCGGCCATCGAGGTCTCCTCCAAGCGGGCGTCCCGGCATTTCAGGCCGCGCGGGGGGCGCGGTCAAGCGCGGCTGACGCGCACCCGATCGGTGGCGTAGAGTGTCGGGCATGTCCAGCCCGCCGTCGCCAAGACCAGCCGCCCGCCTGCGCCTCGTGCTGAGCCGCGAGGTCGCGCTCGGCCCCGGCAAGGCGGACATTCTCGAAGGAATCCGCGAAACCGGATCCATCGCCGCGGCCGGCCGGCGCCTGCATATGAGCTACAAGCGCGCCTGGGGCCTGGTGGAGCAATTGAACGCCGCCTTCGCCGAGCCGCTGGTCGAAACCCGCCGCGGCGGGCGCGCCAAAGGCGGCGCGGCGCTCACGCCGGCGGGCGCGCGCGTGCTCGACGCCTACCGCCGGATGGAGGCCGCGACCGACCGGGCGATCGGCGAAGAGCTGGAGCGCCTCGCCCGCGAGGTGAAGCCCTAGCCCGCGCTCACTCCGCCGGCTGCTTCGCGGCGTCGTCCAGCGTCAGCGGCGCCTCCAGCATGGCCGCGATCTCGTGCGGGACCACATGCCAGAACTGGCCGCGCACGCGGTCCCACTCCGCCAGCAGGCCTTCGGCCCATTTGGAGTAGGTGGCCGCGACATGCGCCTCGATCATCGCCTTGCACTCGTCGGCGTAGACGTCGGTCTCCAGCCGGTAGAGCCGCACGGCTTCGGGGTTGAGGCGCTTTTCCAGCGTCCCGTCGGGATCGTAGACGAAGGCGCGGCCGCCGGTCATGCCGGCGGCGAAATTGTCGCCGACCTCCCCCAGGATGCAGATCCGGCCGCCGGTCATGTATTCGCACCCGTTGGCCCCGCACCCTTCGACCACCGCGTGCGCCCCGGAGTTGCGCACCGCGAAGCGGTCGCCGGCCTGGCCGGCGGCGTAGAGCGTGCCGGCGGTGGCGCCGTAAAGGCAGGTGTTGCCGATGATCGCGTTTTTGTTCGAGGCGAGCGGGCTGGCCGCGATCGGCCGGATCACGACGGCGCCGCCCGAAAGCCCCTTGCCGACATAATCGTTGGCGTCGCCGAGCACCTCGAGCTTCAGCCCCTGCACCGCGAAGGCGCCCAGCGACTGGCCGGCGGAGCCGCGCATGCGGATCGTCAGATGGCCGGGCGCAAGGCCGTCCATGCCGAACTTGCGCACGATGGCCGAGCTGGTGCGCGTGCCGATCGCCCGGTAGGTGTTCCGGATATTGTACTGCAGCTGCATCTTGGCGCTGTGGTCCGAGAACAGCCGCGCCGCGTCCTTCAGGATCAGGGCGTCCAACGTGTCCGGCACCTCGTTGCGGCCCTCGATCGTACAGTGGCTCGCGCCGCCGTGCGCGCCGGGCTGGGCGAGCAGCGGGTTGAGGTCGAGGTCGTCCAGATGCGAGGCCCCGCGGCTGATCTGGGTCAGCAGATCGGTCCGGCCGACGATCTCCTGAATCGAGGTCTTGCCCAGCTTGGCCAGGATTTCGCGCACCTCTTCGGCGATGAAGCTGAAGAGGTTCATCACTTTCTCGGGCGAGCCGGTGAACTTGTCGATCAAGGATTGATCCTGGGTGCACACGCCCACCGGGCAGGTGTTGGAATGGCACTGGCGCACCATGATGCAGCCCATCGCCACCAGGCTCGCCGTGCCGACGCCGAACTCCTCCGCGCCGAGCATGGCGGCGACCGCCACGTCGCGGCCGGTCTTGATCCCGCCGTCGACGCGCAGCCGCACCCGGTGGCGCAGACCGTTGAGGGTGAGCACCTGGTGCGCCTCGCTCAGGCCCATCTCCCACGGCAGGCCGGCGTACTTGATCGAGGTCTGGGGCGAGGCGCCCGTGCCGCCCGAATGGCCGGAGATCAGGATCACGTCGGCGTGCGCCTTGGCGACGCCGGCGGCGATCGTGCCGATGCCGGCGCGGGCCACCAGCTTCACGCAGACCTTCGCCTCCGGGTTGATCTGCTTCAGATCGTAGATCAGCTGGGCCAGATCCTCGATCGAGTAGATGTCGTGATGCGGCGGCGGGCTGATCAGCGTCACGCCCTCGGTCGAATGGCGCAGGCGCGCGATCATCTTCGAGACCTTGAAGCCGGGCAGCTGGCCGCCCTCCCCGGGCTTGGCGCCCTGGGCCATCTTGATCTCGATCTCCTCGCAATTGTTGAGATACTCCGCCGTCACGCCGAAGCGCCCGGAGGCCACCTGCTTGATCGCCGACGAGGCGTTGTCGCCGTTCTCACGCGGGCTGTAGCGCGCCGGATCCTCGCCGCCTTCGCCGCTGTCCGACTTAGCGCCGATGCGGTTCATCGCGATCGACAGCGTCTCGTGCGCGATCGGCGACAGCGCGCCCAGCGAAATGCCGGGCGCGACCAGACGCTTGCGGATCTCGGTGATGCTCTCGACGTCGTCGACGGAAGTCGGTTCGTCGGCGTAAGTGAAATCCAACAGATCGCGCAGATTTATCGGCGCCAGCGCGTAGACCTGTTCGGCGTAGCGCTTATAGATCGAAAAGCTGTCCGAGCCCACCGCCTGCTGCAGCGTGTGGATCAGCTTGCCTTCCCAGGCGTGCGCCTCGCCGTTGCGGCGATAGCGGTAGAAGCCGCCGACGGGCAGCGCCAGCACGTCCTCGTCGAAGGCGACGCGCCAGCGATCCGTCACGTTCTGCTGCAGGCCGGTCAGCCCGACGCCGGAGATCCGACTGGGCAGGCCGGGAAAGAATTCCGCCACCAAGGAGCGGGAAAGGCCGACGGCTTCGAAATTGTAGCCGCCGCGATAGGAGCTGACGATCGAGATGCCCATCTTGGACATGATCTTCAGCAGCCCGTCCTCGATCGCCTTCTTGTAGCGCTGCAACGCGGTCTCGAGGTCGAGATCGCCGAACAGACCGCGCGCGTGGCGGTCGTGAATCGCGTCCTGCGCCAGATAAGGATTGATCGAGGTGACGCCGACGCCGATCAGCACCGCGAAGGAGTGGGTGTCGAGCGCCTCGGCGGTGTGGACGTTGACGCTGGTGAAGGTGCGCAGCTCGTTCTTGACCAGATGGGTGTGAATCGCGCCGGCGGCCAGGATCATCGGGATCGGCGCCCGCTCGGGCGAAACCGCCTCGTCGGTCAGGAACAGATGCTGGGCCCCGCCGCGCACCGCGTCTTCGGCCTGGCGCTGGATGGCGTAGACCTGATTGCGCATCGCGGTTTCGCCGCCGGTCGGATCGAAGGTGCAGTCGATCTGCACGGCCGCGCCGCCCAGATGCTGACGCACCGCCTCGTAGTCGCCGTTCAGCAGGATCGGCGAGGGCAGCTGCAGGATGGCGAGCTGGCGCGCGTCCTCCTCCAGGATGTTGCCGAGATTGCCGAGACGCGTCGTGAGCGACATCACGTAGCGCTCGCGCAGGGGATCGATCGGCGGGTTGGTCACCTGGCTGAAGTTCTGGCGGAAATAGTGATGCATTCCGCGATATTTGTCCGAGAGGATGGCGAGCGGCGTGTCGTCGCCCATCGAGCCGGTCGCCTCCTTGGCGTCCTCCACCATCGGGTGAAGGATCAGCTCGACGTCCTCCATCGACCAGCCGACCGTCAGCATCCGCCGGCGCAGGCCGTCGCGGCTGAGGTCGCCGGGCTGGCCGGCGCCGGCGCCGTCGAGCTGGCCGAGCTCGGTCACGTTCTTCACCCACTCGCCGAACGGATTGAGCTGGGCGACGTGGTCCTTCAGCGCGGCGTCGTGATAGAGCTGGCCGTTCTTGAGGTCGACCGCGATCATCTGACCGGGGCCGAGGCGGCCCTTCTCGACCGTGGTCGTCTCCTCGGTCTTCACCATGCCGACCTCGGAGCCGACGATCAGCAGCCCGTCGCCGGTCACCACGTAGCGCATCGGACGCAGCCCGTTGCGGTCGAGCCCGGCCAGCACCCAGCGCCCGCCATAGGCGGCGATCGCGGCCGGGCCGTCCCACGGCTCCATCACGCCGTTGGCGTATTGATAGAAGGCGCGATGGGCCTCCGGCATGGTGGTCGAATGCTCCCACGCCTCGGGAATCAGCAGGCTTTTCACCTCGGGCAGCTGGCGGCGCGTGCGCACCAGCACCTCGAAGGCGGCGTCAAGGGCGGAGCTGTCGGAGCTCGACGGCTGGATGACCGGCTTGATGTCCTCGACATGCTCGCCGAAGACGGGGTCGTCCAACTGCGTCTCGTGGCTCTTCATCCAGTTGACGTTGCCGGTCAGCGTGTTGATTTCGCCGTTGTGCGCCAGAACCCGGAAAGGCTGCGCCAGCTGCCAGCTGGGGAAGGTGTTGGTCGAATAGCGCTGATGGTAGATCGCGAAATTCGACGTGAACCGTTCGTCCAACAGGTCGGGATAGAAGGCGGTCAGCTGCTCGGCCAGGAAGAGCCCCTTGTAGATGACGGAGCGGCAGGACAGCGAGCAGATGTACGCCTCGCCCACGCCCTCGGCGAGGAACGCCTTTTCGATCCGCCGCCGGATGATGAAGAGATCGACCTCGAACTGGCTGTCGTCGACGTCGCGCGCGTTCTCGACCATGATCTGCTCGATCTCGGGTCGGGTCGCGTTGGCCTTCTCGCCGATCACGGAGATGTCGACCGGCACCTGACGCCAGCCGTAAATCCGGTGGCCGAGGCGCAGGGTCTCGCTCTCGACGATCTGGCGCACGCGCTCCTGCTTGCCGAGGTCGGTGCGCGGCAGGAACACCATGCCGACAGCCAGGCGGCCGCGGCCGAGCTCATGGCCGGTGCGGCGGACATGCTCCTTGAAGAAATCCTGCGGGATCTGGACGTGGATGCCCGCGCCGTCGCCGGTCTTGCCGTCGGCGTCGACCGCGCCGCGATGCCACAGCGCCTTCAGCGCGTCGATCGCGCGCAGCACCACGTCGCGCCGCGGCGTGCCGTCGATCGAAGCCACCATGCCCACGCCGCAAGCGGCCGTCTCGCTTTCCGGCCGGTACATCCCGGCGTCCGCCAGATGGGCGGCGTCCTGCTTGTAGGCCTCGACCCAGCTCGAATAGTCCACGGTCTTGTCGGTCATCTCACTCATCCTCATTCCGCCGCCGCGGGGGCGTCGGCCTTCTGGGTCGGTGTCATCTCAGGGGGCGCGGTCTTCTCGAGCCCGGTGAGGTACTTGTGGATCGCGTCCGCGCAGTCGCGCCCGTCGCGGATCGCCCAGACCACCAGGCTCGCGCCGCGCACGATGTCGCCGGCGGCGAAGACGCCGTCCATCGCGGTCATCTTGGTCGTATGGTCGATGCGAACGGTGCCCCAGCGGGTCACCGGCAGTTCCGGCTCGCCCCACAGCGTCGGCAGTTCCTCCGGATCGAAGCCGAGCGCCATGATGACCATGTCGGCCTCCAGCAGCTCGCTCTCGCCCTCGACCGGCTTGGGCGCGCGGCGGCCGGTCGCATCGGCCGGGCCGAGGCGCATCTTCTGCACCTGGACGCCGGTGACGACGTCGTCGCCGTGGAAGGCTTCGGGCTGGGAGAGCCAGCGAAAGACGACGCCCTCCTCCTCGGCGTTCTGCACCTCGCGCTGGGAGCCGGGCATGTTCGCCCGGTCGCGGCGATAAAGGCAGGTGACGCTTTCCGCGCCCTGGCGCACGGCCGTGCGCACGCAGTCCATCGCGGTGTCGCCGCCGCCGACAACGACGATCTTCTTGCCGTCGGCGTCAAGCGTGCCGTCCTCGAACGCCGGCACCTCGTCGCCCAACCCCTTCCGGTTGGAGGCGGTGAGGAATTGCATCGCCGGGAAGATGTTCTTGAGGCCGACGCCCGGCGCCTGCATCGCGCGGGCCTTATAGACGCCGGTCGCGATCAGCACGGCGTCGTGCTTCGCGCGCAGATCAGCGAAGGTCAGGTCGCGGCCGATCTCGACCCCCAGCTCGAAGGAGACCTTGCTGTCCTCCAGCCATTTGGTGCGCCGGGTGACGATCTCCTTGTCGAGCTTGAAGTTCGGGATGCCGTAGATCATCAGACCGCCGACGCGATCGTAGCGATCGTAGACGGTGACCTGATAGCCGCGCCGCCGCAGCCGTTCCGCCGCCGCCAGTCCGCCGGGGCCGGCTCCGACGATCCCGACGCTCTCCTCGCGCTCGCGCGCCGGGACGACGGGCTCGACCCAGCCCTCTTCCCAGGCGGTGTCGGTGATGTAGGTCTCGACCGCGCCGATCGTGACCGTGCCGTGGCCCGACTGCTCAATCACGCAGTTGCCCTCGCACAGACGGTCCTGCGGGCAGATGCGCCCGCATACTTCCGGGAAGGTGTTGGTCGCGCTGGACACCTCGTAAGCCTCGCGCAGGCGCCCCTCGGCGGTCAGCATCAGCCAGTCGGGGATATTGTTGTGAAGCGGGCAGTGCACCTGACAGAAGGGCACGCCGCATTGGCTGCAGCGCGAGGCCTGCTCTTCCGCCTTCTGTTCGGCCCAGCCGGCGTAGATTTCGTCGAAGTCGCGCCGACGGATCGACACGTCGCGCTTCTCCGGCATGTGCCGGGCGGTGGAGACGAATCGCAACATCTGTTTGGACGCCATCGCTCAATCCGGACCCGCCGGCCCGACCTCTCGCTGCTCGCTGTCATCAGGCTCGCGCCGCACCGCCTGGCCCGGCGCGAAGCGGGCGCCGCATCGCCGGCGGTTTATCCCCCCAGCGACGTCGACGCCCGACATTCACCCGGTGGTTATATAGCCCGCCCAGCCCGGAAGCCAGTGAAAATCGCAATATAGGTCAATTTTGTTTACTTATTTTGCACCTGCGAACGACCGAACCGGCCAACCCTATCGGGCCGCGAAAAGACTTCTGACAAAAATGGTCTTGTTTCGGGACCATATTCCGGCAGGCGCAGGGGATGCGATGCGGCGCGGCGAGTGATATAAGGCCTTACCGCGTTATGCTGTGGGGGTCCCTGGTGGCGTTACACCATATCTTGATCCTGGCGATCGTTCAGGGCCTGACGGAGTTTCTCCCGATCAGTTCCTCCGGCCATCTGGTGGTGACGGGCAAGCTGCTCGGCTGGCCGGATCAGGGGTTGGCGATCGACGTCGCCGTTCATGTCGGCAGCCTGTTCGCGGTGATGCTGTATTTCTGGCGCGACGTGGGCCGCATGGCCGTCGGCGTCGGGCGCATCGCCACCGGGCGCGGCGGCCCGCCCGCGCAGCTCGTCCTCAACATCGCCGTCGCCACCGCACCGATCCTCGCCGTCGGCTTCTTCGCCAAGGATTACATCTCCCAGGCGCTGCGCGACGTGGAGCTGATCGCTTGGGCGACCATCGGCTTCGGCCTGCTGCTGTGGATCGCCGACCGGGTGGGCATGACGATTCGCCGGATGGAGCACATCGGCTGGGCGTCGGCGCTGGCGATCGGGTGCGTGCAGGTGTTCGCCCTGATTCCGGGGGCGAGCCGCGCCGGCGTCACCATGACCGCCGGCCGGGCGATGGGGATGGAGCGCTCGGAGGCCGCGCGCTTCTCCATGCTGCTGTCGATCCCGACGATCCTGGGCGCGGGCGCGCTGGCCGGCTGGGACGTCTATCAGACGGGCGACCTGCGGCTCGGTCTCGACATGGCGATCGCAGCCGGATTGAGCTTCATCAGCGCCTTCCTCGCCATCATGTTGATGATGGCGTGGCTGAAGCGTTCGGGATTCGGGCCGTTCGTCCTCTACAGGCTCGCCTTGGGCGGATTCCTGCTCTGGTGGGTCTATGGCGGCGCGACGCCCCTCTGAGGGCCCGTCTTGTCGCGCCGCCCGCAACGGGTACAGTCGGGCGAGACGGTCGTGAGGCGAGAGGAAGGACGACACCCGATGAGCGGACGCAAGACCGCCGCCCCGCGCGGGCGGATCTACGACGACATCCTCGAGACGATCGGCGGCACGCCGCTGGTGCGGCTCGACCGACTGGCGAAGGACGCCGGCGTCGAGGCGGAGATCCTCGCCAAGCTCGAATTCTTCAATCCGCTGGCCAGCGTCAAGGATCGCATCGGCCTCGCCATGATCGACGAGCTGGAGGCGAAAGGGCTCGCCGATCCCGCCAAGACGACCCTTGTCGAGCCGACGTCGGGCAACACCGGCATCGCGCTCGCCTTCGTCGCGGCGGCCAAGGGCTATCGCCTGATCCTGACCATGCCGGAGAGCATGTCCGTCGAACGGCGCAAGATGCTGAAGCTAATGGGCGCGGAACTTGAGTTGACCCCGGCGGAAAAGGGCATGAAAGGCGCCATCGCGCGCGCCGAAGAACTGCTTGAGGAGATCGACGGCGCGGTCATGCCGCAGCAGTTCGTCAATCCCGCCAACCCGGAAATCCACCGCACCACCACGGCGGAGGAGATCTGGGCCGACACCGACGGCCGGGTCGACGCGATGGTCGCGGGCGTGGGCACCGGCGGCACGGTGACCGGCGTGGGCGAGGTGATCAAGGCGCGCAATCCCGACTTCAAGGTGATCGCGGTCGAGCCGGAGGACAGCCCCGTGCTCTCCGGCGGCTCGCCCGGGCCGCACAAGATCCAGGGGATCGGCGCCGGCTTCAAGCCCGAGACCCTGAACGTCGAAGTGATCGACGAGGTCTTGCGCATCGCCAACGAGACCGCCTTCTCGACCGCGCGCAAGGCCGCGGCGCTGGAGGGCCTCGCCTGCGGCATCAGCTCCGGCGCGGCGCTGGCCGCGGCGCTGGAGGTGGCCGAGCGGCCCGAGATGAAGGGCAAACGCATCGTCGTCATCCTGGCGAGCTTCGCCGAGCGCTATCTCTCCACCCCGTTGTTCGAAGGAGTCTGAGGGCCGATGGCGACCCGGGAGCTCGACGACGATCAGTTGGAGCGCTACGCCCGCCACGTCATCCTCGAGGAAGTCGGCGAGGAGGGGCAGCTCAAGCTCTTGGACGCCAAGGTGCTGGTGGTCGGCGCGGGCGGCTTGGGGTCGCCGGCGCTGATGTATCTGGCGGCGGCCGGCGTGGGCGCGCTGGGGATCGTCGATCACGACACCGTCGACATTACCAATCTGCAGCGCCAGATCATCCACACCACCGACGACGTCGGAGAGGCGAAGGTCGCCAGCGCCGCCGAGCGGATCGAGGAGCTGAACCCCGAGATCGAGGTGGTGCAGCACCGCGCCCGCTTCACGGCCGAGAATGCGATGGATCTGCTGGCGCAGTACGATCTGGTGGTCGACGGCTCCGACAATTTCGCCGCGCGCTACCTGACGAACGACGCCTGTTACCTTTCCAAGAAGCCGTTGGTCAGCGCCGCTCTGGTGCGCTTCGAAGGCCAGCTCTCGACCTACAAGGCCTACCAGCCGCTCGGCGACGGCAAGCCGAACGGTCCCTGCTATCGCTGCCTGTTTCCGACGCCGCCGGATCCGAACCTGGTGCCGCGCTGCGACACGGTCGGCATCTTCGGGGCCGTCGCCGGCGTAATGGGCACGCTGCAGGCGGTGGAGGTTTTGAAGGAAATCCTCGATCTGGGGACCGGTATGGCGGGCCGGCTGCTGCTTTACGACGCGCTCGATCAGACCTTCCGGACGATCAAGACGAACCGCGACCCCGAGTGTCCGCTGTGCGGCGACGCGCCCTCGATCACCGAGCCGAGAGCGGATTGAGCCGGCGCGGCCGTCAAACACCCAGGAGTCCCCGCGAAAGCGGGAACCTCGGCCGCCCCGCTCCGGGCCGCTCTGCGCTCTGTGCGTAAAATTTTCAGGGCGATGACGCCACAGGCCCTCGCGTTCGCGGGGCGAGACATTCCGTGTCTTGGGACATACAGACGGGCGCCCCTATTTGAAGACGTATGCTGCCGGTCTCTCGGTCGCGCCGCACTTGGATGAGCATGCCTCCGGCGGGACATGGTCCTCTCCAGACCCGTAGCGCCACGCCGAGGGACCGCTCAGGGGGCGGTCCGCCGAGGAAGGAGAGATGCGGGGGCGGAGCCAGGGCCGGGAGAGCCAGAGCCGGGAGAGCCAGGGGCGAACGGCTGCCGGGCCGTCGGCTCAATCATTCCGCAGCAGCCCGTAACGGCGGAGTATTCGGTT